>DASZFQ010000026.1:0-7524 GCA_035939595.1 Casimicrobiaceae bacterium
ATTCTTGTTAGCGAACAGGCGCGGGATATGCGCGCCAGCCACGACGCGCGTCTGGGCCTGTCTGTTCGGCCAATGCCCGGCCCGAGCGGACCGGTCGGCTTGATTAGCATAGACCAGACCTCCGGCGTCGACAAGCCGCGCCTGGTGTGCCGGCGAGCCCTTCCCTCGCGCCCGAATGCTCAATTGTGTTGCGAGTTGTCGCTGCGGGTAGATTCCCTTGCGCGTCATCGGACACGCTCTCCACCGCCCGGCGTTCACCAAACGAACGATTCTGACCCGCTGCCATTGTTCTTAGCCTACCGCTGATAGACAGTGCTTTGGAGCTTCTTCAGTTCCACTCCCCGATTCTCAACTGGCGGAGACCTTCGCTAGGTAGGCAACGGCGCCCAGGCGTTCAAAGATTTCGCGGGCTTGCTCGACAGCACGCCGGTCTCCTCCCAGCAGCGCCTGCCCCTCTTCAAGCGGGCAACCCAGGCGGTGCCAGACGTCGGCGGCTTCCCGCCAGCGACCGGCGATCTGAAGGCCGCGCGCGCTGGCCCGATCGACGACCTCGACACCAACACCGTGGCGCCAGAGCCAGTAACCGAGTTCGTCGAGGTACTTTTGGCGTCCGAATCCCTTGAGCCAATCATAAATGGAACGTATTTCGACCAGAGCCTCCCCGAGGCCTTCGGCCGCCAGCCAGGCTGCCTCGCAACGAGCTATCGCGGCGGGCACGATGCGGCTCGGAAGCAGAGAACCTGCGGCAAGTTCGGTGGCTACCCGCAATTCGTCAACCGGGTTGGCGCTACCACGTATGGCTTTCAGACGAGCGATCACGACGAGCGATATAGGTCGAAACATCAATGTGCCCGACTGCGGTTGGCGCGCCAATGTCCGCCTCGCGTGTGACTCGGCTTCATCCCAGCGACCTTGCTCGAAAAAACTCGGGGCCTGCCAAGTGGTCCCTAGCCAGTAATAGACTTCCGCATCCCCACCGACGGGAAATTCCTTGGCGCATTCCTCGGCAAGCTGCTCGCATTCTTTATACCGCCGCTGGTCATAGAGCAGACCGTTCATGAGGATATAGAACCGGCCGATCGCGTCCTGATCCCGATTCTTCCTGCCGATGGCCAGACTGCGCTCCAGCAAGGCCCTGCCGTCGGCGACCTCTCCCAGCATGTACCGGGACATGCCGATGTTGTTCAGTAACTGGGTCATGAGCCTTTCATCGCCCCGCTGTTCGGCCAGCGTCAGCGCGCGCGAGCCCGCTTCGATCGCCACAAGGGGGTGTTCGGCAGACATCTCCACGCGCGACACCTCGCACAGCGCCTCGAGGTACTCACGGCTATCGGGATAGGCCTGCAACAACGCGACCGCATCATGACAGACGCGATGGCTTTCTTCGCCCCGGCACCGGAACCCGTAGGAGCGGGACAGGCGGGACAATACGCGTCCCTGATCGAGCGTCCGCCCCAAAGCTGTCCAAATTTCCAGCGCTTGTTCATAGCGCGTTACCGAGACGGTGACCTCGTCGCTGACCAGGTTCTCCCAGGCGCAAGCTTCGAGCATCGACGCGCGCGCTTCCGGCGCCAACGCGTCCGCGACCTCCAGGGCCGCCGCGTACAACGCGGCCGCCTCTTGGTGCGCATAGCGCCTGCTTGCCGCCTCGGCGGCCTGCTGCCAGTAGCCGGCGGCCTTCCGGGTGTCGCCGCCTTCGTGCGCGTGGTGGGCGAGGATTTCCGGTGCGGCTGATCCGCCCGTCTCGAACACGTCGAGCAGGCGCAGATGAAGGGTCCTGCGGCTGGTCTTGAGCAGGCTCTCATAGGCAGCGTCGCGGACAAGCGCGTGTTTGAACCGATAGCGTGCATCCGGCATTTTCCCGTCACAGAAAATCAACTCGGCTTCGACAAGCTGACCGAGCGCATCGGACAGTTCGCTCGCCGGCGACAAGGAGAGGTGGGCCAGCGTCACGTAGTCGAATGTTCTGCCGATCACCGCGGCGGTCTGGGCGATCTCCTTGGCGACAGACCGCAGGCGATCGAGTCTGGCCATGAGCGAGTCGTGCAGCGACATGGGAATCGTCAAATGCGCGAGCGGCGCCTCGAGTTGCCAGCTCGTCGCGGTTTCGCGCAACATCCCCGATTCGAGCAGCGCCTTGGTTATCTCCTCGACGAACAATGGCACGCCGTCGGTTGCGGCAGCGACCTTGTCCAGCAACGCATCGGGCAGGCCCTTCCCGCGGGCGATGAGGGTGACGATCGCCTGTGTTCCCGCACGATTGAGCCGGTCCAGCGCCAGCATCGTCACAACCGGATGGTCTCTGAAGGGCGCGATGAAGGTCGGGCGCGAAGTAACCAGTGCAAGCACGCGTGAGCCCTGCAAGCGACGCAGCGTCAACTCGATCAACTCCAGCGTTGTGGGATCGATCCACTGCGCGTCTTCAACAACCCATAGGACGGGTTCGTGTCCCGCCAGTCCGGTGAGCTGGTCGATGAGCGCAGCGAAAGTGCGGTTGCGCCGCTCCTGGGGTGTCAGCGTGAGATCCCGGTACCGCGAGCTCGCGTCGATTCCCAGGAGCGCGGCAATAAGTGGCATGGCACCCCCGACATCGTCGCTGGCCCTGGAGAGCATCGCTTCGATGCGATCAAGTCGCCGATCCGCGCTGTCGCCCTCGGTAAGGCCAGCCGCGTGGGCGAGTTGCTGGATCACCGGGTAGAGCGCCGAATCGGTGTGGTAGGGGGAACACTGGTAGCGCAGCAGGAAGTGCGGCTCGCCGGTGGCCGCATCGATCAGCGCCTCGGTGAGTCGCGATTTGCCGATACCCGCCTCGCCGCTGAGCAAAACAACCTGCCCTTCGCCGCCCTTCGCCTGGCGCCAGCGCTCCACCAGCAGCGCGAGTTCCTGATCGCGGCCGATGATGGGCGTCACTTCGCCTACGTGCTTGGCCACGAACCGGCTCTCGAGCGAGCGCTCGGCGAGCACCGCGAACGCCGGTGTCGGTTCCGGTATCCCCTTCAAGCTCTGCGTTCCCAGTTCGCGCAGAACAAACAAGTCGCCGGCGAGACGGCGCGTCGCCTCGGCGATCACGACCATCCCAGGCTGGGCGATGCCCTGCAGCCGGGCCGCGAGATTGGGCGTGTCGCCCACGACCGCGTGCCGCTTCGTCACCCCTTCGTCCATGAGGTCGCCCACGACCACCACGCCAGTCGCGATACCGATGCGTGTCTGCAGGGGCTGTGCGGAGGGCGACTTCAGCAGGGATGTCGCGGCAGTAATCGCCAGACCGGCTCGCACCGCCCGCTCGGCGTCGTCCTCGTGCGCCCTGGGCCACCCGAAATAGGCGAGCACGCCATCGCCAATGTACTGTGCGATGTGGCCCTCCAATCGCGAGATCTCACCCGCGACCCTATTCTGATAGGCGCGAATGAGCTCGCTCATGTCCTCCGGATCCAGTTGCTTGGACAGCGCGGTCGATCCGACCAGGTCCACGAACATCACGGTTAGCTGTCGGCGCTCCGGTGCCGCGCCTTTGGCGGGTGCTGCAGGGGTAGAAGCGTACGCGCCACGCGCCGCAGAAAGCGCCGCGACCGCTTCCAGCAGCTTTTTGCGATGTCCGAACGAGGTGACGCCGATTTCCTTGAGATCGTCGCCTGTGAGTTGATGCAGCAACTCGCCGTCGATATCGTTCGAACGGAACAGCTCTGCGTACTGTGCCAGTCCTATGCCTTCGAGCCAACTGTCGATATTCATGGCTCTACTTTAACGCGCACTTGATGAGGGGTGAAACGAATTATTGCCGCTCCGGTCGATCCGATACCTGGCGCCGAACGCTTGAACTGAGACGTATGAGTGCCGAGCCCTTAGCTCACCGACTAGACGATGGTGGATCGTCCGAACCGGCGCATAGCACCTAACGCTCGATGGCCGCAACCGCCTCCACCTCAATCAGGAAGTCCTCCTTTACAAGGCGATCAACAACCAACAACGTGTTGGGTGGATAGGGCTGACTCCCAAATAAGTCTGGAAATAACGCCTGCCGTTCTGTCATAAAATGCGCCACGTCTTGGCTGTGCACGAGGTACGTCGTAAGTTTGATGACCTGCCGGTAATCGGCCCCCATGCCTCTCAGCACGTCGTGCAGATTACTGAACACCTGCCGGAACTGCGCCTTGAAGTCGCCCTTGCCGATTACCTCGCCATTGCTGCCCACCGCAAGCTGACCGGCGATAAATGCCAGGGTCCCGCCCTGCATGAATCCAACATGAGAATAAAGGCCCTGCACCGGCCCGGCGCCCGGTGGATTTTCGTACCATACCTTGACCTTTTTCTCCATCGCTCTGCCCCTTCTGGCACCCTTCAGCCAACTCAATCGTCCATGACCGACTGCGCCACGCGATCGAACGAGCGATCGTTCTAGGCCTTGATCCCCATGAGCTGCGCGGCGGTACCGCCCAGGATCGCAATACGATCAGCGTCGCTGAGACCGGGCGTAGCCATGACTGTCTCGACGGCGGTCTTCGTCCACGGATAGGGGTAGTCGGTGCCGATCATAAGCCGACTCACGCCGACCTCGGCGGCCAGGTGGCGGAGGCCCTCGGGCGAGAACACCATGGTGTCGTAGTACAGCTGCTTGAGATATTCGGACGGTTTTTTCTTGATGGAGCCGTACGTCCCACCCGCGCAGGTATCGGGACGCGTGGGGCACCCCCAGTCGGAGCGGCCTGCGTACGATGGCAGAAAGCCGCCACCATGCGCGCCGCAGATCTTCACGCCAGGGAACGTGTCAAGCGTGCCGTCGAAGATCAAGTGGGAGAGCGCAATCGTCGTCTCGAGCGGGTTGCCGATCACATTCTCCAGGTAGCCGTTGCCTTGGAGCCGACTCGCGAGTTCGCTTGGGGCGCCGGTGCCCTGCGGATGGATGAAGATCAGCACGCCCAGTTGCTCAGCCTTGGCCCAGAATGGGTGGAACTTCGGGTTGCTGATTTCCTGGCCATTGACGCTGCCGCCGATCGCCGCCCCGCGCAGTCCATACTTCTTGACCCCCTCCTCCAGCTGCTGCGCCGCCAGATCGGGATATTGCAGGGCCACCGTGGCATAGGCTAAGAAGCGGTCGGGATTCGTGGCGCACGCTTCCGCAAGCTTCTCGTTCTGGATCTGAATCAACCGCTCCGCGACTTCGCGCTCCGCCTTGTACCAGTACGGGTTGATGCTGAGTACTTCCACATCGATTCCCTGCGCATCCATCGCGGCGATGCGCTCGGTCGCGGTCGTTGCCATGTGCAAGTCCGGGCGGAACAACGGGCCACCGAGCTGCAAGCCCATCAGTAACATGGCCTCAGGTACGGCGCAGTGCGCGTGCACGTCGACCACCTTCACGCGCTTGCCTGCGACCGTCGTTTCCCGGCGCCGGCCTTGCGCGCAGGCCGGTGCCGCAGCCAGCAGATCGCACCCCACGAACGCGATGCCAGCGAGCGCGCCGGCGGTTCTTCCAATAAACTTTCGGCGAGTTGACATCGGCACTTTCCTCCAGGCCAGCTTCGGAATTCGAGCCGAGCTTACCACGCGTTTCCCGTGCTCCTTCGGGCCTCGGGCGATCCCGGATTGACGCCGCACGGTCGTGCCCGTGCAACCAAAGGCCTAAAAGTGGTGCGACCGTCCACTGTGGAAACGTCAGTCGCGCAAGCGCACCATCGGCGGCTTGCGGCGGCGGGTTCAATCGGCCAAACGAGTATACGATTAGACACGGCCTGCCAGATCAGGTATCGGTTTCGAATCCGCTTCATGCGACCGTCATCACTACTTAAGCTTTCCGCGTCCCTCGACCCGCCAAATCAATTCTATGCGCTCGCCCCGGACACCTATGATTTCCTCGTGCAGATGGACCGTCGTGTCTGAATAGCCGACGATGAATTCGATCTTGTCGCCAATCTTGGGAGCAGTGCTCGGCCGCTCCAGTTCGATTTTGGTGTGCTCGGCCGAAAGTTTCATTGCGCTTACGGGCGGCATCCCGCGAGGCGACGGCATCGCCGCATCTCCGCTCATCGTCTTCTTGCCGGCGTCGACGACGATTCGCGTCGGCGTTGGTCGGCTCGTTACCGTCGTTAGCACGGTAAGAGCCGGCGCAAAGTCGACATGATAGTGCGTGAGGTAATGCATATCGCTGAAAATGGCCCCCCCGACCTGCACCTCGGTCACTCCGGGCTGCTGCGCACAGTAGGGAAAGGTACCCGTGCCGCCGCAGCTCACGATCTCGACGCTGTAGCCGGCCGCCGTGCAGGCCCGGGCACTTGCGGTGAGCGCCGAGACAGCGGCGCGGACCGTGCGCTCCTTCTCGGCCGGATCGGCGATGGTCGTGGCATGGCTCTCCCAGCCAGCCACTCCGACGAAGCGAAGGCCCGGGCGGCGGGCGATCTCGTCGGCGATGGCCACCACCGGCGGACCGGGCTCGACGCCCGCGCGATTCATGCCGACATTGACCTCGATCGCGACGCTCACCCGCTTGCCGGCGTTCCTGAAGGCCGCGTCGAGCTCGATCAGGTTCTCGATGCTGTCGACGCAGACGATGGGATCGGCGCGATCAGCGAGCTGGACCAGCCGGCCGATCTTGATCTGCCCCACGATCTGGTTGGCGATTAGGATATTGCGGATGCCTGCAGCAGCCATCACTTCGGCCTCTCCAAGTTTCGCGCAGGTAACGCCGATCGCGCCCGCGGCGATCTGCATCTTCGCGATCTCCGGGGTCTTGTGTGCCTTCGAATGCGGCCGCCAGGCGACGCCGTAGGCGCGGCAAACGGCGACTATCCGCGCGATATTGGCTTCCATGACGTCGAGATCGACCAGCAACGCCGGGGTATCCAGCGCGAACTTGCTCTGACCGACCAGGCTGTGCGACGAAGGCGTTCGGGTGTTCATGGCAATGTGATCCTAGGTGCCGGCACGCGGACGAAGCGATCCCGCCGCCACGTAGGCATCCTCGACAAGGCGCAGGGTTTCGAGATTGTCGGCGGGGTTGGTTTCGAAGGGCGCGCCGGATTCGAGGCAGTCGACGAAATGCGCGATGACGCCGTCGAAACTGGCCTGGTAGCCGCCATCCCTGTCGTAGATCTGACTGCGCGGCGCGCTGTCGAGCAGGCGCAGCTCGCAGTCGGCGAACACCGCGCTCGCCTTGCTGCCCACGATTTCCAGGCGATCGGGGGTGCGCGGCGGATAGCCGGGTGCCGCCATGGTGCCGGTTACCTCGACCGGCGCGCCGGACGCGGTCTCCATGAAGATTGCCGCCGCGGTCTCGCCGCGCACCTCGTAAACGGTACGTGCGGCGCGCGCCCCGATGACGCGCAACTCGCCGCAAAGATAACGCATCACGTCGAGGTGGTGGATCAGCGTCTCGGCAATCATCAACCGCTCTTCGTGCTGCATGAAGGGCTGGCGTTCAAGTGACGGCCGCCGGCCGTTCGCGTCCGGCAATAGCCCGGATGTGATCATCGCCATGCGCGCCAGGATCACCTCGCCTAGTTCACCCGCGACCATCCACCGCTTCAGCTC
>DASZFQ010000027.1:0-25568 GCA_035939595.1 Casimicrobiaceae bacterium
GCAGCCTCCGCAGCCTTCACGGCATGTTTCATCTGCCCCAGGATCTGCGGCTCGCCCAGCACCATCGAATCGAGCCCACTGGCCACGCGGAAGGCATGCGCGACGGCCTTGCTCTGCTGCAGGGTATAGAGATAAGGCGCAAGTGACTCTCTGGAGACGCGGTGAAAGCCCTCCAGCCAATCCATCACCGGCGCGGGCTCAATGCTGTCGAAGTACACCTCGGTGCGATTGCAGGTCGACAAGATCGCTGCCTCCTTGACCTTCGGCGATCCGATCAGGTCACGCAGCGCCGCGCCCAGCATGTCCGTCTGGAAGGCGATCATCTCCCGTACGGCGAGCGGCGCGGTTGCGTGATTGAGGCCGAGCGCGTAGAGAGACATGGGGAAATGGTTGTCGAGTCTCGCTGGAGGACGCGCTAATCACGATCCCCGCTTGCAGATGGACGGCGTGCCTTCCCGCTTATTGCGTAGGGCAACGTCCCGCGCGGGAACGGTATGGCGCGGACGATCGCCAAGGGCTCGCTTCCCGCCCCTGTACGCTGAATGCGGCGCACCAGGAGCGAAGAGGAAGGATCGGCCGGCGCCCATGCCGCCCGTCATGACAAAGCATCCGCGGTCTGCACCAGGGCGGAGTCGGGGGCAGACACGAGCATCGCGGCCGTCTCGTCACGGGTGTAAAAACGCTCGTCGTGTACGAACCCGGAGACGACCGATCCCTTGACGCGCATGACGTGTCCCCGCTCGCTGCGGGCGAGGACCAGTTCGGCCGGCAGCCCATACAGGATGTGGCATGGGGCGAGCCGTCCGTCCGCGAAGCGCGACAGATGCACGCGGCCTGTCTCGCGGTCGGCGAAGGCGGGCTGAAAGCCCGCGCCGCGGTTTCGCTCACGCCGCGCGTGCCGCGATAGTTGGCGGCTTTGAGCGCGCGCAGGGCCCTCGTCGAGGTTTGCGCCATTTGTCGGAGATCACCGACCTAAAAATCGTGGGCTCACGATACGCGGAGGTGCCGGTGGGGTCTTGCAGATTTCTGCCGCGGATTTTGTCGCCCTGCATTCGCGCCAGCGCTCGCGGAGTGTGGTCAAATCTCGCCCTGTCCGGATGCACCGTGGGGCCCTGCCCGCCGCAGGCACGTCGGGCCGGCGCGCCGAGACCAGACCTAAGGCCGAACCGAATTCCATTCCTACGCGACCATGTCAACGGGCGCCCGAGTCACTTGGTCTGAATCGTCCCGGTGGCGAAGGCCAAACTGGCCGCGGCAGTGAAGACGTTGGCATGCGCGTCCTCCTGGTCCGCGTCGGCGCTCGCCAGCGCGGTCTGTTCGCTTGCCACGTCGGTGTATGTGCCGACGCCGTGCAAGTAGGCGTCGAACGCTGCGTCGTACGCCGTTTGAGCTGCCTGATGCAGGGTCAAGGCCGCGGCGTATGCCGACAGGCTGGTCCGGAGGTCGCTATAGGCGCTTACGACCTGTTGTACAGCCGCATCTCGCACTTGAGCGAGCTTGTCACGCGCAGCGGAGACTTCCGAGCGCGCTGTCGCAACATGGTAGTCACGTGCGCCGCCATCGAACAGCGGCCAGCTCAACGTCAGCAGGATGTTCCCTCCCGGCTTGTTTACGCGATAGTACGGACTCCCGTCGGTGCTCAGTTGTCCCATGTTCTGGTAGACCTGTGCAGACAAGGCGATCGTCGGGTAATAGGCCGCGCGCTGGCTCTTGAGCGTCCCTTCCGCCGCCTCGATTTTGCCGAGCGAAGCAATGACATCGGGACGATTGACCAATGCATCCTGGATCGCTGCCGAAAGATTCTCGGGCGGCTCGGCTGGCAGGGGTTTCTGCGAGCTGTCGGCGACATCGATCTGCGTGTCGGCTGGCAATCCGATGGAGGCGACGAGGTTGGCGTAAGCAGTACGCTCGTCGCCGCTCGCTTTGGTCAGGTTCAAACGAGCTTGCGCGGTCTGCCGTAGCGCTTGGGCGACTACGACCACGGTCGTCAACCCGTGTTCTCGGCGGGACTCTGCTGCGTCCTGCACTGTTTCGGCCGTCTTCAGCGCCTCCTTGGCAGCGTTCAGGCGACCGCGTGCCGCGCCCAGCGCAAAGTACGCACGGCTGACGACAAAGACGAGCTTCTGGTGGGCACCGGTGAAGGCTACGTTGGCAGTGAATGAATTGGCACGGGCTGCCTGCTGCTGGCCGTCCCGCCGGCCGAAGTCGAACAACAGCCATTTCAGCGCCACCATAGGGATCGCTTCACTGGTGTTCGCGATGAAGTAGCCCTTGGCAATTAGCGTGGTCGGAATTGGAAGCGGTGTCCGCTGAAAGCCGGCGATGGCCTCGATCGAAACTTGCGGCGCGTAACTGCTTTCGACAAGGCCCACGGCAATCGCCGCCTGGCGCGCCTGCTCCCAGGCCTCGTGCGTCTCAGGGTTGAGGCGCTGCGCCAGGTCGATAAGGTCGGCAAGATCGTAGCGATGGTCTCGTTCGGTCGGAGCCATCGACCACGTTTCGGAGTCGGCCGCGCCTCTCGAACCGGGCGAGGCGTCGGACTCCACCAGTCGCCGCACGGCTTCTGCTGGCGACGGAATGACCCACGGCTTCTCCGGGGTAGGCGGCGCGATGTCTGCCGGATCGAAGGCCGAGGCGGCGACGGGCGAAAGCAGCGCGAGAAGCGCCACGCGAACGCACCTGTGCGGAACCGATCTACGCCGGGATGGAAGCGGCATATTGCATTTCTCGGCGCAGGAACGCCCTGGCGGCGAGGGCCGGGCGCACGAGCGATGGCGCAGCGCCGAAAGGGCCCGGGTGCGCATTGGCCAACTCGGATTCATGAACAGGCGGGGGCGGTCGCTCTCCGGCGGCGAAGCGACGCGCGGCGTCGGAGAACCACGTGGACGCTCTTGCATCCTGCGTTTGAGCCATCTCGCCGAGATCGGTTTGGCTCGGTTGTGCTGCGACCACGAACGCCGCCGCGGCAAGCCGGTCCAGACTCCGTACGGCGGTCTCTTCGAAGGTCTCGGGCCGGTCTCCCCGCTGCAACAGATGCGTCTCGAACGCCGCGATCGAAACCAGCCGCCGGGCCTCGGCGACCTTCTGCACCGCCGTCAGACGGATGTCGGCCAGCGGCTGTGTCGCGTGGCGAACCAGCTCGCCCAGCGAGCCAAGCGCCTGCGCCAGGACCTGCCGCGCGCGGTCGAGAGCGCTCACCGGCCACATCACGCTGAACACGATCGTGATCAGGACATTGCCGAGAAGAATACCGACGATGCGGTCGCGCGCCGTCGTGAGCTCCGTCGTCGGACCGTAATCGCTCAAGACGCCGAGGAAGAAAGCGAACGCCATCTGCAAACCCAGATACGACAAGAGCTCGCTGCTGGTGGCGACCCAGGCGCTCACAGCCGACATGGCGGCGATCAGCAGCGCGAGTTGACCGATGTCGGTCATGTGGGGCAGCACGTAGACGATGCTGAGAATGGCCGCCGCGCCTCCGATGAGCGCGCCGCCGATCCGCAGCGTCAGCTTGTGCATGGTTTCGCCGACGCTGCCCAGTGCGACGAAGAAGCAGGTGGTCACCGCCGTCCGTATGCCGGGCCAGTCGAGCATCGTGTAGATGAAGTAGGACGCCATCACGGCGATCGTGGTCTTGAGCGCGAAGTGCGCGTGTTCCGGGTTGCTCCAGGCGTCGGCCACCAGCAGAGTCAATTTGGCGGGCGCACTCGGCGCATCGGCGCCCGTGCGCCGGCGAGTGATGTCGGCGCCGAGACGGCTGAGCGCATCGGCGATGGCCGTGACGACCGATAC
Organism: Casimicrobiaceae bacterium; assembly: GCA_035939595.1. GTDB lineage: Bacteria > Pseudomonadota > Gammaproteobacteria > Burkholderiales > Casimicrobiaceae > PALSA-1003. The sequence goes on from DASZFQ010000027.1 coordinate 3,793, forward strand.
GGTCTCAGCGTTGAGTCCGCTCAGAAGTGAGGCGGGCACGGCACGCGGCGTAGGAAGCGGTACGTCTTTCGATGCCAAAGCAAGTCGGCATTCGTTGTTCACATTGGCGAGCCACTCGTGCAGCTCTCGGGGCGTATCGTTCGGAAGCGCGCGAAGCATGGTCAGCAATTCGACCAGCGTCTCGATCAATCGACGATCGATCTCGGCGAGCCCGCGCAGACGCCGGTCACCCATCTGCGCGTGGTGGCTCAACTCGACCAGCCCAAGCGCCTCGGCTTGTCGGTCGCCGGCATCGACCGATGAGCGTCCAAGCAGCGTGGCCGTCACGGAATCGAGCAGACGCAAGCCGGTCTGCAGCGCGAGCCTGCCCGGATTTCTCCCGAAAACGAGATCGACCAACGTTGTCAGCGTCGCGGGAAACATCACCACTACCCAGAGCCACAGCACCAGCCGCGTCAACGCCTCGGTCGAAGGGATGCCATCGATGAGCGTCTGACTCAACACGAGGACGAACCCGGCGAGGAACGCGATCGGTCCCAGCGCGGAGGTGCGGGACAGGAACATGCCCACGAAAGTGCTGACCGCCATCAGCGGGATTCGAAGTGCCGGCTCCGACGCGTCGACCATGAAGAACAGCAGAGAAAGCACGACGCCCACGGTCGCAGCGATGGCGCCGCCCGCGGCGCTGATAAGCGTGCCGATGTATTCGTCGCGACTGAGGAGCAACACGATGTAGGCTATATAGGCCGGCAGCGGGATCTCGAAGACCATTGCGACCACCACCGTGAATGCGCAGCAGACGGCGACGCGTGCGGCAGCTGCACCTCTGCCCGGCCTCGGCGCTAGCTCGTCGCGAAGCCAGGCGGCGAGGTCAGCCCAGCGCGACGTTGTGTTAGTTGCCGGCATGCTGCACCCTAACCGAGACGGTCGCTCCGATTCTCGTCAACTGCGGCGGCGGATCGTCCAGCCGCACCCAGACGGGAAACCGTTGCGCCACCACAACCCAGTTGATCGTACGGCCCACGACGGGCAATCCAGGACCGCCCTGATCCTCGGGTTGCACACCTGCGCCCAGGCTTGCTACGCGACCGCGGATCGGCTGGTCGTCCGATCCCATCACCCACACCGTGGCGGGGTCGCCAACACCGATACGTGGCACTTCCGTCTCGCGAAAATCGGCGATGGCGTACCACTCATCGCTCTTGATGAGCGTGAACAGCGGCTGCCCGGTTACGGCGTAGGCGCCTTCCGCGATTCGCAACCCCACCACCAATCCATCGTACGGGGCCGGCAGCGTCGTCAGGCGCAAGTTGCGTTCCGCAAGCGCCAGGCTGGCCTCCGCGCCCTCGAGCTGCGCGATCAGGCTTTCGGTGTCGCCGACGGCCAGCCGCGCCTGACGGGCCTGCTGGGTCGTGGTGGTCAGGGCGACGGCGGCGTTGCGCGCGTTGGTGCTGGCCTCGTCGATCTGCTGCTTGGTCACATAGCCCTTCCCGAGCAGTGGCTCCAGGCGCTGCAGCGTGTCCTGCGTCAGCTCGAGCTGCGCGCGCGCGTGATTGATCTGCGTCGCGGCCGCGTCAGCCCCGGACATTTGCGATGCGACTTGCCGCCCGGTCAAATTGATCTGCGCCTTCAGCGCCGCCACCTGGGCGCGAGCCTGGCGCACCTGCAGCTCGAACGGCTCCGGATCGATGTTCACCAGCGGCTGCCCCTGCCTCACTCGCTGGTTGTTGGTGATGTGCAGCGCGACGATGCGTCCGCTGACGTCCGGCGCGATACCGGCGCTGTACGCGAAGAGATAGGCGTCGTGCGTGCGTGGACGCCGGTCGAGCACAACCAACGTCCAGATGCCCAGGCCGAGCGCAGCCGCCACCGCGAGCGCCGCGATCAGTCGGCCCAGCCAGGTACGACCCGTCATCGCAACCGTCCGCCTAGGCGAGCCATAGCAGCCAGATCGCCAGAGAGAAGGCCGTCGCGAAGGCAAGGTAAACGACGATCGGCATCGGCAGCTCCTCGTCGATGCCAGTTTTTGCCAGGACAGCGCGAAGAGCCACCGTCGCGGCCATGCCGATCAGCGCACAGATCATCCATGACGGGAAGTACGAGCCGAGGATGTTTCGAGACGGAGCGGAACTGCATCCGCTTAAGAGCGTCAGTACGGCCACAGCCGTCGCACGATCAAGCAGCGTGCCTCGCGGGCGCGTCGGAACCTTCATCATGTGGCCGTACTTGCTCGTTCCAGTTGATCGATTGTCGAGTCTGCCGTTCTGGCTGCCTAATTCACACCGCACTCGTGGGTGATGAGCCGCGACCTATGACTAATCCTGGCACTCTTCAAATTCGTACCGAAAAAGTTGTCAGTGAAATCAACGGTGCCCAGAGGAGGTACCTGGACGCTGCCGGTTTTTATAAGCTCGATCGGCGTGGCGTTCACAATACCTCCGGCAGCCCGAGCGAATCCGCGCTTCGTGCCTCGTAATTGCGCGCGCTGACTCCGGCCTCAACCGATTGTTGCAAATCGGAGACGCTCCGCAACAGCGTGCGGGCATCCTCGTAGGCAAGGGAAGCGGCGCGTGCTGCTCCGCTGACGGCGCCAAGCAGCGCAACGATCAAGTCAGCACGACACAAGCCGTGCCGCGCCGGTCTGTGCAGCCAGGGCATGGAGAAGCTCGCGCGCCTACTTGCGCGCAAGAATCCATTCCACCAGCATCTTCAGATCGGCGTCGGGAACGTTGTTGGGCGGCATGGGGATTGCGCCCCACACGCCGCTGCCGCCGTTTTTGATCTTTTGCTCGAGTTTGGCCGGCGCCGCCGCGTCGCCCGCGTATTTCGCAGCGACTTCCTTGTATGCGGGTCCGACCAGCTTCTTGTCCACGGTGTGGCAAGCCTGGCAGTTGTACTTCGCCAGGAGCTGGGTCGCGGCGGCATCGGTCAAGGCCGCCCCAACCGCAGGCGTCGACAGCAGGGATGCCAGCGCGAAACCACCGACCACAGCATTCGCTCTACGGATCCAGCGTGTCGCATTCATCATCAGCCTCCACAGTTGTCGACCTACCGGGAATCAGCGCAACCGCTCCCGCGGCACCTGACTAACAGGGAGTCATCCTACGGGGGGGGATGCGGCCGGTCTTGCATAAGGCTGGAGCGCTTTCACAAAGCTGGGCCGGCGGCGATTCGTCGCCCGGCAGGGCCGCGGCAGGGTGGGTGTACGGTGAGGGCGGCGGCGAGCCGTCAGGGGATGCCGTTTCAGCGTACCGCTCAGGCGATCGCCAGCAACACCCCGGCGATTGCCGTGCCGATGAGAATTCCAATCCAGAACGCGCCTGGCGTTGCAGCGCGCCGACGCGGGCGCGCTACGTCCGGTTCCTGTGTCCGCGGGGGCATATCAGCTGAAACGCCAGTAGTGGTCGACCAGCAGCGCGGCAAAGAGGCAGGACAGATACAGGATCGAATAGCGAAACGCGCGGCGGGCCACGCGGTCGCTGTAATCGACATAAATCCTGACCGCATAGGTAAGAAAAATGCCGTTAAGCACGAGCGCGGCCAGCAAATAGATTATCCCGCTCATGCCGGTGGCGAAGGGCATCAAGCAGATCGCCGACAGGATCACGGTATACAGAAGCACGTGCAGCCTGGTGAAGCGGTCGCCATGCGTGACCGGCAGCATGGGTACGCCGGCGCGTGCGTAATCCTGTTTCCGATACAGTGCCAGTGCCCAGAAGTGGGGCGGCGTCCAGGCGAAGATAATGAGAAACAGCAGCAACGCATCAGACGATATCTCCCCGGTCACGGCACACCAGCCGAGCACTGGGGGCATCGCTCCCGATGCTCCGCCAATGACAATGTTCTGTGGCGTGCGTGGTTTGAGCAGAATCGTATAGATGACGGCGTAGCCGAGAAATGTGGCCAGCGTGAGCCACATCGTCAGAGGATTGGCCAGGCTGTGCAGCACGACCAACCCGGTGCCCCCAACGACCGCGATGAAGACGATAGCCTGCTGCGGGGTTACATCCCCGACGGGCAGCGGACGCCGTCGGGTGCGTGCCATCACGGCGTCGAGCTTCTGCTCGATAAGGCAGTTGAGAGCGGCGGCCGAACTAGCGACCAGTGCGATCCCGATCGTTCCGAACAGCAAGGCTCCGGGCGGCGGCAATCCCGGCGTGGCGAGAAACATGCCGATCACGGCGGTGAATACGATTAGCGCGACGACGCGTGGCTTGCCCAGCCGGAGCAGTCGTCCAGGGGTGAGGGGCGCCGGTCGGGAGGTGGTGGTAGGCGTGGTCAATTGCGCTCCGTAAGATCAACGCGGCAAGCCGAAAGGGGCAGCGACAATGGCGGCTCGGCGCTCCTGGCTATTTGGCGCTGTCACTGTTGACGGCGGCCTTGTCCTCGTTGGCCCGCTGGATGATGTACGCGCGGATCGCGGTGGCGTCGTCCTTGTCGAGCACCGCCTTAAATGGCGCCATGCCGGCATCCTTCATCGCACCATTGAGCACGATCTCGTAGAAGAAGTCATTGCCAAGGAAACTGGAGGCACGCAGATCGGGGACCACTCCGCCACCCACCGCATTTTCGCCATGGCAGGCGCTGCAGTACCGTCCGAATAGCTGCCCGCCGGCGGCGACCGTTGCCGCATCGGCAGTCGCGGGCGGCGGATTGAGGACGAGTTTTTGCTCGGGCGGCAGCGGCGGAAGCGTCGCCGTACCGCCCAGCTTGAATGCCAGAACGCGGCTGATGTTGTGCAGGTTGCCGGACTGGGCGGCGGCCTTGCCCGCCTGCAGCGAGAAGGCGGAGCCAAAGCCGGACAATACGGCGATGTACTGTTCGCCGTTGACTTCATACGACACCGGGGCAGCCATCACCGCGGACTGGAGGGAATACGACCACAATCTTTCACCGCTGTCGGCCCGGTAGGCAATGAAATCGCCGGCGGCGTTGCCCTCGATGACGAGATTTCCGGCGGTTGTTAGCACGCCGCCGTTCCACGGCCCGATGTAATTCGCGCGCCACACCTCCTTCTGCCGTACCGGATCCCAGGCCAGAAGATAGCCCTTCTTCGGTTCAGGCGTACCGGCGACGTCGACGGCCAGGTTCCAGCCGATTGGCGACGTCTTGAAATCCTTGATCGGCGTGAATCGCTTCGGGATCTCTTGGGTCGGGATGTACACCAGCCCGGTGTTCGGGTTGTACGCCATGGCGTGCCAGGTGTGCGCTCCGTCCGGTCCCGGCATCATCACGATCGTCTTGCCAGTGCTGCTGTAGCGGATGTCCGCATGCTCGATCGGTCTGCCTGTTTTCTGATCGATGCCGCTCGCCCAGTTGACCGGCACATAGGCCTTGGCGGAAATCAGTTTGCCGGTCTTCCGGTCCAGCACGTAGAAGAAGCCGTTCTTGTTGGCCTGCATGATGACTTTGCGCTGCCTTCCATCGATCACGAGATCGGCAAGGGTCAGTTGCCCGACCGCGTCGTAATCCCACTCCTCTCCGGGGACTACCTGGAAGTGCCAGACGTAAGCGCCGGTATCGGCGTTGAGCGCGACGATCGAGGACAGAAACAGGTTGTCACCCTTGTTCGCGCTGCGGTAGCTGCGCGCCCATTCGATCCCGTTGCCAACACCAAAGTACACCAAGTTGAGCTCGGGGTCGTAGGAGATGGCGTCCCATACCGTGCCCCCTCCGCCAAGTTTCCACCATTCGCCGTGCCACGTCTTCGCGGCCATCGCCATCGCCTTGTTCTCGAACGGCTTGGACGGTTCGCCCGGCACCGTGTAGAAGCGCCAGTCCAGCTTGCCGGTTTCCGCGTTGTAGGCCGAGATGTAGCCGCGTATGCCGTACTCGCCGCCGCTCATGCCGATGACGACATGGCCCTTCATGATGCGCGGCGCCTGCGTAATGGTAAATGCTTGACGCTGATCGCCTGTCACGACGCTCCAGACGGGATTGCCCGTCCGCGCGTCGAGCGCGACGAGCCGGCCGTCGAACGTGCCGACGTAGATCTTGCCATTCCAGGCCGCGATACCGCGACTCACGACGTCGCAGCAACCCTTGACGCCATATTCCCCGGGGACTTTCGGATCGTATGACCAGAGGAGCTTGCCGGTCCCGGCGTCGTATGCCTTGACCATGCTCCACGCGGTCGACACGTACAACACGCCGTCGATGACCAGTGGCGTTGCTTCCTGTCCGCGATTGGTATCGAGGTCGGCGAACCAGGCGAGACCCAGCTGCTTGGCATTGTCGGCGTTGATCTTGGTCAGCGGACTGAAGCGCTGCTCGCTGTACGTGCGGCCATAGCTTGGCCAATTGGCAGCATCTTTGTCGGCGTTTTTCATCCGTTCGGCGTCGACCATGGCCGGACCTTCCGCGGCCCACGCCGGCGCGAATCCGCCTGCACCAAGGAAGAACGCACCCACCACGAAAAGCCACGCGTTGCGCCGCGCCGAGCTACACATGCGGTGGAGTCCGCCGCCCCAGCGCGTTCCAGCTCCGGCGACCACGTTCAAAAGCGATTTAACCACCCTAAGCAGCATCGACAAATCTCCGTCGTGGTTGGATGCGCGATTGCGACGCCTCCTGAACGGCGCCAGCTTGCGTAGCGCAGCCTACGAACTGAAGCGCGTGACGTCTTCAATAAAGCTGCAGGCGCGTTGATCAAAGTTGCAGGCGTCACACGATGCGAGGCGGGCGTGTGCCGGTTCCCGGTACGCGTAGCGCCTTGGAGTAGCCAGTTCAGCGCGACGTGTTAGCGCACGGTTCGAACCCGTGCCATCGCGTCCAGTCGCGCTGCCGCGCCGGATTGCAGAACGCCTGAGGCCACGGGTTGGCCGATTGCGGATCTATACGACGAGCGCTTGCAGACTCCTATGCTTAATGGGCGTTTGCGGACGCACAGCAATTTGTAAGACGACGCCCCCTCAGGCTCGGTACCTTCGCCCTGGCAGTGGGTGTCCAGGGCGGCATGCCTGGAAACCCTGCACTAGGGCGCGAGCGTTTCGCCGGTGTGCAATGGAAACCCGATGCGAACCGCGACCGAAGCTGACCTGTCAGCGCGCCGGCGCCGGGCGCGTGCCAAGCGCGTGCCGCAATCGGCTGCAACGGACGGCCAGCAATTTGAAAGACACAACAGCGCCGCTGCCGTAGCTTCGAACTGGAATTGGCGAGGTATGACCTCAAATCAGCGGCCTTGACCGGAACCAGGGGCGCAATGCGTGGCGCTGTCGGCGCAATCAAACAGGCAGGGTAGAAAACTGACAATGAACAGTGAACGCGCGCTCGCAGCAACCATCGCACTGCTGGCGCTGCCGGCTGCGGCCATCGCCAACGGCGAGTCAAAGTTTGGGCTGCAGGCGCCGCAGACCCCCGTCGCGCGCGTGGTTTATGACTCGCACAGCATCGCACTGGGGATATGCATCCTGGTTGCGGTCGTGGTGTTCGGATTCATGTTCTACGCCATCGTGCGGCATCGCCGATCGCTGGGCCACCAAGCCAAGCAGTTTGATGACAACGTACCAGTGCAGATCCTATGGACGCTTATTCCCTGTCTTATCGTTGTGGGCATGGCCTTCCCGGCCACCCGGGCCGTGATCGCGATGAAGGACACGTCGAGCCCGGACATCACGATCAAGATCACCGGTTACCAGTGGAAGTGGCACTACGACTATATCGGCCAGGGTGTGTCGTTCTACAGTGACCTGGCGACGCCGCGCGACCAGATCGAGAACAAGGCGCCGAAGGGAGAAAACTACCTGCTCGAGGTGGACAACCCGCTGGTCGTTCCGGTGGGCAAGAAGGTGCGCATCCTGCTCACGGCCAACGACGTGAATCATTCCTGGTGGGTGCCCGCATTCGCGGTGAAGCAGGATGCGATACCAGGGTTCGTGCGCGACTCCTGGTTCGAGGTTGACACGCCTGGCGTGTACCGCGGCCAGTGCACGGAGCTGTGCGGCAAGGACCACGGCTTCATGCCGGTAGTCGTCGAGGCGCTGCCGCAGGAAAAGTATCAGACCTGGCTGGCCGCACAGCAGGCGAAGAACCAGGCGGCAACCGCGGCCGCCAGCTCGGCCGCAAGCAAGACTTACTCCCTGGACGAGTTGAAAACCGAGGGCGAGAAGGTCTACGTCCGCACGTGCGCCGCCTGCCATCAGGCCAACGGGCAGGGATTGCCCGGCGCATTTCCGGCGCTCGCCCACGGCGCCATTACAACCGGACCGATCGCGGGCCACGTCGACATCGTCATGAACGGCAGCAAGAAAAACCCGGCCATGGCGGCTTGGAAGGGCCAGCTCTCCGACCTCGAGCTCGCCGCCGTGATTACCTATGAACGCAATGCCTTCAGTAACGTGACCGGCGACCTCGTGCAGCCGAAGGATATCGCCACGGCGCGCCACTGACGCCGCGCTCGACGCAGCCGAAACCGCGAAGCCAGGAGAACAACTTGCAAACGCCGCTCACAACCGTCGGCTTGGCCGCGCACCTTGATCAGCCCACGGGCGTCCGTCGCTGGCTCATGGCGACGAATCACAAGGACATCGGCACACTGTACCTGTGCTTCAGCTTTGCCATGTTTCTCGTCGGTGGCCTCATGGCGATGGGCATACGCGCCGAGCTGTTCCAACCTGGGCTGCAGCTCATGCAGCCCGAGTTCTTCAACGAACTTACCACGCTGCACGGTCTGATCATGGTCTTCGGAGCATTCATGCCTGCGTTCGTGGGCTTTGCGAACTGGCAGCTCCCGTTGATCATCGGCGCGCCCGACATGGCGTTTCCGCGCATGAACAATTTCAGCTTCTGGCTGCTGCCACCCGCCGCGATTCTACTGGTTGGCTCCCTGTTCGCGCCCGGCGGGGCCAGCGGTGCAGGATGGACTTCCTACCCGCCGCTGTCGGTGCAGATGGGCCCGGGCATGGACATGGCCATCTTCGCCATCCATCTCCTCGGAGTATCGTCGATTATGGGGTCCATCAACATCGTGACGACGATCCTCAACATGCGCGCACCGGGTATGACACTGATGAAAATGCCCATGTTCGCGTGGACCTGGCTCGTCACCGCCTATTTGATTATCCTCGTCATGCCGGTGCTGGCGGGCGCGGTGACGATGCTGTTGACCGACCGCCACTTCGAAACGCATTTCTTCAATGCCGCCGGCGGCGGGGACCCGGCGCTGTACCAGCACATCTTCTGGTTCTTCGGCCACCCCGAGGTCTACATCCTCATCCTGCCCTCGTTCGGCATCATCTCGCAGGTCATTCCGACCTTCGCCCGCAAGCCTCTGTTCGGCTATCGCTCCATGGTGCTCGCGACATGCGCGATCGGGATCCTATCGTGTGCCGTGTGGGCGCACCATATGTTTACGGTCGGGATGCCAGTCGCGGGGCAACTGTGGTTCATGTACGCGTCGTTGCTTATCGCAGTGCCGACCGGCGTCAAAGTGTTCAACTGGATCGCGACGATGTGGGAGGGCTCGCTTACTTTCGAGACGCCAATGTTGTTCGCCATTGGCTTCATCTTCGTCTTCGTCGTTGGCGGGTGCACCGGGGTCATTATGGCCCTTGCGTCCGTCGACATCCAGTTGCACCAAACCTACTACATCGTGGCGCATTTTCACTACACGATGGTGGCGGCTTCGCTGTTCGCACTCTTTGCGGGGACGTACTACTGGCTGCCGAAATGGACCGGCCACATGTACGACGAGACGCTCGGGCGCTGGCACTTCTGGCTTTCGATGATCTTCTTCAACATCACGTTCTTCCCGATGCACTTCCTCGGGCTCGCAGGAATGCCGCGCCGCATTCCTGACTATCCGCTGCAATTCGCGGATTTGAACATGATCGCCAGCATCGGGGCGTTCGGCTTTGGTTTGAGCCAGCTGCTGTTCCTGTACACCGTCATCAAGTGCGTTCGCGGCGGCCCGGCGGTCCCGGCAAGAGTCTGGGACGGTGCCAAGGGACTCGAATGGACGCTGCCGTCACCTCCGCCACACCATAGTTTCGAAACGCCACCGGTCATCGCATAGCCCCATGCAACCTGAAACCCCATCACGTATCGCACCGTCCATGTCGCCCGCGAGCCCGACCCTGTCAACGCAGCGCAGCGCGCGCGTACGCACTGCATGGGTGCTGGCTTCGGTCGCGCTGGTCTTCTTTGGCGCGATCATCGTCGCCCAACGCGTCGAGTCACCGCTGATCGCAATCGGCGCGCTTGGTTTTGCCCTGATCGGTTTCGTTTGGGCAGCGATGACCGGCAGGGACCAGGCATGAAGACTGCACCTATTCAACGACAACCGGACCAGGCCAATCGGACGCTGCTACTGAAATTCGCCTTGGTCACCGCCGTCATGTTCGCCTTCGGCTACCTGCTGGTGCCGTTTTATGAGCGCCTCTGCAGCGCGACCGGGCTGCGCGATATCGATCGGGCGGACGAGATCGGCAATACGCAGGTCGACGCCAGCCGAACCGTGCGCCTCGAGCTTGACGCGAATGTCAACAGGCTGCCGTGGCGCTTTCAGCCCGAAACACCGATCGTCAATGTCCACCCCGGCGAGCTGATGAGCCTCGTCTACGAAGTCGAGAATACGACCGATCGGCCGATGACGGGACAGGCGGTTCCGAGCTATGGACCGCCGCTCGCCGGCGAGTATTTCAAAAAACTCGAGTGCTTCTGCTTTAGCACGCAGTCGTTCGGCCCGCACGAGACGCGGCGCATGCCCGTGGTGTTCGTGGTCGATCCGAAGCTGCCGCGCGATGTCACCACAATCACGCTCTCGTACACCTTCTTCGAAGTCGAGGGAAACCGCACCGCGCGTGCCCCATCATCCGACGTAAGACCGCCGACCAGGAGCCACGTATGAGCGCACCCCAGGGCGCCGTTAAGCGTTACTACGTGCCGCAACCGTCAAGCTGGCCGATCACCGGTGCGTGCGCGCTGCTTCTCACCACATCGGGCGCGGCAACCTGGATCAACCGCGGCGTGTTCGGGCCCTACATTTTGCTGGCGGGCGCGGCCTTGCTCGCCTACACGCTTTTTGGTTGGTTTGGCAGCGTGATCCGGGAGAGCGAGGCCGGGTTGTACAACGACCAGGTAGACCACTCCTATCGCTGGGCCATGGGCTGGTTCATTTTCTCGGAAACGATGTTTTTCGCGGCGTTCTTCGGCGCGCTGTTCTACATGCGCTGGCACGCAGTGCCGGATCTGGCATCGGGCGAAACGGCGCAACTCTGGCCGGGCTTTAAGGGAACCTGGCCGACAAGCGGGCCTGGCATCGAAGCCACGTTTCAACCCGAGCACGCCTCGGGCATCCCCTTGATCAATACGATACTGCTGCTCACGTCGGCGGCGACGCTGCTTTGGGCGCACTGGGGACTGCAGAAAGGCGCACGTGGCCAGCTCAAGCTGGGACTGTTGCTGACCATTGGTCTGGGCATCGTGTTCCTGTACCTGCAGCTTTCCGAGCACTATCACGCCTGGACCGCGCTGCACCTCCAGCTCGGGAGCGGTGCCTACGGTGCCACGTTCTTCATGCTCACAGGATTCCACGGCTTGCACGTCGCCATCGGGGCCACGATCTTGACCGTGATCTTCGCCCGCAGCCTGCGTGGCGACTTCTCGCCGCAGGATCAGTTCGCGTTCCAGGCCGCCACCTGGTACTGGCAATTTGTGGACGTGGTCTGGCTGCTGATGTTCGTGCTGGTGTATTGGCTTTGAAGCGTCGATTCTTTTAGCGAGTTACAAGGATGTACCCCAAGCCCACCTCGAAACGAATCGCCCTCGTTGCGCTCAGTGCTGCAGCGGCATTGCTCTTGCCTGCACCCTCCTGGGGCGAAGGCGACCCCGCGCACGGCCAAGCTCGAGCCTCGATGTGCGAGGGATGCCACGGTATCGCCGACTATCGCACGGCCTATCCCGAGGTGTACCCTGTCCCCAAGATAGGCGGCCAGCAGGAAGCCTACCTCGTTAAGGCCCTGCAGGATTACAAGACAGGCGCCCGCAAGCACCCTACGATGCAGGGTATCGCGGCGACCTTGAGCGACCAGGATATGGCCGATCTGGCCGCCTATTATGGCCGCGAGGGGAAAAAGTGATGATCCGGAGAAGCTCCCTATCGAGGCGACTGCCCCTGGCATCCGCTCGCGTTCTCGCCGTCGTGCTTTGTGCGGCGGTCGCCTCGAACATGCCGGCACGGGCGGACGATGACGGCGGCAAGAAAAAAGCTGAAACGGCTTGCGCTGCCTGCCACGGACCGGAAGGCAACAAACCGGTCACGCCGGAGACGCCGCGCCTTGCCGGGCAGCAGTACGACTATCTGGTGCAGGCACTGACCCAATATCGCAACGGTACGCGGAACAACGCGGTGATGAGCGCAATGGCCAAGCCTCTCACCGAGAAGGAAATCCGGGATTTGGCGGGATATTATGCCAACCAGCAGGGGCTCACCAGCTCGAAACCGAGTTTGTAGGCACGCGAACCGTCGCCGTCCTAGCGACCGCTCTTCCTGGGACGCCGTTGGTGAACAAGTAATTTCAATTCAATGACAGGAGCCTTGCTATGTCGTATCAGAACAGACCTTACTTAAGCTGTGCAAGTGTCGCGCTGGCGTGCTTTATTACTGGCTACGCAACGTTGACACTGTCCGCGACTTCCGAAACGGATGCAGGCGGTAAGTCGTCCACCGTCGCGCAAGACAAGGTGGATGTTTACCTCTATCGCGACCCGAATATCAAAGTTGCCGTGACGACGACGCTTTCCGTAAACGGCAAAGACGTGGAAGTTACTAAACGTACCACCTGTGGTCATTGGAAAGTCAATCCAGGGACTTACGACGTCAGCTCAGAATCCCCGAGTCATTCCACCGTCCGTATAGTTGCGGAAGCGGGCAAGTCTTACTACGTCTGGCAGGAGGTCAAGGTCTCAAACGGGGGTTACGGTTTTCCTACCAACGAGCTGCATGTCGTAGACGCTGATACCGGGCGACGTGGTGTAAAGGCATGTAAGAGCTTCCTAGAGACAGCACCGTAGAAACGCCGTGGGACGGGTCTGATAGCGTCATCCCGGAGGACAGCTTCCCTTTGCGCGGTACGTTGCAGCGCCAAACCTCTGACTGATTCTGGGCTTGTCGATGGCACGATAGCCGCACTGAGCCGCGACCATCGAGAACGGTTGCGTACTTTCATAGTCAGCTTCGAGGCTGAACGCGCGCCGTCCACTTGCCATCAAGAGTACGGAACAGCGTCTTGTCAGCAGCGCAATCAGGATGGACCGCGACTTGCATTGCGAGAGGAAGAAAGCGACCGAAAATTCGCATCCGCCAACGGGGCTGATGGCAACGCGTCGAGAGTTGTTGAAAGCGGCTGCCGTTGGTTCGATCGCCGTGATGCCCCTCACGGCGTTTGCGACGACCAAGTCCGAAACGAAAACTTTGGTCCCCAGTGACCACAACGATGGAGACTCACCGATGAACAAGGTCAAGACCAAAGACGGCATTTACATCTTCTACAAGGATTGGGGAAGTGGACAGCCAATAGTTTTCTCGCATGGCTGGCCGCTGAGCGCGGACGATTGGGACGCCCAGATGATGTTCTTCCTGAACCAAGGCTTTCGCGTCATCGCACATGACCGCCGCGGTCACGGGCGCTCGACGCAGACGGCCGACGGCCACGACATGGATCATTACGCCGATGATCTGGCGGCGGTCACGGCGCATCTCGAACTGAAGAACGCCATCCATGTTGGCCACTCAACCGGGGGTGGCGAGGTCGTGCGTTATCTGGCGCGTAACGGCGAGAGTCGCGTCGCCAAGGCTGCGCTTATCAGCGCCGTGCCACCGCTTATGGTGAAGACGGCAACGAATCCGGGAGGTCTTCCCAAGGAGGTCTTCGACGGACTTCAGGCGCAGGTCGCCAACAACCGGTCGCAGTTTTATCGTGACTTACCTGCGGGTCCGTTCTACGGTTATAACCGACCAGGCGCCAAAACGTCTGAAGGGGTCATTCAGAACTGGTGGCGCCAGGGCATGGAAGGAGGCGCCAAGGCGCACTACGATGGAATCGTGGCCTTTTCGCAGACGGATTTCACTCCAGACCTAAGGAAGATCTCGGTCCCGACATTGGTGATGCACGGCGACGATGATCAGATCGTACCCTACGCCGATTCTGGGCCGCTGAGCGCTAAATTGCTGAAGAATGGCACGTTAAAAACGTACAAGGGCTTCCCGCACGGCATGCCTACCACGGAAGCCGAGACGATCAATGCCGATCTCTTGGCGTTCATCAGGTCTTAAGCCGTCCTGCATCCTGAGCGCTAGTATTGGGTCCTCAGCAAAATGCCCCCGCATCCAGTCAACGTCCCTGGATGTTTCTGCACATGGCCTGCCAGCTTTTCATAGACAAAACAGAGAAGCCTCGGACATTCACGGATGTTAACGAACGAACTCTTGGTGTGGAGAGGGAATCATACCTGGCAGCGCCCATTGGGAGATCGGCAAGCAATTATCTCGATAGAGGAATCGCTATCAGTCCAAGGCACTAGCAGTAAGAGGTCTTGATGGCGTCACGGGGCCGTGACAACGGCTCGGACGAGGAGCAAACTAAACGCGCTCGGGCCACGCGCCCATGACCCGCACCATATAAGCCGATCGGCAGCCTCCCGAGGCCTGCCGACGGAAAAATTCGCTGAGTCTCGGTAGCGATGGTCGCCGGCTGGCGCACGGTGGGCGGGCGCGGGTGCGCGAACCGAAATTCCGCAAGAGCGGCCGCTAACTTTCGGTTTTAGGGGGTATCCATGACAGGCAACGACAGCTCGTTGCATTGGGCCGGAGGTACGCTCGGCCGGCGTTGCCACGTCTGCGCTTTCTTCAACAGCACCGAGGAGGAGCACCGGGTGCTTCGCTCGTTCTTCAAGGACGGCTTCGATCAGGGGCAAAAGGCGTTTCACGTCGTGGATCCCGAGCTTCGCGAAGACCATCTTAAGCGGCTCGCCGGCGCGGGTATCAATGTGCAGCAGGGTCTGCGCTCCGGCCAACTGGAAGTGCTGCCGTGGAAGGATGCTTATCTGCGCGAAGAGCGCTTCGACCAGGACGCGATGCTGCTTCTAATCGAAGAGGCAATCAAGGCGAGCGTCGCCACGGGCTACCCGCTCACGAGAATCCTTGGGCACATGGAATGGGCGCTGCTCGACAAACCCGGCGTCGAGGACCTCCTCGAATATGAGGCGCGCCTCAACTATGTCCTTCCCAAATACGACCATCTTGCAATCTGCAGTTACGACGTATCGAAATTTCCCGCCAGCCTGCTATTGGAAATCATGCGTACGCACCCGGTTGTGATCATCGGCGGCGCGATGCAGGAAAACCCGTTTTTCGTTCCTCCCGATCAGTTCCTCCACGAGATACGGCAGCGCCGCACGGTCGGCGAGACCCCGACGCAGGAGGCGCTGGCGCGCGTCAACCGCGCGACGACTTTGGGAATGCTCGGTGCCTCGATCGCGCAAGAATTGAATCAGCCGCTCGGCGCGATAGTCGCGAGCGCCGGCACCTCCTCGCGGGGGTTCTCGGCGCTGCGCCACGCGAGCCGGCCGCCGGGTGACTTGCCCGACCTTCAGCCGGTGCGCGCCTCTTGGCAACGGAGCGCTGAGCGCTACCACATCGCGCAGGGCAGCCGGCAGGCGCCGTGGATCCAGACCGCGCAGGAGCTGAGCGTGAGCCGCGCGCCGGTGGACGAGCTGATCGGTATCGCAGCCGACGAAAACGACCGACTCTTTACCGCCGTCGGCAAGGTCGGATACGCGCTCCTCTTCACCACTGCCGACGGCGTGGTCGTCGACGTGCGTGGCGATCCTGCGAGGATCCGGCAGTTCAAGCACTGGGGCATCTGGCAAGGCGGCGTCTGGGCGGAAAGCGTCGAGGGCACCAACGGCATCGGCACGTGTATCGCTGAAAAGGCGCCAGTCACGGTTCATTGCAGCCACCACTTCCGGGCGCGGCACGCGCCGCTCAGCTGTTGTGGCGCGCCGGTGTTCGACCCGAATCAGAACCTTGTCGCAGTAGTCGACGTGAGCTCTTACGAGCCGGAGCTCTCCGAGCGCTCCCGCGCGCTCGCTTTCGCGCTGACCGTCGAGGCGGCGCGCTCCATCGAAGAGCGCCTCTTCCGGCACGTCCATCGCCGTGCCTGGATTCTTTCCGCCATCGCGCCGAGGCGCCCACAGCCGGTCTTGCTCGCGGTCGAAAACGACGAACGCGTTGTAGGAGCCGATCGCCATGCGCGTGCGGCCTTGGACATCGATGACCGGCAGCTCTCCGCGGGCTTGTCCCTGTGGCGCTTCTTCTATCGTTCACCGTCGCTCGTTGCTTCGAAAAGCGGTGACGGCTTCGTCAAGCTCACCCGGCTCGGGGACCCGGCGCCTTGGCATGTGGTCTTCACCCCACCGCTGCCACCGCGCGCCACTCCGCTCGACTTGCGCCCTCGTATTCCGACAGCGAGCGGCGGCGCCGCCCTGACCGCGCGCGAGCGAGGGATCCTAGAGCTGGTGGCCCAAGGTCAGTCGAACAAGCAGATCGCACGGACCTTGGGCATCTCGCCGGAGACCGTGAAGACGCACCTGGATCACGTCTACGGCAAGCTCGCCGTCGAGCGTCGCGCGCAGGCCATCGCGCGCGCGAAGGACCTCGCGCTCCTCGCGACGTAGACAGCGGGTTGCGCTCTAGCGCATCGTTCCGTAGTACTCGCTGAGAGCCTTGATATCGGCGTCGGACAAGCGCTTCGCCATGGATTGCATGATCCCGTCGCCATCGTTCTTGCGTTCGCCCGTGCGAAATGCGTCGAGTTGAGCTGCGGTGTACGCGGCGGGTTGCGCGAGCCCCGGCAGGATCGGGCCGCCGCCGGTGATGTCGCCGCCGTGACAGTCGACGCATGCCGGGAGCGCGAGTGCGTTGTCCCCGTATCGCGCGAGCTGCCAGGCTCGTTGCGAGCCTGCTGCTGTAGGCTTTCCGCCTGGCACTTGCAGCGAGGCGTAGTACCAGGCGAGCGAGGCGATGTCCGCGTCGGTAAGGGCTTTGGCAATGGGGGCCATAATGGGATTCGCCCGCGAGCCGTCGCGATAATCGAAGAGCTGCTTAGCAACGTACTCGACTGGCAGGCCGGCGAGTCGGGGAAACGGTGTTCCGACGGCGGGTACGCCGTCCGCGCCGTGACAACCGGCACAGGCAAGCGCGGCGCCCTTACCCTTGGTCGTGATCTCCGCGCTCGCGGACGTGTCCTTCGATGCTGCGAGCGCGGCCTGCCAAGCGGGAGGCTTGCCCGCGAAGTCCGGAGATTGCGCGAGCGCCGAGGTGACGCCCAACAATGCCACTGCGATTGCGCGCTTCATGATGCGATAAGCTCTCCCGGCGCCTTCAGATAATCGCGCCGGATCGCATCGGCCGTCCAGTAGGCAAGCGCGCCGATCGTGCCGGTCGGGTTGTAGCACGAGTTCTGCGGAAAGAGCGCCGCCCCGGTGACGAAGACGTTCGGCACGTCCCAGCATTGGCCGTGGCGATTCGCGACGCTCGTCGCCGGGTTGGCTCCCATCGCCGCGCCGCCATTGATGTGCGACGACTGGTATGCGTTCACGCCGTAGGGCTTCGTGCGCGGACTCCCTTGCGCAAGGGTGACACCGCGCATCGCTCGCCCAATCTCGGTGCCTTTTTCCGTGAGGAAGGCTGAGAGCCTGATGTCGTTGTCCGGGAAGTCGTAGGTGATGCGAAGCAGCGGCTGACCCCATGCATCGTTGTAGGTCGGATCGAGACTCAAGTAGCCGCCGCGCACCGGCAGCGCCGAGCCAGTGATGGTGATTGGAATCGAGTGGTTATAGTAGCGCTTGACCGCCTTCTTCCACGGGCTGCCCCAGGCTGGCGTGCCCGGGGGCGTCGGACGGTTGCCGATCGGCGCGCCGGAGACCACCTGGATCTGGATGTAGCCTCCGCCCACGAAGCCGTGCGGCCCGTGGTCGAAATTGTCCGAGCAGAAATCGTCCATGGTGATGGCAACCGCGCCCGCGGCCATGAACGGGTTGATGTCGACGGATTCCTCGAAGAAGAGGCTCACGCCCGATGACGTCTGGTGCGTATAGTTGCGCCCCACGACGCCTTCACCTGTGACCGGGTCGTATGGCCGGCCGATGCCAGAGAGCAGCAGCAGCCGCGTATTGTTGATCGCGAACGCGCAAAGTATCACGATCTGCGTCGGCTGGAACGTCTCCACACCGGCCGCGTCCACGTAGGTCACGCCACGGGCGTGCTTGCGTTCCTTGTCGAGCTCGACGCGCAGCACGTGTGCGCTGGTGCGCAACTCAAACGTGGGGAGCTTGAGCGCTACGGGCAGGATGCAAACCTGTGGCGAGGCCTTGGCAAATTGCTCGCAGCCGAAGTTCGAGCAGAAGCCGCAGTAGACGCACTCGTTCATGTGCAGCCCTTCGCTGTTCACGTAGGGTCGCGTGGAAAGGGCGGAAGGCTGGATGTACGGGTGGTATCCCAGCTTCGTCGCCGCCTCGCCGAACAGCGCGGGTGCGTACGGAACCCGCATCGGTGGATTCGGATACGGCCGCGAGCGCCATGGCTCGAAGGGATTTCCGCCTGGCTGGACGGCGCCCTTCAAATTGCCTGCGAAGCCCGATGCGCCCACCAGGCGGTCGAAGCGATCATAGTAGGGCTCGAGCTCGTCGTAGGTGAGTGGCCAGTCCTGCGCAGTGATGCCGTCTTCGAAGATGCGCGCGCCGTAGCGCTGCGTGTAGTGGCTGCGCAGCTTGAACTCGACCGGGTCCCAGCGATAGTACGCGCCAGACCAATGAACGCCGGCGCCGCCGAGATGATTTGCCGGGTAAGCGAATTGCCAGCGCCGCATCGGCAGCGCCGTCTCGTCCAGACGATTGCGGAACGTGTAGGTCTCCGTCGCCGCGTTCTGGTGCAACTCGTGCCGGCGCGTGTACTTGAGCTCATCGCGAACCCCTGGCGCCTGGAAGTCCGGCGACGTCCAGCGCGGCTGTCCGCGCTCGAGCACGACGACGCGTTGTCCACTTGCAGCGAGCTCCTTGCCGATCACAGATCCTGTCCACCCGCCGCCAATGAGGACGACGTCGACCGCTGGCATTGTCTTGCTCATAGCTATCTCCCCTCGGCTGCATCGACGATCGAAGCCGGCGGGCGGGCCCACGCGACGCCGTGCCGCTCGATGTCGTTGGCGTAGCTTGCGTGCACACCGGGGAATCCAACTAGCTTCCAGCCGATCTTGTCGCGATTGCCGCCGTAGATCGGATCGCTGAAGAAACCTTCCATCGTGGCGTCGAGCAGTGCGGCGAAGAAGGCTGCGGAAGGGAGTGCGCCGAAATCGAGCTTGCCTTGCTCGGCTTCCTCGAGCAGCGTGTCCTGCTGCTTCGAGGTGAGGTCGGCAAATGCGGTGCCGTGAGCCTTGCGCGCGGCTTCGTCGAGCGCGGCGAGACCCAGACGGAACATCTCCGCCGGCGTGAAAGCAAGTTGATAGCCTTGCTGGGGCGTGCCAGCAAGGAACGGCGTCTGCCGGTACAGGTGGTCGCCGGCACCCCACGCGCCAGCGAGCTGGAGGTCGATGAACACGGCGACGCCGGCTTCCTTCGCGCCGGGACCGGCATCGTCGGTGGGAATGAGCCGCGCGACCGCGGCTTCGGCCGCGCGCCCCTCATTGCCATCGAAGAAGTGCCATGCCTGCGCGATGGGCGCCGCGCCCTGCGCGTTCGCACTTGGGGCCACGGTCGCGGCAATGCCACCTGTGACGGCGGTCGCGCCAAGACCGAGAGGCACCGCGCCGACGGTCGTGGCGATCTGTTTGAGGAAGATGCGCCGATGGGTAACTCCATTGCTCATCGTGGTTCTCCACTGTTCAGGTCTTCAGCTGATCTCCGATGGAAAGTCCGCGAATCCGCGTGCCGGTCGCGGCGAGGATCGCATGGCACAGCGCGGGGGCGATTGGCGGCACGATCGGTTGTCCGACGTCTCCGAGCGGCGTGCCGAAATCTGCTGGAATCAGGTGCACGCAGATTTCGCGCGGTGCGACGTTCATGCGCGCGACCCGGCAGTCGTGGAAGTTGCTCTGCTCCACGCGCCCGGCCGCCGGTCATGCCGAACACGTCGCGCAAGTCCAAAGGAGTCGCGTATCCTCAGGCACGTCAACGGATATCCTTTTTGCCATTCAGGGTTGGTATCGTGCTCATTCGGGCTCAGCTCTCACCGGAGCTGGACATGAGCGCGCCAGTGCCAAGGCTACGCACGCAGGAAGCTTAAGTCTTTCAAAATCCTGCACTTGACATGCAGGATTGGAAGCGCGCGGTCGCAGACCTTGCTGTACGGGACGATCCTGTATTTTTCGTGGATTCAAACACTGCTGACGGCGAGCAGATCTTCGTTTACCTCGCTCTTGAGCGTCGTGCATAACCCGTGCGGGGCACCTTTGTAAACTTTGAGCACCGCCCCCTTGATGAAGCGCCGAGTCCACTCCCGAAATGCGCAACGCTGATCACAGTGTTCGTGAGCGTGCTTAGTGCAACACGTAGAGCGGAATAAATCTGAGTCCTGATTCTGGCAATATGGGGTTGCTGTGTTTACTTGACCCGGGACTCTGCGGTTGTCGCAAAACGTTGGTTGAAGCGGCCGATAATTTGGCGCATTCTTACACCTCGGCCGAGACCCTTCTCGAGAATCCCGCCGCCTTGGCCGATCTGGACTGTCTCATTTCCGACATCGACCTGACGAATTTTGATCGGAAGGACCCGACACATGAAAGAAAAAACAGATAGGCCGCCCGAGTCAGGGAGTACTCAAATTAGCCGACGCGAGGGCCTAAAGCTTGGCGCGGCGAGCATGGTGGCGTCACTGCTGCCGCTTTCTGCTTTGGCTGCGACACAACCTGAATCACCACCTCAAAAGAAGGGTGCCATGCCTGACAATACCACTATTCGTCCGTTTCATTTCGAGGCGCCGCAAGCCGACCTCGCCGATCTGCGCAAGCGCGTCAGCGCAACAAAGTGGCCCGAGCGCGAACAGGTAACGGATGCATCGCAGGGCGTCCATCTCGCGACCATGCAAAAGCTCGCGCAGTATTGGGCGAACGAGCACGATTGGCGCAAGCGCGAGGCGAAGATCAACGCCGTACCGAACTTCATCACCGAAATCAACGGGCTCAACATTCATTTCATTCACGTTCGCTCAGGGCACGAAAATGCGTTACCGATGATTGTCACGCATGGCTGGCCTGGGTCGATCATCGAGCAGATGAAGATCATCGATCCGCTGACGAACCCGACGGCGCACGGCGGGACCGCAGCCGATGCCTTTCATCTCGTGATTCCGTCTCTGCCGGGCTACGGCTTCTCGGGCAAACCTACGGCGCCTGGATGGAACCCCGTTAGCATTGCGAAAGCGTGGGCGACGCTCATGCAGCGCGTCGGCTATACAAACTACGTGGCGCAGGGTGGCGATTGGGGCAATGCCGTTTCGGAGGTGATGGCTTTGCAGCAGCCGGCGGGATTGCTCGGCATTCACACCAACATGGCGGCGACGGTTCCGCCCGATGTTTCGATGGCGCTTTCCGCAGGCGGCCCGCCACCCGCTCCTTTCGCCGGAGGAAAAGCACGCGTGGGATCAGCTCGATGACTTCTATAAGAATGGGCTGGACTACGCCAACGAGATGGCGCTGCGTCCGCAGACGCTTTACGCAATCGTCGATTCCCCGGTTGGTCTTGCGGCCTGGATGCTCGATCACGACATTCGCAGCTACCAGATG
>DASZFQ010000028.1:0-2956 GCA_035939595.1 Casimicrobiaceae bacterium
TCGATTCTTTCGCCTGCGGCTCGATGCCGATGTTCCATTCGAGGCCTATCTCGATCGTCACGGCAAAGTTCCGCTGCCGCCCTATATCAGCCGCTCCCCGCTGCCAACCGACACCGAGCGCTATCAAACCGTTTACGCGCGCCATCCAGGCGCCGTTGCCGCGCCGACTGCCGGCCTGCATTTCGACAATTTCATATTGGAGAGCTTACGCGATCGCGGCATTGCTTCGGCGTATGTCACGCTGCACATTGGTGCCGGTACTTTTCAACCAGTCGTAGTCGAAGAACTGGGCCGACACCGCATGCACAGCGAGCGCTTCACGGTGCCGGCGGAAACGGTGGCCGCAGTGGAGCGCGCGCGCGCTGCGGGCCGCGCCGTCGTTGCCGTGGGCACGACGTCGCTGCGCGCCCTGGAAGCAGCCGCGATTGCGGGCAACTTGCGCGCTGTCGCCACCGAGACCGACCTTTTCATCAGGCCGGGTTTCCGCTTTCGCGTCGTCGACCGGTTGCTGACCAACTTTCACCTGCCGCGCTCGACGCTGCTGATGCTGGTGTGCGCTTTCGCCGGATACGAGCCGATCCGCGCCGCCTACGCCCACGCGATCGGCAAGCGCTACCGCTTCTTCAGCTACGGCGACGCGATGCTGCTCGAGCGTCGCGCCGACGCCGGTTCCGGTAGCTGACCGCGGTGGCGCTGCTACAATCGACCGATGCAATTCGAGGTCATGGCTCGTTGCGGCGCGGCGCGACGCGGACGGCTCACGCTCACCCACGGCACCGTCGAGACACCGGTTTTCATGCCGGTTGGCACGTACGGAACGGTCAAGGCGATGGCCCCGAACGAGCTCGAGGCGCTCGGCGCGCAGATCGTGCTGGGCAACACGTTCCATCTGTGGCTTCGCCCCGGGCTGGATGTCATCTCCGCCCACGCCGGCCTGCACCGCTTCATGGGCTGGCCGCATCCGATTCTCACCGACTCGGGCGGATTCCAGGTCTTCAGCCTAGGGCCCTTGCGCAAGGTGTTCGAGGAAGGCGTCGCGTTCGCCTCGCCGGTCGACGGTGACCGCCTTCAGCTGACACCGGAGCTCTCGCTGCAGATCCAGCGTATCTTCGGTGCCGACATCGCGATGGTGTTCGACGAGTGCACGCCGTACCCGGCGTCACGCGATGTGGTCGCGACGTCGATGGCGCTCTCGATGCGATGGGCGGTGCGCTCGAAGACGGCCCACGGTGATAACCCCGGCGCCCTGTTCGGGATCGTGCAAGGAGGGATGTTCGACGATCTGCGCGAGGCATCGTTGGGAGAACTGCGCCGCATCGGTTTCGACGGCTATGCGATCGGCGGTCTCTCGGTCGGAGAGCCGAAGGAGGAAATGCGCCGCATTCAGGCCCGTATCGCCCCGCTCTTGCCTGCTGATCGTCCACGCTACCTGATGGGCGTCGGAACGCCGGAAGATATCGTCGAGGCCGTGCAGGACGGCATCGACATGTTCGATTGCGTGCTGCCGACACGCAATGCGCGCAATGGCTGGCTGTTTACGCGCCACGGCGATGTCAAGATCCGCAATGCCCGCCACCGCGCCGATGCCGAGCCGCTTGACGCGACCTGCTCATGCTATGCCTGCCGTCATTTCACTCGCGCCTACCTGCATCATCTCCAGCGCACCAACGAGATCCTGGGCGCGCGACTCAACACCCTGCACAACCTGCACTACTACCTGACGCTCCTGGCGGAACTGCGGCAGGCGATCGCCGCGGACGCCCTGCCCGCCTATGTACGGGTGTTCCAGAACGACCGCGCGCGCGTGGTAGAATAACCGACTTTTCGCATTCGTCCGCGCAGATATTCGCGCGTTGGCTGCGCCGCCGCAGCGCGCAGCTAACGGCAAGGAGGAACAACCCGTGTTCATCAGCTCTGCCTACGCTCAGGCTACCGGCTCCTCGCCCGGTGGCGACATCATGACCTTTCTGCCGATGATCGCCATCGTCGTCGTGTTCTATTTCTTCCTGATCCGCCCCCAGCAGAAGCGCGCCAAGGAGACGAAGACTATGCTCGAGGCGCTGCAGAAGGGCGACGAAGTCGTGACGGCCGGCGGGATCGTCGGCAAGATTTCCAAGCTTTCCGACGCCTACGCCCACGTCGAAATAGCGCCAGACATCGAAGTCACCGTGCAGAGGAGCGCAATCTCGCTGCTGCTGCCCAAGGGAACCCTGAAGGGCCTCTGATCTGCCGCGCGCTCGCACCACGCAGCCATGAATCGCTATCCACTCTGGAAGTATGTTCTCATCGGCGTCGCACTGCTGATCGGCATCATCTACACGCTTCCCAACTTCTTCCCCGAAGTCCCGGCGGTCCAGGTATCTACCAGCAATTCGAACGTCAAGATCGACGCGTCGACGCTGCAAACCGTCGAGGGAGCTCTCAAGGCTGCCAATATCCCCTACAGCGGCGAGTCGGTCGATGTCACTGGTGTCAAGGTCCGCTTCCCCGACCCCGACACGCAGTTGAAGGCCAAGGACGTGCTGCAATCGGCGTTGAATCCCGATCCGAACAACCCGAATTACAACGTCGCGCTGAACCTCCTGTCGAGTTCGCCCGCGTGGCTGGCGAAGATGGGCGCGCTGCCGATGTACCTCGGGCTCGATCTGCGTGGCGGCGTCCACTTCCTGCTCCAGGTCGACATGCAGGCGGCCTTGGACAAGGGTGCTGACCGTTACGTCAACGACATCCGTACGCTGATGCGCGAAAAGAAGGTGCTCTACAGCGGAATCGCCCGCGAGGGCCAGGCGGTAGCGGTCCGGTTTCGCGACCCCAGCGAGCGCGCCAAGGCGGTTCAGGCAATCGGCGACGCGTTTCCCGATCTGCAAATCAGGGAGGTCGATGCGGGTGGTGAAACAAAGCTCGCTGCGAGCCTGAAGCCCGAAGCGCAGAAACGGATCGAGGAAGGTGCAGTGCA
>DASZFQ010000029.1:0-2435 GCA_035939595.1 Casimicrobiaceae bacterium
CGGCGTCAAGCGCGAAGCAGATCTGATAGGCCTGGTTCGCGGCGACGCGCACCAGCGGCGCCGCCTGCTTGCCGCGCATCGTCTGGATCGACGGCTGCAGCTGCTTGATCTCCCAGGCGGAGTGCTGGGTATCGAACAGCAGGAAGTCGTACCCGGCGTCGGCCAGGATCGACACGTCGACGTTCGGTGTCACGGTGGTCCCGACGACGGTTCTACCTGACTTGATGGCGTCTTTGATGGCGTTCATCTGGCGTCGATGCCTCCCACAGTAGCTTTAGCGCCGGTTCAACCGACCGACGTGACGGGCGCGTTGGCGCGACATTATCACGTTGCTCCGGTTTCGCGGCACGTGCAACAGCACGGTCTCGACAAGAGCGCCGTGCGGGTCGAGCATCGCGAGGCCCTGCCAGCAGTGAGGTCCTGCGCGATTAGGTCGAGCAGCAACGTCGACTTGCCGGTGTTGGTCTGACCGACGACGTACAGGTGTCGGCGCCGCGTGTCGGGATCAAGCATCACGAACGCCACTGGGTTGACATATAACGTGCCGCATTATCCAGGAGTCGGATGCGACTGGCGGAGCGAGATGCTCAACCCGATCGTACCTTGGTCAAAGAAGCCGATCCAGAAGTCGTCGGGGAGTGGAAGGTACACCTTCGGCCGTCACGCGCCGCCGCAGCCAAGCTTGCGAAGCCCCTCGTCGATGTAGCGCTCGAGCCGTATGCCCATGAGATATCCGGGCTGCGCCGCCGGCGGGATCCGGCGTGTGCGCCGCAATGCGGCCTCGAAACTGCATAACGGCCGCTGTACCAGCCAAATAAGCGCTATGAGCTCGCGTCGTGCGTCGGGCGAAAGCTGCGCGATTGCGGCCTCGAGGCGGCGCCGCTCCTCGCTCTCGAAGGCCGCAAGGTCGACATCACCTGGGAGGCGCAAGAGCGTACCGTCCGGGGGCGCCCCGTTTGCGCGCGTCCCTCGCCCGATGCCGAGATATTGGGCCATCGCCTGCTCGTCGCGAGTGCGTCGCCGCGATACCTCGGCGATCGCGAGCGCGTCTTCTGGCCGAAGCGCCTGGCGCATGCTGTTATCGTATCGCCCTGCCGAGCCTGTGCAAACGCGCTTCAGGTCGTGAGCGGCCTCCTACCTGTAAGATCTGTTTTCTGTCGGCACCGCGACCAGCAGCCGTTGACGGCGCATCTGCCCCTTGCCGGGCGGCTGCGCAAATGTCGGCTCACCCCAACAGCGGACGGCGTCGGCGGCGACGGGAGTCGGCGCTCGTGCCCCTTTGCCGACCCCTGCGGGGGTAGGACGGCGTCACCTGTGCTGAACTGACCTTCTTACGGAAGGACTTGCCGCGCATCCTCTCCGAGAGCCTTCATCGCGCGGACATAGGGAATCGCGCCGTAGCTGACGCGCGCGACACCAAGTTCGGACAAGCGCCTCGTCGACGGCACGCCTTCCATGACCATCACATTGACGGGGAGCGCAACGCCATCGCAGATCCGGCCGATCAACGCATCGTCCCGCAAGCCCGGAATGAAGAAGCCGGACGCTCCTGCGGCCGCATAGGCTTTCGCGCGGTCCAGAGCGTCGTCAATAGAGTTTGCCGGGTCGCCTTGTTGACCCAGAAACAGATCTGTCCGCGCATTGATAAAGAGGTCGACGCCCTTCACCTCCGCAGCTTCACGAATGGCTGCGATCCGCCGGGCGTGCTGGTCGATTGGGTAGAGCCCGGCGCCCTGGACGACGCGGTCTTCGAAATTGATCCCGATGATACCGAGTTCAAGGAGGTGGGCCACGTTTTCGGCCAGCGCACCATTGTCGTCGCTGTAGCCCCCTTCGAAGTCGACGGACACAGGTGCATCGATCGTGCTTACGATGCGCGCAATGATCTGCTCGACGAGCGTGATCGGAATGGCTTCGCCGTCCCTGTAACCCTGCGCTTCCGCGACCGCCCAGCTGCTGGTCGCAATCGCCTTTGCGCCCGCGTCCAGGATCGATTTCGCGGTGCCGGCGTCCCACGCATTGTACAGCAGCAGCGGCGCGCCTTTGACGTGGAGCTCGGCAAATCGGGCGGCCTTTTCGACTTGGTTCATTTCACCCTCCTTTTGTTGCGGCAACGAGCGACCAAGCCGCTCCGGCCGCAACAGCTGGATCACGCATCGCGCCCGCTCTGACCGGACACCGGCTTCAGTGGGGCCCGACTCGCGTCGGACCACCCACCGCAGTTAGCAAAACGCATAGCCTTCCCGACCTGACGAATACCTTCCTGTCGGTGAGTTGGGCTCCGGCGCACTACAGGTTATGCCGGTGCAACCACAAAGCCGGCGCGTGGAAAATGCACGCAAACCTCGCCGATCTCACGATCACTGCGTCGGATCACGATCTCATGGACGTCCGAGGCGACCAATTCACCGACAACCGGGTCGCGTCCAGTATCG
>DASZFQ010000030.1:0-5244 GCA_035939595.1 Casimicrobiaceae bacterium
ATTGGAGTTCCCGTGTCCAGCCGCACCGCCTCGGCGGTCGTCGCGATAGCAGGGCTGGCGTAGAGCGTGTGGCTGACCTGGACAGCGGGCTCGAAGAAATCGTCGAAGCTGCTCGAGGCTGTCCGCATATGGTGGTGGATCACCGTCAGCGCGCCTTGGCGGTCGGCGCCGAGGCGGAGCGTCTGACGCGTCGGCCCCCGATGGCCGACCGGGCCATACATCTGTTCCCGGCGCAGCACCAGCTTCACCGGCTGCCCGATCAGGCGGGCGGCCAGGATGCCCAGAATCTGCGGGCCCGAGACCATGCCCTTGGAGCCGAAGCCGCCACCCAAGAAGGGGCTGCGGATCAGGATATTCTCCGGCGGGATCCCGAACAGCCCGGCGATCCGCCCCACTGCCCAGGCCAGGCCCTGGCTCGGCGTGTCCACCAAAAGACGGTCACCGTCCCAGGTGGCCACAATGGCGTGCGGTTCCATAGGATTATGGTACTGGGCGGGGGTCTCATAGATCGCTTCGATCCGGTGTTCCGCTGCTGCCAGCCCGGCGTCGACATCGCCGTGACGCACCTCGGGCGGCGTGCCGACGCCGATCGCTGGCGGGATGAAGCTGTCGTCGCCGTCCAGCCCGATCCGCGGCGGTTCCGCCTCATAGCGCGGCGAGAGCAGCGTGGCGGCTTCCGTCGCCGCCTCCAATGTCTCCGCGATCACCACCGCAATCGGCTGACCAGCGTAGCGCACTCTGTCGTTCTGCAGCAGGTCGAGGCGGAACATAAAGAGGTCCAGCTTCGCATCCGGATCCAGCGCCAGCGGCGGGCGGTTCGCCGGGGTCATTACCTCAACGACGCCGGGATGCGCCTTTGCCGCCGCCACATCGAGGAAGATCACGCGGCCGCGGGCGACGCTGCTGACCGCAAGGGCGGCATGCAGCATGTCGGGCGGGTGGTTGTCCGCCGCGTAGCGGGCCTGGCCGGTAACCTTCAGGAGGCCGTCACGGCGGGTCAAAGGTTGGCCGATACTGGCGCCCTGCCGACGTTGCGCAGCGATTCCTGTTTGCGGGGTCTCAGTCATGAATGGCGCCTCCGGGAATGGGTGCGAAGGGAGAGGCAGGAAGCGCGGGCACGCGCTCGGGCGTTCCGGCTACGGCGAGGGCCAGCGCGCGCACAACGATCCGCCGGGCGAGCTCGATCTTGAAGGCGTTGTCACCGGACGGATGCGCCTCCGCCAGCGCCGCCTCCGCGGCGCGCCGGAAGCCGTCCGGATTCGGGCGGGCGTCGGCGAGCGCCGCTTCCGCGGCGCGGGCGCGCCACGGCTTGGCCGCTACGCCGCCCAGCGCCAGCCGCGCCTCGGCAATGACGCCATCTTCGATGTGCAGGCAGGCTGCGACGGAGACCATGGCAAAGGCATAGGAGGTGCGCTCGCGGAGCTTGAGATAGCGGGCGCGTGTGGCGAACCGCGCCGCTGCGCCGGGTAAGCGAACGGCCACGACCAGCTCTCCCGGCGCCAGCACGTTCTCGCGCTCCGGCGTGGTGCCGGGCAGCAGGTGGAGTTCTTCCAACGCCACCTGGCGCCGGCCCGCCTTCCCCTCGATTTCGACCACGGCGTCGAGTGCGACGAGCGGCACGCAGAAATCGGATGGGTGCGTGGCGATGCAGGACTCGCTCCAGCCCAGCACAGCGTGCAGGCGGTTCTCGCCGCCGCGAGCGTCGCAGCCAACGCCGGGCTGCCGCTTGTTGCAGGCGGTCGCCGGGTCGTAGAAATAGGCGCAGCGTGTGCGTTGCAGCAGGTTGCCGCCGACGGTCGCGGCATTGCGCAGCTGGGCGGAGGCGCCCGCGAGCAGCGCTTCGGCGACCACCGGGAAACGCTTGCTGAAGGTCGGGTCATGGGCGAGGTCGGCGTTGCGCACGCGCGCGCCGATGCGCACCCCACCATCCGGCAGCGGCTCGATCCGGTCGAGCCCGGCAAGACGACTGACATCGATCAGCCGCCTCGGGCTGACGATGCCGCCCTTCATCAGGTCGATGAGGTTGGTGCCGCCCGCCAGATAGGCGCTGCCGGGGACCGCGGCAGCCGTGACGGCCTCCGACACGGTGGCCGGGCGGATATAGTCGAAGCGGTTCATGCAGCCTCCTCCCGCCCGACCTGAGCCAGGCTCCGCTGCGCCTCCAACACCGCCTCGGTGATGCCGCGATAGGCGCCGCAGCGACAGAGATTGCCGCTCATGCCTTCGCGCACCCGCTCGGGATCGTCACCGGCCTGGCCTTCCCGGATCAGACCCACCGCGCTTATGATCTGGCCGGGTGTGCAGAAGCCGCATTGGAAAGCGTCATGGGCGATGAAGGCTACCTGCACCGGGTGAAGGGCTTCGCCTTGCGCCAACCCTTCGATGGTCAGCACCTCGGCGCCATCGTTGCTGACCGCCAATGCCAGGCAGGAGTTGATGCGGCGTCCGTCGAGCAGGACCGTGCATGCACCGCACTGGCCGCGGTCGCAGCCTTTCTTGGTGCCGGTCAGGTCCAGGCGCTCGCGCAGCAGGTCGAGAAGCGTGACCCTCGGGTCATCGAGCTCGATTTTCCGTCGCATTCCGTTGACGGTGAGATTGATTGACAAGCTCATGCGGCACTCCGAAATATGGAGGATACCTCCGCTTCCAAATAATATGGAGGCTGCCTCCGGTTACAAGAGGCGAAATTCAGTGCGGACGCGATGACGCAGCAGCCGGCCATGGAAAGACGGAAGCCGCGCGCGGACGCGATCCGCAATCGCGAGCGTGTCTTGGAAGCGGCAAAGGCGGTGTTCAGTCAGGGCGGTCCGGAGGCGAGCCTGGAGGCCGTGGCCAGGCGTGCTGGCGTCGGGATCGGGACACTATATCGACACTTCGCGACCAGAGAGGCCCTATACGAAGCGGTCTACCGGCGCGAGGTGGAACAGCTTGTCGCACTGGCCAAGCATCTCGTCGAGACAGAAATCGCACCGGTCGAAGCGCTGCACCGCTGGCTGCAGGCGGGTGTGGAATTTATGGCCACGAAAAAGGGAATGGCCGCGGCGCTGGCCATGGCCGCGCACGGTTCCTCGGAGCTCGTGGCCTACTCGCTCGACCGATTGACCAGGGCCCTCGGGGAATTGCTGCAGCGTGCCGTGGCAGCGGGCGAGCTTCGTGCAGACATCGACCCCGAGGACCTGCTCCGCACCCTGGTCGGCATGTGCTACGCCCATGACCGGCCGGGTTGGCAAGTCAAGGTGCTGCGCCTGGTCGATGTCTTCATCGATGGACTACGCCAGCGGCCCGATAGGAGCAGACATCGCCAAGCCTGTCGCACTGCTCAAGACCGACCGTCCTGATGTCCGATGTCCGTCCGGAATTCCCATCTCCGGAGCCGCACAGATTGTGCCGAGAGGCCCCACCGGTTGCGGTGAGAATAATAGGGACAGGGCGATTCCCTTGTGGTTGATAATATCATTGTCTATTATATACGTATGAAGACCGATCTTGCGACCGTCGCCCCCGCGCGCCGCTCCGCCCGGCGCGAGGCTCCCGAAGCCGTGCCGTGCGAGGAGAGCCTCGGCCATCGGCTGAGACTGGCGTATCAGGCCTGGATGCGCCATTTCGACGCCGCGCTGCGCCCGCTCGGCCTGACCCCTGTGCAATTCATCGCGCTCAATGTGATCGGACGCCACCACCAGCGTGGCGAGATACCGTCGCAGGTGCAGGTCGCGACGGCGACTCAGCTCGATCCGATGATGATCTCCAAGATCCTGCGGCTGCTGGAGGAGCGCGGCTACCTGAAACGTTCTCCGCATCCCGACGATCCGCGGGCCAATGCGCTGCATCTGACCCATGCCGGCGATGCGCTACTGCGTGCCGCTACGCCGACCTTTCACGACGCGCATGCCGCGTTTTTCGACTGCCGGTTCGATGCCGACAGCCAGCAGGCGCTCGCCGAGTTGCTCGACCGGGTGCTCGCCCCTGCCCCTGCGGCGAACTGGCCCAACCGGTCGGCTAGGCGTATATGCTCTTGAATTCGGAGTAGGTCGAATCCAACTCGATAGTTGTCGTATATATGGTATACGCGACATGAAAGGTGGATTGCGATGGACGGGTCACAGTTTCCGATGAGGCTGCGAGCGTCGACCACGCGGAACCATGCTCCAAACGAGCCCCGAGTAGAGGTGTTGGCGCCGAAAGGCGAAGATCACGATGTCGAGCATGCTGATGACGAGCGCCGTGACGAGCCCAGCAAGGGTATGCTGCGGCGGCATCCGTTAGCGTTCGTAGGCGGCCTGATCCTCCTCTTTGTGGCGCTGCCGACGGGCTATGTGTATTGGGACTATGCCTCGCATTACGAATCGACGGACGATGCCTTCATCGCCGCACGTCAGTTCCCGATCGCCCCCAAAGTGCCCGGTTACCTCACGGCGGTCCCGGTCACCGATGACGAGCATGTTGTCGCCGGCCACTTGCTGAGGCTAAGGCTCAGGTCGCCGCCGCTCGGGCCAATATCGAGAATATCGATGCGCAGATCGTTGTGCAGCAGGCCCAGATCCGTGCCAACCAGGCGCAGGTCGACCAGGCGCAAGCGGCGCTCGTGTTTGCTCAGCAGCAGGCCAAGCGCTACCAGGAGCTAGCGGCGACGGCTCTCGCAGGCACCGTTCAGGACGCCCAGCGGTACACCTCGGGGCTGAGTCAGCAACAGGCTGCAGTAGAGAGTGCGCAAGCAACCCTCACGCTGGCGCAGCGGCAAATCGAGGCACTGAAGGCACAACGCAGCAGCGCGGTCGCGAACCTCGGCTTGCGCAAGGCTCAACGCGACCAGGCGCAACTGGACCTTTCGCACACGATTGTTAAGGCAGACCAGCCCGGGCGCGTGGTTCAGCTCAGCGCCGCAGTTGGTGAATTCGCACAGCCCGGCACCAACCTGACGATGTTCGTGCCGGACGACATCTGGGTCTGGGCGAACTTCAAGGAAAACCAGCTCGACCACATGCGGCCGCGACAGAGGGTGACGCTCGAAATCGACGCCTATCCGGAACGCACGATCCGCGCCCACGTCGACAGTGTTCAGCCCGGGTCCGGCACTGCGTTCTCGTTGCTGCCGGTCGAGAATGCCACAGGCAACTACGTCAAGATCGTGCAGCGCGTGCCGGTCAAGCTCGTCATGAACGATCCGCCGGGCGATGTCGCGCTCGGGCCCGGTATGTCGGTGGTCCCGACGGTGCGGATCGATCCTTCGCCCTCGCTCTTGGAGCG
>DASZFQ010000031.1:0-4865 GCA_035939595.1 Casimicrobiaceae bacterium
GTTCGCGCAGATCCCATTCGTCAACCTGCTGCTTTCGACCTATTACACGATGGGAGCGGTGCGGCACGGCGACTATGTCGCGAAGCTTCGCGTCGCTCCGGTCAAGGAATTCGCCGACGGCGTGGTGCGGCGGGCGCTCGACGTGAACTCGGCGCAGCAAGTGTTCCGGCCCGCGCTCGTGGCCGAGCTTAAGGAGCGGCCGTACGAATTCGACATCAGGTGCAGCTCTCCACAAGCCTTTACCAGATGCCCGTCGAGAACTTGACGGTGCACTGGGCGGAAAGCCTCTCGCCGTTCGTCACGGTGGCCAAGCTGCGGTTGCCGCAGCAGGACATCGGCGGTGACGACAACGTCGAGATTGCGGCGAATGTCCTTATGCCGCAGTCGTTTGCCGGGCAGCCGCCCACAGGAGGCAGGGGGAGAGCAGGTTTCAGTCGTCGAGAATAGCGCGCGTCAATCGATCCTCGACTGCAGCCGCGAGGTTGGCCTCATTGCGGGATGGCTCCCGGCGTAGATTTCTGCGGGTCGATTCTAGCAATTTCAACCACTTAATTTGATTATTAATCAAACTAAGTCGTTGAAATAAACTGTCGCTGTATCAGGATTCAAACTGGGACCTCGGCTTGCGGACGCGTTATCAAGCTGCCGACGAGACCGGGTTTGCCGCGCGGTTTGCAAAAATGAAAACAAAAACAAACCCCGAGCAGTCTAAACGCACTCGGGGTCGTACACAGGTTGCCTTCGGCTTAGGCTCTTTTAACCGGGCGGCAGGGGTGTCGGGGGGGACGGGGTGCCGCGCAGGTCGGGCCTAACACCGACGAACCTGCGCTCCTTAGATAGTGGCGGTCTGGTCAAAATTGCTCACTTCACCGGCGGCTCAAACTTATTTACAACTCCCGAGCAGAAGTGCGCCTCAGCGAGTGCGGCTTGCCCAGCGGGGCGGACTGATCGGGCGTGCTTGGTATGCGGCGGTTGGCGACCTTAAACGGGATGAGTACCCAAACACCAAGGGCGACCGCAGATCGCCTACTTTTGCCCCGACCCCGCCGCCGGCCGGGAGGAACTGCCCTTGGTGTAGCTGTCCTAACTGATGTGAATTGTAGCTTCTGCCGCTATGAGTCGCCATAGCGGCAATGCTTGCTCCGGTGTCAGCGCTTCGGCGTGGGCTACAAACCTCGCCCATGCGGCAGTAGCCTTGCGCGCATCGGTGACGGCTTGTTCCTTGGCCTGCACTGCCGCCTTCCAGCGGCGGACGTTGCTCAACGGATGCACGAGCCGGCGGCTGGTGCGCTCATCCAGCGTCGATCTCCACTGCTCGATGGCCGCGATATTCTCCGCAAGCTCGATGGCGACCGAGCGTGTCGATTTCGCCCCCATGGGGCAGATTTACTGCACGGCATTCTCCGCGTGGATTGACCAGCACAATTAGCGCCGGTTGTTTTCAAGGAGTGGTCGCGGCCGATTTGCAACGCCTTGCCGATTTTGACCCAAGCCTCGAAACTCTCAGCGCGGCCTATCGCCTGCCAGCATTCGACGCCGGCCCGGATGGTGCGGTACTCGGCGAACTTGTCAGCGACTTCCCGCCGCTGGGGCTCGTTCAGCACTAGGGCGACAACTTCGAAAGGGAGTCGTCGCGCTACCGCTTTGGCATCCGGCTGGACCTGAATATTCACGGCGGACGTCCAATTAGAAGCTACGACGCGCCGAGCATTTCTCCCACGGGGCTTGTGTCGATTGCGCTACGAGCCTGCTTTGCACTGACTGCCGCAGACTATTTGTTCAGTGCGGCGGTCTCGGTGCGAGCCTGCACCTTGCTGCCGTCGACGAGGTTGACCGGCGGATTGAGGATCACCTGATCTCCAGCCTTGACCCCGGCATCCACTTCTACGCGGGTGCCCAAATCGCGCTCTACTCTCACCTTGCGGATCTCAGCTTTACCATCGCTGACAACTGCGACCTGCGTTCCGTCGCTGTTGAAAATGATCGCCTCGGCCGGCACAGAAACGCTCGGCGTCTTGCGTGGGATATGGAGCTCGACCGTGCAGTAGATTCCAGGCGCCAGGGCGCCGTCGGGATTCGGTATGTCAACTTCGGTCAACAGCGTCCGCGTGCCGGGCTGGAGCGCATTGGCGATCCGCGTAACCCTGCCCGGGAACTCGCGATCAGGCAGTTCGGGCACGCGCACGACAGCCTCAACGCCTGGGGCCACGCCGAACGCCGCGTTCTGCGGCACGTACACGCGGACACGGATGACGTCCTCCTGCATGATCTCGAACATGAAGGTGCCGCTCGTGGCATTGCCCTGCAGCAAGGTACCAACATCGACGTTGCGCTCGGTGATGACCCCATCGAACGGCGCAACCACCGAGGCGTAATCCCGGTTCTGACGGAGCTGCTTGAGCAGGTTCTCCTGCGCCGTGCCGTTATGTTGCGCAACGGCGACTGCGGCCTCGCGCGACTTGAGGGTCTGAACGTCGACTGTGCCCTGCTGCTGCGTCACCCAACCTTTGTTGACCAGCGGTTCGTCCCGCCTCCATGTCACCCGTGCGAGCTCGAGGCTCGCCTCCGCCTGCTCCAATGACGACTTTAGCTGATTGAGGATCGACTCATTCTGTGAAATCTGATCATCAAGTTCGGGTACTGCGAGCTGCGCCAGCAGGTCCCCGGCCTTGACGTGATCGCCAATGTCGACGATGCGTTTGGCGATATAGCCGGTGGCACGGGCAAAGACATTGGCCGCGGCGAACGCCGCCGTCGTGCCAGGCAAGGAGATCGAAACGGCACCGGGACCCGCGTCGATGGTCGCGACCCGCAGGCTGGGAACGAAATCACGCTGCTGTTTTGCGGCGGCCGTGGCTTCCTGCTGCTGCGAATAATTGCCCCAAGCCCCTATTGAGAGACCGCCGGCAAGGAACAGAAATCCAGCAAGTGCGAACAGCCGCCCGCCCCACCGGTTTTTCCGGTGCAACCGTTTCTCGATATGCCGGTAGTGGGCGAGGGTATTCTGGCGATCCGGAATCGCGTCGGTCCGGGCGCGGATGTCATCATTCATTGGGGAGATCCTCGAACACGCCATAGGCCGCCGCAGCGTCGTTGCGCTTGCGCAGCATGGCGAACAGATACGGGACGATGAGCAGGGTCGTGGGAGTCGCAAACAGAAGGCCGCCGATAACCGCGCGCGCCAGCGCCGCGTTCTGTTCCTCACCGGCGCCACCGATCGCCATCGGGATCATGCCTGCGACCATGGCTGCCGCCGTCATCAGCACAGGGCGGATACGGGTATGGCCCGCGTCAAGGGCCGCGCGGAACGCGCTCCGCCCTTTGATCTGCTGCTCGCGCGCGAACGTGACCAGCAAAATGGAATTCGCCGATGCGACGCCGACCGCCATGATCGCACCCATTAGCGAGGGAACGTTGAGCGTCGTGCCGGTGATGAAGAGCATGGTGACGATGCCGCACAATGTCGCCGGCAGTGCCAGGATGACGACGAACGGGTCGGCGAAATTCTGGTAGTTGACGACCATGAGCAGATAGACGAACACGGCCGCAAACAGCAGTCCGATACCCAGATTGCGGAAGGAATCGTGCATGCTCTGGATTTGCCCGAGCACCCGGATCGTGTTTCCGGCTTTGAGTTCCTTCTGCAGCTCGCCAACGACCTTGCCGATGTCGCCCGAAATACTACCAAGGTCGCGGCCTTGCGCGCTGGCATAGATGTCGTAAACGGGCTGGATATTGGTCTGGTTGAGATTGGTCGGCACGCTGTCACGCTGCAACGTCGCGACATTGCTCAATAGCCCCGGTATCGGGGGGCCGTTGGCGGTGACCGCGGTCGAGACCGGGGTATTGCCGAGGTCGTTGAGCGAGCTCACCAGGCGTTCCGGCGTCTGGACCGCGATGTAATAGGGAATCCCGACTTTTGGATCGGTCCAGAAATTGGTCGCGACCTGTTCCGAGGAACTGAGGCTGATATTGACGTCGTTGGCGATCGCTTGCGCGTTGAGCCCAAGCTGCAGCGCCCGCGACCGATCGATGTTCAGCATGAAGGCCGGCGCATCGAGTTCCTGCTGAAGATGGGCGTCTGCGATGCCCGGAATGCCGGCGAGGCGGCCCCGCAATTCATGCGCCACGCGGAGGTTATTCGCGTGATCACGCCCGACAACCTGAACGTCGATCTGCGCCGGCAATCCGAAATTGAGGATTTGCGTGATCATGTCGGCGTCCTGGAAATAGAAGGTCACCGACGGGAAGACTGCCGGCAGCACTTGGCGAAGTCGCCGCACATAGTCGGCGGTCGGCGCGTGCCCCTCCTTGAGCGAAATCAGGATCGTGCCGTCGTTGACGTTGATGGTCGAACCGTCGGTGAAAGCGAGGTTGTAGGGCTTTTGCGGCACGCCAATGTCATCGACGGCCAGTTCGAGGTCGCGCGCCGGAATGACCTCGCGGATCTTGGCCTCAACGTCGTCAAAAATGCGCTCGGTGGCTTCAATACGGGTCGCCGCCGGCGCACGCACGTGAAGCTTGATCTGTCCGCCGTCGATGGCGGGGAAGAAGTCGCGCCCGACCATGCTCAGCATCACGCCGCCCAGCGCGAGCATCAGCGCAACGGCGATCGGGATGATGAGCCGCCGCTTCAGCAGCATCGTGAGCACCCGCACGTAGCCGCGGCGGAACAGTTCGAAGCCGCGTTCGAACTGCTGGTGCAGACGCGCGAACCAGTTACCCGAACCCTCGATCCCGCCGTGGCGCTCGCCCTTGAGCAACAAGCCGATCACCACCGGCGTCAACGTTCGCGACAGCGCGTAAGAGGCCAGCATGGCGAACACGACGGCGAGTCCAAGTGGGGTGAACAGGAATTTTGCCGG
>DASZFQ010000032.1:0-9454 GCA_035939595.1 Casimicrobiaceae bacterium
CGGAGATGAAGGCGTTCTTCGCCCAAGAGGGCGCGCAGCCGGCACCGACGACCCCGGAAGCGTTCGCGGCGCTGATCAAGCGTGAAATCCCCAAGTACGCAAAGATCGTCAAGGACTCCGGGGCCAAGGTGGACTGAATCGACCGCGGCCGGAAGGCTCGGGGAATGGAGAAGACTATGAACCGCATTGTTCAGCGCGCCGCGCTGTTCGTCCTGCTGGCGCTGAGCGCCGCCGCGGCTGCGGCGCAGCCCTATCCAAGCAAGCCGATCCGCCTCGTTGTGCCATTCCCGGCCGGCGGCACGACCGATATCCTCGCGCGCGAGGTCGGGCAGCGCCTCTCGCTATCGTTGGGGCAGCCGGTGGTCATCGACAACCGCCCGGGCGCGGCCGGAAACATCGGCTCGGAGCTCGTCGCCAAGAGCGCACCGGACGGCTACACGCTGCTCATGGCCACGGTTGGCACGCACGCGATCAACCCCAACCTCTACGCCAGGATACCCTACGACCACGTGAAGGACTTCGCCCCGGTGGTGCTGGTTGCCGGTGTCCCCAACGTGCTGGAGGTCACCCCGTCCTTGCCTGTCCATTCGGTTGCCGATCTGATCAAGCTGGCGAAGGAAAAGCCGGGGCAGATCAATTTCGCTTCGTCGGGCAGCGGAACGTCCATTCACCTGTCGGGTGAACTCTTCAAGACGATGGCGGGTGTCGACATGACGCACGTGCCCTACAAGGGCAGCGCCCCCGCGATCACGGATCTAATCGGAGGGCAGGTGCAGGTGATGTTCGATAACCTTCCGTCCTCGCTGCAACAGATCAAGGCGGGTAAGCTGCGCGCGATTGCCGTGACCTCGGCGCAACGCGCGCCCGCGTTGCCCGATATCCCGACGATCGCGGAGAGCGGCCTGCCAGGGTTCGAGGCAACGTCGTGGTTCGGCATTGTCGCGCCCGCCGGCACGCCGCCGACCATCATCGCGCGCATCAACGCTGACGTTAACCAGTGGCTGCAAAGTCCGGAAGCCAAGGAAAAACTGCTGGCGCAAGGGGCGGTTGCCGCAGGCGGCTCTCCGGAGCAATTCGCTGCCTACATTCACACCGAGACCGAGAAGTGGGCCCGGGTTGTCAAGGCCTCGGGCGCCAAGGTGGATTGACTGTCCGCAACCCGGAAGCCGGTTGCGCCGGCGTTCGTCTACAATGACGGCCTTACTCTCGGAACGCGACATGTCCGCCCCATCCTCCACCGCACTTTCTGCAGAACCAGTCCGGCGCGCCGCCGCTCCGCCGCTTGCCGCGCTTCCCGTCACGCGGGCGCTGTTTGATCAGGTGATGGTGCCCTGCTACGCGCCGGCGGAATTCGTGCCGGTGCGCGGGCTGGGCTCGCGTGTCTGGGACCAGCACGGCAGGATGTACATCGACTTCGCCGGGGGCGTGGCGGTCACGGCACTCGGCCATTGCCATCCCGCGCTGGTCAAGGCCCTGGCCGAACAGGCGCACACCCTCTGGCACGTGTCGAACTGGATGACCAACGAGCCGGCGCTGCGACTCGCCAAGAAACTTGTCGACGCGACGTTCGCCGAGCGCGTGTTCCTGTGCAACTCCGGCGCCGAAGCGAACGAGGCGGCGCTAAAGCTCTCTCGCCGCTATGCACACGATCGCTGCGGGCCGGAGAAATTCCGGGTGATTTCCACCCTGAACGCGTTTCACGGGCGGACGCTGTTTACCGTCTCGGCAGGAGGACAGGCGAAGTATTCCTCCGGCTTTGGCCCGCCGCCAACCGGTTTTACGCACATTCGCTACAACGACATCGGCGGCCTCGAGGCGGCCTTTGCGGAAGAAGGTGGCGATGACGTCTGCGCCGTGATCCTGGAGCCCATGCAGGGCGAAGGCGGCATGATTCCGGGAACGCCCGAATTCCTCGCCGCCGCGCGGCGCCTCTGCGACGAGCATGATGCGCTGCTCATTTTCGACGAGATCCAGAGCGGCATGGGTCGCACCGGCGCGCTTTTTTCCTACATGCAGAAAGGCGTCGTGCCGGACATTCTTACCAGCGCCAAGGGGCTCGGCGGCGGCTTTCCCATCGGGGCGATGCTCACCATGAGCGAGATTGCGAGCGCGTTTTCGGTGGGCGTTCACGGCTCGACCTTCGGCGGTAATCCGCTTGCCTGTGCGGTCGCGGGCGCGGCGTTCGACGTAATCAACACCACCGAGGTGCTCGACGGGGTGAAGGCGCGGCACGCGCTGTTCATGGAGGGTTTGCGCACCATCAACGCCCGCCGCGAAGTGTTCAGCGACATTCGTGGAGAAGGCGTCTGGCTCGGCTGCCAGCTCGCCGAGCGTTGGCAAGGCAAGGGCATGGACGTTATGCGCGCCGCGGGCGACGCCGGGTTGCTGGTGCTCATCGCCGGACCGGACGTCGTGCGCATCGCACCCTCGCTGGTCATCAGTCTGGACGAGATCTTGGAGGGTCTTGCGCGGCTGGAGGCGGCCTTGGGCAAGTCGCTGACCTGAGACCACGCGTTAGGCCGATGTTCTACGTCCGGCCGATCGCGCGTGAGGACCTGCCGGCGCTGCTCGCGCTTTCCGAGCGCACCGGTTCGGGCTTGACCTCACTGCCGGCCAACGCGGACCGACTGGCGCAACGCATCGATCGCTCGCTCGCTTCGTTCGCCGGCGCCGCGGCCAAGGCCGACGCGTGCTACGTCTTCGTGCTGGTTGACGACGCCACGGGCAGCGTGGTGGGCATCAGCGCCATCGAAGCGGCGGTGGGCTTGTCCGAGCCCTGGTACAACTACCACGTCGGGACGCAGGTGCATGCCTCGCACGAGCTGGGCGTTTACACCGCGGCGCCGACGCTTTTTCTAACCAACGATCACACCGGCGACAGCGAGTTGTGCTCGCTGTTTCTCGATTCGCGCCACCGCCGCGCCAAGAACGGGCCCTTGCTCTCCAAAGCGCGCCTGCTCTTCATCGCCGAATTCGCTCCATTGTTTGCGCCGAAGGTCATCGCCGAGCTGCGCGGTCGGCTCGATGCCGATGGCAAGAGCCCTTTCTGGGAGGGCCTGGGGCGGCATTTTTTCGTCATGGATTACTCGCGCGCAGACTACCTGACCGGCATCGGCCAAAAGGCATTCATCGCCGAACTGATGCCACGCCACCCGGTCTATACCACGCTGCTGCCTGCGGCTGCGCGCGCGGTCATCGGCGAGGTGCATGCCGACTCGCAGCCGGCGCGCGCCATGTTGGAGGCGGAGGGTTTTCGCTACGAAGGCTACGTCGACATCTTCGATGCCGGGCCGACGCTGGAGTGCTTTCGCAACAACATACGCGCAGTGCGCCAGAGCGAGACGTTCGCGGTCAAGCTCGGCGAGCATGACCCGGTCCCGGATAGTCTGACCGACGAAGTGCTCTGGCTGGTTGCCAATCGCAACTTCGAGCGCTTTCGCGCCGTCCTCGCCACGGCGCCGGCGCGCATCGCCCGGTTCCCGCTCCTGCCGCACGCCGCCGCCGTGCTGGCTGTGGGCGACGGCGACGCCGTGCGGGCGGTGCCGCTATCGGCACGAGACCCGCTATGAAGGCCGCGACGGCAACCGTGGAAGCCAATTTTGACGGCTTGCCGGGGCCAACGCACAACTACAGTGGTCTGGCCAGGGGCAACCTGGCCGCCGAGCGCAACAAGAGCCTGGTCGCGAACCCGCGCCGGGCGGCACTGCAGGGGCTTGCCAAGATGAAGGCGCTCGCCGCACGCGGCTTCGTGCAGGCCGTGCTGCCCCCGCACGAGCGTCCGGACGTCGCCGCATTGCGCGCGCTCGGCTTTGCCGGCAATGACAGCGCGCTGCTCGCGGCGGCTGCGCGCCAGGCGCCTCACCTGCTCGCGGCATGCTCGTCGGCCGCCGCGATGTGGGTCGCCAACGCTGCGACCGTGAGCCCCTCCGGGGACACTGCCGACGGCCGCGTGCACTTCACCCCGGCGAACCTCGTCGCGCATTTTCACCGCTCGCTCGAGGCGGCGACGACGACGCGGGTGTTGCGCGCGATCTTTGCCGACGAGAGCCGCTTTGCCGTGCACGACGCGCTACCCGCTGCGCCGCAGCTCGGTGACGAGGGCGCCGCCAACCATACGCGCTTTGTCGCCGCAGGGAGTGACTCTGGCGTCGAGTTCTTCGTCTATGGGCGCACCGCCTTTGCCGCCGATGCGCAGGCGCCGCGGCGTTTTGCGGCGCGGCAGACGCGCGAGGCCTGCGAAAGCGTTGCTCGCCGCCACGGGCTTGCACCGGAGCGCACGCTATTCGCCCAGCAGCACCCCGAGGCGATCGACGCCGGCGTATTTCACAACGACGTGATTGCCGTGGGCAGCGGTGCCGTCCTTTTCTGCCACGAGCGCGCATACGTGGGACAGGACGCGCTGCTTGCCGCATTGCGGGAGCGGATCGGCGCCGGGTTCGAGCCCATCGTCGTGCCGGAACGCGAGGTGAGCCTCGAGCGCGCGGTGAACACGTATCTGTTCAACAGCCAATTGCTTACCCGCCCCGACGGTGGCCTGCTGCTGGTCGCGCCGGCCGAATGCCGCGACGAGGCGACGGTGAGCGCGCTGCTTGACCGGCTTACCTCAGGCGAGGGCCCGATTCGCGAGGTGCAGACTTTCGATCTGCGGCAAAGCATGCAAAACGGTGGGGGACCGGCGTGCCTGCGCCTGCGCGTCGCCTTGACGCCGGAGGAGCGCGCGGCCATCGGCGCGCGGATCTGGCTCGACGACGCACTGTATGCCGCGCTCACGGCCTGGGTAGAGCGGCACTATCGCGACCGGCTAACGCCCGCCGATCTGGCCGACCCGTCGTTGCTTA
This sequence comes from Casimicrobiaceae bacterium, assembly GCA_035939595.1. Classification (GTDB taxonomy): domain Bacteria; phylum Pseudomonadota; class Gammaproteobacteria; order Burkholderiales; family Casimicrobiaceae; genus PALSA-1003. Next base: position 4,839 of record DASZFQ010000032.1, read on the forward strand.
CGGAGTCGCGGCGCGCGCTCGACGAACTGTCTCAACTGCTCGGCCTACCCAACGTCTACCCGTTCCAAGCCTGATTAGCGTTCATCGGTATTCGCCGCACTGATCGCCGCGGGCAAACGGGGCAGTGCCCGCAGATTTCCCGTCCTGAAGCCGCCAACCGCGCGACACCAGCGGACCGTTCGCTCGGACTCGCGGCAGGTTTAAGCCTGGTTTAAGGATCGCGCCGTATTGTCGGTGCAATGGCAAGCCTCAAACGAAGCAGCCAACCCTCGAAACCCTCTCCAGGTGGAGGCCTTATGAAGCAACGATCGCGTCATAGCTTGTTGTGTCTACTTGGACTGGCGGCCATCACTTCCACGGCTGCACTTGGCCAGGAACCTGTGCTTGCGGGCAATGACCAGATCCAAGCGACGGCTCCGCTGGCGCAGGGCGAACTCGATGCGCTGCTGGCGCCGATCGCGCTTTATCCGGACCAGCTATTGGCCCAGATACTCATGGCTTCGACGTATCCTCTCCAAGTTGTGACGGCGGCTCGGTTCGTGCAGCAAAACCCTTCCCTGACCGGTGATGCGCTTGACCAGGCGCTGCGTAGTGAGAATTGGGATCCGAGTGTGATCTCACTTGCTGCCTATCCTCAAGTCCTGTTGATGATGAACGACAGGCTTGACTGGACGCAGCGATTGGGTAACGCGTTCCTAGCCAACCAGCAGCAGGTTATGGACACCGTGCAGATTTTGCGCAGCAGAGCGCAGGCGGCGGGAACCCTGCAAAGCACGCCGCAGCAAACCGTGACGGATCAAGGAGGCTTCATAGACATCGAACCGACGCAGCCGCAATACGTGTACGTGCCGGTGTACGACCCGAGGGTGATCTACGGTCCGTGGTCGGATCCGGTCTACTCGCCAGACTTTTGGTATCCGCCAGTGATTTACGGTTACCCTGATTTCTCGGCTGGAATCGTGACAGGCATATTCTTTGGCGCGCCGTGCGCAATTTGGTCGAACCATTGGGGGTGGGCTCACCCAAACTGGCGCGGTCGGGACATCGATATCGACGTCCACAACAACTACTTTGCGAATCGGCCGCAATACGCTGGCCGGTTGGGCGATGGGCGGTGGATGCACTCGCCCGACCAGCGCGTTGGCATGGGCTATCGCAATAACAGCCGTCAGGGCCAGATCGTGCCGCAAAACTCGACGATGCTCCAAGCGCGCGAACCGTATCGCGGGCACGACCTACAGCCGCAGCAAGTCGGCGCGCGCCAGGTGCCTGCGTCACCACAGCCGGGCGTCCGCACCGTCGTCCAACCAAACCCGCCCCCGCACGTGGTGCAACAGCCGCCCAAGCTGGGGTTGCCGCCGGCGCCGCAACCGCAGCCGATCGCGCACGCGATGCTGCAGACCCCACGGACGCTGGTTCGACCCATTCCGCAGCCACAACCGCTCACACGATCCATGCCTCAGCCGCAACAGGGCAGGGTTCAGCCGGCGTCCCAACCACAACCGTTCACGCGCGTGGTGCAACAGCCTCAGCAATCGGTCACTCGGCAGGTTCCGCAACAACCGCCGTTCACGCGCGCCATGGCGCAGCCACCGCAGGGAAGGGCCCAGTGGGCTGCGCAACCTCAACCGTTCGCGCGCGCGACGCAGTATCAGGCGATGGCGCGTCCGGCGTCCCCACAGCAGTCAATCGCCCGCCCGATGCCACAACCACTCGCAGCGCAGCCCACCCACGCCCCGCCGCCACGCGCGCAGGTACAAGTGAACGCCGGCCGTGGCCCGATGGGCCGCCAGATGACCAGCGCTCCGAATCGATCCGTCACATCGAGAAGCTGATGCTAACCAGGAGACCGCGTCCACCCGGCCCCGAATCGAGTCCAATGGTGGCATGATGCCGGTCGGCGATGCTCTTAACGATCGCAAGTCCCAGGCCGCTGCCCGGAGCATCGGATTCGTGGCCGCGAAAAAATCGATCAAAGACACGCTCACGATCAGCGATAGGGATCCCCGGTCCGGTATCCTGGATGGCGAGCAACGCCTGACCTTTGCCGTGCGCTACGGCAACATCGACCCGCCCACCGGTCGGCGAATAGCGGATCGCGTTGTCAACCAGGTTGCCGAGCATGACGCGCAGAGCCTCCGGGTCGCCCTGAATTACGCTCTCGACCGCATCGCTAATCCCGACGTCGACTTGCCTCACAACCGCCAGGGGCGTTTGCTCGGCGACCACCAGCCGAGCGATCTCAGCCAAGTCTGTCGGCTGCAAGCGCCCTTCTCTCACTTCAGGCTCCTGCCGTGCCAGGGTCAGAAGCTGGCTGACCAGGTGTATGGCGCGGGACACACCCCGCTGCAAATCTTCGAATGCGGCTTCGCGTTCTTCAGGATTGGTCGCCCATCGCGCCAATTCCAGCTGGAGCTGAACCGCGGTGAGCGGTGTACGCAATTCATGCGCAGCATCGGCGATAAACCCCCTTTGCGCCGCCATCGCGCGTCCAAGGCGTGCCAGTAAATCGTTCAAGGCGTGTACCAGGGGTTGCACCTCCTCTGGCAAATCCGATTCTGGAAGTGGCTGCAGTGCAGCGGGTGTGCGGGCACGCACCGCGCTTGTCACGCTCGTCAGCGGCCGCAAACCGCGACGTACGGTGAGCCAAACCAATGCGCCCAGCAAGGGGAGGATGACAAGCAACGGGGCAACCACACGAAAGGCCATGGCTGCTGCCAGCTCCTCGTACACGCTCAGGCGCTGGGCCACCTGCACAAGCCTGCCATGAGCGCGGACACTAAACACGCGCCAGTGGCCCCGATGCGTTGCCACATTCGTGTATCCGGGTTCAAGCTGACTCGGGATCTCCACACCAGGCCGCGATGAATGCAGGAGCTTTAGATTTTCATCCCAGACCAGGATTGCTAAGTCTTCGTCGTGCTCATCGTCATTTGCCCGCGGCGGCACGGAGAGTCCCTCATTGGCCACCGACAGGGCGAGCTGCTTGAGCTGGTAATCAAACAGTTCCTTCGCTTCTCGTCGCGCCAGATAATAGGTACTCGTTGCCGCTGCGGACACCGCGACCACGAGCCCAAGCAATAGCCACAGCAGCAGCTCGCGCCGAATTGATCTCTTGCCGATCCACAACGGTAGCTCGCGAGGAATTGATCTCATACCGACTTCGATACCATGTAACCGACACCTCGGACGGTCTTGATAAAGTCGGCACCGAGCTTCTTGCGCAGCATGTGGATATAAACTTCAACTGTGTTGCTTTCGACCTCTTCCCCCCATCCGTATAGTTTTTCTTCCAATTGCGCTCGCGACAGTACGGCCCCAGGACGATCGACCAAAGCGCTCAGCAGGGCAAGTTCGCGAGCGGACAGTGCCAGGGGTTTGCCGGCAAGTGTCACCTCGCGTGTTGCGGGGTTGAGGCAGAGGTCGCCAAGCTCGATGACGGGGTTTGCTCGCCCTGCCCGACGGCGGATGAGCGCGCGCACGCGCGCCGCGAGCTCCTCCAGGTTGAACGGCTTCACGAGATAGTCGTCGGCACCGACATCCAATCCCTGCACCCGATCTTCGATCGCGTCGCGGGCTGTGATCACCAGAATCGGAATATCGTTGCCCTTGCGACGTTGCGCCCGGAGCACGTCTAGACCATCCTTCCGCGGCAAGCCGAGGTCTAGCAGAACGCCGTCGTATGTCTCGCTCTGCAATGCTAACTCTGCGGCACGACCGTCGCGGACCCAGTCTACGCTCCAGCCAATGCGCCTGAGACCCTTGTGCACGCTTTGGCCGATCATGGCATCGTCTTCTACCAGCAACAATCGCATCGCTGCTCCGGTCTCAATCGTGAACCTGGCCAATCAGCTTCGCCAAGATTGGCCGCTTTTCGCCGCGTGAAAGCAGTGTGCCGGCCCGAGGGCCGGCACACCATGCCTCAAGACATATTATGGCTTTGCGCTGGCGTGGCGGTTGTGGTCATGGGCCGCCTCGGTGGCCAGTACCTTGCCATCCTGGGCGTCGATTTTCACCTCAGTGTCCCCGCCCTTGCCAGCCACCCTGACCTCGTAGAGCAGTTTTCCCTTCTCGTTCTCAAGCTTGGCCTTGGTCGCCTTGCCACCAGCCTGTTGCTCCGCGGTGGTGATAGCCTGACTCATTGCTACCTGTACCTTGGACAAGTCGACTGGGGTCCCATGCTGCTCGCTCTTGCCTGCCTCGGCGGAAGCGACCGTGGTCGCCGTCGCTACCGCAAGCAGGGTCCCTAGAATCAGTCCACGTTTTACGTTCATCTGTTGCTCCTTTTGGGTTGTTGAGTCCCGACGAAGCGAATTCGCGTCGTCGTGATTCGCAGACTAGAGGCGGCGACTTAAGCGGACCTTAAAGCGTCTTGTCTGTCGAGGTTGTGGACTCGCATGGCTACCAAGAAATTCAAGGGCTTGCCAAAAGGCGGGCCCTTGGCATTTTGGGACCGCAGCACTAAACGTGGAATGCCGCAACGAGCGAGCGTGGTGGTTTCGCAGGGACCGGCCCTGCGACCAACGGATTGAGACTCCGTTAGCCGATTGAGGCGAGTCGAAACAGCAGCGGTACGTCGAGCGTTTTCTCGTGCGAGACACCGTGCTCCCAGAGCC
>DASZFQ010000033.1:0-2900 GCA_035939595.1 Casimicrobiaceae bacterium
GGCAAAGGGCGCATCGCGACCCTTGATCGCAAGCTCGACCGCCTTGTCGCGTGCGGCTTTTGCCGCCAGCATGACGGCGGCAGTTGCGTTGGCCGCGGTGGATGATCCGATGGCCGGATGTGACTCCGGCAGCCGCGTGTCCCCGAGCCGCACAGCTACTCTGTCAGGTGCGAGGCCGAGCGCGTCGGCGGCGACCTGTGCCATCACCGTGTAGGTGCCGGTGCCAATGTCGTGAGCAGCGGCTTCGACCAGCGCCGAGCCATCTTCGAGCAGCGTGACCCGTGCCTTCCCGGGCCATCGCCAGTGCGTAAAGATCGCTGCCGCCACGCCTTGGCCGATGAGGTAGCGCCCGTCGCGCATCGACCCGGGTTCCGGGATGCGTTTGTCCCAGCCGAAGCGCGCCGCCCCTTTTGTCAGGCATTCGCGCAGAGCGCGCGTTGAGAACGGGCGGCCGCTGTATGGATCAGTGTCGGTGTCGTTGCGCAGACGCAGCTCGACCGGATCGACGCCGGTGGCGTACGCCAGCTCGTCCATGGCGCTCTCAAGAGCAAAATGGCCTTGCGCTTCCATGGGCGCCCGCAAGACGACCGGCGAGTTGCGGTTCACATGAACGACTCTGTGGCTCGTTGAGATTCCGCCACTGGCACGCCATAGGTGGCGGCTGGCCATGGCCGCATATTCAACATAGGGGTCGAATACCGATGTCGGATTGACGCTGTCGTGGCGGATACCGGTCAGCTTGCCGTCACGGTTGGCGCCGAGAGCGACGGTCTGAACGGTTGCCGCTTGGTGGCCTGCCATCGAGTACATCTGCGCGCGGGTAAGCTGCAGGCGGACCGGCCGCTTCACCACCTTCGCGGCGAGCGCGGCCAGCAACGTGTGCGGCCACGACCACGACTTGCCGCCGAAACCCCCGCCCAGGAACTCGCACACAACGTTGACTTTTTCCTCCGGCACACCGAGCACGAGCGACGCCAGCTTCTTCGTGCCGACCACCATCTGAGTCGAGTCGTATACCGTCAGCGCGCCTTCATCGTCCCAGACCGCCAGGGTCGCGTGCGGCTCCATCTGGTTGTGATGGCGGTCGGGCATCGTATAGGTCCGCTCGATTTTGACCGCGGCGTCCGCGAACGCCTTGTCGGCATTCCCGACCGACGAAGCGAGCGGCCACATGCGCTGCAGAGGCTCGACGGCGTCCTCTTTGGCCGTCCGCAGGTCAAACACCACGGGTGGGCTCGCCTCGTAGTCGACTTTGATGAGCGTGCCGGCATAGGTCGCCTGGTCCAGCGTCGCGGCAACCACCAGCGCGATGGGCTGACCGGCGTAATGGATCCGGTCATCCTGAAGCGGCAGGTAGGTTTGTCCTTGCGGGCGCAGATGGCTCCAAGGCACCGGCTTCACGCGTGGCATATTTTCCTGCGTGAGCACGACGAGCACACCCGGCGCCTTTTCGGCGGCAGCGGTGTCGATCGACACAGTCCGGCCATTCGCGATTGCGCTGTAGACGATTGAGGCGTGGACGAGGCCCACGAGCGGAATATCTGCCGTGTAGCGTGCACCTCCGGTCACCTTGAGCCTGCCGTCGACGCGCGAGATTGGTTGTCCAACCGCGTTCATATACGTGCTCCGGCAGTTTGCAATGCACGCAGAGCAACGCGCTGCGCCAGCTCGACTTTGAAAGCATTGTGAGCGAGCGGTCGGGCATCGATGAACGATGCAGCAATCGCTGATCTGAGCCCCGCAGTGTCGTCCAACGAAATTCCACGCAGGCCAGTTTCAGCCGCTGTGAGCCGCCACGGTTTGTGTGCAACGCCGCCCATCGCAAGCCGCGCCGAGCGGATGCGTCCGTCGTCCGTCGCGACCGCGGCCGCGGCCGAGACGAGCGCGAACTCATACGATGCGCGGTCGCGGACCTTAAGATAATGCGAGGTTTGCGCCTCCGCGCGTGCGGGCACTTCGATAGCGACTATTAGATCGCCTCGATCAAGGACATTGTCACGCTCGGGCGTGCTGCCGGGCAGACGATGGAAATCTGTGAACGGAATGAGTCGCTCGCCCTTTTGCCCCTGCACGATCACGACCGCGTCCATGGCAGCAAGCGCAACCGCCAAATCAGATGGGTTAGTCGCCACACAGGACTCGGACCATCCGAAAATCGCGTGATTGCGATTGAGCCCGTGGAGCGCCGCACAGCCGGAGCCCGGCCGCCGCTTATTGCAGCGGCTACTCGTCTCATCGCGGAAATAGGCGCAGCGAGTGCGCTGCATGATGTTGCCGCCCATGGACGCCATGTTGCGCAATTGCCCGGATGCGGCGAATAGCAACGCCTCGGCAATGACGGGAAATCGCCGACGCACCTCTGTGTTGGCGGCCACATCGCCCATCCTGGCGAGTGCTCCAATCCGCACGCCGCCTTCGGGTAGCGCTTCGACCCCAGTCATATTGGGCAAGCCGTTGATGTCCAAAAGACGATTGGGAAGCGCTGCACGGTCCTTGATCAGCCCGATAAGATCGGTACCGCCGGCGATGAAGGCGAGATGAGAATCACGAGTATGGGCTGCGATTGCTGTCGCGGCATCATCAGCTTTCGAAAGTGCAAATGGATGCATCTTTCAACTCCTCGCCACTGCGTCAGCGACTGCGTCGACAATATTTGGATAGCAGGCGCAGCGACAGAGATTGCCGCTCATTCGCTCTCGAATTTCTGCGCGAGACAGGTCCGCTAGGGTAAAGGGGCGCCGCAGATCCGCCGTGGCGGCACTTGGCCAGCCGGCTTTCGCCTCTTCGATCATCGCGACCCCGGACATAATCTGGCCCGAGGTGCAGAAGCCGCACTGGAATCCGTCGTGCTCGATGAACGCTAACTGAAGCGGGTGGATCACGCCGTTTTGCTCCAGTCC
>DASZFQ010000034.1:0-1842 GCA_035939595.1 Casimicrobiaceae bacterium
GAACGTATGGCTCGTGGCGAGCACGCCGTGCGCTTGACCGTAGCTCGGATCGATGGCGATCGCCTTCTCGAGCAGCGCCTGCGCGACCACATTATCCTGTCGCGTCACTCGCCAATAGTGCGACAGCGCCCGCATCACCAGGTCCCATGCGTCCATGCTGTCCGGCGGTTTGCGTTTGGCGCGAAAATTTTCCGCGGCGTAGAGTTGCGGCTCGATCGCAGCGACGATCGCCTCGGTGATCTCGTCCTGCACGGCGAACACGTCGGCGAGGCTGCGGTCATAGCGCTCCGCCCAGATGTGGCTGCCGGTTGCCACGTCGTTGAGCTGGGCGGTGATGCGTACGCGGTCGCCGCCCTTGCGCACGCTGCCCTCTACCACGTAGCCGACGCCGAGCTCTTCGGCGATCTGCTTCATATGGACGGCCTTGCCCTTGTAGATGAAGGACGAATTGCGCGCGATCACGAAGAACCACCGCAGCTTGGACAGCGCCGTGATGATGTCCTCGCTAATGCCATCGGAAAAATAGTCCTGCTCCGAATCCCGGCTCATGTTGACGAACGGAAGCACGGCAATCGCCGGCCGGTCCGGCAGCGGCAAGGCCGCGCGCGACCACTCATGGGCCTGATCCGGCGGCAGACCGCCGGCATCTGCCGGTTCGGCGCCGGTAGGTTGCATGCGCACCTCACCGACGAAGCGGAGACCCTTGCGGGCGATGGTGCGGATCAGCTTCTTCTCCGCGCCGCTGTCGCCGACCGCGTTTCGTGCTGCATTGATGCGGCTGGTCAGGGTCGAATCTGAAACGCTCCGGCCGCCCCAGACCGAAGCGATGAGATCGTCCTTGCTGACGACGCGGTCGCGGTTCTGCACCAGGTAAACCAGCAGGTCGAAGACTTGCGGCTCGACATGTACCGGGGTCTCGGCGCGCCTGAGCTCGCGTCGTTCGACATCGATCTCATAATCACCAAAGCTGAGGGTCATGCGTCGGCCAAGCACATATCACGAGTATCTAAGGGGCATGTGGAGACTAAATCATGGCTTTCTGAAAGTCTTGACTGGCCGCGAAGTGCATAGTGTCGCCAGCGTCCTCGCATGGGCGAGGTCAGCATAGAGGAGGACGACAATGCCATTGATCGAGGTCCATCTGATCGAAAAAGTGTTCAACCCTGAGCAGAAGCGGCAGATCATCCAGAAATTGACCGATGCCATGGTCTCGATCGAAGGCGAGAACATGCGCGGGGTGACCTGGGTGAAGATCTCCGAAGTTACCAGCGGCGAGTGGGGCATGGGCGGCAAGCCGGTGACCACCGAAGCGGTCAAGGAACTCGCCGCCGGCCGACACGCCGCGTGACGAGCCATCGGCCTGGCATCGCTGGAAAGGAATACCCTGACAGCGATGCCAGCTACGCGAGCGCGGGGCCGGCATGAAGCCACCGGTACACGCCAGGCGCGGGGGCCGGTGATGCAGACGCTGCGATGGGCCGATGCATCCGGACAGAGCAGCAAAGATTGACGTCATGACCCAGGAATTACTTGAGCGCATCGACTACGAAGTGTGCGGGTCCGGGCCGACCGTCGTGCTTGCGCCGGGATCGTGCAGCACCGGTGCCGCGTGGCGGCCTTTGATCTCCGCGTGCGATAACGCGCTTCGCTGCGTGACCACAAGCCTCCTCGGATACGGGGGAACCACGGAACGCCGCACCTCACATGATACCTCCATCGCCTACGAGGCTGATGCGCTGGAATGGGTCATTCGCAGGGCAAGCGGCGGCCGCGTCCATCTGGTCGGCCATTCCTTCGGCGGCTTGGTAGCGATTGCGGTGGCGCTGCGCAACCGGGTACGCC
>DASZFQ010000035.1:0-5329 GCA_035939595.1 Casimicrobiaceae bacterium
TTCTCATTCCTTCTTTGTTGTCGCACTCCGCCCACCGGCAAAGTGCATCCCGAGAATTGCGATCGAGCCGTCAGCCAAATCGTTGACATTCGCGTCCTGCAATCGACCAATCTAGAACTGACAGCGAGAATAAGATGATAGAGGTGAATGGCTCAATCGTACATTGGTGCGCGCCGATAACCGAGAGGGCCGCAACAACTAAACAAAGGTTTGCGTTGATTGCTTTTCGCTCGCAATCTTTCACGGACACTTGCACAACCAGGCCATAACACTTGTTTGAATCGTGCCGGCGGAGCGCGATCTTTGTGGCCTCTTGCCCGGTGCCTTTGTGACGACGCGGCTGTCTTGAGATCGGAATGCAAATGAAATGGCGCACTTTCAGTCAAGAGACGGCATGACTGATCAAGACGGCTTGAGAGAGCACGATATTCTGGAAATGGTCAGACAAGGAGCATGAGATGGCAATGCTTAGAATTCTCGGAGCTGTCGCGCTCCTGACGATCAGCGGCGAATTGCCCGTGTTCGCACAGGCGGCAATACAGGAACCGGGCGCGTACGCCTTTTACCACCCCAATGCTGATGTGTTGAATGCAGGCCGGCCATCGGCTCGATCGTTCTATCCAATGAGCGCCTTTGCAAGTAGTGCGTACGACCCGAGCCTGCGAACGCCTTCGCGGCGCCACCGCAAATGACTGTCCTGGATCCCCATTGCAGGCGGCAATTCCTCGGTCGACCAAGAAACACTTTGTTGCTTTCGGGGTGAGAATTCGGCGTCGGTGGTCGCACTTTCGCGTCAAGCTTGATCATAGTCTTGGCTTCGCGCACGCACTGCAGGCGTGTAGCCGTCTTTGAATGCGCTCATTAGCCATAGCAGTCTCACTCACGCGAACTGCGGGTATCAAAGCGCGCCATTTGGCTGTTCGGCTATCCAATTTCGTGCTGAGAGGTCATCCAGATTGCTGGAGTTTCCGCGAAATTGCTTGGCGTGTCGCGCGCCAGGTCACATTGGTGCACGCGATGGCGCTAGAGATCAATTTATTCCGAGAGCACGGGTCGCCGAGAGACGGCAGCATCCACCTATTCAATAACCCGAAGACAGGTGACGTGGTCGCTGTTGGCGCGTCAACCAAGTCCGTGCCGCGTCGCTGGTGGGACAACTCGCCGAATTTGCAACGTCAGAAAAACCAGAGCGCGCCTTCACTTCGCCGATGCACGGACCTCGATCATCGATTTCAACGGTGGCGGTCATGCCGGCCGATAGGACGACGCCGGGGGCCACCTCATCGATATGGATCCGGACTGGGATGCGTTGGGCCAGGCGCACCCAGGTGAAGATTGGGTTCACCGTCGCTACCCCCTGATTGTCGGGCTGTGCGTTTGAAACGTTGATGGCGCGAGCGATGCTGTCGACGTGACCGCGGATGATTTGACTGTAGCCGATCAGCTTGATTTGGGCTGGATCACCCGCGCGGATTGGGGCAAGGTTTGTCTCCTCGAAATACCCATCGACCCAGAATGAATTTGCATCGACCACCGAGATGGTGCTCACGCCGACATTGACGTAGTCACCGAGTTGCGCCAGCAGGTTCGTTACGTAGCCGTCGACCGTTGAGAGAATGCGCGTGCGCTCGAGGTTCACCTGCGCTTGGTTGAGCTGGGCTTTGGCTTGCTTGAGACCTGCCTCGGCACTCATGCGCTGCGCCTTTAGCGCCTCGACTTGCCGCTGCGCCAGGTTGAGATTTTCTTGTGCGGTCTGCACCGCGACCTCCTGCTGATGCAGTTGGGACGTGAACTGCTGGGAATTCTGAACGGTGCCCCACCCTTCTTTCGCCAGGGTCTGGTAGCGTCCTGCCTGCTGCTGCGCGAATACGAGCGCGGCCTGGCCCCGATCCAGCCGTGCCTGATTGGCGTGGATCTGCGCCTGCTGGACGGTCATCTGTGCGTCGATGTTCTGCACGTTCGCCTGCGCCTGCTGCATCGCCGCCTCGGCTTGACTGACTGCGATCCGGTAGTTGGTCGGGTCGATCTCCATCAGCAGATCACCCTTGTGAACGTATTTGTTGTCGACGGCGGGCAGCTTGACGATGCGCCCCGCGACCTCCGGCGCCACCGTGACGACATAGGCGCGCACGGTGGCGTCACGCGTCCACGGCGCCCCCATATAGACGCCCCACATCGCCCGACCGAGAAGCCCGGCCAGCGCGACCGTCGCCAGGGTGATCAAGAATTGGATTATTTGCATGCGACGCCTTGCGGGTGCGCGGGATTCTGGCACACGCGACAAGGTGGTGTCGCGATCATCGGCCGTGTTGCCGCGCTTCGATGTGACTTCGGTAGCGGTCATGGTTAGCTCAGCGGGCGATGATCACGGTCCAGGACGAGAGAACGATGATGTAAACGGCAAACACGAACAGGGCGGGATGCCAGACATATCGCAGCAAGCCGAAGCGACTGGCGACCCGGCGCAGCGCGATTGTGACGAGCCAGGCAGCGACCATCATGAGCGAGATCGGTGCAACATAGACGCCAAACAGGTCCATCTCGGCGAACCTCATGCGGGCGCTCCTGCGTCGAAGTAAGAGGCATGTTCGGCAAGCGCTTCGGAGATGACCAGGATGCGGCTGCGCGTTCGAAGCGCGATCAGTGCCTCCGGCCCGAAGTCAGGACCGGAGGCCAAGCGGCGATCGAGTTGACGCAGCCGTGCGATTGCGATCGCGCTGTTTGCCTGCGCGAAGGCCGCGAGCGCGGCGTCGAGCTCTGCGGCCCCTCTAAGGCGCGGCGCAATGTGGCGAAGGTGGATAATCTCGGTGCCGACCGACAGCGCCGCCAGCAGTCGTGCGCGCTGCAACGGCTCGGCCTCGTCCGGCACCGCCGCAAGCCGCCCGTAGACGCGGCCCTCCCAGTCGTCCGATCTCGGTGGCAGTGGGGCGATCGCGAGGCGGCGCAGTTCGCGCAGTGTTAGCGTGACCAGCCGGCGCGCTCGCAGCGCGGGTGGCAGCGGCGGCAACAGGCTAAACGCGACCGGTGCTACGCCGCACCCCACGACGATCGCTAGCGCTGAATTGTAAAATTGCGCTGTGTCGTAACTCATCTGGTTTGCGGGCGCCAAGAGAGGGACAAAGATGATTCCCATGGCTGTGAACACGGCGACTGCGGCAGGCCGCCGGCTTCGGGCTATCGCGAAGCCGGCCGGTACGAGGAAAAGACCGATGGAGAGGCAGAAGGCCGGGAATGTCTCGAGGGCTGGCAGCACAGCGAATTTTATAATTGCCGCGCAAACGACGGCACCGGCGGTGCCGAGTGCGAACGCGATGGCGCCGCTGTAGGCCAGATCGCCGCTCGGCGAAAGCACCAAGACAACGATCGCGCTGAACACTATCGTCGAGGCGCCGTTCGGCCAGGCTGTTGCAAGCCAGACGAGCTCAACCGCGACGATCGTGACGAATGCGCGCGCCGCATTGATGAGAGCAGGTAGCCAATCGGGTACACTTAGTCGGAAGCCGCGGTGGTTAGGAAGAGGGCGGCCAGGAGCGTCGACGAGCAGCTGCAGGCCGTCGAGCACGTCCAGAATGCCGTCCGGCACCTTCGCTGCCGCGTCGGCGAGCAGCCGCAGTGATGGTGCGTCGGCCGGCAGGGCGAGCAGCGTCCGCACCGCATTCTCGCAAACGCTACGTAGAGCCACGGGATCATCCATCCAGCGGGCCGGGGCGCCTGATTCCTGCCCCGATCCCAGCTGAGGTGGAATGCTGCGCAGGATGGTTTCCACCCCCTGCCGCGCCATGTCGTGCGGCAGGCGGCTCAAATGCGTGGCAACGCCACGCCAACCATCGAGCGCCCTGAACAGGCCGTGGATGGCGGTCTGCAATGTCGACGAGTGGTAGCGCAGGTGGCTGGATTCTCCGAGCGCCTGGTCGACTGCCGGTTCGAGCAAGATCACGTGGCGGATGAGCTCGCGCCGGCGAGGCTGCGTGTCCGGCAGTTCCTTCCCGGCGAGGGCCAGCATGCGGGTAAATCCGCCCGCTATCGCAACCCCCAGATCGGCGAATGACGCTGCCAGTCGCCGCTGTGCGCCTCCGAGATCGGTCCCGGCGAGGACGATGCCGGCGCACACGATCCCGATGCAGATCTCGCTGGCGCGCCAAACTGCCACCCAAAAGACCTCCGGACTCGGGCCTCCGGTGGGGCCGAGCGTATCGGCGGCGATGACTGCAGCGGTATAGCCGGCGAGCGCCGCCGAGTAGGACGCGAAGTTGCGGAGCACCGTGGCGCCGAAAGCACATAGACCGCCCCAAAGAGCCAGGACCCCGAGAAAGGCGATCCGACTCTGCGGAAAGCATGCGGTCAGCACCACGATCGCTATGGCGCCGACCACGGTTCCGATCATCCGGAACCAGCCTTTACGCAGCGAAGCTCCGAGCTGGGGCTGACAGACGACCGCAGCAGAAGCGCCTGCCCAATAGGCGTTGTCGAGCTCGAGCGAGAAGGCGACGTAAAGGGCGAGACAGACCGAAGCCCAGAGGCGTAAGCCGAACAGCAGCGGCGGGCCAGCGGCCCGCGCCGCGTTCGCTAGAGCCTCCGCGCATCTGTTGACGGTCTTGTCCGGCACCCACCTGCCTTGGTCGATGGCGCCTGCCATGCGTCCCTCAGGTCACCGCGGCGACGTAGGGCCTCACCATCTTGGCCGTTTCGACGATCCGATCGAATGTCTGCTCTTCGACGAACCCGAGCTGCAGGGCGGCTTCCTCGAGCGTGAGGTCGCGGTTTGTCGCATGGTGCGCGATCTTGGAGGTCTGTCGAAGCCGATTAGCGGCGCGAGCGGGGTCGCCAACATCAGCGAACGGTTAACATATTCGGCGATCTTCTTGCGATAATGCTCGAGCGAGCGCTGGGTCTGGGCGGCGCGCCAGAGTTTCGCGGGCACCTCGACTTTGCGCCGGCCGTCGGTTTGAATTCGGACGTTGCTCATGCTGCTTTCCTTTCCACGGGATGAGCCCGTAGCGCCGCGATTCCCATGACGAGCGCTACAAAGGCAATGCCGGCCGGTAGCATCAGGGACCGCAGGCCAAAATCGGACTCGCATGCCGCACCGAGGGCGCAGCCGAGCAGGAAGCCAACAATTGCCGGCCAGGTGCGCTTGGCGCGCTGCCGCGACGCGACGCGCGCATTGCGGCCGAATAGTATCTCTCCTACATCGATCGCGAGGAGGGTGACGTTCGTCGTCATCACCGCCGTGGAGGGCGCTCCCTTCAGCGAGATTCGCGCGACCTCGTTCTGCACGGCCATGGCCGATACGCCCAGCATGCCCGCGAGGATCATGATCGCGGTATCC
>DASZFQ010000036.1:0-2139 GCA_035939595.1 Casimicrobiaceae bacterium
GACTCTTCGAACGACATCGCTTCGATGGCTTTCATGGTGTACAGGCCGCGACGAATCGCGGCGGGCGACTTGTCCCGAAGACGGCCCAGCAGGGCCTCTAGGCCTGTATCCAGGTCGTCGGCGACCGTATTGACCAGCCCCCAGTTCAGCGCCTGCGCTGCGGAGATGGGTTCGCCCGTCAGGCACATCTGCGCCAGTGCGCGCCGAGGCAGCAGATGATGGAGTACGCTCAGGACCTGCGCTGGGAACAGGCCGACCTTCACCTCGGGCAGGCCGAACACCGCGTGCGGTGCTGCCACGGCGAGATCGCACATGGCCAGCAAGCCCATGCCACCGGCCATGCAGGCGCCGTTCACGCGGGCGACCAGCGGTACAATGCTGCGTCGCGCCAGCCTGAGCAGTTCGGCAAGAGCTGCATAGGGCTCGGAATGGTCGAAGCGAAAGGCCGTGCCGGCCGCAAGGTCGGCTCCCGCGCAGAAGGCCTTATCTCCGGCGCCCGTGAGGACGACAGCCCGCACGTCGCGTTCATGCTGGATGCGCTCGATCGCATCGCAAAGGCCGCTGAGCACGCCGGGACTGATCGCGTTGCGGCGCGCCTCCCTCGATATCGTGAGCCAGAGGACGCCGCCGCGGCGCTCCTCGAGCAGTTCTGAAGAAAGGTTAGTCATGAGTCTCCCGGATGCGGATCGAAGGCGAAGCGAGAAAAGAGCTCAGGCGGCTTGCGGTGGCTGGAGCACGACCGGCCGCTGGAATACCACGTTGTCGACCATCAGTTGATTGATCCGCTGCTCGCCGAACCCCGCCTTACGCAAGACATCGACCGTGTGTTCGCCGAGCGCGGCCGCCGGAAGCCGATTGAGCGGGACGGTGCCTGACCACTCGCTCGGAACCGCGGTCTCGCGGATCCTGCCGACGATCGGATGCTCCACCTCCGTGAAGAAGCCCGTGGCGGCCAGGTGCTCGTCCTCGAGAAGTGATTCCAGCGTGTGCATCGGGAAGATCGGAATCTCGTTTTCCGGCAGGAGCCCAAGCCATTCGCGCGTGGTCCGCCGCTCGAGTTCTTCAGAGACCAGCTGGTAGAGCTCGTCGATGTGCGCTGTGCGGTTACGGATGTCGGCGAAGCGCGGGTCCGTCTTCAGCAGATCGCCCTTGCCCACCGCCTCCAGGAAGATCTTCCATTGCCGGTCGGTGTAGATGAGACAACACACGTACCCGTCCTTGGTCTTGTACGGACGGCGGTTCTTCGCCATCAGCCGTGGATACCCAAACTCCCCCTGGCTGGGAACGAACGTGTGACCGTAGAGGTGATCGCCCAACACATACGGCACCATCGTCTCGAACATCGGAATGTCGACGCATTGCCCCTTGCCGGTCCGAGTTCGCGCGTAGAGCGCCGCGGCAATGACGCCGAAAGCGTAGAGGCCTACCGAGCGATCGGCGATCGCCAGCGGCATATAACGCGGTTCGCCTTCAGCCTGCTGACCCATTACTGCGGCCAAGCCGGTCGCCGCCTGGATCATGTCGTCGTACGCGGCCTTCGGACCGTAGGGCCCCTTCTGCGAGAAGCCGACCATGCTGGCGTAGATGAGCTGCGGGTTCAGTTCGGCCAGGCGCGCGTATCCGAGGCCGAGCCGCGCCATCGCCGCGGGTCGGACGTTGGTGGCAAGCACGTCCGCAGACTTAATGAGTTCGAGCAGCAACTCCGCGCCGGCAGCCGACTTCAGGTCGATGACGATGCTACGCTTGTTGCGGTTGAGGCCAAGAAACAGCGGACCCAGACCATGCTCGCCGTTCGGCCCGAGTGTCCGGGTCGAGTCTCCACCGGGCGCCTCCACCTTGATGACATCGGCGCCGAGGTCGCCCAGCATCTGTGTCGCAGAGGGCCCCATGAAGACGGTCGTGAGATCGAGTACCTTGATGCCTGACAGCGGTCCGGAAAATTCAGTCATTTGGTTTGCCTCCCTCGGCGCGCGAGGCAGCCGCCTCTTGCGCATTCACCTGGTTTTTACAAAGCGCCGCGTTGCTGTTTCTCGCCGGGCTGTTCGCGGTCAAGTTCGCGGTGGGATGACCATCATCCTTCTTATCGCCACCTGAGCAGGCGGTTCTCCAGCGAGGTCATGGCCCAGCTGATGCCGACGC
>DASZFQ010000037.1:0-1649 GCA_035939595.1 Casimicrobiaceae bacterium
CCTCCGGCGACGGTGAGGATTTTGTCATCGAGCTGCACCGGTCACCACGAAGTCCGCTTCGGCGTTGTCGCATATAAGCAGCGCAGGAACTGCTCCTAGTTAATGACGGTGATATCGCTGCCGCAGAGCGCTGCTTCTACGGCGGTGAGCTCGGCGACAAGAAGGTCAACCGCTGGCATCTTCGTTAGAGACACGTGTGATCGAGCTCACCGCCGTAGAAGCAGCGCTTTGCGGCAGCGATATCACCGTCATTAACTAGGAGCAGTTCCTGCGCTGCTTATATGCGACAGCGCCGAAGCGGACTTCGTGGTGACCGGTGCAGCTCGATGACAAAATCCTCACCGTCGCCGGAGGTGGAACAGCGGTGGGTGGTCGGGGCGGACAGTGATCGCCGCTACGGGAGTCACCAAACGGCTGTCGGCGCGGCGGATCTCGAATGCCTGCACCAGCCGCGCCAGTACTAGAGTTGCCTCCGTTAGCGCGAATTGGGCGCCAATGCAGACGCGCGGGCCGATGCCGAAGGGCAAATAGGCGAAGCGGTCGGGCGGCGCCGCACCGGGCAGGAAGCGCGTTGGGTCGAACCGGTCCGGGTCACGCCAGAAGCGGCGGTGGCGGTGCAGCAGCCAGGGCGCGACCATCACGATGGCGCCCTTGGGGATCGCGATGCCCCCGGCCTCGTCCGACTTGCGTGCGACCCGAAAGATGCCATAGGCCGGCGAGTAGAGCCGAAGAGCTTCCTGCACCGTCGCGCGGGTATAAACGAGCCTCGTCAAGGCGTCGGCGGCGCGCTCGGGACCGAGATCAATCGGCGCCACCTCGGCCGCTATGCGCGTTTGCACCGAATGAGCCGAGGCGACGAGAAATAATGCCCAAAAGAGGGCCACGGCGGTCGTAGCATGACCGGCCGCAATCATGGTCGCGACCTGGTCTACGAGGCGGCGGCGCGACGCCGGCCGGCCGCTGACGGGATCGGTTGCCATGAGGTCGAGAAGGTCGGACGCCGTGCCCTGTTCGGGGTGCAGTGGGGCCGTCTTTTCTTGGCGCGCGGTGATGATTTCCTCGATGAGCCCGAGCCAGCGATGACGAAATCGCCAGCGCGCGAAATCACGCGGCGCCGGTAACCATGACGGAAGCATAATTTCGATGACGCTCGGCTGGGCTAGACTCTCGCCATATTCGCGCAGCATCGCTCGCATGCGTGGTGCGAATTCGCCCATGTCGAGCGAGAACATCGCGCGGCCGGCGACCTCGATCGCAAGCCGGTGCATATGTTCGAGGAGATCGACCTCGTCCGGCTCCGCCGCGAGGGTCGCGACGAGCCGGTCTGCGACGGCGCCAACGTGGTGCGCCAGCATCGGCAAGGTGCGCGGTGCGAAGGAGGGTGCGACGGTGCGGCGCTGGATCTTCCAATCCTCGCCCTCGGCGAGGAACAAGCCGCAACCCACGATTGGGTAAAGGAGGCGTACCGTCGCCACGGTGCGGCCGTAGTTCTCAGCATTGTCGATTAACACGTGGCGGATTGCCTCGGGGCAATTCAAGGTCAGCTGGACGCGACCAAATAGGCGCCGCGACAGCACTTCATCCTCGAACGCGCGAGCGGAGAAGGCTGCCAGCACGTTGCGCCGCATCTGCGAGGCGAACTCACGCGG
>DASZFQ010000038.1:0-17098 GCA_035939595.1 Casimicrobiaceae bacterium
TGACATTGAGTCACTGCATCACCGGCGTTCTGCCAGGGAGCTACTGATGAATCGATCCTTTATCCGCTGGGCCGCACTTGCGTGTTCCGCTCTGACTCTTGGTTTCATCTCCGCCGGCGCGTGGGCACAGGGCTGTCCAGCGGGCATGGCTCCCTTCAGCGTCGTTGCAACATCACCTCCAACGCTTGTTCAAGTAGCAGCGGGCACCGCTGGCAGCATTTGCGCCGCCACCGGGGCGCCGGTTTGCACAATCGTTGGCCCTAGCGCGGCGCAGGCCGGCACTCCCATCACGCTTGTCGCGAATTGCACGGGAGCGACGAGTTGGTCCTGGTCGGTCGCAAGCTCGCTACAGGGCGCTGGCGGCAATTGCGCTGGTGCGCCAACGCAAACGTGCACCGACAGTGGTAGCGAATATCCTACGACCGGCACGACCTCCGTCGGATACAGCGTCATGGCCAATGGACCCTTGGGTGCGTCATCGAGAGTTACCCAAACAGTCGCTTGGTCCAGCACACCGCCGGCAGCACCGTCGGGTTGCAGCATTTCCGGCGCGCCAGCTGCCGCGCAAGCCGCCGGCTACCACGCGACGCTTACCATGAATTGCACGCAAGGCGGGGCCGCGACGTCGTATGCCTGGACCGGCACGGGTGCGGCGGGCCAGACGACGCAATCAGTCGGGCCCATTACGGTCAACACGAGCACGACTTTCACGGCGACTGCGAGCAACGCAACCGGCACCTCGGCGCCTGCGCAGGCGACGGTCAATATCACTGGCAGCGGTGGCGGCGGCGGGTCTGTCGTGTGCTCTGGCTTCCCCGGTACATTGTCACAAAGCCTGCCGTGGGACGGCCCCGGCGGCGTCGGAGCTACGTCGCTCACGACCTATAACAGCGGTGGCTTCACTGGAAATGGCGCGTTGGTCGTGCAGTTCACGACGCCCGCCGTTACCACTCCGCCCACCAGAGGCGTAGGCAGCATCGGCTTGGTCGAATTCTCGGGGCCGCCGACCCCGCGCACCGGTTCGCTCTCGACGACGCCCTGCGACTTCAGCACCGGCATCACGGGTCAGGGGAACCTGTCGACGACGTTTGCCGGCAACCCCGAGCCGAAGTTCTACTTCACGCTGGGCATGAATCGCCCCGGGTACATCCAGCTGCAGCCGAGTACCACCTATTACCTGAACGTCGACAATTTCTATAACGGCACAATCGCGTGCAGCCCTGGCCCGTACTGCGACGTGAAGGTAACGCTGACCAAACAGCCCGGGACTTAAGAGCAGGGAGCGCACCCAGCGCTCGACGCAGGAGGCCCCGCTTCGGCGGGGCTTTTTGCTACGTGTGCGGCACGCAGTCGCTGTCGGCCCGTCGCAATAGACGCGCACAGCGGCACCGCGCCATAATTCACCTTCCCGCAACAAGGCTAATACGAGGTTCCATGCAGCGCATCGCTCCAGCCATTCTCCTCGCCGTTCTGCTCGTCGCCGTCGATTGCATTGCGCAGACGAAGGGCGCCCCCGACGAGGTGCTCGCCGAGAACGACTCCATCAAGATTACCCGTGCCGACTACGAACTGGAACTCATGCGCGTGCCGCCGGAAATGCGCGTCGAGTTCGCCACGAGCCCGCAACGCCTCACGACGCTGCTCAACCAGCTTCTTGTCGACAAGACTCTGGCACAGCAGGCGCGCGACTCCGGCCTCGATCGCGACCCCGAGGTGACAGCGCGCCTCGCGCACGAGCTCAATCGCTTTTATGCGGAAGCGGAGGTACTCAAGATCGAACAGGACGCGGGCGCGTATTTCGACGCTCACGCAAGCGACTATCTACCCAAGGCGCGCGAGATCTATTTGCTCGACAAGGACAGGTATAGCGTCCCCGACCAAGTCAGCGCGTCGCATATTCTAATCGAGGCCGCCAAGCGCGGTGACGCCGAGGCGCTCGCGCTGGCGAAGGCAACGCGTGCAAAGCTCGAGGCGGGAGCGGATTTCAGCGCCCTGGCGCGCGAGGTCTCGGATGATCCGAGCGCCAAAGCCAATGGCGGATCGCTCGGTTGGTTCCCCGCGAGCAAGATGGATCCCGCCTTCAGCAAGGCTGCATTCGAGCTGAAAAATGTCGGGGATCTCTCCCAGCCGGTCCTGACCAGATTTGGCTATCACATCATCCGGCTCGACGGCCGGCGCTCCGGGGAGAAACGGTCGTTCGACCAAGTCAGCAAACAAATCATGGCGGAGTTGCGGGATCGTTACGTCAAGGAAACACGCCAAGGACGTATCCAAGCCATCCGCACCGACCCGCACACCAAGGTGAACCAGGCCGCAATCGACGCCCTCGTCGTCAAGACGCCCGAGGTGGCGAAACCAGCACTTCCAGCGGTTAAATAACGCGCCACCGATGCGCTTGTTCGGCGTGTCGATGGTGCGCAACGAGGCCGACGTCGTCGAAGCCTTCGTGCGCCACAACCTTGCCGTGCTGGACGGGCTCATTGTCGTCGATCACGGCTCGATCGACGGCACGCCCGGGATCCTCGCCAAGCTGCAAGCCGAAGGGTTGCCGCTGCGGGTCATCTCGGAGGATCCCGCGTACCGGCAATCGGCAACCATCACCCGGCTCGCACGCGAGGCTCTAGCGCAAGACGCGGCGGACTTCGTGTTCGCGCTCGACGCGGACGAATTTCTGAAGCTCGATGCGCGCGCGACCCTCGAACGCGCGCTCTCCGAGGTGCCTGCCGGGGCGCACGCTGTGATGCATTGGCTCACCTACGTGCCCGATGCATTCGAAGGCTGCCCAGGCGCGTTCGGCCCCGGACACCTGTGGTGGCGCCTCAAGACCGAGCGACACGGCCAGTTCAAAGTTATCGCTGGGCGCGCTCTGCTCGAGCGGCCGGAAGACATGGTGGCGATGGGTAACCACTGTGTCCGGAGCCCAGACGAAGTGGCGGTGCGTCCGCACGCGCGCCTGCGCCGGGACGTCGTCGCGCTGGCGCATTGCCCGGTGCGCAGCCGATCCCAGTTCCAAGGCAAGATCATAATCGGGTATCTCGCACACCTCGCGGCGCAACCCGAGGATCGCCGCCTGGTCCATGACTGGCGCGACTTGTATGCGGAGCTACGCGCCGGTGCGGATTTGCCCGAGGAGCGTCTGCGCGAGATTGCGTGCAATTACGGGCTGCCTGCAAAGATGGTGCAATCACCCTCAGCGATCGAACTGGTCGAGGACCCGGTTACGTTTGCCATTGAGCAGCGCTATGGCGCCGATGTCATGGCCGATCCGCTGCAACTGTTGATGTGCTTCACCGAAGGATTGATTGCTGCGGAGCAACAGCGTTTGGGAGCGGCCGGTGCGCCGCGGTATTACACACTTTGAACGCAAGACGACAACCATCCCGAGTAACGGCATCAAGCGATCGCCGCACCCGGCTAGTGCGTGACTTCATGAATTTGTCAGAGCGGGCCAGGAAACAACACGAGAGGTTCGGTTCGGCCGGATTTCCGCGTCAGTACGCCAACCGGCCTCGTCGCGACATCCGAGCGTCGCTCGGCACGGACCAAGCCGAACCCTCTGCCGCGTACGCTGCGGCTTAGCGTCTGCAGGATATCGAATCCGCTCGGTGTACCGGTCGTAACGCTGCTATCCTCCAACCATGTCTTCCACGCCGCATCCAAGCGCGCCAGCACGCGTGGCAAGGGGCATGACGTCGCGCCTTGGGCGCGACCGCGTGCTGTTCGCGCAATTCTTCCGCCGCGAACTGTTCTCGCGCTACCTCGGGAGCATCACCGGACTGGCATGGGCGTTTGTGCATCCGCTTGCGTTGCTCGCCGTGTATCACTTTGTGTTCACGACGGTGTTTCGCGCGGGTGCGATGGACGGCAAGAGCTTCCTGCTGTTCGTCGCCGTCGCGCTCTGGCCCTGGCTCGCTGCGCAGGAAGCACTGCAGCGCGGCACGGTCTCTATTGGCGGCTATTCGGGTCTGATCCGCAAGGTCGCGTTTCCGCACGAGCTGATCGTCTACGCCTCTGTAGCCGCAACGCTCCTGCTGCAATTCACCGGCTACCTCGTCATTCTGATTGTGCTCGCGCTATTCGGTGAACCGGTCCATTTCGAGGGGCTGCTGCTCGCCGTGCCACTATGGCTCATTCTGGCGGTAGCCATCATGGGTCTTGCGCTCGGGCTGGCGGCGCTGCAGGTGTTCATCAAGGACATCGAACACATCCTGCTGCCGGTGCTCATGATCCTGATGTACTTGACCCCGATCCTGTACCCCCTGTCGCTCGTGCCGGAAGGCATGCGGCCGTGGGTCGCGGCAAACCCTTTTGGTTACCTAGTCGACCGGCTGCGCGACGCGCTGCTCGACGGTCGCCTTTCTGTCCATTGGGGTGATGCGGTCGCGGTTGCCGTCGCGCTGGCGCTGTTTGCCGGCGGACGCTGGATCTTTCTCCGCTTGTCGCCGCACTTCGAGGACTTCGTGTGACGCCTGCGCCGCTGCTTCATCTCTCCGACGTCGGCAAGGACTACGCCAAGCTCGACACCGACGCGGCGCGAATCAAGCTCGTGTTCGACCTGCTGCGCGGCCGCGGCGTCGGTCGCGCCTTTCGTGCCCTCGACGCGGTGTCCTTCGATCTCGCAGCGGGTGAATCACTCGGCATCATCGGCGAGAACGGTGCCGGCAAGTCGACGCTCCTCAAGATCGTCGCCGGCGTAATCACGCCGACGCGTGGCCGCGTCGACGTGCGTGGGCGCATCAGCGCGCTGCTGGAGCTGGGCTCCGGCTTCCACCCGGAGTATTCCGGGCTCGCCAATATCGACCTTGCCGCGGCACTGCTCGGCCTGATGCCCGACGAGATCGCCGCAAAACGCGAGGCAATTGTCGCCTTCGCCGACATCGGCGAACACATCCACGATCCGATCAAGCATTACTCGTCCGGCATGGTGGTCCGACTCGGCTTTGCCGTCGCCACCGCGCTGCGGCCGGATATCTTGATTACCGACGAGGTACTCGCGGTCGGTGACGAATCGTTCCAGAAGAAATGCATTGCGTGGATGGAAAACTATCTCGCCGACGGCGGTACGCTGCTGCTGTGCTCGCACAGCATGTATCACGTGCAGAAGCTCTGCCGCGCCGCGCTCTGGCTCAAGGACGGGCGCATGGTTCGCTACGGCCCAGCGGGCGAGGTCGCCCAGGCCTATCTCGCCTACCATGAGGAAAAAAGCGCCCGCACGGGGCAGCCGATCGCCCCGCCACTGGCGCGCCAAGCGGGCTACTACGCCATCCAGTCGCTTCGCCTCGACCCGTCCGAGCGCGTCGCTGCGGGCGCTACCTTGGTCGTAGCGGGCGAGGTGTATTCGCCCGACGACCGCCCGCCCGTGGTCCTGGTCGGGCTCGTGCGCGCCGACGGAACGCCCATCTATGGCATAGCCACCGAGATGGACGGCGTCGCACCGCAGCGGATCGGCGCCCACCGCTTCGAGTTTTTGCTCACCTTTCCCGAGCTTCCTCTCCTGCCCGGCAAGTACCTCGTCCGTGCCCATGCACTCGACCCCGAGGGCGTGCGCCTGTTCGACAACGTCGAGCGGACGTTCGTCGTCGAGGGCGCCTCGCGCGAACTGGGATTCGTGCGCATCGCTCACGGCTGGAACGGGGGCGATCCAAGCTGATGCCGGGCACGTCGGACAAGGAGTTGGCGCGCTCCCAGTTCGTCGGCGGCCAACGCCAGGCAGCCGCCGTGAGCGCCCAGCGCGCCGTCGATGCCGCGCCCGGCGACGCACAGGCGTGGACGTTGCTCGGCCTGTGCCTGGAAGCCCTCGAGCCCGAACGGGCGCTCGCCGCGTGGCAGAAGGCCATCGCGCTCGCCCCGCACGATGCGGAACCACACTTCAGAATCGGCGACTTCGAGCGCCGGCGGGGCCATTATGCCGACGCGATCGGTGCTTATCGCGTCGCGCTCGCCGCCGGCGCGCGGCACCCGGTGCTGCTGAACAACCTCGGCCTGGCCTTGCAGGAGCAAGGAGAACTCGACGAAGCGACCCGTTGTTTCAGCGCGGCAGCGCAGTTGCAGCCTGACATGGCGCCTGCGCACGCCAACCTCGGCGATGCGTTGCGTGCGCAGCATCGGATAACGGAGGCTATCGCAGCGTATACCCGGGCGAGCGCGCTCGCGCCCAACGTTGCGCGCCTTTGGCTCAACCTCGGTGTCTGCCAGCATCGCGTGGACGCGCTCGCCGACGCGCGCGCAAGCTTCGAGCGCGCTCTCGCGCTCGATCCGGATGCGCCGGACGCGCTCGTCAACCTTGCGGCAAGCCTCAATGCGGAGAGCCGCTACGCCGAATCGCTGCCGTTGCTGCGCAAGGCCCTGGCCCTGTCCCCGGATCATGCCCAGGCGCAGAGCGCCTTGCTCTACGTGCAGCAGCAGACCTGCGCCTGGGACGATATCGATGCGAGCATCGTCAGGCAGCGCGCTCTCCTCAACCGACCCGGCGCGCCACCCGTCAATCCGCACAATCTGCTCGCGCTGCCTTTCACCGCGGCGGAGCAGTTTGCCGCGGCGCGGCACTGGGCGCGGCAGCAGCTGCGCGCACCCGCTGGCGCTCTGGCGCCGCGAACACGCCGCGGCGAGGAGCGGCTGCGCATTGGCTACGCCAGTACCGATTTTCGGGCGCACCCGCTGGCAAATCTGCTCACCGAAGTAATCGAAAGACACGATCGCGCGCGCGTCGAGGTGTTCGCCTACTCTCTTGGTCCCGACGACGGCAGCGCGGCGCGGGCGCGCTTCGAGCGCGCTTTCGATCACTTCGCCGACGTCCGCCGCGAGAGCGACGAAGCGATCGTGCAGCGCGTCCGCGACGATCGCATCGCCGTGCTCATCGATACCAACGGTTACGTACTGCACGCGCGCAACGACGTTTTTGCGCTCCGGGCAGCGCCGGTTCAGATCAACGGCATCGGTTTCGCGGCGACGCTGGGTTCCAATTGCTACGACTTTATTCTCACCGACTCGTTCGTGACGCCGCCCGACCAGCAATCCTTCTTCAGCGAGCGCTTCATGCTCCTTCCGCATTGCTACCTACCCGCTGACACGCGCCGTGTCATCGATGCCACGCCGACGCGTGCGCAATGCGGCCTGCCCGAGACCGGCTTTGTTTTCTGCTGCTTCAACGCCAGCTACAAAA
The DNA here is from genome assembly GCA_035939595.1 of Casimicrobiaceae bacterium. Taxonomy (GTDB): domain Bacteria; phylum Pseudomonadota; class Gammaproteobacteria; order Burkholderiales; family Casimicrobiaceae; genus PALSA-1003. The sequence continues at coordinate 7,163 of DASZFQ010000038.1, forward strand.
TTCTGCCCGACGTTTTTGCGATCTGGCTGCGCTTGCTCCAACGCGTGGCCGGAAGCGTTCTGTGGCTGTTGGAAACGAACCGGGAGGCGACTGCGAACCTGCGCGAGCAGGCGCGCCGGCAGGGCCTGGCGGCGGAGCGGCTGGTCTTTGCCGCCCGTGTCCCGTTAGCCGCGCACCTCGCGCGGCACGCGCTGGCCGACCTGTTCCTCGACACCTTTCCCTACAACGCGCATACCACCGCCAACGACGCCCTGTTCGCGGGGCTGCCACTGGTTACCTGCGCCGGCGAAACCTTTGCCAGTCGGGTGGCCGGAAGCCAGCTGCGTGCGATTGGCTTGCCGGAGCTCGTCACCCATTCGCTCCAGGCGTACGAAGCGCTCGCGCTCGAGCTCGCGCAACGGCCAGCCCTGCTGGCGCAGGTTAGGGCAAGACTAAGCGTCAATCGCGGCACGCAGCCGCTGTTCGACGTCGCGGGTTACACGCGAGCCCTCGAAGCATTGTTCTTCAGGGCCTGGGAAGAACACCAGCGAGGGCAGGGTTCGGATGCGGTAAAATGATCTGTTTCGCTGTCAAACGCCACGTGATAACCGCAAGCAGCGCTCGCTAGCCGAATGTCCACTACAGTTCCCGTCCCATCACCCGCAGCGGAAGCATTCACCGGCGAGCGTTTCCTGCCGAGCTGCAGCGGCGAAATTGCCTACGAGCACTGGCACCGCTACGCTTTCGCGCGCCGCTTCGCGACCGGCAAGCGCGTGCTCGACGCCGCTTGCGGCGAAGGCTATGGCACCGCGCTGCTGGGGGCCGTCGCGGAGAGCGCCGTGGGCATCGACTTCGACATGGCGACGATCACGCACGCCCGCGCGACCTATGGCAAGGGAACCCGCGTGCGCTTCGTCCCCACGTCGTGTACCGGTCTGCCGATGCCCAGCGCGTCGTTCGACTTGATCGTGTCGTTCGAAACCATCGAACACCTGTCCGCCGAAGAACAACCGGACATGCTGTCCGAATTTGCGCGCGTGCTGGCACCGGACGGTCTGCTGATCATCTCCTCCCCCAACAAGCACCTCTACAGCGATGCGCGCGACTATGTCAATCCATTCCACCTGCAGGAGCTGTATCGCGACGATCTCGCCCGCCTGCTCGGGCGCCGCTTTCCGGCGCAGCGCTGGTACCACCAGCGGCTGGCGTTTTGGTCGGGCATCTGGCCGGAGCCCGTACCGGCGGAGGGCGACGAACCGTCGCCGGTCGTGCCAGGCCTCGAGGCCTGGGTCGGCGACGCGGCGAATATCCTGCCCTACCCGGGACCGGAGGCGATGTACTTCGTGGTCATCGCCGCGCGCGACGCGCAGGCGCTACCGTTCGAGTCGACGAACGTATCGCTGTTCACCGACGTCGACGACAGCGAGCGCAAGCGCGCCCACGCCAACGCCAGCGAAGCGTTGCGCCTCGACGCCTTGCTGCGCGAATCCGACGCAGCCGTCGCGCGCCACACGCACCACATCCATCACCTCGAGCAACTCGTCGGCGAGCGCGACCGGCTAATCGCCGAGCGCGATGCGGCGCTCGCTAACGATGCCGCACAGCTGCGAGCGCTCGAGGCGCAGGTCGGGGAACGCGATGCGACCCTCGGCGAGCGCGACCGGCAGCTCGCCGCCGCGAACGCGGCGCAGGAGGAACGCGACGCCGAACTGGCGCACCGCGCCGAGACCATCGCCGGCTTAGGCAAACGTTCAGCTGCCCTCGAAGCCGAGAAAGAGCGACTCCAGACCGAACTGGCCTTAGACCATCCCCGGATCGCCTACCTGAACAGCTTTCGCGGCTGGATCACCTGGCCGTGGCGGCATCTGCAGCAGTGGTTCGGCGGTTAGCTCCGGCGGTGCGGCGCGTGCCGATCGATATCGTCGTTCCGGTCTACAATGCGGCCGACGACCTCGCACGCTGTGTGGATAGCGTGCTGGCGCATTCGAGCGGCGACTGGCGGCTGCTGCTGATCGACGATGCCTCGCCCGAGATTGCCATCCGCACTTACTTCTCCGGGTTGCAGGCGCGCCGCCTGCCGCAGGTCAGCCTGTACCGGAATGAACGCAACCTCGGCTTTACGCTGACCGCGAATCGCGGCCTGCGCGAAGCGCGAGCCGATGCCGATGTGGTGCTGCTCAATTCCGACACGGTCGTGACGCGGGACTGGCTCGGCAAGCTCGCGCGCTGTGCCGCTTCCGACCCGCGCATCGGCACCATCACGCCGTTTTCGAACAATGCGGAAATCTGCTCGTGGCCGAAGTTCTGCCACAACAATCCATGGCCGTCGGCGCAGGACCCCGAGCCGCTGCTAGCGGCCCTGGAGCGCGCCTGCGTGCCGACGTATCCGGACCTGCCGACCGGTGTGGGCTTCTGCTTCTACATTCGCCGCGCACTGATCGCGGCGATCGGCGGCTTCGACCCGGCATTTGGCTTGGGCTACGGCGAGGAGAACGATTTCTGCCTGCGCGCCGCGGCGGCGGGCTACCGCAACGTGCTATGCGAGGACGCCTTCGTGCTGCATCTCGGCGGCAGCTCGTTCGGCGACAAGCGAGCAGAGCTATCGCGGCACAACACGGCGCTGCTGCTCGAGCGCCACCCCGGATATCTCGATCTCGTCCACGGCTATATCGCCGCCGATCCGCTGCGCCCGCTGCGCGAGCTCGCGCGCAGCGAGCACCGCATCCTCACCGGGGCCAAGCACGGCGTCCTGCACGTGTTGCATGGCCACGGCGGCGGCACCGAATACCACGTGCACGCGTTGATCGCGGCAACATCCCCGGCGTTCCGCCACTATCTGCTGATTGCGGTCGGCGATGACTGGCGGCTCGAGGAATACGGCGAGGGCGAAGTGACCGGCTACGACTTTCGCCGCGAGGTGGATGAAGGCTGGAGCGATTTCCTGGGCGGTATCGTCGCGCGCTTCGGCGTCGACCTCATCCACCTGCACAACATCTCCGGCTCGCGGACGGCGATGCTGACGGCACTCGCGGCGTTGGCGATTCCCTATGGCTACACGGTTCACGACCTCAACTTCGCCTGCCCGACGATCACCTTCCTCGCAAGCGACGGGCGCTACTGCGGCGCGGTGACCGACGGCGCAACCTGCGCCACATGCCTGAGCGCACAAAGCGACTTCGCCGGCGTCGACATCGACGCCTGGCGTGCCGGGCATCGCGCGCTGCTGGAACGCGCGGCGTTCGTGGTCGCACCGTCGCAATGGGCCGCGGCTATGATCCGGCGTTATTTCCCCGCGCCCGCGGTCACCGTCATCGCCCACGGCAGCGGCACCGGCATGGCGCGCCCGGACGCGGTATACACGCGGCTCGACCTGCCCGCTGACGGCATTCCGACGGTGGCGGTCATCGGCGCGATCGGCAGCGACAAGGGCTCGCGCCGGCTGGAACGTTTAGTCGAGCTCACGCGCCAACGCGGCACTGCGTTGCGCTGGGTGTTGATCGGCTATCTGGATAGCTGCCGGGAGCAGATGCAAAGCGAGGACGCGGTGTTCACGCTGCACGGCCCGTACGATTCGCGCGAGATCGGCGCGCTGCTCGAGCATTATCGCGTGCGGCTGGTGGCCTATCCGTCGGCGGGCCCGGAAACGTTCAGCTTCACGCTCTCCGAGGCCTGGGCCGCGGGGAGACCGGTACTCGTGCCACCGATTGGCGCGCTCGCGGAGCGGGTTGCGGCGAGCGGGGGTGGCTGGGTGTTGGACGAGGACGAGTGGGAGGATGAAGGGCGCCTGCTAGAGCGCGTCGCGACCCTGCTCGCTGCGGAAAACGCCGCCGCGTGGAGCGCGGCTGCAGCACGCGCCAAGGCGGCGCCACAGCCCGCGCTCTCGGCGATGGCGCAGGCGTCGATGGGCGTCTGGCAAGAGGCATTGGCGTGCGCGCCGGAGCGCGCGCCCGGGCAACCCATAGCGACCTGGCGCTGTCTTCGCGCGCTGCACTACGTACCATGGACTCTACCCGTGCAAGCGCGCGCATTGGCCCCCGCACCCGCCAAGCCGAACGGCGCACTGTTGGTCGTGGCGCGCGCTGCGCTTGCGCTGCGCCACACGCCTCCCGGGAGGCTGCTCCATCGCCTAGCACCGCGCTCGCTGGTCGATGCGCTGAAACAGCGGCTGTGAACACGGGCTTGGGCAGCATGCAGGAGGACTACGGGCAATGGTTCGCGCGCGGCCGGGCGCATCAAAAGGCCGGCCGGCCGATCGATGCAATCGTCTGTTATCGGCGGGCATTGAAATCGAACCGGCATGCGGTTCAGGCGCAATATCGCTTGGGCGAAGCGTTACGCGACATCGGCCACGAGGACGAGGCCCGGCGCGCGTGGCGCGCCGGGCTCGCGCTCTCGCCCGAACATGGCGGCATGCTCATTTGCGCTGGCGAAATCGCGCGCCGCAGCGGCGCGTACGCCGAAGCGCGCGAGGCGTACGGCCGGGTACTGGCGGCGAGCCCCGGCGATCCGGAAGCGCTCCTCGGCCATGCACTGTCCCGCATCGGCCTGGGCGAAGAAGCCGGATACGCAGAACTCGGGTCCACGCTTGCCACCGGGGCTCCCCGGCCGCGCTGGGACGAGCTGGCACAGGTGCTCGCGGCAGCGCCGCCGTCGGCGGCCCGGACCGCGCTGCTGCTGCAGCTTGCAGCGACGCGCGCCAACGAGCTGCCGGCGCGCCTTCTTGCCGTGGCCGCGGAAGCGCAGATCGAGGCCGGCGCACGCGACCAGGCGCGGGACACGCTGGCAGTCGCCGAGCGCCTGCTGCCGACGGTCGACGATCCGGAGGTCGTGCGCCGCCTGGCGCTCGCGGCGGCGAACGCCGCAGCGCCGGGCCAGTGGGCTGAATGTTACGCGGTGTATTGCACCACGCTCTTCGCCTCCGCTGCGCCGGTGTGGTGGCCGCGCCGAACCGCAGGCAGTGCGCTGCGCGTCGTCTACCTGATCGCCCCGGAAAGAGGCATCGACGCGGGTTCCGCCGTGATCGCGGCGGAGCCCTACCTGCGCGCGGTGATTGCACAGCACCCGCGCGAGCGCATAGCCGCCGCGGTGTATGTCGTCGGCAACGCGTCGCTGCGCGAGTTGAGCCCGCTGTTGCCCGCGGAGCTGCCGCTGGTGGCTCTCGGGACGACGACCCTGCCGGAGATGGCGCGCGTACTGGGTGCGACCGACCCCGACGCGGTGATCGACCTGGTGGGTATGAACGCCGCGCTCGGACCGCTGCTCGCGCAACGACCGGCGCGTACCGCGTGGACGTATCCGGCCCTTGCCGGCCGCAACGTCGCGCCGCTGATCACGCATGCCTTGCCCACGCCCGGGGGTGGCAGCGAGGAGGCGCTCGCGCAGCACCGGCTTGCGCTCGAGGCGACATTGCTCGACACCTGCGCTGCCGAGCCGTGGTTTGCCGACGTCGCCGCGCATTCGGCGGCCGAACTCGCCGCGCTCTGGCGGCGGGTTGTGGCCGCGCACCAGGCCGGCGATATCGAGGCGGCTATCGCCGGGTATCGGGAACTGCTCGCCGAGCAGCCGGGTTATGCACCGGCGCAACATCTGCTTGGCGTGCTGCTGCGCGACCGCGGCCAGCGGCGCGACGCCGCGATCGCCTTCCGTGCCGCGCTTGCCGCTGCGCCCGCCTACATCGAGCCCCGCACGGCGCTCGCCAATCTCCTGCGCGAGGACGGTTTTCCGGGCCAAGCCGCCGAGCTTTGCCTGCAAGGCATCGCGCTTGCGCCCAACGACGTCTCGTTGTGGCGCGCGCTCGGGATGGCGCGGCTCGCGCAGCACGACGGCGCCGCCGCGCACGAGGCCTTCAGGCACGCGCTCCAGATCGATCCCGGCGATGCCACAACGCATTACAACAGCGGCGTGGCCCTGCAACTGCTGCATCAGCGCGGTGAGGCGTTGCGCGCGTACCAGCGCGCGCTGGCGTTGAATCCGGACCTGTTCGCCGCCGACTTCAACATCGGCGTGATCTTCCGCGAGCAAGGCTCGATCGACGCTGCGATCAAGGCGTTCGAAGCCGTGCTCGCGCGCAATCCGCGCCACGTGCCCGCCCACAAGGCGCTGGCCGAAACGCTGCTCGGCGCGCGCCGTCTCGGGGCCTGGTTCAAGGCCTTCGATCGCTTCGAAGCGATGTGCCCGGACGCGCTGCCGATGGCTGTCCAGGCGCTCGAAGCCTGCCAGTACCGCGCCGACTACGCCGCGCTGGATCGCTACCTCGAGCGGCTGCAGCAGAACCGATTCAAAGCCGGAAGCGAGACCGAGCTGGCCGATTGCCTGGAGGAACTGCTGTACCTGCTGCTCTTCTTCGACGTCGAGCAGGAGGCGCAATTCAGTCTCTATCAGGTCTACAACACCGTCGCGCCCCGCGTCTACGGCACGCCTCTCCCCTTGCCGCAAGCGCGCCGCCCCGGCCGCATTCGCATCGGCTATCTTTCCGGCGACCTGCGCAACCACGTGATGGGCAAAATGATGTGGACGGCGATGCAGGGTCACGACCGCGATCGCTTCGAGATTTTCTTCTATTCGCTGTCGACGACGAATGACGCGTGGACCGAACGCTTCCGCGGGCTTGGCCATCCTTTCGAGGTGGTCGCAGAGAAGTCGACGCGCGAAGCGGCAGAGCGCATCGCCGCCGATGATCTCGATATTCTCGTCGACCTGGCCACCAACACCCTCGACGCGAAACCCGGCATCCTTGCACTCAAGCCTGCACGGGTGCAGATCACGCACGTCGCGAGCGCGGGCGTGGTCGGCTTATCGACGATCGACTTCAAACTCACCGACGCGTTTGCCGATCTTCCGCAAAACCAGGCGTTCCAGCTCGAAACGTTGTTGCCGATGGCAGGTTGTGTCTATCCCTATCGCCATTTGCCTCCCGCGGCCGAACACCCGTTCCACCGCGGGCCATTGGGAATCGCCCCCGACCAGGTCGTCATCGGCGCGTTCGTCAATCCGCTGAAGCTCTCCCGCCGCTGCCTCGCCCTGTGGCGCGAGGTGCTGGAGCGCATTCCCAACGCCGTGCTGGCGCTGTCCCCGTCGTCAGCCGAGCGGCGCGAGGTCTACGGCCGGCTGCTGACTGCAGCAGGCATCTCCCTGGGGCGCGTACGCGCGCTACCGCAAGGACGCGACGACGCAGAGAATCAAGCGCGCTTCGGGCTGGTCGATTTCACGCTCGATCCCATGCCGTATGGCGGGGTGAACGGCACCCTGGAGTCACTCGACATGAACGTCCCGGTGGTGACACTGGTCGGGCGCAAGCACAGCGAGCGCTGTGGCTACAGCATTCTCACCAACCTCGGCGTCCCGCAGACTATTGCCATGAGCGGCAGCGAATACGTCTCCATCGCGGTGCGGCTGGCAACCGACGCGGCATTCAAGGCCGAGGTGAAAGCCGCGATCCGCGCCGGGATCGAGCGCTCGCCGCTGACCGACATGGCGGCGCACACCCGGCACCTCGAACAGGCCTACCTGCAGGCCCTGGAGCAGCGCTATCCGGCGGCGCTTGCCACACGCCATGGCTGAAACGGCGGCGTGGCTCGAGCGCGCCACGCAGGCGCAGCGGCGCCTTGCTGCCGGTGACCTCGCCGGCGCGCGTGGAGAGGCCGACGCGATCATCGCCGGTACTGCCGGCGCGGGCGAGCGCGGCATAGCCTACCTGGTGCTGGCGGCGTGTTGCCAGAAGAGTGGTGAGGGCGCCGCCGCGCTCACCCACGCACAAAGCGCCGTCGGGTGTGCACCGCGCGATCCGTTCGCCCATTACGCGCTCGCCGAGCTGCAGGAAGCCGCCGACGATGCCCAGGGTGCGATCGCGAGCCTGCGCCGTGCGACCGAGATCGAACCCCGTTTCGCCCAGGCGCAGCGCCGCCTGGGCATCCTGCTTGGCGAGCGCGGCGAGGGCGAGAGCGCCATTGCCGCATTCGAGGCAGCCTTGCGCAGCGATGCGAATGACGCGCGCACCTGGAACAACCTCGGCACCGCCCAGCGCGCGCTCGGGCGCCTCGCCGATGCCGAGCAGTCTTTCGTCCGTGCGCTCGCATTGCGCCCGGACTATCCTCTGGCTGCGACCAATCTCGGCGAAGTGCAACGCGATCAGGGCCAAGTCGAGCGCGCCGAAGCCACGCTGCGCGCGGCCCTGGCGCGCACGGGCGGAGGGCCGCCGTATCGCCCGGGCGTGGTGCTGCTCGCCGGGCTGCTGCGCGAGCGTGGGGCGCTCGACGAAGCCGCGCAGCTATACAGGCAGGCCATCGCGCTTGCGCCAAAAGAGTCCGGCAACCAGTGGTACAACCTCGGTTGGGTGCTGCATCAACGCGGAGACGTCGCCGCGGCGCGCGCTGCCTACAGGCAGGCGCGGATGGTCGATGGACGCGATTTGCGCAACCTTTTCGGAATGCATCTGACGCTGCCGATGATCTATGCCGACGCCGACGCGGTCCATGCGGCTCGGTCCGATTTTGCGTCCGGGCTGGAGGCACTCGGCGCAGAGTTGCCCGACGCCTTGCACGGGCTGTCCAGCGACCAGGTTCTTGACGGCCTGCGCTGGACGAACTTCTTTCTCGCCTATCAGGGCGAGGACGATCGCACGCTGCAGGCGGGCTACGCTGCGCTCGCTGCGCGCGCAGTCGATAGCGTCGCACCACACTGGCGCGCCCCGGTCGCAGCGCGCCCCCTCGGCGCCCGTCGCCTTCGCGTCGGTTTCGCGTCGGCGTTTTTTCATGACGGCACTTGCGGCCGCTATTTCAAGAGCTGGGTTACCGATCTCGATCGCGACCGCTTCGAGGTCTTCGTCTACCACCTCTTCCCGGGCATGGATGCGGTGGCGCAGGCGATCAAGGAGCGCGCGGATTATTTTTTTAGCTTCGGCGGCACCCGCGCCCGGCCCTCGATCGTCGCGCCTGCAATTCGCGGCGACGAACTCGACGTGCTCGTCTATCCTGAGCTCGGCATGGATGCCTGCTCCTTCGGCTTGGCCGCGCTCCGCCTCGCGCCGCGGCAGTATGCCGGCTGGGGCCACCCGGTGACCACGGGTCAGACGATGATCGACGCGTTTATCAGCTGCGCTGCGATGGAGCCGGCGCAGGGACAACAGTTTTACACCGAGCACCTGATCAGGCTGCCGGGCATCGGCACGCGCTACGAGCGACTCGCGTTGCCGACGGACGCGGCGCGGGCGGAGTTTGGTTTTCCGGAGGATCGGGTGCTGCTGCTCTGCCCGCAGTCGCTGTGGAAGATCCACCCCGACAACGACGCGCTCTTCGCCGACGTGCTCACGGCCAATCGCGACGCCCTGCTGCTGCTATTTAGCGGTCGGCATCCGGCGGTCACGGACCAGTTCATGCGCCGCCTTGAACGCTGCTTCGCGCTGCATGGGCTCGCAGTACGCGAACGGGTGCGCGTCCTGCCGTCGTTGGGGCACGAGGATTATCTGCGCATCAATCTCGTCTGCGACGCGATGCTCGACACGCTACATTGGTCCGGCGGCAACACGAGCCTCGATGCACTCGCCTGCGGACTGCCGATCGTCACCCTGCCGGGGGCATTCATGCGCGGCCGGCAGAGCGCGGGGATGCTCGGCCTGCTCGGCCTGCCGGAGTTGATCGCGCGCGACCGCGCCGATTATCTGGCCATTGCAGCGCGGCTTGGCGGCGACGCCGACTGGCGGCGCGAGTGCGCCTTGCGCATACGCGCCGGGCAGCATCGGCTGTTCGACGTTCCCGACGCCATCGCGGCGCTGCAGGCGGTGCTTCAGACTGGCGCACTGCCGGTGTAATCAGCCCACACGCGCGCCATGGCGTCCTCGAAGTCACGCGCGTAGCGGTCCATGTCGAACAGGGGAGAGCGGTGGCGGTTGGCGGCGAGGCGGTCGCGCAAGCCTTGCAGCAGGGGCGGCTGGGTGGCGAGCTTGAGCGCCAGCGCCTCGTA
>DASZFQ010000039.1:0-18580 GCA_035939595.1 Casimicrobiaceae bacterium
AACGTCGATGAATTCAAAGCCAGGGCTCGCGCCATGCGCGAGGGCCTCGAGCCCGAGCTCTCCGTTGCGATGGATGTGATGTACCCGATGGAGTCGCTCACGAGGGCGGCGGTGCACAGTCGAAAGACCTATCCACATACGCCGCTGCGGCTCTATGTGGAGGCGCTCGGCGGCGTAATCAAACCGGTCCTCGATCGCAATTGCAGCATCGGCGTCATCGGCTCGCTGCCGCTCGTGCCGGACGAGCTCCAGTCCGAACCGCTGCTGAGCGTTCTAATGGTGACAGTCGCCAGTCCCTCTCATCCGCTGGCAAAGAGCCGGGGCGTGGTCTCGGCATCGGTCGTCGCCAAGCACGTGCAACTGGTTCTCAGCGACCGGACGGTGATGTCCGCCGGGCGAGATTTCGGCGTGCTGTCGCCGCTGACCTGGCGCCTGGCGGATCTGGGAGCCAAGCACGCTTTTCTCGAGGCCGGCTTGGGATGGGGGCACATGCCCTTGCACATGGTAAAGGCGGATCTCGACAGCGGGGCGTTGGTCAAGATCCGGGTCGAAGGCACGCCGCGCGACATGAACCTTCCGATGAGGGTGGTTTTTCGCAAGGACGCACCGCCGGGGCCGGCGGCCCGCGCCTTCATCGGTCAACTCAAGCGCAAGTGAACCGGTTGCGCCGAGTCTTCGCAAATGTTCACGACGGCTGCTTCCGCACGACCCGTGCATGCGTGACCTGTTTGCGGCCAACCCTACGCTGATCGAGGTCACCGCCCGGCGCAACTCGTCGCTGCAAGGTGCTATATCATTCTTGCGTCTAGCGCGACACGCTAGGCGCTCAACTGCGCGATTCGCGCCACGAGCGGCCATCTAGAGAACATTCGAACGCTAGTTTCAAAGAGGAGACGAGCATGAGTGAGTTGCGGTATCCAAACGAAAGCAGAGAGTACCGCGATGCGCGCGACGCATTGCTCAAAGACGAACAAGAGCTTGTCGACAAAGTAAGATCTGTGGCAGAAAGACGCCGCAAACTCCCCCCCGGCGGCCAGTTGAAGGAGGACTACGTCTTCCAATGGGCCACCGATGGGAACGTAGGAAAGCGGGTGAAATTCTCCGAGCTATTTGCAGACAAGAACACGCTGCTGCTCTACTCATTCATGTACGGTCCGGGCTGGGACAATCCCTGTCCTTCCTGTACGTCGCTGGTCGATGGGTTCGATCGAAGCTGGTATCAGGTCACTCGAGACGCCGCGTTTGTCGCCATTGCCAAAGCCTCGGCCGAACGAATCAATGCATGGGCCAAACAGCGTGGATGGTCGCAGATTGCGCTGGTTTCCGGAGCGGAGTCCCCCTATCAAGCCGATTACAAGTGCCAGGGAGACTCCGACGATATGCAATGGCCGGTGATGCATGTATTCAGGCGGCGGGAGGGGAAGATCTTTCATTTCTGGGGAACTGAACTGTCGGGGAATCATGTCGATACGGTCTGGCCGTACTGGAATCTTATGGACTTTACGCCGCAGGGGCGGCCAGACATTGTCACGCCGCCACAAGAGTTCAGGTCCGAATTCCTGGAAAAGCACTACCTGCACAAGGAGTAGCGTGGCGCCGGCTCCCGCGGACTTGAATGGCGTTGCTGTGGCGCAATCCGCCACCACCCATGTGATGTTGATGATCGTGCCGGTTCCGCGCGCAACCAGCGCTATTCGCTAAGCTCGGTAGCTAAATAGTCGGCAAAGGCGCGAGCGGAGGGTTTAGCAGCCCGTCCGGCAGCGAATACAGCGTGGAGCTCGATGGGTTTCATTTGCCAGTCGGAGAGCACCTGCACGAGTACGCCGCTTGCGAGTTCCGGACGGCAGTTCCAGAGCCCTAGCGATACGATGCCGAGGCCGGCGACGGCGGCGGCAGTGGCGGCCTGGTTCGTTGAAGTGGTCAGACGGCCTCTGATGCGGACCGATGAAGTATGTCCGTCTCGCTCAAAGGACCACCAGCCCAATCCGGCGCCGAGCGGGCCGATGATCACCTCGTGATTGGCAAGCCTCTCTGGGGTGTCCGGCGTTCCCGCCCGCGCCAGATACGCCGGCGAGGCGACCACCAAGCGAGGGGAGGAGCCCAGCCGGCGCGCCGTGGCGGTCGAATCCGTCAGCGCCCCCCAACGAAGCGCTACGTCGATGCCCTCGTTCACCAGGTCATGACGGCGGTCATCCACTAAGAGCTCGATGTGCAGCGCCGGATGACGCTGCATGAAATCCGGTAACCGAGGAATCACTTCCCGCACACCGAAATTCACCGATAAGGCGACGCGCAGCGTGCCCCGCAGCTCGCCCGTGCCTCGCGCGGCGTGATCGGCTTCCTCCAGCGCCACCAATAACGGCTCGATTCGCGCCAGGTAGTCCGCGCCCGCCTCCGTCAGCGTCACGCCTCGTGTCGTGCGCGTCAGCAGGGCCGCACCCACGTCACGCTCGAGCTCGGCGGCAATGCGCGATGCGGAGGGCTGGGAAAGGCCCAGCTCGCGCCCCGCCCGGGAGAAGCTTCCCGTGTGGGCAATGCGCGCGAAAAGGCGAAGGGCGAAGAAACGGTCGCTCATACAGATCCCGGATATGTCTTAGTTGTGGCCGGGGGCTATCCCTTGGAAGTTGAATGACCGATATTGACGCCGTACGCTACGAAGATCAATCGCTCCGAGGACAAAGCATATGAATACCCCCGTCGTACTCATCACGGGCGCGCTTACGGGCATCGGCCGCGCCACCGCCCTCGCCTTCGCCCAGGAACGCTCGCAGATCGTAATTTCCGGTCGCCGCGACGAGGCCGGGCAGGCGCTGCTCACTGAGTTGCGCGCGTTGGGCGCCGAGGCAGAGTTCGTCCGCGCCGATGTCCGCCACGAGGACGACGTGCGCAATCTCGTCGACAAGACCGTCGCGCGTTTCGGCCGCCTGGACGTAGCCGTGAACAATGCCGGGACCGAAGGCCAGCCCGGTCCGTTGACCGAGCAATCCGCCGAGACCTATGCGGCCACGTTCGATACCAACGTGCTTGGCACCATCTTTAGCCTGAAGCATGAGTTGCGGGTGATGCTGCCCCAAGGCCACGGCAACATCGTCAATCTTTCCTCCACTTACGGCAGCCGCGGCGCGCCGGGTGCGTCGATGTACGTTGCCAGCAAGCACGCTGTTGAAGGTCTGACGAAAGCCGCCGCGCTCGAAGGTGCAGCATCTGGCGTTCGCGTAAACGCGGTCGCTCCCGGCCCGGTGGAGACCGGCATGCTCAACCGCTTCACGGGCAATGCCGAGCGCAAAGCCGGTCTGGTTGCCGGCGTGCCTGCGAAACGCGCTGGGAAACCTGAAGAGATCGCTCAAACCATCGTGTTTCTGGCCTCCGACAAGGCGGACTACCTCACCGGTCAAATCATCGGGGTCAATGGCGGCAAGACGGCCTCGTGATGCACGTCCTCCCTGTGCCATCGAACGATTCCTGAACACAGTGTCAGCGAAAACCTGGGAGTACGACATGAAGCAAACGACTTCCGCGCAAAACAAGGCGCTCGTCCTCGAAGCATTCGACACCCTGTTCAATAAGCGTGATTACGTGGCGGCCGAGCGCTACTGGTCGCCTAACTATATCCAGCATAGCGCCCACATCGAGCCTGGACGCGCGGGCCTCTTCAATCTGATCAAGAACATCCCGCCAACGTTGAAATACGAGCCTGGATTGACTATGGCCGATGGAGATTTCGTGATCGTTCACGGGCGTTTTTCGGGACACGGCCGGGCGAAGAGCTCGATCGCGGCGGACATTCTTCGCATCGTCGATGGAGTTCTTGTCGAGCATTGGGACGTGATTCAGGACGAGGCTTCGCGCGCGGAGTCGAAGAGCGGCCTTCCCATGTTCGGTACAGAATTCAGTACGTGAGTGGCGAGGGAATTTGGCCCGCCAAAGACCTCTGACGCATTTCACCTCAACAGCTGGAAGAACTAGGGCCATGGAATCCAAATCGCTAAAGCTGCCAGGACCCGATCATCCGATCACGATCGAACCGAATTCGGCGCGCGTGACGGTGTGGGTTGCGGGCCACATTGTTGCCGACACTCGAAAGGCATTGACCTTGAAAGAAGGATCGTATCGGCCGGTCCAGTACATCCCGCGGAAAGATGTCGACATGACGCTGCTGGTACGTTCCGATCACCAGACCTATTGCCCTTACAAGGGTGATTGCGATTACTACAGCATTCCGATTGGCGGACAGCGCTCCGTGAATGCCGTGTGGACCTACGAGACACCCTACGCGGCTGTCGGTGTGATCAAGGACCACGTCGCCTTCTACCCCGATCGTGTCGACGCGATAGAGGAACAACCCGCGGCGTGAATGCAGTGCACCTGAAATGAAGACCGGACTTGTCACGAGCGCGATGCACGCGTCACCTTCGGGCCTTCGGAGTTGTCGCTGAACGGCGTCGTTGGGCCTGAATTGGCTTCAGTCTGATGTACTTAGCCGGCCCTTACCCTGATCAACGCCAACGCGCCCGCCGATCGCCGTGAAGGCGTGTCATCTGCTCTTTACTTCGTTGCATTCGTGATGCAGGCTGTCGTCGTGCTGCTGCTCGAAGTGGCTGCAACTGCGTGGGCAATCAATATCGCCGTAGACCTCGGCGCAGTCACTATTGCGCTTCCCAGCATTTGCGCCATCGGGCCCGCCCTTCCCTGCCGGAGACGTCTGCCGCGAGAGCCTGTCTCAGAAGGAGTTCGGATCGGAGAACAGTCATGCCCGCTGGTCTGAACGACAACCTGCCCGATGTCCTCAAAACCCTCCGAACCCGGCCGTTGTTCGTCATGCACTTGGAGGTCCGAGAGCTGCAAATCGTGGGCGCGACGCCGGGTGCGTACCGCCGCGTCGGCGTGGTGCCGGAAGGTTCTTTCGAGGGCGAGCGGCTATCCGGCGAGGTGTTGGACGGCGGCAGCGACTGGCAGGCGGTACGTAACGATGGCGCCACGACGCTGAGCGTGCGGCTAGTCCTCAAGACCAAGGACGACGCTCTGATCGGCATGACGTATCGTGGCGTTCGCCATGGTCCGCCAGACGTTGTGGCAAGAATCGAGAAAGGGGAAGCGGTCGATCCGGCGAGCTACTATTTCCGAATCAGTCCGCTGTTCGAGACCAGTGCCGGGAAGTACGATTGGGTCAATCGGGTTGTCGCAGTCGGCATTGGCTATCGCCGTGCCGACGGGCCGATTTATAGCGTCTTTGAAGTGCTTTGAAAGTGCCAGGAGATATCTATGTCCTATGCAATCAACGTGAATGGCGTCACCCACAGGATCGATGTCGATGAAGACACACCCGTTCTCTGGGTGCTGCGCGACGTCCTTGGCATGACCGGCACCAAGTTCGGTTGCGGTCGTGCGTTGTGCGGCGCGTGCACGATCCACCTCGATGGCAAGCCGGTGCGGTCATGCGTCACGCCGATCGCTGCCGCGGCCGGCAAGCACATCACCACCATCGAGGCGATCGGCACCACACCGGCCGGCAACAAAATTCAGCAAGCCTGGGTCGAGCTCGAAGTGCCGCAATGCGGCTATTGCCAATCGGGCCAGATCATGTCCGCAACGGCGCTGCTCAACGCCAAGCCGAAACCGAGCGACGCCGATATCGACGCCGCGATGTCAGGAAACATCTGTCGCTGCGGTACCTACGTGCGCATTCGTGAGGGAATCAAGCGCGCGGCGCATGGTGTGACGAGCGACAAGAAGGGAGCCTGACATGACTGCCAATCGAATTATCGACCTCGCCGAACGCGACGGCGTGGATCTATCCCGTCGCCGCTTCCTGACTGTGGGCGCAGCGGTGGGCGGAGGGCTTCTCGTCGGCTTCACGGCTGGTCCTTCCATCGGTACCGCCGAGGCGGCCAAAACGGTCGCGACCGAGCCGTTTACGCCCAACGCCTTCATCCGCATCGGAAGCGACGGACAAGTTGTCATGATCATGCCCTATGTCGAGATGGGCCAGGGCACTTACACCTCCATCCCGATGCTGATCGCCGAAGAGCTGGAGGTGGACCTGAAGCAGGTGCGGCTGGAACATGCTCCGCCCAACGAAAAGCTCTACGCCAATCCGCTCTTGGGCGTGCAGGCAACGGGCAACTCGAATGCGATACGCGGGTCGTGGCAGCCGCTGCGGCAGGCCGGGGCAACCGCGAGAACCATGCTCGTGGCGGCGGCGGCGAAGCGCTGGAATGTCGATCCGGCGTCCTGTCGGGCGCAAAGCGGGGTGGTGCTGCATGCGGCGACCGGGAGAAAGATCAAATATGGCGAGCTTGCCGCGGACGCGGCCCGCATGCCTATTCCTGAAAACGTGGCCCTCAAGCGACCGGCGGATTTCAAGCTCATCGGCACCCCGGCCAAGCGCCTGGACACACCCGCGAAGGTCAACGGCACAGCTATCTATGGCATCGACGTCCGGCCGCCGGGCGTGAAGATCGCGACGCTTGCACAATCTCCCGTCTTCGGCGGTCGGGTAAAGAGCGTGGATGATGCGACGGCAAGGGCTGTCAAGGGCGTGCGTCAGATCGTACGGCTCGACGACGCCGTCGCGGTCGTGGCCGACCATATGGGGGCGGCGAAGAAAGGGCTGGCGGCGCTGGTGATCGAATGGGACGACGGTCCACACGCCAAGCTCAGCACGGAAGAGATCGCGCAGGAACTCGAAAAGGCGACAGTCAATTCGGGACCCGTTGCGCAGAACATCGGGGACGTCGACAAGGCGCTGGCGAGCGCCGTCGCCAAGGTCGAAGCGACCTACCAGGTACCGTTTCTCGCCCATGCGACTATGGAGCCGATGAACTGCACCGTTCATGTCCGCAAGGACGGCTGCGAAGTCTGGGTGGGCAACCAAGCCCTCGCGCGCGCTCAGGCTACGGCCGCAAAGACCACCGGATTGCCGTTGGACAAGGTCGTGGTTCACAACCACCTGATTGGCGGCGGCTTCGGTCGCCGGCTCGAGGTCGACGGCGTCACCCGCGCGGTTCAGATCGCCATGCAGGTGGAGGGGCCGGTGAAGGTCGTGTGGACCCGCGAGGAAGACATACAGCACGACATGTACCGGCCCTGCTTCTTCGACCGGTTATCCGCGGGTCTCGATGACAAGGGAATGCCGGTCGCCTGGAACCACCGCTTCGCGGGCTCCTCGGTCATCGCGAGATGGCTTCCTCCGGCATTCAAAAATGGGCTGGACCCCGACACGACTGAAGGCGCGATCGATCTGGTTTACGCGCTTCCGAACCTGCACGTCGAGTACTTGAGGGTGGAACCTCCCGGCATTCCGACGGCCTTCTGGCGCAGCGTCGGGCCGTCGCACAATGTGTTCGTGACCGAAAGCTTCATCGACGAACTGGCGGCGGCGGCGAGGCAGGATCCCGTCGCCTATAGGCGGGCTCTGCTCGACAAGACACCCCGCGCCAAGGCCGTCCTTGAGCTTGCCGCCGACAAGGCCGGCTGGGGAAAGCCCTTGCCTGAAGGGGTCGGTCGTGGCGTCTCCGTCCAGTTCGTCTTCGCGACCTATATGGCGCAGGTTGCCGAAGTCGAAGTGTCGAAGGACGGAACGGTTCGTGTCCGGCGCGTCGTCTGTGCGGTCGATTGCGGCACCGTCGTCAATCCTGATACGGTCAGGGCGCAGATTCAGAGCGCGATCATTTTCGGCGTCACAGCGGCGCTCCATGGAGAGATCACGTTAAAGGCCGGTCGCGTCGAGCAAAGCAATTTCCACGATTACCAGATGCTGCGGATAAACGAGGCGCCAGCAATCGAGGTTTACATCGTGAACAGCGCCGACCCGCCGGGCGGGATGGGCGAAGCCGGGACCTCAGCGGTTGTTCCTGCGGTAACCAACGCGATCTTTGCCGCGACAGGCACGAGAGTGCGCAAGTTGCCGGTGGCGGATCAGGCCAAGCATGTCTGATGAGGGTAAGCGTAGCTACGAATCCGCGGAGCGTCGCGCGCGACACGAACGGGCGGCTCGATGGCGAAACGCGAGCACGGTTATGGATCGCAAAGGGTAACTTGCGCGCGGATTGACGCGGATTCGTTGAGACGCTGACGGGCCGTAGCGTCGCATTCGGCAAGCGTTGCAGGCGCTTGGGAAAAAGTCTAACCTGTGCGTGATCACCCGTAACACTTGGCGCACGGCGGCGGCGTTCGATCGACGAGGAGTCACCGCTTGGCGCGAAGCACGTCGCCACCACGCAGAGTCGCACAAAAAGGAGGAGAAGCCATGCCCGAAACAGAATGCGGCGCCCTGGTAGCCCGGTTTCGCGGACGCGCGCGGCAAGGAGTCGCTGGCTTGATCACCGCGGCACTGTTTGCCAGCCTCGCTGCACTGCCGGCGGCAGCCCAATCATTGCAGCCGATCAAGATCGGCGTGCTCCTGCCTAAGTCTGGCCCGTACGC
The DNA here is from genome assembly GCA_035939595.1 of Casimicrobiaceae bacterium. Taxonomy (GTDB): domain Bacteria; phylum Pseudomonadota; class Gammaproteobacteria; order Burkholderiales; family Casimicrobiaceae; genus PALSA-1003. The sequence continues at coordinate 8,425 of DASZFQ010000039.1, forward strand.
CATCCAAGGCGAGAACGGATACAACGGCGCGCAGGTTGCGGTCGAAGATTTCGGCGGCCAGGTACTGGGCCGCAAGATCGAGCTCGTCTGGCTCGACGAGCCGTCGCCGCAGGTGACGCAGCAGAACATGCGCAAGTTAATCGAAGAAGAGAAAGTCGTCGCAGTACAGGGCGGTGTCTCCAGCGGTGACGTGCTAGCCATTATGCCGCTTGCGCTACGGCAGAAGATTCTGCTGATGGCAACCGGACCGAACGCAACCGAAATTACCGGCAAGGACTGTAACCGCTACACGTTCCGCGTTGACCTGCCAAACCGCGTGACAGTGCGGAGTACCTACCCGACACTCTCCAAACTCGGCAAAGACTGGTATTTCGTATCGGCCTCGTACGCGTGGGGCATCGACGCCTACAACCAGATGCATGAGCTGCTGGTGAAGGACGGCGGCAAGGTGCTGGGCTATGATCAGGCACCGCTAGGCACCACCGACTACAGCTCATACGTCCTGAAGATCCGGCAGGCAGATCCCAAGGTCATCTTCGTCGGCCTGGGTGGCACCGACCTTACCAACTTTCTCAAGCAGCTGCACGATGTCGGGCTCACCGATAAGGTCGAGATCTCCTCGCCGATTGTCAATGACTCCGATCTCTGGGCCGCGGGCCCTGGTATCGCCTTCGGTCTCTATCCAAAGCTCTGGAACTACAGTGGCCCGCACAACACCGCGATGAGCAAGGCTTTCGCCGACCACTATCAGAAAAAATTCGGTGCTCCGCCGGAAGTCGAGGGCTGGCAGGACTGGTTTGGCACGACTGCGATCCTCACTGCCATCAAGGAGACTGGCTCGACCGACTCGGCTAAACTGGTCGCCTTTCTCGAGCAACACAAGTTTCAGGGCTACAAGGAGATGCCGATCTACTTCCGCGCCTGGGACCACCAGCTCATCCAGCCGACCCTGGTCGTGAAGGTAAAGAAGAACATCGACCAGAAATTCGATTACTTCGACATCGTCGCACAATTTCCGCAGGATGCCAGCAAGCTCGACGAGTTCTACGGGTCGAAGGAAGACATCGGCTGCAATTTGGGCGATCTCTAGAACACGGCTCGCTTGCCCGCTGCCAGCACCACGTGCCGATGAGCAGCACTTTGCCGGAGCGGGTCCGGCGCCACCGCTCCCGCTGAGCCGTACGCGTCTTCCCCGGCGATTCGCCAGGGGAGAGTTGCGCCTCGCGATAACCCACCCCCCGTCGCACGGCCGTCGATGACGTCACTCATCCTCTCCCAGATCGTCAACGGTCTGGTGCTGGGTTTCCTGTACGTGTTGATTGCGATTGGGCTGTCGATCATCTTCGGGATGCTTGGCATCGTCAACTTCGCGCACGGCGCATTTTTCGCGCTGGGTGCCTATTTTGCGCTAACGCTACGCAACGAACTGGGCGACGTCTGGATTGTTCTAGCACCGCTTTGTGTCGCCGTAGTAGGCATGGGGATCGAAGTGACTTTGATGCGCCGGATCTACGGCAAGGAACCGCTACTCGGCTTGCTGATCACCTTCGGGCTTGCGCTATTCATCGAGGAGCTCATCCGCACGGTCTGGGGCACGGTGGGCCACCCATTTAATGCTCCTGCCGCCCTATCCGGATTTGTCGAGTACGGCCCGATCCTCGTCACGCGCTACCGCCTTGCGGTGCTTGTGATCACCGTTTTCATCCTGTTAGGCCTCTGGCTTTTCCTGCGCCGTACGCCGTATGGACGGATCGTCCGTGCCGGCAGCCGTGACGCCGAGATGGTCAGCATGCTCGGCATCAATTTGAAGCGCGTGTTCACCTTGGTCTTCGGGCTGGGGACGGCGCTCGCCGGTGTCGCCGGCGTGCTCGCCGCGCCACTGTGGAGCGTCGTGCCTTCGATGTCCGCCGGGGCGATCATGCCAGCCTTTGTCGTCGTGACAATTGGCGGGCTAGGCAGCTTCGGCGGCGCTGTGGTCAGTGGCCTACTGGTAGGGATATCGGTCGCGTTGACCATCCAATTCTGGCCGGCTGCTGCGACGGCAGTGATGTATGTGCTGATGGTATTGGTGCTGTTGGTGCGCCCGCGGGGCCTGCTCGGCGAACGTTGGGAGCGGTTCGAATGAACCATTTTGGCCGCGGCTTGCGGCATCCACTGCTGTGGACCGCGGTGGTATTTGCGATCCTGCCCTTCGTATTGCCGCCATTCGGCTCGACGGTAAGCCTCGCGACCGAGATTGCGATCTACGCGCTATACGGACTTGGCTTCAACCTGCTGCTGGGGTACGGCGGCCTGGTCTCCTTTGGCGCGTCGGCCTTTTTTGGCATCGCGAGCTATGCCGCTGGCCTCGCGATGATCCACGCGTCCGGCGGGGTGCTGCCGGCGATCGCCTTCGGCACCGCCTTCGCTGCACTGTTGGGGCTCGTGCTTGGACTGCTCATCCTGCGCCGGCGAGGGATTTACTTTTCCTTGTTGACCCTCGCTTTCACGCAACTCTTCTACGAGATTGCCTTCAAGTGGACCGATCTCACTGGCGGCGAGAACGGACTGCAGGGTGTATTGCGACCCGGCCTCAACGATGCGATGGCGTATCATTTTTTCGCCGCAACTCTGATTGTCGCCGCCATGTACGTCTACTGGCGCATCGTTCATGCCCCGTTCGGCCGGGTGCTGCAGGCGATCCGCGACAACGAGCAACGTGTGCAGTGCCTCGGTTACGATACGCGAGGCTACAAACTCGGCGCATTTGTGTTGTCCGCGACGTTCATAGGGCTCGCCGGCAGCCTGCTGACGTTTCTCATTCAGGGGGTGTATGCAGACAATCTGAGCTGGCAGCACGCTGGCGATCCAGTCATGATGACCGTACTCGGCGGCATCCATCATTTCCTGGGCCCGCTGTGGGGCTCAATGATCTATATTGCGTTGCGAGACCAGCTTAGCTCGTATACTGAGCATTGGTGGCTGGTCTTCGGCACCATACTCATTGCTTTCATCCTGCTGTCTCCGGAAGGGGTGTGCGGCATCTGGTCCAGGCTCACGCGGGGTCCGCGCTGGACGCTGACGCGCGAACAGCCCCTGAAAAGAGTCAGCGGCTTCTTGCGCCCAGGTCTGCGCGCCGCGGCCGCAAGCGGTAACCGTGAGGTGCTGAGCGTCCGGGGGTTGCGCAAAAGCTTTGGCTCGCTCGTCGTTGCCGACGATGTCCGCCTGGAGCTTCGCCGTGGAGAGTTACACAGCCTGATCGGCCCGAACGGTGCAGGCAAGACCACTTTGTTCAACATGCTAACCGGACTGATCGCCTGCGATGGCGGCGAAATCCGCTTTGGAGAACAGGACATCACACGCCTGCCCGTGCACCGACGCATTGCCGCTGGGCTCGCCCGCTCATTTCAGATTGTAAGCATCTTCCGCGATCTCACCGTGTTCGAGACCGTCCGTATTGCGGCACAGGCGCAATCCCCACATCGGCACAATCTCTGGCGCGACGCATACGATTTCGCTGACATCAACGCCCAAACCTGGGTGTTGCTTGACACGGTCGGCATCGCGGATCGCGCCGACGAAACTGGGGCCAATCTAGCACACGGTGAGCAACGCCTGCTCGAGATTGCGGTCGCTCTCGCGACCGATCCCAGCGTGCTGCTGCTCGACGAACCGCTTGCCGGTCTCGCCGATGCAGACCGGGAGCGCATTTCTCGTCTGATTCGCAGCCTCGCCGGGCAGCATTCGATCCTGCTGATCGAGCACGACATCGATCGCGTGCTGACGTTTTCCGACCGAATCACCGTGCTGCATCAAGGCCGGGTGATTGCCACCGGCGCACCGCAGGAGATAGCCGGAAATCCTAAGGTCGTATCGGCGTACCTCGGCCGCCCAGACCGAGCAGCCGCGACGCCTGCCATCGCCGCCGCGTTACGAATCGACGCCGCGCCGCTGCTAACCCTGGAACATGTGACCGCTGGGTATGGCGCGAGCATCGTCTTGCACGATGTCGACCTTCGTGTTGGTGACGGCGAAGTCGTTGCGCTGCTCGGCCGCAACGGCGTTGGCAAGACTACGATGCTGCGAACAATCATGGGGACTCTCAAGCCCGTTTCGGGCCGCGTTGTGTTCCGCGATACGGACGTTACCCGCGCGAACCCAGACCGCATTAACCGGCTGGGCATATCCATCGTTCCGGAGGGCCGCCGCATCTTTCCGAATCTCAGCGTACAAGAGAATCTGCAGCTTGCGCAGCGACCCGGCGGCTGGAGTCTCGACGAAGCCTACGACCTATTTCCGATGCTCTTAGCGCGCGCCGCGGCACGCGGGGAAAACCTGAGCGGTGGCGAGCGCCAGATGCTGGCAATCGCTCGCGCAATGATGGCGCCGACCAGCCTGATCCTGCTCGATGAGCCCTTCGAAGGCCTCGCCCCAACCGTTGTCGCCGAGGTTCTTGCGGCGGTGATGCGACTGAAAGATCGCACCAGCATCCTGCTGGTGGAGCAGAAGGTCGACATCGTCATGCAGATGGCCGATCGCTCCTACGTCATGGTAAACGGCCGAATTGCGTTCGAAGGCAGTCCTGCGACGCTACACCACGACGAGGAGCTGCAACAAAAACTCCTGGGTGTCGCGGTGTGATGGCGATGGCAGGCAACGCGATTCAGCCACGTGTGGTCGCGGGTGATCGGATTAGGCGGGTGATCGACGCTAGTGCCGAGGCGGCGGGCGTGAGAGACGGAGCGATCCTGAGGCGGCCGTTGGCGAAGGTTTCGCCGCGCATAGTGGGCCGGTTGGATATCGCCAACATGGCTCTCTTCCCCGTTACCGCCAATGGCCGCAACATCCCGGGTCAGGCGTTGTCGGTTTGCGGCAACGTGGAGAGGATCGCATGACTGTCAAGGTGAACATCGCGATCGTCGGCGCAGGCCTGATCGGCCGCGCGTGGGCGATTGTATTTGCCCGCGCCGGGCATTCCGTCAAGGTGTACGACGCCGATGCAGCTGCGCTCGAGCGCAGCGAGGCGACCCTGGAAACGAGCCTTGCCGATCTCAAGGTCGCAGGTCTGCTCAATGAACCGGTGCTTGCCGTGAGCGCGCGCATCGCGCGCGCCGACACCCTTGCGGCCGCAGTCGGTGACGCCGGGTACGTGCAGGAGAACATCAGCGAGGACCTGGCGGCGAAGCGAGCATTGTTCGCCGAACTCGATCGCCTGACTGCACCGGAGACAATCCTCGCCAGCTCGACTTCGGGGTTACCCGCTTCGCAATGGAGTGCTGGTCTGGTCGGCCGGGCGCGTTGTCTCGTCGCACATCCTGTGAATCCGCCCCACCTCGTACCACTGGTCGAGCTTTCACCTGCGCCTTGGACCACGACCGAGGTCGTCGCTCGCACTTTTTCACTGCACGAAGCGGCGGGTCAGGCGCCGATCCTGGTGCGCAAAGAGATCCTGGGCTTCCTGCTTAACCGTCTGCAGGGGGCGTTGCTCGCCGAGGCATTCCGCTTGTATGCCGACGGTTATGCGTCCACCGAGGATCTCGACAAGACGGTAAGGGATGGCCTGGGATTACGCTGGTCGTTCATGGGGCCATTCGAGACCATTGACCTCAACGCCCCGGGCGGAATCGCCGATTACTGCTCACGTTACGGCAGCACCTACTATGAACTGGCACAGCAGCAGAGGCCGCAGCGCTGGGACGACGCACTGGTGCGGCGCCTCGAGGCGGAGCGCCGCCAAAAGTTGCCCCTATCGAAGGTAACCGAACGTACCGCTTGGCGTGATCGGCAGTTGATGCAGCTCATTGCGCACAAGCGTAAGGCCGGGCACTGAGCCGTAAGTGCCCGTTTTGGAGTGTCCGTCCGCTGCCGCAAGCGCCGCGTTAGCTGTAGCGCTCCGACTTGGCAGATACGAGCCTACGCAAGCTTTTTTGAAGCGAGGGCGTGCAGTTCGTTGCGCAGTTTCGCCGCGCGCTCGTGACCAAACGCGGTCTCAAATCGGACCTGCGCCTCGCGCCACAGCCTGACTGCGGCGCGAAACCGCTCGCTACCCTCCTTGGTTAAGTGCAGCTCCTTGCGACGGCGATCCTGGGCCCCATCCTGGATGCGGAGAAGCCCATCACGCTCCAGCGGCAGCATGGTCCTTCCCAGTGTCGTTCGATCCATGACGAGCTCGCGGGCGAGCGCGTTAATCGTCAGCGGCCCGGAGCGCTTCAACCGCGCCAGGATCGAAAACTGCGTCACGCGCAAACCGGAGGGCGCTAGGCACTGGTCGTAGAACTGGGTGACGTGGCGGTCCGCCTGGCGCAGCGCCAGGCAGTTGCACTCGGGGACCGGCAGCGCGGTGTCGGAAGGCATCGGGCTTTCCTCGGGGCTTGACAATAAGCGTATATGCGCTCATATTACGCGTATGTGCACCTATGTCAAGTGCCCGTAACCCTCCCCCTGGGGTGTGCTGCCATGACTCTTCAACCTAACACGCGTGCGAATCCGTCCGATGGTCTTGCGCCGTGGCTGCAGAGCTATCCGGCACACCTGTCGCGGACCTGGACGATCGCCTCGGGCGAATCGCTCTTAGTGCGCCCGGTTCGTCACGACGATGGCGAGCTCGAGGAAGCTTTCGTTCGCGGCCTTTCCCTCGAATCCCGCCACCAGCGCATGTTGAGTGGTGGCGTCAAGGTGACGCCGGAATGGATCGACTCCATGACGCATATTGACTATCGCCGCCACATGGCTTTCGCCGTGACCGCGGTGCGCGACAGTGTCGAACAGTTTGTTGCTGTGGCACGCTATGTGGTCGATGCCACCGGACGCAGCGCAGAGGTGGCGCTCGTGCTCGCCGACGCTTGGCAGGGCCAGGGTCTCGGCCGCCGGCTTCTGGCGCGGCTGCTCGAACACGCGCAAAGCGCCGGGATGGACGAGGCAGTAGGTGTTGTTCTGGCCACCAACGTGGCCATGCTCCGGCTCGCCCGCTTCATGGGTTTCGCCGTGACCGCAGAGCCAGGAGACGCCACCGTCATGCGCATCAGGCGCGACCTGCGAACAGCGATCGCCCAAGTTCATTGACCGAAGGGACATTGCAATGCCATCGCGAGAAGTCGTCCTGTGCCATCCCGTTCGCACGGCGATCGGGACCTATAACGGCACGTTGAAAGGCACGCCCGCAACCGAGCTGGGTGCCGCCGTCGTGCGGGAGACACTGCGTCGCGCGGGACTCGATCCTGCGCGCGTCGGCAGCGTGGTGATGGGGAACGTCATCCAGGCGGGCAACCGCATGAACCCGGCGCGGCAGGCGGCGCTCAACGGCGGCATCCCTGTCGGTGTGCCCGCGATGACGGTCAACCGTGTCTGCGGCTCGGGTGCCCAGGCGATCGCGTCGGCGGCGCAGGAGATCTGGCTCGGCCAGGTCGACGCCGCGATTGCCGGCGGCATGGAAAACATGGACCAGGCACCGTACCTGGTCGCCGGCGGCCGCTGGGGCTACCGCATGGGCGATGCGCAGATCTACGATTCGATGCTGCGCGATGGCCTCAACGACGCGTTTTCGGGCGAGCATTCGGGCTGGCACACCGAAGACCTGGTCATTCGCAACCGGATTTCGCGCGAAGACCAGGATCGCTGGGCGGAGCGTTCGCAGAAGCGCTTCGCCGCGGCGCAGGCGGCGGGCCGCTTCGCCGCGGAGATCGTGGCCGTGGAGGTGAAAGGGCGCAAGGGTCCCGAGAGCTTTGCGAGCGACGAGGCGAACCGACCGGAAACAACCCTGGAGGTTCTCGCCAAGCTCAAGCCCGCGTTTCGCAAGGACGGCACGATCACCGCCGGCAATGCGCCGGGACTCAATAGCGGTGCGGCGGCGATGGTTGTCGCGGAACGGAAATTCGCCGAGGGCCATCATCTACAGCCACTCGCGCGCCTCGTCGCTTACGGGGTCGCGGCGGTCGAGCCCGGCATGTTCGGCATCGGTCCGGTGCCCGCCGTCCGGCAGGCGCTGGAGCGGGCGGGCTGGAACCTGCCGGAAGTCGAACGGGTGGAGATCAACGAAGCGTTCGCGGCCGTGCCTCTTGCGGTGCTGCGCGAACTGGGCCTGGCGGAAGACATCGTCAACGTCGAGGGCGGTGCTATCGCGCATGGGCATCCGATCGGAGCCACCGGGGCGGTGTTGACCACGCGTCTGTTGCACTCGATGCGGCGTGACGGTCTAAAGCGCGGCATCGTGACCCTTTGTATCGGCGGAGGCCAGGGGATCGCGCTTGCGCTTGAGGCGATTTAGAGATCGTGATCGGGTGGTCAGTCCACAAGGAGACTTTGAAATGCCCCTGGCAAAAATTCATGTCCTCGAAGGTCGATACGACGAGCGTCGCCTCGGCAACGTTTCCAAGGCGGTCCAGGAGGCGCTCATCAGCATCCTCAAGATTCCCCCTGATGATTTTTTTCAGATCATCCACGAGCTTCCACGCGGCCGCTTCTTGCACACGCCGTCGTTTCTCGGGATGAACTATTCCGACGACTTCATCGTGCTTGAAATCGCGTTCATCTCTGGGCGGCCGAAAGAGACCCGCCTTGCCTTGCTCAAGGAACTGAATGCGCGGATCGTCACTGGTGCCGGAATATCGCCGGATGACCTCCTGATCGGGCTCTTCGAGAGCCCAGGCGAGAACTTTTCCTTTGGTCAGGGATTGGCGCAACGCGCCTCGATCTGACAAGCGGTCTGAAGGACGACCTTCATGCCTTACCTGCACCTTGATTTACCGGGCACCTATCCCGTCCAGGTGAAGCGCGAATTGGCGACACGGCTTTGCAGGCTGTACGCCGAAGTAATGGAGACGCAGTTGTGGCGGCCGAACGTTGGCATCGCCGAACTCGGCAGGGACAACCTCTATCACCTCGGTCCCGACGGCATTGAGCCCATCACCATGGTCATGATCGAGTTTCGTCGCGGTCGCCCGGCGGAAAAGCGATTGGCGTTGGGTAGGGCAATCGTCGACCTCTGCGCCGAACTGCTCCATGTACCTCGCGAGACGGTCATGGTCGAGTTCACACCACATCCGGGCGAAGAGATCCTGCGCGACGGCGACTGGGCCGCAGATTGGACCCCCGCCGAGCCTGTTTCGAGCTGAGGCTGGAGAAAACGTCGAAGGGGACTTGACAAGTTCAAGACGACCGGTCATATTATGTATATGGCTAGACTCAATGTTCGCGAACAACTCCTCTCGGCGGGTCTCGAGACCCTGCATCGCAGGGGTTTCAACGCCACCAGCGTGCAGGACATTACCGAAGCGGCGGGCGTGCCAAAGGGCTCGTTCTACAACCATTTCGAGAGCAAGGAAGCGCTCGGGGCAGAGGCAGTGGTCAAGTACCGGGAGACGAGCGAGGCGTGGACCGCGACGCGAGCCCTGCGCGATACGAGGGCGGCCCCGCTGACCAGGTTGCGGAACTATTTCGAGAGCCTGACTGAACGCGCACTCAAGGCCGAGTCATGGTCTGGATGCTTGCTGGGTAACTTCGCTTGCGAATTATCCAATCAGAGTCCGCTGATTCGCGAGCAGGTCGCCGTGGCGTTTGCTGAGTGGTCTGATGAGGTTGCGCTGGTGATCGGCGAGGCGCAGAGAGCTGGCGCCCTTTCCAAGGACCTCCCGCCCAAAGCGCTCGCGCAATTCCTCATTAATGCATGGGAGGGCGCGTTGCTGCGGGCCCAGGTCGACAAAGACCGTGCGCCCTTGCACCTTTTTCTCAAGGTCACCTTCTCGAAAATCCTGAGTTAGTTTTTTTTTACTCTCGCATAAGATGACCAGTCACCTTAACCCGCATGAAGCAGCACCTACGCCGGAGTAACCCCTTTTCCCTTTAGATAAGGAGCAGTCATGAACAAGAAATTCTCGATGGTGAAGAGCACTTTGGTAACAGCCGCGCTTGCGGTCGGTGTTTCAGGAATGGCCCTTGCAGACGACAGCAGCATGCCACATGGTCTATCGGAGAGTCAGCTCCAGGCACTCTCGTCCGATGGGCCGGCGTGGCATCCGCAGCAATCGGTCGACGACAGATCCGCTTCGGCATGGCGTCAGAGCAATCCGAGTGGGCTATCGGAGCGCGTATTGCAATCGTATTCGGTTTGGGGCCAGGCGTTTCATGATAGGCCCGTGATCGCCAGTGCGCCCTCGGACGCGTCCTTTAAGCAAGATCATCC
>DASZFQ010000040.1:0-1760 GCA_035939595.1 Casimicrobiaceae bacterium
GGCCAGCAACCGCGACTCGGCGCCGCGCACTGCCACCCGCTCCGGCTCCAGCGCCGGATCGGCGGCGGCCCTCTCCATCGCGGCGCCGTCATCGGCGACCATCTCCGTCGGGCGGTTGCGCCGGCACCAGTCGTAGAAAGCGCGGCGCACGATCGTCAGGAACCACGCCCGGCCATCGTCCCCCCGAACCGAGCCGATGTACTTGAGCGCCCGCACGCAGGCCTCCTGGACCACGTCCTCGGCATCGTTGACGTCGCGCGTCAGCCAACGCGCCAGGTTGTAGCCGGCGTCGAGATGCGGCAAGACCAGTTCTTCGAAACGCGTGTGCTCGGACAAGCGAATGCTCCATGCCTTGCCAACCATACCGCAATGCCGGCTGCTTTATTCCCGCCGATCGCCTGGAGACCAAACGATCCCCTCGAGGCGAGGCCCTGGCCTGATGGCGTCGGGAGCTTCGGCGTGGAAGCGACATGAGGTAAGGTAAAGACGGGCCGCTCGATGCGGCCCAGAACGATTGCAGGCGCCTTTCGGCCGACATCCCTAGTGCGTGCCGGCTGGTACGTCGCTTTCGGGACGGGAGAATCTTGCCAGCCGGGCCGGGAACGCTTCCCTGTCTGGGCTCTGCGCGACGCGAGCCTCGTCGCCTGTTGCCGCCGCGGTGCTCTCCGATCCGTTTGCGACCTGCCACCGCGCCAGAGTGGACGATGAGAGCGCCTGCATTTCGCGCTCGCCCAGGTTCAGGTGCTGGCGCGATGATGCATCAGCGAGTGCGCTCGCGACGAGCGGCCGATCGAGTTGTTCGGCGGCTGCGGATAATCCGGACGAGGACAACGCCTGCAAGTCACGCTCAGGCAACCCTTGGGGATGGGCCTGGCGCCATGAGGGATCGGCGGGCGCGGTGGCCAAGGCGGGCCGGTCGGGTTGCCCAGGGTCCCCCACGTTGCGGCCGTTGAAGTACCGGTACGAGTCGCCGATGAACGGATTCATGCTGCTGTCGTCGGCCAGCGCGACACTGGACGCCCCGAGTGCGAGCGCGGCAGCCATTGCCCATTGCCTGCTTACTGAGGTCGGTTTGCCAAACATGACTTGCTCCTTCTTCTAGGATTGCTGCAATTAAGTAGTAGGTTCCTGCCGCAGCAAAGAGAGGCGTGCTTCGACAGGGCCCGTCGGCACGGAACCCATTCGTCCCGCAGCCCAAGCGATCGCGCGTTCCCAACGATGGCGGCAGAAGCTTTTCGTGCCAGCGGTGACCGTGCGTTCGCTTACCTGTCAGATCGCAGCAGCGCCCGCGATATGCCGCCTGGAATAAGAGAAGCCGGCCGCCGGTAAGGCGCTTAGGCGCAGGCTCTTGCGCCTGGGATGCAAGGCAGCGAAGCCGGGAATAAATCGACGCGGTGGTCGGTCTAGACCGGTGTAGACCGTCCCGCCACCACCCCGAGGAGCCCTCCATGAGCACGCACGATCCCGCCGCACCCAACAATCCCGCCCGCCGCAAGGCTTTGAGCTGCCTCGCCGCCTGGAGCGGCGCCGCCGTCGTCTGGACGGTTGCCGGCGGCGTCCCGCGTGCACTCGGGGCGACCAACGCGGGCAGCCCGGCGCCAGCCGCCGCGAATGCGCTGACCTTCGTGCAGATCAGCGATACGCACATCGGCTTTAATAAGCCAGCCAATCCCGACGTTGTCGGGAGCCTGCGCCACGCCATGGCGGAGATAAACGCCCTGCCGCAGGCGCCCGCGTTCGTCGTGCACACCGGTGACGTC
>DASZFQ010000041.1:0-1712 GCA_035939595.1 Casimicrobiaceae bacterium
ATGACGACGTCGTAGCGCGGCTTCGGTTCGGGCGAGCGCCACGCCGGCTCCCAGCCGCTGTGGCGGCGCAACGCTTCGCGGGCGAGGCGGGGGAAGGAGTACATCGAGACAGCGTAGCCCGCATGGAGCGAAGCGCAATGCGGGATGGAGCGAGGCCGCGGCGCGCGGGACCGTCATTGCGAGGAGCGAAGCGACGAAGCAATCCAGGAGCGCGCTCAGAACGGGTGGGCACGCGCCGTCGGCGCTTTGCCCACCCTTCTGTAACGGGCCTCGATTGGTCAATCCCTTTTTGCGTTGTCGGCTCGCCGGGAGCTCGCTTCTGTACGGGGTCGGCGCGAGGCCGCCACCAGATGGGGTGCTTTGAGGATAGGCCGACCAATCTACGAGTGCGTCGTGGATGCCGACTTGGTGGGCAACGGTCTGACCTGATCCATCGTCCCGGCGAGGGGACTTCGCTTCGGGAAGGCTGGTGTCGTGACCCGCCCGAAATCCGTCGATCTCTCCTCTTCAGGCCGCCGCGGCGGCAAAGTCGAAGGTTGTTCCGTCGACCAACATCCGGTGCATGATCACCGCAAGCTTGCGGGCGAGCGCCACCTTCGCCTTCTGCATGCCGGCGCGCTTGGCGAGCCTGGCGGCCCAGCGCTTGAGCGCCGATCCCTTGATCGGCTTGGTGAGGATGATGTGCGCGGCCTCGTAGAGTGCCGTGCGAACCCCACTGTCGCCGATCTTCGAGATCCGGCCGGTGATATCCGTCTCGCCGGACTGATACTTCTTCGGCGTCAGCCCGAAATGCGCCCCCACCCGCTTCGACGACCTGAACCGTCCGGGATCGTCGATGGCGGACGCGTAGGTGAGCGACACGATTGCCCCGACGCCGGGGGCCGACATCAGCAGCTGCGCCCTGGCGTCATGGCGCGCCATGCTCCGCACCCGCTTCTCGAACCCGTTGAACTCCTTGAGCAATACGGCACGCACCCGCAGCAACGCCTCGGCGACCACTTGCAAGCTCGGATGTCCGGCAACCAGCTCGTTGATGCGCCCGGCAAAACCAGTCCGCGTGGTCTTCCCGACCTTCAGGCCGAACCCGCGCAGGATGCCGCGCAGGCTCATCTCGACATCGTGCAGCTTCGACTGCACCAGCTTGCGCGCGGTGAGCATCACGCGCGTCTCCTGCGCACCCATCGACTTGCAATGCACCGGGCGGAACCAGCCCATCCGCATCAGCTCGGCGATCCCGCGTGCGTCCTTGCGGTCCGTCTTCACCGGCATCGTCTTGAAGGCATTGCGCACGTGCCGCGTCTCCAGCAGCTCCACCGCAAGCCCCGCCTCCCGCATCGCCGCGAAAAGCCATTGCGACAGCGGCCCTGCCTCCAGTCCGACCCGCGTCATGCCCAGTCCCTGCGAGCCGAACCAGCCAATTAGCGCCGCCGGCTCGCTCGCAACCTTCCCTTCCCGCACGATCTTGCCGCCGGCGTTCACCACACACACGCTTGAGCATTCCAATGACACGTCGATCCCTGCATAATGGTTCATGGTCGTCCCTCGATGATGTGGAGCAGGCGAATGCCTGACTCCGTTGTTGACACCATCAGTTTGAGGGACGACCGCCCGCTTCGCCAAGCGACCACAAGCAAGCCGCGAGCGAGCGCGCCATTAAGCGCCGTAGCGAGCCAGCGGCTTGCGCTCTGGCCGCGGCCCGTTACCCCATCTAC
>DASZFQ010000042.1:0-31390 GCA_035939595.1 Casimicrobiaceae bacterium
GGCTCAGTGGCGCTCACTACGGAAACGATGCGAGGGCCGCCGTAGGCGCAAGTGGTTGAAGAAAAAATACCTTTCGAGTACCTGGTACTGGCTGCGAACGAGGTGGTCGTCGGTACCGTATCTGGGGCCCGCCGGAGGCGAGGAAGCCGGTAATATTGCGATCCCGAATTAATCCTTCAGAGGGGAAAACTCGGGAAACCAACCGAAAATATTACCCGCCATTTTGGTCAAGATCGTTGACGGACGCGGCTTTCCGGGCGATGCCCGGACGGACTGTTAATCCGCAGGTCCCAGGTTCGAGCGCTAGTCGGGGAGCCAATTCATTCAATGTGACGCTGATCGGGCTCGAACCCACGACCTCCTGCGTGACACACCATTTCCGGCAGGATCTGCGGCGGTGCGCTTGTGCGCCAAGACGCGCAGCCGTCGCGTTCATGAGGCGTTGCCCGGATTCTCTCATGGATCACTTGTGCGCTCAGGTGCACCGCTTAATGGGGTGAGGTGGAGCTGCTCCGGTCCTATCTAATAGCCGGCCACCGTGATGATCGCGTCCGAAAACGCTTGCGGCGCCTCTTGAGGCACATCGTGGCCGATGCCGGCGAGGATCTGGTGCGAGTACTTGCCCGTGAACTTACCCCGGTATCCAGCGCCGCTCGCGTTCGCGCCGTCGAAATCACTCGCGATCGTGATCGTGGGCTGATCGATGGCAGGACCCGCGAAGAGCTTGTTCTCGAAGCTGTCGTATTTCGAATCGCCTGCCGCGAGGCCGATACGCCAACGGTAGTTGTGTATCACGATCGCCACATGATCCGGATTCTTGAACGACGCCGCTGTGCGATCGTACGTCGCATCGCTGAACTGCCATTTTGGCGACTGGTTCGCCCAGACGAGCTTGTTGAAATCGTAGGTGTACTGCGTGTAGCCCAAAAGCCCGCGTTGCGTCGAGAAATACCACTGATACCAAAAGGCGTATTCGGCTTTCGGCGGTGCCGGTAGCTTGTTTGCCGGTACATTGGCGATCAAGTAGCCGCTGACGAGCACCAACGCCTTAACGCGGTCGGGCCAAAGGATTCCCACGACGGCCGCCGTTCGCGATCCGATATCGAAACCGCCGATGATCGCCTTCTTGATCTTGAGCGCGTCCATCAGGTTGACAACATCTTCGCCGCAAATCGACTGCTGAGCGTTTCGGAAAGTGTCGGCAGAGAGGAACGTCGTCGAGCCATAGCCGCGCTGGTACGGAACGATCACGCGATACCCGGCCTTCGCCAGCAGAGGAGCGACGTCGACGAACGCGTGAATGTCGAACGGCCAACCGTGCAGCAGGATTACTGGCTGCCCATCCGCCGGTCCATCCTCAGCGTACCCGATGTTGAGAACGCCGGCGTTGACCTGTTTGAGCGACGCAAACGACGTATTCTTCGGACTCGCCGGCACCAGGGCTATTGTCTGCTGACTACCGTCGTTCGCGGAAGCAGCAACAGGAGCGTTGCTCGATTGCGCGCTCGCCGCCCTTAGCATGCCGAGCTCGGCGGCAACGATCGTCATTGCCGCTTTGCCGAAGAATCTGCGGCGGTCGAGATTGAGGTCCTCACGCATAGTTCGCCACCTATTGGAACCTGGAGCCTATCGGTATTCACGCTTCGGCGCCGGCAAGGACAGCCGCTGGCCCTATTCCAGCATTGTTGGCCGGTCTGAGACTCTCATTTCACTACGCCAAGTGTTCCACGTTTGTGGGCACGCTGACCCAAGAATGCTTGCGCTCTTCGTAGACCGAGACTGTGGGCGCGGGAAAGCCAGGCTCTGCAAAGGCTCCCACTGGCACAGCAATGCTGTCTTCTCGGCCTTCGATTTGCCAGTGAACAGTAGCCCCGCATTGCGGGCAGAAGTGAAAGACGATTCTATTGCCTTCGTCGCCGACGCGCACATACTTCTGTGACTGCCCCCTCAACTTAACCGCGTCGCTTCTAAAGCGTGCTTGAGTGCCAAAGACGCTGCCAGTGCGGCGCTGGCAGGCAAGACAATGACAAATAGAAACTCTGATCGGGTCCTCGGTCACGGTCAGTGAGAGTTGACCGCAACTGCACGACGCAACTCGTGTAGGCATGACGATTGGATTGGGGAGAATTCCTGACGGCTAACAGAGATTATGCGGGCGCCGACGCCTGTATTATCAATTAATAATGACGATAGGCGGTGGTAAGCGTTAACCGCATGATCTTCAAGCATTATGTCATATGCGGGTCCGTATACCAATCCTCAGTGATGGAGGCGTCAGCCCGCGCCGGCGCGCAACCGACACCATGAACCTGGGCTGTTCAGCGACCTTGGCGCCAGTCCGCTTCAACTCGCAGTCGAGCGCCAGATAACATGGATTTTCATAAGGCATATCTCCGTCGGCTTCGCTCGGCGGAGATCAGGGAGACATTATTCTGAGCGTCTCTTTTAGCTTTGCCACGTTCGGCCCTTCTCCGGCCCCCTCATAAAAGGAGAGGTCTTCGTCGATTCCGACTAAGCGGAGGCATTGACCTGCCGGAGCCTGGAAATAAAGGTGACGGTCCGGGACTTCAAGCTTCCTCACGAGACCAGATTCGAGGATTTTTTGACACATTTCTTCCACGTTGTCGGACTTGATTTCCAGCCACACAGCTCTAGAACTTCGTAAGAATTCGCTCTCATCAGCGACATCCCCATAGAGAAACGCGATGTAGAAGTCGTCTCCCAAGCGAATAAAGTCCCTTTCGGGATCCGCTTTCATGATTTTGCCACCGAGGACATCACAATAGAATTTACCAATGCCGTCTCGATCTTGCCGCGGGACTAGAACCGACGAATGGTTTCCAAAGATGACCTTTGCCATGGTTACTTCCTTCCAGAGTAGGCGCTCTCAATAGGTGTCAGCGGCTTGCCGTAGGGATTGCCCGTCGGGTATGGGTCCTGCAGAGCGATGGAGCCGGTCTCCAGCAGGGACTTCAGGTTGGAGATGACCTTCGGCCAGCCGGCGGACACCGCCGCAATGAATTTCGAGGGTGCGCGTTCGATGGTGTGGGTGATCGAGAGTTTGACCGCCGTTCCACTGGGTTCCAGTTCCATCGTGCATTGCGACTCGCCTTCGGCCTTGAGCTCGGGCTTGTTCTGGTGCTCCCAGCGGATTACTAAGCGCCGTGGCGGCTCGGCCTCGACGATCTCACCGGCATCGAAGATCTGGCCGTCGCCGGACACCATCTTCCACGAGGATCCCGCCGTCCACTGGCTTTCGCAGTGCATTCCGAACCAGTATTGCTTTATGAACTCCACGTCGGTCAGCGCTGACCACAGTTTCTCCGGCGTGGTGCGGATGTAGGTAACATACACAAAGGTTGATCTACCCATTGGCTTTCTCCAGTCGTTGTTTAAGTTCCGAGAGCGCCTTGAGGCGCGGCTTTTCGAACTTGGCAATCCAGCGCTCGTAAATCTCCTGCAGCGGTACCGGATTGAGGAAGTGCAACTTTTCGCGGCCGCGCCGCATGGTGGCGACCAGGTTCGCCGACTCCAGCACGTCCAAGTGCTGCGTCACACCTTGGCGCGACATGTCGAGGTGCTCGCACAGGTCGTTTAGGGTGCGGCCGTCGTGCGCATGTAGCAGGTCCAGCAGCTTGCGCCGGCTCGGATCCGCCAGGGCCTTGAACAGCACGTCGGTGTCGTGGCGCACTGCCATGTGCTATACGCAAGTTATTACTTGCGTATATTATAGGCAAGTAGCAGCTTGCATGTCAAGCATTGGTCAACGATCGCGAATGCGCGTACTAATCGAGGCCACTCTGCTTGCTCGCCGCCTTGAATGGCGGCATTGGTGCGTCGAATTTCGCTGCCGCTAGTTCCGCTCCTGGCCGCTTTCAGCCGACAAGCCCATGGCTGCAGGATCCAGAGTTCGTCTATTAACTGGCGAGGCGCCCAGTGCGCGGGCTCGTCCAGCGGAATTCCTATCCTTCGGTACCCGCAGTTTGTAAGATTACTTGACCAACTGTATCCTCATGAGAGTGCGCCACGGCGTCGGGCCTGCGGTTGAGAACAAGACGCCAGTTGTGTTTTGCTGCCGGTTGCACCGGTAGCCGCGATCCCAATCAAAAAAAGGAGGCTTTGATGCTATACCGTACCCGTGTTGCCGCTGCGACCACCCTGCTTGCCGCCGGGCTCGCGACCGCCGCGCCGCCGAAGGTGGTGTCGCTGCCTAACTCCGATCCGCAATGCTTCGCGCCGTGGGCCAGCGATACCAAGCTTTTCCAGTACCCGGCGAAGAAGGGGCCCTACCGCATCGCGCTCGCCAACGGCTACATCGCCAACACCTGGCGCATCCAGATGATCAAGACGGCCAAGGCCTATGCCGCGCAGCCCAACGTTGCCGCGAAGCTCAAGGAGTTCAAGGTCGTCTCCACCGGCGAAGACGTCGCCGCGCAGATCGCGGCAATCAACAACTTCATCGACTCAGGCTACGACGCGATCGTGGTGAACGCCCAGAACCCTGCCGCCTTCAAGCCTGTGATCAAGCGTGCCAACGATGCCGGCGTCGTGCTGGTGGCGTTCGACAACATCCTCGATACCGAAGAGGCGATCAACGTCAACGTCGACCAGAAGGGGCTTGGCAAGTACTGGGCTGAATGGCTGGTGAAGAATGTGCCGAACGGCGGCAAGGTGCTCGAGGTGCGAGGCGTGTCCGGCACATCGGTCGACCGCGACCGGCATGAAGGCATCCAGGAGGTGTTCAAGGCCTCGGGCAAGAAGTGGGACACGGTCGAAGTCATCGGCAAGTGGGACGATCCGACGGCGCAAAAGGTGACGGCCGACGCGATCGCTGTGCACAAGAAGTTCGACGCGATCACCGCGCAAGGCGGCGACACCGGCGTCGTGCAGGCGATGATCGATGCCAAACATCCGTTCGTGCCGTTCGGCGGCGAGACCGAGAACGGCTTCCGCAAGTTCTGCGGCAAGTACGGGGCGCAGGGCCTCAAGTGCTCCTCGGCAGGGACAGGGCCGGCCCAGGTGGCGGTGGCGATCAAGACGGCGATCGCGGCGCTCGAAGGGAAGGTCGTGCCGCAGTCGGTAAAGCTTCCTCTGGCGCGCGCCGAGTACCCTAACATGAAAGAAGGGACCGACTACTACCCCGCGCAGAGCGACAACTTCTTCGTCGGCAACTCGTTCCCGACCTGCGGCATCAACTTCACCGCGCAGGAAATCATGGGGCAGACCGAAGCGAACAAGTAAGCGCGGGTGCGGGGGCTTCGGTCCCGGCGCTTACCGATGAGCCTGTTCGTCATGCAAGGCGTCTCCAAGCGCTACGGCGGTGTGCGCGCGCTGCAGGACGCCGATTTGGTGGTCGAAGCCGGACGCATCCATGCGGTGCTCGGCGAGAACGGGGCAGGGAAGTCGACGCTGATCAAAGTCATGGCCGGTGTCGTCGCGCCCGACGAGGGCTGCATGCTGCTCGACGGAGAGCGGGTCTCGTTCGCGTCGCCGGCTGAGGCGAATGCGGCGGGAATCGCCTGCATCTTCCAGGAACTGTCGCTGATCCCCGACCTCTCGGTCGCTGACAATATCGCGATCAGCAATCCACCGCGTCGTTTCGGTCTGATCAACCGCGGGGCGCAACGCCGCATGGCCGAGGAGGCGCTGGCGCGTGCCGGTACCGACAACATCCATCCGTTGGCGCTGGTCAAGGACCTGCCGCTGTCGAGGCGGCAGATGGTGGAGATCGCCAAGGCGCTCGCCCGCAAGCCGCGCATTCTCATCCTCGACGAAGCCACGTCGGCGCTGACCGCCGCCGACGTGACCAAGGTCTATAGCGTTCTGAAGCGGCTGCGCGCGGAGGGGCTTGCCCTGGTCTACATTTCGCACCGGATGCATGAGATCGCCGAACTGGCCGACGAGTGCACGGTGTTCTGCAACGGCCGCAGCGTCGCGAGCTTCGCCGCGGGCACGAAGACGGACAATGAGATCGTCGAGCTGATGATCGGTCGTGAATACAACGCCGCGTTTCCGGCACGGACCACGCACGCGGCGAGCGATGCGGCGCCGCTGCTCGAGGTGCGGCACCTTTGCTGGACCGACAGGTTGAACGACATCTCGCTCCGGCTATCCGCCGGCGAGGTGATCGGGCTCGGCGGACTCGACGGCCAAGGTCAGCGCGAGCTGCTGCTGGCGCTGTTCGGTGTGCTGCTCGGCACGACGGGCGAAGTGCTGATCGATGGCCGGCCCGTCATGATCACCGGCCCCCATGTCGCCAAGCGCAAGGAGATCGGCATGGCGCTGATCCCCGAGGACCGCAAGACCGAGGGCCTGATGTTGCCAATGTCGGTGCGCGACAACCTCTCTTTCGCCGCGCTCGACGGCATGTCGCGCTGGGGCGTCATCGATGCGGCGGCCGAACGCGTCGCAGTGGAGCGCGTCGTGCGGCTGCTCGCGGTGCGCACCGATGGCACCGACCTGCCGGCCCGATCGCTTTCCGGCGGCAACCAGCAGAAGCTCGTCATCGGCAAGTGGTTGATGATGGCGCCGCGCATCCTTTTGCTGAACGATCCGACACGCGGCATCGACGTCGGCACCAAGCAGGAGATGTACCAGCTGTTGCGCCAGCTGGCCGACGCCGGGGCGGCGATCTTGTTCTACTCGACCGACTACGACGAGCTCGTCGGCTGCTGCGATCGCGTGCTGGTAATGTACGACGGCGCGATCAAGCGCGAACTGATCGGCGCCGAGATCACCGACCGCGCGTTGATCAGCAGCGCCTTGAACATCGGCGCCGAAGCGCGACAAGCCGACACACGCCAGGGAAGTTGACGTGAACGGCGACTGGTCCTACTGGCTGCGCGAACACAAGGGCACGCTGCTCGCTTTCGCGGCCTTTGTCGTGATGTTCACGATCTACGCCGCCAATCATCCGATGGGTCTCAATGCCAACGTCGCCACGACGGCGGCCAACAAGGGCGTACTGCTGGCGATCGTCGCTATGGCGCAGACGCTGGTCGTGCTGACGTCGGGCATCGACCTGTCGGTGGGGATGGTGATGGTGCTCGCCAATTGCCTGGCCTCGAGCATCGTCGTCGGCTCGCCCCTGACGACTGCATTCGGCGTCATCTGCGTGCTGCTCACCGGATGCCTGTGCGGCGCGATCAACGGACTCATCGTCATCTACGGGCGTCTGCAACCGATCGTTACGACCATCGCCACCGGGGCGGTGTACTACGGGATCGCGCTGGCATTAAGACCCGTTCCCGGTGGCGACGTCAACGCCTCGCTGGCCGATGCACTGACCGGCCAATTGCGCGGCGGCGTGCCGGCGAGTCTCGCGGTGCTGCTGGCGCTGGTTGCGACCGTATGGCTGCCTTTTCGGCGCTCGGCGATCGGCCGCGCCGCCTATGCGGTGGGGTCGTCCGAGATCGCTGCCTACATGTCGGGGGTTCCGATACGCCGGGCCAAGTTCGTCGCCTACACGCTGTCCGGCCTGCTCGCGTCGGTGGCCGGACTGTTTCTCACCTTCATCACCTATACCGGCGAGGCGTCGGCCGCGAACGGTGGCACCTATACGCTGTATTCGATTGCCGCGGTCGTGCTGGGTGGGGTGTCGCTGTTCGGCGGCTCGGGTAGCGCGATCGGCGCGATTTTCGGGGCACTGATGTTCCGCACGATCGGCGACCTGCTCTTCGTGTTCAATGTCGAACCTTTGTGGCAGCCGCTGTTCCAGGGCATGGTCCTGCTCGCGGCCGTCTGCCTTGGCTCGGTCCGGTTGCTGCGGATCCGCAATCGGCTCGACCTGTATGGCTGAGGCGCGGGTTCCCGCCAACCGGCCCGGCACCGTGTTCAGCAACATCCTGAGCAGCTTGCGCCGCCGCATCGACCCCGCGATCGCGTGGGCCTTCGCCTGTATCGTCGTCGTGCTGCTTATCGGCAGCCTCTATTCGAGCAACTTCCTGTCGCCGGAATACCTGCTGCAGCAGCTTAAGGTCGCGTCTTTTCTCGGCGTCATCGCGACCGGAATGATGATCGTCATCCTGCTTGGGCAGATCGACCTGTCGGTGCCGTGGGTCGTTGCCGTCGGCGGGATGATGGCGACGGCGGCTACCGGTTGGGGGCCGCTCGGCGAGGCCTTGGCGATTCCGGTGGGTATCGGCTGCGGCATCGCTTTAGGGTTGGTCAGCGGCGCAGGTGTGGCGTTCCTTCGCATTCCGTCGATGGTCGTCACGCTGGCGGTGAACGCCGTTGCGCAAGGGCTGATGGTTGTACATACGGGCGGCTTCTCGCCGCAGGATTCGTCGTCGCCGACGATGCGCTTCATCGCCACCGGCCACAGCCTGTTCGGCATCCCGAATGCGCTGCTGGTGTGGGCAGCGGTCGGCGTCGCGGCTGTTTTCCTGCTGACAAGGACGACTTTCGGCCGCACCGTCTATGCGATAGGTAACCGCGAGCGAGCGGCTTACCTCTCCGGTGCGCGCACCCGCACGGTCGTGATGGCGGCGTTCGCACTCTCCGGTGCCCTCTCGGCCTTCGGCGGCGTGCTGCTCGCCGGCTATGCCAGCAAGGCTGCGCAGGCGATGGGCGATCCCTACCTGCTGCCGGCGATCGCCGCGGTGGTGCTCGGCGGGACCTCGATCCTCGGCGGGCGCGGCAGCTACCTCGGCACCGTAGCCGGCGTCATCCTGATTACCTTGCTGCAGTCGATCCTATCGGTGATGCAAATGGAGGAATTCGGCCGCCACGTAACCTACGGCGTGGTGATCATCGCGATGCTGTTGATCTACGGCCGCGGCAAGCGGTATTCGGAATAGGGGCCATCAGCGCCCATTCGAACGGAGCACGACACGATGATCCTCGAGCTCACGCCCAGTTTCGAAGTCATGGAACCGCGCTTTCGCAAGCTGGCGTACCAGTACGTCCACGTCGACAAGCTCTACACCGGTTGCCGCTGGGCCGAGGGACCGGCGTGGTTCGCAGCTGGTCGCTACTTGGTCTGGTCCGACATTCCAAATGACCGCATGCTGCGTTGGGACGAGACCGACGGCTCCGTCTCGGTGTTCCGTCAACCATCGATGAACAGCAACGGCCATACCGTCGATCTCCAGGGTCGACTGGTCTCGTGCGAACATTTGAGCAGATGCGTGTCGCGCACCGAGTTCGACGGCAAGCGCACGGTGCTGGCCGACCGCTACGGCGGCAGGCGCTTGAACTCGCCCAACGACGTGGTGGTCAAGAGCGACGGCAGTATCTGGTTCACCGATCCGAGCTACGGCATCGACTCGGACTACGAAGGCGACGCCTCGCCCAGCGAGATGGGTGCCAACAACGTCTATCGCATCGACCCGGCGAACGGTCGCGTCAGCATCGTGGCCTCGGACTTCGTGCAGCCCAACGGGCTGGCATTCTCGCCCGACGAATCGCTGCTGTACATCGCCGACACCGGCCTGACGCACAAGGCGGACGGCCCGCATCACGTGCGTCGCTTCAAGGTCTCGGCCGACGGGTGCTCGCTCTCAGGTGGCGAGGTATTCGCGACCTGCCCGGTCGGCGTATACGACGGGTTTCGCGTCGATGTGCACGGCAACCTTTGGCTGTCGGCCGGCGACGGCGTGCACTGCAACGCTAGCGATGGTTCGCTGCTGGGCAAGATACTGATTCCTGAAACGGTGGCCAACGTGTGCTTCGGCGGCCCGAAACTCAATCGCTTGTTCATCTGCGGCACTACGTCGCTGTATTCGGTGTTCCTGAACACGCGCGCGGCGCCGCGCCTTGTGTGTCGCGAGGCGCCCGTATAAACTGATTTCCAAGCTCAAGAGCGGCTCCGCGGCAGCCTCCAAATCAATAGCATGATCCGATGGCTCAAGCGCTTCTCGGTGCTCCGTGGAGATAGATTTTCCAGCGTTAGGCCGAAACAGGAGGTGTCATGAACAAGCTTGCGTCCATCCTGCTGTGGCCCGTAGTAGCCATCGTCGGCGCATTTTCTTTCGCCGCGCTCGCATTGGGCCGTGGCGAACACGTCAGTGCGGTCTGGTTGGTGACCGCAGCGGTCTGCGTTTATTTCATTGTGTATCGGTTCTACAGCAAATTCATCGCCGACAAGGTCCTGCGGCTGGACGACACGCGGCAGACGCCGGCCGAGCGCCACAACGACGGTATGGACTACGTTCCCACCAACCGGTGGGTGCTGTTTGGACATCACTTCGCGGCGATCGCCGGCGCCGGCCCGCTGGTCGGCCCGGTGCTGGCGGCGCAGATGGGCTTCTTGCCTGGCACCCTGTGGATTCTTGCCGGGGTCGTGGTCGCGGGGGCGGTGCAGGACTTCATCGTGTTGTTCGCGTCGGTCCGCCGCGACGGCAAGTCGCTCGGCGAAATGATCAAGATCGAACTCGGCCCCACGGCCGGCTCGATCGCTCTGGTCGGCGTGCTCGCCATCATGATCATCATTCTCGCCGTCCTGAGCCTCATCGTTGTCAAGGCGCTCACCGGCAGTCCATGGGGACTGTTTACCATCGCCGCGACGATCCCGATCGCGCTGATCATGGGCGTTTACATGCGGTTCATCCGACCGGGACGGGTCGGGGAAGCGTCCGTGATCGGCGTCGCCCTGTTGATGACTGCGCTCATCTACGGGCGAGCGGTGGCGAATGACCCCACTTGGGGGCCGTTGTTCACGCTGGACGGCCCACAGCTAGCGTGGGCTCTCATACTCTACGGCGCCATCGCATCGAGTTTGCCGGTGTGGCTGATGCTGGCGCCGCGCGACTATCTCAGCACGTTCCTCAAGATCGGTACGATCCTGGCGTTGGCGATTGGCATCTACTACGTCGCGCCGCCGCTGGCGATGCCGGCGACGACGCGCTTCATTGACGGCACCGGACCTGTATTTTCCGGAGCGCTATTCCCGTTCCTGTTCATCACCATTGCCTGCGGCTCGGTATCCGGATTCCATGCGCTGATCTCCTCAGGCACGACCCCGAAGATGATCGAGCGAGAATCGCATATGCGCCTGATCGGCTTTGGCGGCATGCTGATGGAATCGTTCGTGGCGATCATGGCGCTGACCGCAGCCTGTGTGCTCGACCCGGGCATCTACTTCGCGATGAACTCTCCCTCCGCGGCCATTGGCACGACGGCGGCGAACGCGGCCCAGGTCATTTCCAGCTGGGGATTCACGATCACGCCTGAGATGATCAACCAGACGGCCGTCGACATCGGCGAGAACTCGATTCTGTCGCGCGCCGGTGGCGCACCCACCTTGGCAGTGGGCATGGCGAAGATCCTCGCCCAGGCTCTTGGCGGCAAGTCGATGGAGGCGTTCTGGTATCACTTTGCCATCCTGTTTGAGGCGCTGTTCATCCTGACCGCGGTGGACGCGGGCACGCGAGTCGGCCGGTTCATGATTCAGGACATGCTCGGTCACCTGTACAAGCCGATGGGCAACACCGAGTTCCTGCCGGCGAACCTGGTTGGGACGGGTCTGTGCGTCGCGTTGTGGGGCTACTTCCTCTACCAGGGGGTGATCGATCCGCTCGGCGGCATCAATACGCTCTGGCAACTATTTGGCGTAGGCAACCAAATGCTCGCCGGCATCGCGCTGCTTTTGTGTACCAGCGTGCTCGTGAAAATGAAACGCGAGCGCTATGTCTGGGTTACACTCGTACCAACGGCGTGGCTGTTGATCACCACACTGACCGCCGGCGTCGAGAAGATTTTCCATAGCGATCCGCGCATTGGCTTCCTGGCGCTCGCTCGGAAGTTCAGCGCTTCCGCCGCGGAGGGAAAGGTGCTCGCCCCCGCCAAGTCGATCGAGGAGATGCAGCGCGTCGCCTTCAACAATTACCTGGACGCGGTTGTCTGCGGCTTCTTTGTCCTGCTGGTCCTTGCGATGTGCGTTTTTGCGGCAAAGATCTGCCTGCAGGCGTTGAAGCAAGCGAACCCGACAGCGCACGAAATACCGCCCCTCGGGCCTGCAAAAGGAGTGCCGGCATGAAGCCCTTGGAGTCGGAAGGGCTATCGGCCGCTCCGAGCGATGCCGCCGCCGGCACGTCGGGCGAGGTCAGCGCACCGAAGGAGGTTATGTCCGGCAGGGCGCGCGGCATTCGCCAGATTTGCCGGCAGATGTTCGGCATTCCGGACTACGAGGGTTACCTTGCGCACGCGGCGGCGCGTCATCCGGGTGCGCCAGTTCTGTCGCGGCGCGATTTTTGCGCGCAGGCGATCGAGCACAAGTACGGGAAAAACGGGCCGCGCTGCTGTTAGAACTAGAACTACGTTTTGAGCGCGCGACACCAACGTCGTGGAGAAGACGTTGGCGAGTCTTCGCGCCAACAGGTCAATGCGTTCCGTCGAGCGAACACGAGACTCGGCATACATCCGGCGGCCTACGGCCGCGGCTGATACTCTCAGGTTTCGGTGCATCTTCGTGTGTTCGAATTTCCGCCCCGATGCAGATTAAATGGGAGTTAGCGCGCTGTACCAGGTATATGTGCCTAACTAATAACATTTCGCGCTCAACCAAAATTGGCCTCGGGAATTCGCCTACACGGCATCAGCGGATCGATAACCAGGACGGCTGCACAGAGGGATTTTGCGCCAGGTGGCCGGTCCAGGCGTTGAAAGCTTTGAAGCCTTCGCCGCAGTCATCACCTTCGCTCGTCGATGCGACGTGCGAGACCGCATCCAGCATCGCCTTGTCAAAACCCTGCACATCGGCAAATCCGAGAGCCTGCTTTACGTCGTGGTTCACGATCGTCGTTACGCTCTTGCGCGTCAGCACGTAGGTATCGAAGTACTGTTTCTCCGGTAGAAGGGCGATCTTCTGGGCATCGAGATATGCCGTGAGTTCGTCATCCTTGAATGGGTATGGCATTCCTTTCCAGAAAGCATTGAATAACCCGTCCCAATGGTTAGGAATATAGACCTTGGGATGCAATACCGGAACGATGAGTTGAGCAACGGGAAGACCGCCGGTACCGATCCACACGTCTACCTGCTTGAGACCGGCATCGGCCATCGCGGCGGCGAGATTCTTGAGCGGTACGCCATAACTGATGCCGTCGACGATGATGTCCTTGTCGAGGTCGAATGCGCTGGCTGAGTTTTGAACGAAGAAACTAACCTGACCGTCCGTGGTGTCGACGGTGAACAGAAAAGCCCGATTGCCACCGCCATTCGGATAGTCTTCGCCGACTCCCGCGCGAAGGCCACCAGTTGCCGGATCCAAAATAGGAGGTTGGTAGAGCTCGCGAGCAAAGTGCTGAATCGGATTTGACGCATCCCCGCTGTGATTGAAGCGGACGACGCGCACCGTGATACCATCCCCCAGGACAATCCTTTCTCCTCCGTTGACGCGGCGACACTGCGTTGCCGCGACACCTTGCGCAAGCGCTTGGAAACACGACGACACGCCACCGATCATCGGGGCGCCGGTCAGCTTCGACCAGGTTGGCGTATCCCAGGTGTGATCAAAGTGGCTGTGGCCGGCGAGGAGATAATCCAGCTTGGCGTTACCCAGGACGGCATCGCGCACGCGAGTGACTGACGCCAGATCGACGCCGTAAGGCTGCCGCGTGTACGCGTACAGGTCATTGGGATAGGTGGGCGGCGCGACGAAAAACGGTGGCCCGGGAACTCGCGTGATATACCCATCCATGATGATGCGCGTCTCGCCAATGTGAAAGTACCAATTGGCAATCGACATCCACGTCATCTCGACGCGCTCGGGCGCCGCTGCCGTGCTGATGGATGAAATGCACGCCATGACCAGTACGGCCAACCAGCCGACAGCATTCGCCATGATACTCCTCCCTGGGCATAGATTTTAGGTGCCTAATAGTATGGTGCTCGCTCTCACGCACTTGTGATGCGAGCGGAGGAATAGTTTATTCTACTTACGGGCGCCAATCACTATTTGATACACAAACCCTCAAGTCAGCCATTTGAGTTAGACCGAGAATCTGACCGCCGCAACATGGTTGGGCTTGATCGCGCTGAGCCATGGCGGCGCCACATCGGCCGAGGACTTAGCATTACAACGCGTCTGGCCGCATCAGACCCTGCTGCAGCCAAGGGCCACTGGCGGCAAGCCCCTGTATGCGACGCGACAATTACGGCGTCGCAGCCGTCAAATTGAGAGACCTTGCTCGATAGGTATCGGGTCGGACACTACATATCTCATCCCACCCCCTCCCATCGACGCACAACTCGGCAGAATCCCGGTCGTGTAGGCCAGCGCTACGGCGGCAAACCACCTCAATGTACGGGCCATTATGCACATGACGTCCTCCTTTCCCTGGCCAATCGAACGATGCCACCACTGCATTGGACGCGCCAGTAACGCCAGCAGCACGGCGCGAGAACCCTATACGCGGCAAACAAAGTGACTGCCGCCATTATTCCGCCCGCGAGAGTTTGACGCCTAGTCAGGTTGAATTATCGGACCGACTACTCTGTCTACCTCGTCCTTAAGCACCCGAATGCGCGCGCAGTTGTCGATGGTGGTGAACTGATATAAGCGCTTCCCCGTTCCTCCGATCCGCTCGAGGAACTTTACGTCCAATTGCAGGCGGTGTCCGGGCTGTGGCTTCTCATAGCGCCGCCACGCTCGCCCAGCTGGGCGGCGCTTCTGATTGGCCGACAGTAGGTTTAGTCCGTGTCGAATCAGAATGCGGTGGACTGAGGAGCGTGCCAGCTTCAATTGGTGAAACCGCTGCAGATAGTCTGCGATCCTTCCTGGCAGTGATAGCGCTGCCGCAGATAGAGAATCTTGGAGACGACCTCGCACGAGGTGACCCGTGGGGATCGATGCGGCCGGTCACACAACCCTGCCTCGCCCTGAGCTTCGTATCGAGCCTTCCACTTATAGAACGCTTTGAGTGATGGGCCGAAATAACGCCAGGTCTGGGCCACGTTCCGGGCGCCGCGCGAGCCTCGCGCAGTACCTTCAGCCGCCAACCGAGCGCCCGGCGGCAGGGAACTTGCTTTAACCGTTCAACCCGTAGCAGGACAGTGGAAGCGCGTGGATGCGAGCGTGGCCTGCTAGCTTGGTTTAAGGTATACGGTACGCGTTAACATATTGATTTCGCATGTTATTTCTTTAAACCGTGGCATCACCGTGATGGGCGCTGATCAATTGAATAAGAGCGAGGGCCGCTGCGGGGTGGCACCGGAGGTGCCGGTCAACGGCAGTACTACATCAACGATTCGCTAGAGCTACTTTTCGAAATGCTCGTAGAGCGCTCAGCGCTAATTTTGCGCACTCTAACTTTGCCCATGCAAATCCGCAGCCTCCAGAGCCATATCCTCGCGCTCTTTCTCGCGCTGATGGTTGTGGTACAGGTCGGAGGGTTCGCGCTCATCAACACTGTGGGCATGACCGCGGCACGCAAATCGATCGGCGAGGACCTCGTTGCGGGCGCACTCGTCTTCGACCGGCTGCTCGAGCAGGAAACGTACCGCCTGGTACAAGGTGCGCGTTTGATGTCGGCCAATGATACGTTCCGAAAAGTAATCGCCACCGGCAATCGCGACGCCATCGCGCCAGTGCTCACGAAGTACGTCCGGGGAATCGATGCATCGTTGATGATGATGGTTGGCCTGGATCAGCGAGTGCTTGGCGATACACTCGGCATCGCGACCGGCATGCCGTTTGCGTTTCCAGAGCTTATAACGGAAGCGGAAGCCTCGCAGAAGGCCTCGGCCATGGTCCTGATTCGTGGCCAGCTTTACCAGCTCGTCGTCGTGCCGGTGCTGGCGCCCAAGCCGATCGCCTGGGTGGTGATCGGGTTTATCGTCGACGATAGCTTGACGCAGGACCTTCGGCGCTTGACACGACTGCATGTATCGTTCTTCAGTCGCCAGGCGAACGGTAGCTGGAAGCTGCAGGCCAGCACACTATCTGACAAGAGTCGCATGGCGCTGCTGTCCAACGTCGCTGCGGAGCGTTTCGCGGAGCGCGACACGGACGGCAACTCGTGGTACAGCGATGAAGCAGTCACGCGCGTCATGGTACCCGCGCGCAGCGGCTACGGTGTGGTCGTCGTGCTGCAGGAGCCACTGTCCTCGGCGCTCGAGCCTTTTCGGCGCTTGCAAACCCGGCTCACGTTCATCACGCTTGCCGGCGTTCTTGTGTCCATCCTGGCGAGCGTCGCCATGGCACGCCGGATCGCGCGGCCAGTGCGCGAGCTCGCCAGCGTCGCGCGCCGCATCGCTGCGGGCGACTATTCGACCACGCCGCCCCCGTCCAGCGTGGTCGAGATCGGTGACCTAGCCGCGGCGTTCCGCAGCATGCAGGAAGGCATTGCCAGCCGGGAATCGCGGATCCTCGACCTTGCCTATTGCGATACCCTGACGCAACTGCCCAACCGTGTCCTGTGCAACGAGCGTCTCGATCAGGCGATCGCGTGCGCTGAACGCAACCAGACGCGGGTCGCAGTCCTGTTGATGGACCTTGACCACTTCAAGGATGTGAACGACACGCTCGGGCATGCCATCGGCGATCTGATACTGCGGGCGGTTACGTCGCGTCTGGAGGGGCTGGTCAAGCGGGCCGCCGATACCGTCGCGCGCCTTGGCGGGGACGAGTTCGTGATCGTGCTGCCAGGCGATGACGCCGGTGCGGCGTGCGACGTCGCCAAGGCGATTCTGCAATCGCTCGAGATGCCGATGATTCCGGAGGGACACAACCTTGCAGTGCGGGCCAGCATCGGCATCGCGGTCTACCCCGAGCACGGCCACGAAAGATCAATTCTGCTGCGACACGCCGACGTGGCGATGTACGCCGCGAAGCGCAACAAACTTGGATATGCGCTGTGGAATGATGACTATGACGTGTACAGCCGGGAGCGCCTGGTGCTGATGAACGACCTGCGCCGCGCCGTCGATCACGACGAACTCAGGCTCCTCTACCAGCCGAAAGTTGCACTCAATCGTGTTGGCGCGCTTGACGCAGAGGCGCTCGTGCGCTGGCAGCATCCCGCCCGCGGGCCCGTGACGCCTAACGAGTTCATCCCGTTCGCTGAACAGACCGGCTATGTCTGGGCGATCACGCAATGGGTGCTCGCTCATGCCATCGCACAGTGCGCGCAGTGGCGCAAAGACGGCCTGCCGATGAACATCTCTATCAACATCTCGGCAACCGACCTGATGGACGCCGAGTTGCCCGACCGCTTTGTGGCGCTGCTCGAGCGCCACGGCTGCGCTGCGGAATGGATAACGCTTGAAATCACCGAAAGTGCAATCCTCGACGACCCGGGCCACGGCATTAAGAGCCTGGAGCGCCTCAGTGCGCTGGGCTGTAGGCTTGCAATCGACGACTACGGCACTGGGTACTCCTCGCTCGCCTACCTGCGGCGCTTGCCGGTGCGCGAGCTCAAGCTCGACAAGTCGTTCGTCATGGGGATGATGGGTGATACCGCCGATGCGCTGATCGTGCGCTCGACGATCGATCTTGCGCACAACCTGGGCCTGTCCGTCGCGGCCGAAGGTGTCGAGGACCAAGCGACGCTCGAGGGGTTGTGCGCGCTTGGCTGCGATGTGGTCCAAGGGTTCCTGCTAAGCCACCCGCTCGAGGCGAGCGAGCTCGCGGCGTGGATGCGCGCATCTACCTGGACACGTTCCGTGCGTGAGGCGATGCCAGGGCGCCGTCTCGGCCGGCGCCGCGCCGCCGTTAGCTGAGGACTGATCCGACGCGATCAGGGTCCATTCCGGACACATAGGTAACTGACCTCACGGCATGGATTGGATGACGCACGTTCGGATTTAACCGCGTAAGCCGTGGCTGCCGACAGGCAAGCCATCTCATTTCGAACATGCCGTGGCGCGTCTTGCGCTTCGCTAGACATCCTGCGCACAGTCGAAGCGATCTTCGAGTCGGCGCGCAATGGTCAATGGCAAGCACTGGACTGACATCCAAATCGCAGATGCGGCAGGCTGAGGGCTGGGAAACCCGAAGTTCAACTCAAGGATGGATGATGCAGAACAATCTATTTGATCTTTCTGGGCGTATTGCATTAGCAACAGGCGGCAGCAAAGGTCTCGGCGCCGCAATGGCCCGCGCATTTGCGACGGCCGGTCCCGATGTAGTCCTCTGCAGCCGCCACGAGGACGAATTGAAGGTCGCGGCGGCGAGCATCGCCGCCGGTCTGAACGTACGCGTCGAATGGATCGTGGCTGACGTGGCCGATAGGACACAAGCCGACGCTCTCGCCGACGCTGTGCGGTCTCGCATGGGCCGAGTTGATATTCTCGTGAACAACGCCGGGATGAATATCCCGCAATCAGTCGACGAAATCGCCGATGATGCGTGGGATCGCACACTCGAGCTGAATCTAGCTGCATGCGCCTTACGCGAGCCTTTGTCCCTCAAATGAAAGATTGCCGTTGGGGCCGGATCATTTACATCTCTTCAATCCCGGGGTTGGGTGGCAAAGAGGGCCGCAGCTCCTACTGCGCGACGAAGTCGGCGCTGTTGGGCTTGGCTCGAGCGAGCGCCTTGGATCTTGGCCCCTTTAACATCACGGTGAACTGTCTGGCGCCCGGATCTTTCTCGACAGACATGCCCGACAGAATCCTTACTGACGAGCAGAAACGGATCTTCGCCGAAACAACCGCACTTGGCCGCTGGGTGCGGCCCGAAGAGTTGGCAGGGCCAGCGCTACTGCTGGCGAGCCAAGCCGGCAGTTACATTACTAGGCACGGTACTCGTTGTTGATGGTGGGACTCTCAGTCGAGTCTTTTAGGATCGAGGTCGGGTTCGTGGCAGACCATTTCGATGTTGTGCCCGTCCGGACCAATGACGAAAGCTGCATAGTAGTTGGCGTGGTAGTGCGGGCGCAAACCCGGCGCACCATTGTCTTTGCCCCCCGCCTCCAGAGCCGCGCGATAGAAAGCTTCGACTTGCTGGCGATTCTCGGCCGTGAACGCCAAGTGAAGATGCGCCGGCTTCTCCTCGGTTTGGCACATGCACAATGAAGCCTTACCCCCTGGTGGGCTAAGCTCGACACCTAACGGCCCCTCCAGGACAACAGCTACGCCGAGCGGTTCGAGTGCCTTGAGGAAGAACGCTTTGCTCGCTGCATAGTCGCTGACTCCGAATACGACGTGATCAAACATGAGTTCTCCTGAAGTGTGTGATCAATCCCGTCACTTCGGCCGCGCACAGGGATGACGAACGAGGCTCCAGAAAATCGACATCGCCTCGCAAAAATGGTGCTGCAGCCGCTGGCGACCCCACGCGGGCTAAGCCATGTGCTCGATGCCTGCGGGCATTTCAACCCAGGTGTGCATGCGTTCTTCGTATACCGAGAACGTGGGTGCGGGAAAATCTGGGTCTGCGAACGCACCGATGGGAATGGCGATGCTGTCTTCGCGACCCTCGCTGGTGTAGTACACCGTGGCACCGCATGTGGGGCAGAAGTGGAACGTGCTCCTGCTCCCGGCATCGCCGACCCGAACGAACCTGTTCGAAGCTCCGGCAATGGCCACCAAGCTTGCGGGAAATCGCGCCTGCGCAGCGAACACGCTGCCCGTTCTGCGTTGGCAAGCCAGGCAGTGGCAAACGGAGACGCGAACAGGGTCGGCCGACGTGATAGCCGTGAGCTGGCCGCAAGAGCAACTGGCAGTCCGGGTCGTCATCTCGAGTGTGTTTCGCGCGGCCAAATTGGGCTGCCGCAGCGTCAGCGAATTGCCGCCTCCAGCTCGCTGCGCTCTTCGGCCGTCAAAGTCATCCTATGCATGCTCCTTGGAGTATACACATCCAATTTCAATGCTGCAGTGGACTAGCGAGCTCATGCATCGCGACGACTTGCGATTCCTTACTCTACGAGGCGCCGTGGCAGTGCTAATCACCGGTTGGCGACCGCGATTCCGGCGAGATACGTACCGCGAACGTGCCGTCCCTATCCCGTCCACCCCAGGTGGCTAAGGAAATCGCGCGTACGCTCGGTCGTCGGCGCATCGAAGATTTGCGAGGGCGGTCCCTGCTCGACAATGCGGCCGGTCTCGAATACCGCGACCCAGTCGCCGACCCGGCGCGCGAAGGTCATCTCGTGCGTTACGACGACCATGGTCATGCCTTCGTCGGCGAGTTTTTTCATGACGTTGAGCACTTCGCCGATCGTCTCGGGATCGAGCGCTGACGTCGGCTCGTCGAACAGCATGACATCGGGTTCCATCGCGAGGGCGCGGGCGATCGCGACGCGCTGCTGCTGACCGCCGGACAGGGTGGACGGATAGTTCGCCGCTTTGTCGGCGAGCCCGACCTTGGCGAGCATTGCCGTGGCGCGACGATTGGCTTCGAGGAGATCGTTACGCAGTACCGTGCGCGGACCTTCGGCGACGTTCTCAAGCGCCGTCAAATGCGGAAACAGCTCGAAACTCTGGAACACCATGCCCATGCGCGTTCGCACACCGCGCAGTGCACGCTCGTCGCGCGGAAGCATCGCTCCCTCGAACTCGATGTCGCCACCATCGATCGTTTCGAGCCCGTTGGTGCAGCGGAGGAGCGTCGACTTGCCGGAGCCTGACGGTCCGATCAGACATACGACCTCCCCGGCGTGCACGTCCAGGTCGACGCCGCCCAGCGCCTGAAAACCGCCGTAGCGCTTGATCACGCCGCGATAGCGGATGATCTTGGCGCCGGAGGCCATGGGCCGTTGCGGCGGCGGCGTGTCTGGGTTCATTCGGTCACGGCGAAGCGGCGCTGGATCCAGTCGACGAGCTTTGCCTGTGGGTAACCCAGCAGCCAGTAGATCGCGGCCATCGCGGTTAGCATTTCCAGCACGCGGAAGCTCTGCGCACGAATTTGCATCGAGACGTACGCGAGCTCGGTCACTGCGATCACCGACACGAGCGAGGTGTCCTTGAACAACGATACCCACGTGCTCGCTAGAACCGGCAGGATGCGGCGCAGCGCCTGCGGCACGACCACGCGCCGCAGGGCCTGCACCCGGTTCATCCCCAACGCCATCGCCGCCTCGACCTGGCCGCGCCGGATCGAATTGATGCCGGCGCGGAACGTTTCCGCATTGTACGCGGTGACGTTGAGCGCCAATGCCGCGAGGCCAGTCGCGAGCGGGGGCAAGCCGAGGCCGGTCAGGATCGGCAGCACGTAGAAGGCCCAGAACACGACGAGGATCAGCGGCAGGTTACGGAAGAATTCGACGTACGCCGTCGCGAGAGCGCGCACCGGCGCCCAGCCATACAGGCGCAATATCGCCACCACGATGCCGCAAGGCACAGCGATCGCCATCGTCGCCACGGTGAGCAGGATCGTCGTAGCGGTGCCCGCGATCAGCACATCGCGATGCTGCCACACCACGCTCCAGTCGAAGCTCATGAGCGTCCCAGGTGCGCGACGCGCTGGTAGAACATGTCGATGCCGCGAGTGACCGGGAACAGAATGACGAAATAGACGAGCATCGCGAAGGTGTACACCTCGATCGGCTGGAAGCTCTGACCGGCAAGCGTTTCCGACTGGCGCATCAACTCCGGCACCGCGATCACCGACGCGATGGCGGTGTCCTTGATGGTGATCGACAGCAGTGAGCCGAATGCCGGCAGCATCCGCACGATCGCCTGCGGGAGGATGATGCGGCGGACGATCTGGGCCCTCGACATGCCGAGCGCGAGAGCCGCGCGCGTCTGTCCGGGGCGCACCGACTCGATGCCGGCGCGCACGATTTCGGCGGCGTAGGCCGCGAGAAGCATCGTCAGGCCGACGAGCGCCGCGACAAACGGCGGCATGGTAAT
This sequence comes from Casimicrobiaceae bacterium, assembly GCA_035939595.1. Lineage (GTDB taxonomy): Bacteria > Pseudomonadota > Gammaproteobacteria > Burkholderiales > Casimicrobiaceae > PALSA-1003. Next base: position 21,736 of record DASZFQ010000042.1, read on the forward strand.
ACCAGTGAGGATCGGCAAGGCGAAGAACGACCACACCAGCACGACCAGCACCGGTATCGCGCGCATCGAATCGATGTAGAGCACGACCGCGAAGCGCAGCGGCCGCGGGCCGTACAGCCGTAGCAGCGCGACGACCAGGCCCGCCACGAGGCTAGTCAGTCCCGACACCACGGACAGCAACAGCGTAATACCGACGCCGGACGCGAGAAAGCGCCAATGGTCGGTGACGACCGAGAAATCGAAGTCCATGCGATGCGCCGGCGCCTTTAACGCGGGCCGCCGGCAGCGGGCGGCGTGTAGCGGGACGTTATTTCATCGTGTCGACGACTCTCGCTTCGTCAGCCTTCAGTTTGGGCTCCAGCTCTTTCTCGACCGCGCGCGCCCAGGACAGAAATACCGTCTGGTTCTTGTCGATGGCCATGCCAACCGGCGCCGCTTTCTCGGTGCTGTTCTGGCAGTTGTTGTCCCTGGGAAGGACGCCGAGCTGCTTGAGCTTGCGGCCCATCGCGACCCACGGCACGCGGTTGATCGGAACGGCGTCGGCGCGATTGGCCAGAACCTCTTCCACCGGCGCGACACCGGAGCCGGCCACGCCGCGCAACTGCGCCTTCGGGAAGCGCTCCTTCACCCAGCTTTCCTCACCGCCGCCCGTGTAGTAGGAGATCGTGATCTCGGGTTTGTTCAAGTCGTCCACCGACTTGGCACTCGCAAACTTTTTATTGGAGGCTAAGCCGAACATGCACACGCTGGTGCTCGAGTAGATAACGAAGTCGACCACCTTCAGCCGGTCGGGCGTTTCCGCTAGCGGTGTCACTGAAATGTCGACCTGGTTCGACGCCAGCACCGGAACCTTGGTCTCGTGGCTGACGGGGACCGCCTCGAGCTTCACGTTCAGGCGCTTAGCGTATTCGTTCGCCAACACCCATGCCGGACCACTCCATGTTTCGCCCGATCCGGTAGTGTTCTCCACCAGCCACGGCGCGTTAGCGAGCACGCCCACGCGCAGTACGCCGGCCTTCTTGATCGCGTCGATACGCGCGCTCGCACCTGGAGCGGGGACCGGGACGTCGGCGTTTGTCGTCAGCGTAAAGGCAAGCACAGCAAAGCCTGCACCGCAGCGAAACATTGCTTTCATCGGGTTCCTCCTCGTGAGCGTTTGATTTTCGTAGGGCCGGGTTCATCCGGCCGCGGCGGGCACTGGATCAAGGCAACGACTTCAGTGCAAGTGTAAAGGACATTACGCTGTCGGGGCTATCCCCGACTCGGTGCGCGCAGCGTTGGCCTACGACTCAGCGCGCGGTCGCGTCGTGCTCTTTGGCGGCGAAGTGGCCGCGCAACTTTGCCTGGCGACACCAGGGAGTTGGTCGACAACTCGGCGTGGGCCGTAACGCCACGCTCGGGGAATGGCTGTTTCAGGTCACCGCTGCCCGCTGCTGGAACTCAAGTCGCCGCCAAGCACCAGTCACGAGGACGTCGCGAAGTGTTTCGGCCGCGTCCCATACATCGACATGTCGGATATAGAGCGGGCTGAAGCCAAAGCGAATCAGGTCGGGAGCGCGAAAATCCCCAACGACCCCGCGCGCGATCAGTGCCTGCATAACCGCGTAGCCTTGCTCGTGCGCGAATGAAACCTGGCTGCCGCGACGCGCGGGATCGCGCGGCGTCGCCAGCGACAAGCCCAGACCGGCACAACGCGCTTCGACCAACGTGATGAACGCCTCCGTGAGCGCCTCCGACTTCGCCCGCAGCTGCGCCAACTCCACCTGCAACAGGAGATCGATACCCTCTTCGAGGGCGGCCAGCGCCAGTATCGATGGGGTACTGACGACGTATTGCCGGATCCCCTCGGCGGGAACGTAGTGGGCAGCGAACTCGAATGGCGCGGCATGACCGAGCCAACCATAGAGGGGCTGCGGGGTCTGCCCTTGATGACGCGCTGCAGCGTAAACGAATGCCGGCGCCCCCGGCCCGCCATTGAGATACTTGTAGCCGCAGCCGATTGCGAAATCCGCCTGCGCTGCGTTGAGATCCACCGGCACCGCGCCTGCCGAATGGGACAAATCCCAGATCGCCAGCGCACCCGCCGCGTGCGCAGCTGCGGTCAGTACCGCCATGTCGTGAATCGCCCCGGTACGAAAATTCACCTGCGTCAACATAAGCGCGGCGGTGTCCGCACCGAGCACCTGCTTGAGATCGTTGGCAGCCACGAGGCGCAGGGTGTAGTCCTGGTCGAGCAATTTCGCCAAGCCCTCGGCCACATACAGGTCGGTCGGGAAATTCTCGGTATCGGAAACGATCACGCGTCGTCCCGGGCGCATTTTCAGTGCCGCCGCTAGCACTTTGAACAGGTTGATCGAAGTCGACTCGGCAACCACAACTTCTCCCGCGGCAGCACCGATGAGCCGCGCGATCTTGTCCCCGACGCGCTGTGGCATCGCGATCCAGTCATGACGGTTCCAGCTCGTAATCAGATCCTCACCCCATTCCTTGTCGATCACCCGGGACACGCGCGCGGCTGTCGAGCGCGGCAATGCGCCCAGCGAATTACCGTCGAGGTAGATCACGCCGGGCGGGAGCAGAAATTTGTCGCGCAGCGGTGCCAGTGGGTCGATCCGGTCCAACGCCTCGAAGGTTTCACGTTGCATTTTCAGGATTTCATCGAGGGCGATTCAGGGCTTCCTATTGTGGGCTCCGCCATCTCTTGCATCGCGCCCGATTTCAGGACGCGAACCCCGGGCTTCGCATCGAGAATGGCCGTCACCAGCGCCGACGCCACGGCGCGCGCCGGAATCGGCCGTACGGCCCTGGGTATGATCCAGCCGAGCGGCGCGAGCAGCCTTTCCGTCCACATTTCGCCGCTGCGCGGCGGTTGACCCAAGGCGGCTCGATCTCCCAGAAGCATCGATGGCTGCGCGATCACCACCGACTCGTAGCCGATCTGCATGACCGCGATCTCCATCTCGCCCTTCACGCGGTTGTAGAGGATGCGCGACGTCGGGTCGGCGCCCAACGCCGATACGACAGCCAACCGCGTCGCACCCGCATCCCTTGCGGCGCGCGCAACGTTCACCACGAAATCGAAATCCACCTGGCGAAAGGCCGCTTCCGACCCGGCGATCTTGATCGTGGTGCCGAGCGCGATGAACACGTCATCCACCGCCGGGAGCGCCGGCAGTCGCGCAAAGTCGACTTGATGAATCGTCAGCTTCGCGCCACCCTCGGTGCCGGGCCGCGCACGGCGCAGCAGCACGTGCACGCTACGGTAATGCTTGCTCGCGACAAGCAAGGACAAGAGCGCGTCACCGACGAGGCCGGTGGCGCCGGCGAGGAGGGCGGTGCGCGGGTTTGCAGCCATGCTGTCCATGAGTCAACTATGGGCCCGCTCGCTACTTCCCGCAGCTCATGCCCGCCGCAGCGTCCTTGGTGGGCAGGTTCAATTCGAAGTCGAATGTGAACGCCGTCTTGTCGAGATTGCCGACGATCTTGCCCGACAGCGTGCCGCCAGGCTTGATCTCTCCGGTCATCTTCTCGACCTTGAAGTCCCTGGGCGCATCGACTACGCGCTGGATGCCCGCCATTGGCGACTTGGCGTGGTTGGTATTGAGGTCGATCGATTTGACGGCCGCCGCCGAGGGCGTTTCCTTGCCGCCGCCTGGACAGAACATGATGATCGCCATCGTCCGCTGCTTGCCGCCCTTGGCGCCATCGGCGTAAGACGACATCTGGAAGTTCTCCGCTTCAGCCGGCGCGATGGCATCTTCGTTGAACCAGATCGCGACACTGTGCTGATCGCCGTACAGCGACACCACACAATTGGTCGCCGAGAACTTCTCGCCCCCCATCGATCCTGTCGCCGAGCATCGGGTCTTCACCGGATCACTATCGGCGACCGCTGTGCGCTGCGCCGCACCCGACGTGGCAGCGCTCCCCGGCAGCGGTTGGCCGACCTTCCATGCATCGGCCAACGTTTGTGCGCTGCGCCTTTGTTCTGGCGTGAGCTGCTTCGCAATCTCGTTCCGGTATTCGACGTTCTCCTTGTCGCCGCCGCGCGCGGCAATCGTGGCGTTGGCAAGTGCGAGGACCTCATCCTTAGCCACGCCCTGGCCGGTATGATAGACGACGCCGAGCTTGAACTGGGCATCCTCATTGCCCTGGGCCGCCGACTTGCGCCACCAGGCGATCGCCTGCGCATAGTCCTTCTCTATACCCTGACCTTTTGCGTACAACAGTCCCAGGTTGTATTGCGCCATCGCGTCGCCCTGCATGGCCGCCTTTCGGAACCATGCGACGGCTTGCACGTCGTCCTGCTGCACACCGTCGCCAGTGGCGTAGATGACCCCAAGCTCCTGCTGCGCGTCGGCGTGGTTTTGGGCCGCCGCCTTGCGGATCCAGGCGATACCCTGCGCCTTGTCCTGCGGATACCCTTGGCCGAACTCGTACATCCGCCCGATTCGATATTGGGCTTCGGCGTTCCCACGCTCCGCCAGCGGGCGGTATTCCTTTATGGCGGTGGCGTAGTCCTTCCTGCTCAGCGCTTCGTAGCCTTCCTTTAGGCCGGCGACGGCAGCGTTGCAGCACAGCATTGCGGAGATCGCGAGCAGGGTGCGCAGGTCCATGATTTCACCTATAGCGGATCGAAACCATAAAGGCGTGGAAGCGAGCTGTAGTAGACCTGGTCGACACCGGCGTAATTCACCGTGCCGGCGCTGGTCGCCAGGTCGTTATTGGCGTCGTCGGCGCATTTCAAGGTAGGCACCACCGCTGCGTGGGACCGCTACTTCTGCCGTTTGCGGGTGGGCTTTCTAGCCGCGTCTTGTCGCGCGTGTTCGTCCGGGCGGTAATCGCCGATGACGGTCTTCACCGGGCATACGGGGAACGCAGGGCATTTCTTGCAGCCGACGGCGAGCGCTATGGGGCACAGAACCACGCTATTCTCCGAGGGACCAAGAGAACTAGCATACGCGCTTTCGCTTGCAGGAGTATCCTAAGCTCATCGGTTCCGCCCGGCATTGGGGGGAGAGCCATGCACATACAAACTCGACCGATCCGCGTGGCGATTGCGGGCGTCGCGATTGTGCTGATGGCGTTCTGCCGTAGGGCGTGCGCCCGAGTCACAGTCTCCGACGGTGCAGGCGACGACCCTGACGTAGGCGGCCAACCGCTATGAGTCGAACGGATAGCCAGGCCCACCAGCGAGTCAGGGGAATGCCGCTCGCATCGCGTGATGCGGCCACGCCCCGCGATGTGGGCAAAGCACTGCGCGCTACAGTTCCTCGCGCAGCGCACGCCGCCTTCAGAGTACCGCGCAAAGGCCGTGATGTTGTCGCAATGCTCGAAGCGTCGAATCGAAACCGCGTACCGTCGCTGGTGCCCATCCGCTACGGCCGCATGCTGCATTCGCCGTTCGCCTTTCTTCGAGGCGCTGCCTCGATCATGGCCTTTGACCTGGCGAGGACCCCGGTGAGCGGCATCCGCGTCCAGGCGTGCGGCGATGCGCATTTGATGAACTTCGGTGGCTTCGCCACTCCCGAGCGCCACCTGGTGTTCGACGTCAACGATTTCGATGAGACGCTGCGGGCTCCGTGGGAATGGGATATCAAGCGGCTCGCTGCGAGCATCACCGTCGCCGGGAGGCATCTGGGTTTGTCGAACCGACGCAATGCCGAAGCGACGATGGCTTCCAGCGCAGGCTATCGCGAGCACATGGCACTCTACGCGCACATGCACGCGCTCGAACTGTGGTACCAGCGCATTGATGCCACCGAGGTTGCGGAGCTTTATTTCGACTGTCTAGGCAAGCAAGCTTCGGAGGCGCCGCCGCATGCGGTGACCGACCATCGGTTTCCCAAGCTCACCGAAGTCAGCGGCAAAACACGCCGCATCAAGGAGGAAAAGCCGCTCGTGTTCCGCCCGCGTAAAGGCGATCGTACGATTACCAACGTGCGCCGTCTGTTGTCCCAGTACCGCGCGACGCTGCCCGCAGACCGGCGCACGCTGCTCGAGCGTTTCCAGCTGGTCGACGTGGCGATCAAAGTCGTTGGCGTGGGCAGCGTCGGAACTCGCTGTGCCGTTGCACTGCTGATGGCCGGCGAGGAAGACTCGCTCTTTCTTCAGTTCAAGGAGGCGCGCGCATCGGTGCTCGAGCACTACGCGGGCCACAGCCCCTACCGCAATCACGGCGAACGCGTCGTCGAGGGACAACGGCTGATGCAGGCGGCGAGCGACATTTTTCTGGGCTGGTCGGCGGATCCGGTGCTGCGTGTAGATTTCTACGTGAGGCAGCTGCGTGACTGCAAGACCGCCGCCAATGTCGACACGATGGACTATCCGCATCTGCTCGACTATGCACGCCATTGCGGGGCCGCCCTGGCGCGCGCCCATGCGAAGGCCGGAGACGCTGCCGCCATCAGCGGCTACGTCGGCAAGAGCGAAGCTCTCGACGTCGCGCTGGCGCGTTTCGCTGCTGCCTACGCTGACCAAACGGAGAGAGACTTCGAGACGCTCAGAGCGGGCGCGGAGACGGGCCGCATTCCGGTCGAAAATGTCTGAAGGAAGCCTGCTCGTTCATGTTCGGGCGGGTGCGCGTGTCAGCGCGCCCGGATTCCATGGCGAGCCGAATAGGTGCCGGTTGTAGTGTAGGGAGTTCCGGTGGTCGTGAGGTTGGACGTGTAATCCATCTTTGCCGTGCAGCGCGTTGGTTCGCTTGCGACTGCAGACCTTTGACGAAGGTCAATGCTTAGCGAAGAGCGAAATGCTAAGGGTAGCCGCGCTATGGTGCTCTCTTTCAGGGCGGGTGGGCCGCGGGGCCGCTGGAAGGCGGATGGAAAACTGGCTTGCGAAGTTGCGGAAGGTTGGTTGAGCGGTGCGATCAGAAGCGCGTCTGCCGTCGCTGCTGACGTTGGTGCGGCGTCGGACTAACCAACTGCGGGCAAACAGGAACAACGGTAAAGATTTGGGAAAGGAGATGAGCGCATCGTGAAACCGTTCCCGCTTGCCCTCCCGCGCCGAGCGCTCAGCCGTAAATTCCTGTTCGCCTTGACGCTCGCCGTGGCTGCCTGCGGGTCGACGGTGGAGCCGTCAAAGCCAGCGGCTACCGCGACCGCATGGCGTGACTTCGAGGGCTCCTGGAACGCCGCCGGCAGTCGGCGCACAGTTTTCCTCGGCACCGAGCGAAAGGCCTCGATCATTCATCTCCAGGGAACGATGTTACTTGCAGGGGCTGGTCGTCCAGGCGTGGGTTTCCGCTCTGAAGTCATCGCGCTCGTCGACAGCGAAACGGGTCTTGTGGGCCGAGGCGTCTGGACGGACGAGCACGGTGATGAAGTGTTCAGCGAGTTAAAAGGCGAAGGCACGGCGGAGCGAAACCGCATCACGGGCACGATCCTGGGCGGCACGGGCCGGTATGCGGGCGCGACCGGATCCTACGAGTTCTCCTGGCAATTCGTGATCGAGTTGGAGGATGGTTCGATCCAGGGTCGCACCGTCGGCCTCAAGGGCCGCGTGCGGACCGGCCAACCAAGCGTAGAGGGCTCGCGGCCATGATCGCGCCCGGTTTGCTCCTGAAACGCGCGATGCCCTTCGCGATTGGGATCGGCATCTGGTTCGCGCCCGTCCCGGCCGGCCTCACGGTGCAGGCGTGGCACCTATTCGCGGTCTTCGTTGCGGCTATCGCATCCGTGCTCATTGGTGCTTTCCCGATCCTTACGGACTCGATGATCGCAGTGGGGACCGTCGTCCTCACCGGGACGATCACGCCGGCGCAGGCCTTTTCGGGGTTTGCCAACACGAGTGTGCTGCTAGTTGTGGTCGCGTTCGTCGTCGCACAGGCGGTGGTGAAGTCGGGACTCGGCCGGCGAATCAGCCTTTTCATGGTGAGCCGCTTCGGTGGCTCTTCCCTCGGTCTCGCCTACAGCATCGTGCTGACCGACGCGGCCATTGCGCCGGCGTTTCCCAGCAATACGGCGCGCGGTGGTGTGCTCTTCCCGATCGTACTGTCCGTGTCGAAGGGAGCGGGCTCCAACCCCGACGACCCGGAGGGACGGCGGCTCGGCGGTTATCTCATGTTCTGCTCGATGGCAAGCCTCGCGGTTTCCTCCGCCCTCTGGTTGACGGCCACTTCCGGCAACCCGATCGGCGTCCAGATCGCGCAGAAGTTCGGAGTCGAGATCGGATTCGGCTCATGGATCCTTGCCTCATGCGTGCCCGCGCTCATCGCGATCGCAATGTTGCCCCTGCTCATCTCGAAACTCTTTCCGCCCCGTGTCGGCGCAACGCCTGACGCTCCTGCCGCGGCACGAGTGGAGCTCGCTGGTATGGGGCCATTGTCGCGGGACGAGTGGATCACGGCCATGACATTCGCGGTGATGGTCGCCGGCTGGGTGCTCGCCGATACGCTGAAGCTCAACGTGACCAGCGTGGCGTTCATGGGGTTCGGCGTGCTGCTGGTGGCGGGCGTGCTCACGCTCGACGATATCTCCAAGCAGGGTGACACGCTCGCGACCTTCCTCTGGCTTGCCGTGCTTTTCGCCCTGAGCGGGCAGCTGAACGAGCTCGGCTTCATGGATTATGTGGGCGAGCGTCTCGCCTCGCACCTAGGCGGCCTGTCCTGGCCAACCATGTACGTCACCCTGATCGTCCTGTACGTCAGCATCCACTATCTGTTCGTCAGCCAATCGTCGCAAATCCTGGCGCTTCTCGGTGTTTTTCTCGACGTGGGCATTCGCGGCGGAGTGCCGCCGTCGCTGATGGCTTTCGGCTTGCTCTTCGCGAGCAGCTATTTCTCGGTGATCACACCACAGGGTGGAAGCCAGAACATCATCTTCGCGGCAAGCGGCTACCTGACGCAGCGCGAGCTCTACCGGCTGGGTTTCTTCACCACGCTCGCGTTTCTGGCAGTGTTCCTGTTGATCGGGACGCCGTGGGTGCTCTTCGTCGCAAGATGACGACAGCTGCCACTTAAGCAATCGGCCGAGAGTGGCCATGCTCGCCGATACGGGAAACGACGCGACGACACATGCTCGCTCCCGAGCGTCCGATACGGCCCTGCAGCGGTCGAGAGCGAACATCGTCAAGGTCAGCTACCATACTGCATCGAGGCGTGTGGAGGTGACGTACGCATGGAAGTCTCCTGGCAGGTGAGCGATGGCATCGCGCGATTCGACGCACGGGGGGAGTGCTCCCTCGTCAAAGCGGTCGACGCCATCAGGACGGCCGTCGCCTGGTGCCGCGAGCAGGGCATCGACAGGCTCCTCTTCGATGGCAGAGGATTTGTCGGCGTGCCGATTCCAACGCTGGTCGACCGCTTCCTCATGGTCGAAGAATGGGCGGAGACCGCGCGCGGGATGGTACGGGTGGTTCTGGTGGTGCGCCCTGAGTACATCCATCCCGAAAAATTCGGAGTCAAGGTAGCCGCCGACTTCGGCTTGACGGCCGACGTCTATAGTTCGGAGACCGCCGCAGCCGCCTGGCTGACGCGTCAAGGCGAGGCCTAGGCGGTTGGTGCGTCGGCATTGCACAGGAGCGGGCGCGTGCGGGTGCGCGAAGGGCTTCGTCTTCAGGGAGCCTTGACTGGGGGCCAACCGCGCCCGGGATCGAAGCGCAGCATCCGATTGGCGCGCCCGCGCGTGTTTGGCCTCGCATGCGACGGCACGTTCCC
>DASZFQ010000043.1:0-1670 GCA_035939595.1 Casimicrobiaceae bacterium
GACGCTGCCCGACAATTATTCGATCACCGCCTATGACGGCACGCTCATCATCCTCGATGCGATCAAGCGCGTCGCCGAAAGCGGCAAGGAGATCAACCGCTCCAACGTGCGCGACGCCATGCAGGCGACCAAGCTCAAGACCCTGCAGGGTGAAGTCTCGTTCGATGCGAACGGCGACATGCTGTCGAAGGTGGTGAGCGTCTTCCAATATTGGCACGATCCGAAATACCCGGACGACGACATCATCCATCAGAAACGATACGAGGGCTCGGCGCCCGAGGGCTCGTGACGGAGCGGAGCCGTCGCTGCAAGGGACCACTGCGTCGTCATCGCCCGTGCAGGCACGCCCCGTCCTCGGGTCGACCGCAGGGTCGGGGAGCGGACATGAGGCGTGAGTGAGGGGCTAAAGCGCGGCTGAAGCAGCAGCGTTGCAGCAGATGCGCTTTGGTTTATCCATCGTTTGCATGAGCGGAGGCGATCAATGACGCCAACCGAGCTTCAAGCGCACATCGCCAAAACCTATTTTTGGCTGCGCGGGGGGCTATGCGTCATCGCTTTTGTCTTTCCGCTCTGGCTGCTGGCAGTTGGCTGGTGGAAAGACATCCCGCTGCAGGCCTCGATGAGCGCCTACTACTTCGCCTTCGCTCCGACAACCTCCGACTTGCGCGCGTTTCCCGGGCGCGTCGTGTTCGTCGGGATTCTCTTTGTCGTGGGGTTCTTCCTGGCGTTATACAGAGGGTTCTCGCGGACCGAGAATTGGGCGTTGAACCTAGCGGGTCTGAGCGCGATCGTCGTCGCGCTGTTTCCGACGCAGACGCCACTCTACTGCGGCAACTGCGGGAGCAATGCATACTCTTCCGTTGTGCACGGGACGGCCGCGGCTGTTCTTTTTGTATGCATCGCTTTTGTTGCCTGGGCCTGCTCGGAGGAAACGCTGGTCGAATTGCCCGACCGCTTGCGACGGCGTTTCCGCCGGGCCTATTTTTCCCTTGCGACCGTGATGGTCCTGTCGCCGGCCGCGGTCATCGTCATGACCAACGTCTTTGGCGTCTCCGACAAGAAGATATTTATTGCCGAGTGGATCGGCATTGCGACGTTCGCGATATATTGGGCGCTGAAAAGCTACGAGCTGAGCTTGAGCAACGCTGAAACGCGGGCGATCATGGGCCAAATGCCGGCGATGCAGGCAGTTCAGGCAGGCGAATTGTCGCTGCGCCAGCGGGCCGCCAGATTGCTGGATTGAGGATCCGGGCGATCGTCGCAATAGACAAACTGCGGGCCGGGGCTGCGTTTTCGCCATCACGCTCTAAAGCGCCCGCCTGACGTAGCGGCCGGTTCCGATGGCGTCGTTCGTCAGCGTGCCGCCGCGCACTACGAGCCGCCCGCGCACTAGCGTGTGCGCGACCTGCCCCTTGAATCTTCGGCCTTCGTAGATCGAATAGCCGGCGCTCGAGCGCACGTCCTCGCGCCGGCAGAGGTACTCGCGGCCGAGATCGACGATCGCGAGATCCGCGTCGAGGCCGACCGCAATGCGGCCCTTGCGGTGCGCGAGCCCCATCGCTTCGGCCGGCGCGCTCGCGAGCAGCGCGGCGACGCGTCCGAGCGGCAGGCCGCGCCCGTGGTGGCCCTCGGTGAGCATCAGCGGCAGCAGGGTCTCGAGCCCGGGGCAG
>DASZFQ010000044.1:0-137851 GCA_035939595.1 Casimicrobiaceae bacterium
TGCCGAACCTTCGGCCCAGGCGACTATGCATCGCTTCCAGGTCTAAACAACGGCATCGCGTCGGGTCGCCGGATTTCGAACGAGTATCCGTACGACGGAAGGCCAGACTGGCAGCGCGATTCGTTTCATCAATCCCTGAACTACCAGAATCATTAATGAACTACCGACCCCGCCAGCGTTGTTCTTTGATCACGGTCGGGGTTTACAGCACTACCAACAGCCTGTTCGGCGGATGCGCCATCCTCAGGGAAATGATGGCCGTGGTAGGAAAATAGACGTACCGCAACTGGATCCGGCGGCTCATAGAACACGTTGCCGAGCCGCATCGGAATCGGTTCTAGATGGGATGCCACCCGCTGGAAGTCGCCGGCTGGCAGGGCGTCGAGCAGATTCTGATGCGGGCTGGGGCGGCAGGCGAAGCTAACCGCGATTTGCCAATTTTAAAGGCAAGGACGGTGCCTTTTTTTGAAGCCAAGGCCCGGTCTGGCGGTGAGCATCTCAATAATCTAGACCAGAGTGCGGTGCTGCATAAAGGCCGGTGTGCGGCCTTCGGCCGGCTGCCCCTGACTGCACGGGAAAATCGCCCCTCTTCTGTGCGCGACCGCACGGACGACATTGGGAATCTGGAATAGAAATACTCCCCTGAGGATTTGACGGGTTTATGCGTTACCGGAATTGCCGAGGTACGCATTGCGGTGCTGCGGCAGCGTGAGAGCCAGCCCACTTAATGGAGGAGAGCTATGAGCACCAGAATGTTGCGTCAACATGCACTACTTATCGCGATCGTCTTGGCGGGAGCGCTTGGGGTCGTTGTCGGTGGCGTATCGATGTCACAGCCGATGTCGGCCCAGCAGATTGTCCTTTCCGGAAGCAATGAGGTGCCACCGGTAACGACGTCCGCGTCTGGTACTGGAACCGTCACCGTCAATCCCGATCACACTGTCAGCGCAAGCGTCACGGTGACTGGTATGACCGCGACTGCATCGCACATACACGAAGGGGCCGCGGGTAGCAACGGGCCCGTGATAGTTCCCTTCACCAAGGCTGGCGACAACAAATTCGCCGCACCCGCAGGGGCGAAGCTTACGGACAGCCAATATGCCAGCTACAAGGCGGGCAATCTGTACGTCAATGTACACAGCGCCGAGCATCCCGGAGGCGAGATACGCGCCCAGCTCAAGGGCAATTGATAGAAGGCCGGGTCCAAGTCCAAGAAGATAATGCCCTACTTGGGCTTGGCGCATCTCTCCTCTTGTGAGTGACGGACATCGCAACTGTGTCCTGGGCAAACCGTTTTTTTAACATGGCACATGGAAAACTATGGGAGCTCAAAATGAACCAGGATCGTCTCATCGGCATGTGCAAGCAGTTTGCAGGCAAGGTGAAGGAGCGTTGGGGCAAGCTGACCAATGACACGCTCGTCACATTCGCTGGATCACGCGATCAACTCGCTGGAAGAATCCAGGAGCAGCGCGGAGTCTCGAAGGAGAAATCCGCGCGGCAGCTAAAGGATTTTTTCGAACGCAACCGCGACTGGTACGCCTCGCATCAGTAATGGCCCACTACCCGTCGCTTTGTGGTGTTTCTTGCATTTGGTCATTCTCGGGTTCTGCGGTGCCGATCTGTTCGTCATGGATCCGGCGCGCTCAGTACTTATGTGTGCGGGCGCAGAGGAGACAATCGCATACTCGTATCGTCACGTCGAACCCAGAGGTTGAGACTGCACTTTCGCCGACAGTTCGCCGAATACGTGTTTGTCCTACGCCCTATTCAGACTGAGTCCGATAGTCGAGTTTTATCAAAGGGGCAATATAGTGGTGCCGTAGCTTCACGGCTTTTTCGCAACGGAATCTAATCGAGAGGAAGTACCATGGAACGTACCGCGACACTGGGTGGCAATCTCACTTCTGGCAATCAGCTCACCAATCCAGTCAACTCCGCTGTAGAAGCGGCGGCGCAGACTGCACATAAGACAACGGACAAAATAGCGGACAACGCGGCCGTGCGGGTCGACCGTTCCGCTGCGGCGGTCCACCGCGCAGTCGACGTCGCCGCTGATGCCGCGACGTCCACAGCGACGTGGGCATCAGAGACTTTTGAGCAAGCACAGCAAGTAAAGACTCATTTCACGGAAGCCGCAAGCGCTTCAATACGCGCGCGTCCCATCGCTACGGTCGTCGGCGTACTCATCGTCGGCTATCTGCTCGGTCGCCTCGCGCGCCTGTAAACGTACAGCCTTAGGACCAGCGACAGATGCAGTTTGGATCAAGCGCATAAGTCGCATTTACGGAGCACACCATGAACCGCGATCAAGTGCAAGGAACCGCCAAGGATGTGGCCGGTAAACTTCAACGAAAGGTTGGGGAGCTGACCGGCAATAAGACGCAACAGGTAAAGGGCGCTGCCAAGCAGGTTGAAGGCAAGCTGCAGAAGGGGGCCGGCAACGTCGAGCAGGCACTCGACACGGCAGGCAAGAAAACTCGCTGACTGACGCAGATCGCAGCGTCATTCGCGGAACCGTCACTGGTCGATTGTCGTGAAGGAAGCAACCAATGAACTGGATTAGCAAATCCCTTGGATTTGGGAGGGGCGAAGCGTTCGACCGGGCGGCGGAAACAAATATCGGTGGTACGCCGTACGATGCCCGCCTCGCAATACAAGACAGTCTCATCCGAGGCACCCCCAACGCCCCCGACGACCATACCGCGGAAGAAATCAAGCGTCGACAGGTATCGCTGGCATTGCGATACCTCATGGCAGTACGCGCGCGCTAGGGCGTCGGGGCCGGCAACGAGTCACCACTCTTTTCAGGAACAAAAAAATGGGTATCGGCACGATCCTTCTTATCATTCTAGTCTTGGCGTTGGTGGGCGTGTTGCCAACGTGGGGACACAGCAGAAGCTGGGGGTACGGGCCCAGCGGCGCCGTAGGGCTGATCGTTGTCGTTCTGATTGTCCTGCTACTACTTGGCAAGCTCTAGGAATGGTCCCGTCCGGTTGGCAACCTTTCTGGCGAACGCACGATCCGTTGTCGATGGGCGGCACCACTCCGGGGTCTGTACAATCGCAGGTATCTATCGGGGCAAATGATAAAGGGGGTTTGCACCTCAAATCTTCGCGACGACGTAACACATCAGGCTAAAATCCGACCTGGAAATCCTTGCCGCATTGTTCATCGGACTCGCGTGATTGCGGCCACGAAAACGGTGGAAAGATGGCAGAATTTGAAAGCTCGGACGCCTTTGTCTTCTTTGGTGCGACAGGCGATCTAGCCTACAAGAAGATCTTCCCCGCGCTGCAGGCGCTAATCCGAGGGGGCCATATGAATATGCCAATCATTGGCATGGCCCGCGCGGGCTGGACGCTGGATAAACTGCGTGATCGAGCGCGCGAGAGCCTTGAGCACAATGGCGGCATCGATGCCGCTGCGTTTGCACAATTGTCGGCACAGCTGCAATACGTGGTCGGCGATTACCAGGATTCGGCGACCTACGAGCGTCTGCGGCAGGCGTTGTGCGATGCGGCGCGACCGCTGCATTATCTCGCCATTCCTCCGAGCATGTTCGCTAACGTCGTGCAGGGTTTGGCGAAAGCAGGATGTGCCAACAATGCACGCGTCATCGTGGAGAAACCATTCGGCCGCGACCTTGCCTCCGCACAGGCGCTCAACAACACGCTGCACGAGGTGTTTCCCGAATCCGCGGTGTTCCGCATCGACCATTATCTGGGTAAGGAGGCGGTGCAGAACCTACTTTATTTTCGCTTTGCAAATGCGTTCCTCGAGCCGATATGGAATCGCAATTTCGTCGAGAGCGTGCAGATTACCATGGCGGAAAACTTCGGCGTTCAGGGCCGTGGCAGCTTTTATGACGAGGTCGGGGCGGTCCGCGATGTTGTGCAGAACCATCTGCTGCAAGTGACGGTGTTGCTGGCGATGGATGCTCCAGCGGGCCAAAATCCGGACTCAATGCGTGCCGAGAAGCTGCGCTTGTTCCGGGCCATGCGGGCGCTCGATCCGAGGCAAGTGGTGCGTGGCCAGTTTCGCGGCTACCGCGATGAACCCGGTGTGGCGCGGGATTCACAGGTCGAAACTTTTGCCGCGCTATGCCTGTATATCGACACCTGGCGGTGGGCCGGGGTGCCATTCTATATACGCACCGGCAAGTGTTTGCCGATCACGGCCACCGAGGTCATCGTCGACCTGAAATGCCCCCCGCTAGCAATTTTCGATGAGATCAACGCGACGCAATCAAACTACTTTCGCTTTCGCCTGAGCCCTGAGGTCGTGATCTCCACAGGGGCGAGGGTCAAGCGTCCGGGCGAGGAAATGGTGGGCGAGGCGGTGGAGCTGGTTTTCCATCATTCTATTGTTGGCGACAAATCTCCCTACGAGCGGCTCCTTGGTGATGCCATCCGCGGAGATGCGTCGCTTTTCACCCGCGACGACAGCGTCGAGGCGGCGTGGCGCGTGGTCGATCCGATACTGCATGGTGTGGTTCCGCTCACAGAATACGAACCGGGAACCTGGGGCCCTGCAGCTGCGCGCGCAGTCGTCGTCGGGAACGAGGGCTGGCACGATCCGAAACCCGAGGAGGGCCGGCCGTGCTGAGCGAAGGCGTCGTGTTTCTGCTCGATGTCGACAATACGCTGCTCGACAACGATCGTTTCATCGCGGATCTAGGGGAACGGCTGGAACAAGCCTTCGGCACTGATCAGCGCGATCGATATTGGGCCATTTTCGCCGCGCTTCGCGAAGAACTGTCGTATGCTGATTATCTGGCGGCGCTGCAGAAATTCCGTGTCGGGCTGGACGACGACCCGGATCTGCTGCAGATGTCGTCATTCATGCTGGAGTATCCGTTCGCGAATCGCCTTTACCCGCGCGCAATCGACGCGATTGCGCATCTGAGCACACTGGGATTACCCGTGGTTCTGTCCGATGGCGATGTGGTATTCCAGCCACGCAAGATCCAGCGCTCGGGTATCTGGAATGCGGTAGGTGGTCGGGTGTCGATCTATGTCCACAAAGAGCGCGCGCTCGACGCGGTGCAGCGACGTTACCCAGCACGACATTACGTGATGGTCGATGACAAGGTGCAGTTGCTGACGGCAATGAAATGTGCACTTGGTCAACGCCTGACGACAGTCTTCGTGCATCAGGGTCACTACGCGGCACAATCCGCT
Source organism: Casimicrobiaceae bacterium (assembly GCA_035939595.1). Lineage (GTDB taxonomy): Bacteria > Pseudomonadota > Gammaproteobacteria > Burkholderiales > Casimicrobiaceae > PALSA-1003. Next base: position 5,184 of record DASZFQ010000044.1, read on the forward strand.
AACTTGGTGAGCGACCCGTCGCCCGACATGGAGATCGAACGGATCGGTGATTTGCTCATTCACGATCTAGCCGATTTTCTCGCCGCTTCGCCCATCGACGCGGCCACGAACCAGGAGCGAACATGAATAAGGCCTCCGAACTGCACAGCCTCGGCCAGAGTCTGTGGCTGGACAACATTACCCGGCAAATCCTCGACAATGGCACTCTGCACCGCTACATAAGCGAGTTCTCAATTACCGGATTGACGTCGAATCCGACCATTTTTGACGAGGCGATCGGTAACACCGACGCCTACGATGACGGTATCCACGACAAGGCAAAGGCGGGAAAATCAGGCGAAGACCTGTTCACAGAGCTGGCGCTCGAAGATCTGCGTCGTGCCGCCGATCTGTTCCGTCCGGTCTTCGACCGAACCAACGGTGTCGACGGCTGGGTGTCGATGGAGGTATCGCCTCTGCTTGCGAATGACACCTCGGGCAGCATCGACGCAGCCAAGCGCACGCAGCGGCAAGCCAATCGCCCCAATCTATACGTCAAGATTCCGGGCACCCCAGAAGGCGTTCCGGCGATCGAGGAATCGATTTTTGACGGGGTGCCGATCAACGTGACCCTGTTGTTTTCTCGCGAGCAATACGTGTCCGCAGCCGAAGCCTATCTGCGCGGCATCGAGCGGCGCATCGCCGCCAAGCGCGACCCCTGCGTTGCCTCGGTTGCCTCGCTGTTCGTGAGCCGGTGGGACAAGGCGGTAGGCGATAAGGTGCCGCCCGATTTGCGCAATAGACTCGGCATTGCGATCGCCAGCCGAACCTATCGCGCCTATCGCGATCTGCTCGCGTCGCCACGGTGGCGGGACCTCGCCGCGGCCGGCGCACGTCCGCAGCGCCTACTCTGGGCCAGCACCGGAACCAAGGATCCCAATGCGTCGGACACGTTGTACGTCGAGGCGCTGGCGGCGCCCGATACGATCGACACCATGCCGGAAAAGACTCTGTGCGCCTTTGCTGAGCACGGCCAGATTCGTGGCGTGATGGCCATGGACGGCGGAGACGCCGAAGCTGTTCTGGCGAGCTTTGCCGACGTTGGCATCGATACCGACGCGCTCGCCACCCAGCTGCAGCGTGATGGGGCGCGGGCTTTCGTGGCGTCATGGAAGGAGCTGATGACGCGTATTGCGGACAAGAGCGACGCGCTGGCCCATGCCAGGTAGCGCGACAGGTAATGACTGACATGCGCGATTCCGCATTTAGAGAGCCGCAGCTTCTGACGGAGCGTCCTCAATGGCGGGCGCTCACGGAGCATCTCGGGCAAATCGAGCGCCGCTCCCTACGCGAGCTGTTTGCCACCGATCCATCGCGCGGCGAGCGGTTTGTCGCGGAGGCGGCCGGGCTTTACCTGGACTATTCGAAGAACCGTATCAACGACGAAACGCTCCGTTTACTACTGACGCTTGGCGACGCCTGCTCCGTTCGCGAACGCATCGAGGCCATGTTCCGCGGCGAGAAAATCAACGCCACCGAACAGCGCGCGGTGCTACACGTCGCCTTGCGCGCGCCATTGAGCGAACACATCCTTGTTGATGGCAGGGACGTCGTGCCTGACGTGCATGCGGTGCTTGACCGCATGGCATCATTTTCGGCTCGCGTACGCAGCGGCGAGTGGACCGGTCACAGCGGCTTGCGCATTCGCAATATCATCAACATTGGCATTGGCGGATCCGATTTGGGTCCGGTGATGGCATACGAGGCGCTGCGCTACTACTGCCAGCGGGACCTGACTTTCCGCTTCGTATCCAACGTGGACGGCACCGATTTTTCCGAAGCGGTGCGCGACCTCAAGCCTGGCGAGACGCTATTTATTATCTGTTCCAAGACGTTCACCACCCTGGAGACGCTGACCAACGCGCGCGCGGCGCGCGCATGGTGCCTGCGTGAATTCGACGACGAAAAGGCGGTGGTGCGACATTTCGTCGCAGTTTCGACCAATGCCGACGAAGTCGCCAAGTTCGGCATCGATTTGAACAACATGTTCGGGTTCTGGGACTGGGTCGGCGGCCGCTACTCGATGGATTCGGCGATCGGGCTTTCGACCATGCTCGCGATCGGTCCTGAATGCTTCCGCGAGATGTTGTCGGGATTTCGCGCGATGGACGAGCATTTCCGCAGCGCGCCGTCGGCTCGAAATCTTCCAGTGCTGCTCGGGTTGCTGGCTATCTGGAATTGCAATTTTCTTGATATACCGACCGTGGCCATCCTCCCGTACGAGCAATATCTCAAGCGCTTTCCCGCCTATCTGCAGCAACTCACCATGGAGAGCAACGGCAAGCACGTCACGCTAGCCGGGGACCGCGTCAATTACCAGACCGGGCCGATCTATTGGGGCGAGCCCGGCACCAACGGACAGCATTCGTTCTTTCAGTTAATACATCAGGGAACGCGGCTCATTGGTTGCGATTTTATCGGTTTCTGCCAAGCTTTAAATCCGCTTGGCGACCAGCACGATCTTCTGCTGGCCAACCTGTTCGCGCAAAGTGAGGCGCTGGCGTTCGGAAAAACTGCCGATGAAGTGAGGGCGGAAGGGACGCCAGACGAACTGGTTCCCGATCGCATTTGCGAAGGCAATCGCCCAAGCAATACCATTCTTGCCGAGCGCCTCACTCCGCGTACGCTCGGCGCGCTGGTCGCACTCTACGAGCATAGCGTATTCGTGCAAGGCGTGATCTGGAACATTGACTCCTTCGATCAATGGGGAGTGGAACTTGGCAAGGCTTTGGCCACGCGCACCGCGGCCGAAATTGCCAGTATCGAGGACCCCTTGCTCTCCCACGACAGTTCGACCAATGCATTGATCTGGCGGTACCGCAGGTTGCGCACGCCGTGCCGATGAATACGAATATCAGTCCGCTCGCCGGTCAGCCCGCGCAGGCGATGCAACTGGTCGATGTCACCAAGCTGGTCTCTGCCTACTACAACCTGCAGCCCGATCCAACGGTGCCGGCACAACGGGTATCTTTCGGCACGTCGGGCCATCGCGGCACGTCGTTCGATAGGAGCTTCAACGAGGCACACGTGCTCGCCATCACGCAGGCGATCTGTCTTTATCGCAAGGGGCATGGGAGCGATGGACCGCTGTTCATCGGCATTGACACCCATGCCTTGTCGGTGCCGGCCTTCGAGAGCGCGCTCGAGGTATTGGCTGCCAATGGCGTCGAAACCCTGATCGCAAAGGGTGGCGAATACACGCCGACGCCCGCGGTGTCGCGCGCCATTCTGGTCTACAACCGCGATCGAAAAACCGGGTTGAGCGACGGCATTGTGGTGACGCCTTCGCACAATCCGCCCGATAACGGAGGCTTCAAGTACAACCCGATGAACGGCGGTCCCGCCGACACCGATGCCACCGGGTGGATCGAAGCCAAGGCGAATGCATTGCTCGAGGGCGAACTGAAAGACGTGCGGCGCATTTCGTTTGACCGGGCCCGGCGCGCTGCGACCACTCGCGAGCACGATTTCATGAGCACGTATGTTGCCGATCTCAGTAGCGTGATAGATTTCGATACCATCCGGGGCTCCGGCATTCGCGTCGGCGTTGATCCGATGGGTGGCGCTGGCGTGCATTACTGGGCCAGGATCGCCGAGCAGTATAAACTCGATCTGACTGTGGTCAGCGAGGCGGTCGATCCGACTTTCAGCTTCATGACCCTGGACTGGGATGGCCGCATTCGCATGGATCCGTCGTCGGCTTACGCGATGCGGCGCCTGATCGGCCTCAAGGATCGCTTCGATATCGCATTCGCCTGCGACACCGATCACGATCGTCACGGTATCGTGACCCCAAGCGAGGGCTTGATCCCTCCCAATCACTATCTGGCAGTGGCGGTTGATTATCTGTTTAGAAACCGCGTCCATTGGACGCGCACGGCGGCAATAGGCAAGACAGTGGTCAGCAGCGCGATGATTGACCGCGTGACTGCCAGATTGAATCGCAAGCTCTACGAGGTTCCGGTGGGCTTCAAATGGTTCGTCGACGGACTGCTTGATGGCTCACTGGGTTTCGGCGGCGAACAAAGCGCCGGCGCTTCTTTTTGTCGCCTGGACGGGACGGTATGGACAACCGACAAAGATGGCATCGTGCCGGCGTTGCTATCTGCAGAAATGACCGCACGCAACGGACGCGATCCTGGCGAGTTGTATCGCGATCTGACCCGCGATCTTGGCGTGCTCGCGGCAGACTTGGTGGAGGCGCCGGCGACTGCCGAGGAAAGGCAGAAGTTGGCGAAGCTCTCACCGCAACAGATACGGATTACCGCGTTGGCGGGCGAACGGATCGACAATGTGCTCGATCGAGCGCCGGGCAATAACGCACCGATCGGCGGCATCAAGGTGGTTGCCGCAAACGGATGGTTCGCTGCACGACCGTCCGGCACCGAGGCCATCTATAAGATCTACGCTGAGAGCTTCCGCGATGAGGGTCATTTGCGCATTCTAGTGCGAGAAGCGCAGGACATAGTCGACCACGCACTGAAGGTAGGTTGACGCGGCTTACTCTGACGCAACGGTCCTTGGTATGTCTTAAGTTCCACCTGGGGGTGACGATGTCCGATCAACTCGATCAGCTATGCATCAATACCGTGCGCTTCCTGTCGGTGGACGCAGTGCAGAAAGCAAAAAGCGGGCATCCTGGTATGCCGCTTGGCGCAGCGCCGATGGCGTACGTGTTGTGGACGCGCTTTCTCAAACACAATCCGCGCAATCCGAGCTGGTTTGATCGCGATCGTTTCGTGCTTTCTGCCGGACACGGTTCGATGCTGCTCTACAGCCTGCTTCATCTCACCGGTTATGACCTTCCTCTGGACGATATCATGCGGTTTCGCCAGTTCGGAAGCAAGGCGCCAGGGCATCCCGAGCGCGGACATACGCCCGGCGTCGAAATCACCACAGGGCCGCTTGGGCAGGGAATAGCCAACGCGGTGGGCATGGCGATCGCCGAAGCCCAGCTCGCGGCGCGTTACAACCGTCCTGGATTCGAGGTGATCGATCACGCCACGTACGCGATCGTCAGCGACGGTGACCTGATGGAAGGCGTGGCTTCAGAGGCGGCTTCGTTGGCCGGGCATCTGCAGCTCGGCAAACTGACCTGTCTCTATGACGACAACCACGTCACCTTGGCAGCCGGCACCGACATCACGTTTTCAGAAGATCGTGCACGCCGCTTCGAGGCTTACGGCTGGCACTGCGTCTCGGTGCCGGACGGCAACGACCTTGCTGGAATCGACGCTGCCCTGCGCGCGGCGCGTGCGGACATCGCGCGACCATCGCTGCTTCTCGTGCGCAACCATATCGGCTACGGGTCGCCTAACAAACACGACAGCTTCGAGGCGCATGGTTCCCCGCTCGGGGTTGAGGAAGTGCGCCTGACCAAGCAGAACCTTGGCTGGCCGGTCGAGCCGCCATTCCTGATTCCGGAAGCGGCGCTTTCGCACTTCCGCGAAGCGGTGGCGCGGGGCGCGCGCGATGAAACGGCAAGCCGCGCCCGCATGACAGCCTATGCGCTAGCCTTCCCCGATCTGGCCGAGGAGTTTCACCGAATGGTCCGCGGCGAGCTGCCGCACGACTGGGATGCGGACATACCGGTGTTCCCGGCCGACGCTAAAGGGATCGCGACGCGCGCGGCTTCGGCCAAGGTCATGAACGCCATAGCGCCGCGCCTGCCTGCATTGACAGGAGGCTCCGCGGATCTGGACCCGTCGACCCGTACCGCGCTAAGCGGACTTGGCGATTTCAATCCGGCGGCGGGAAAGGGCATCGACACTCAGGGCTCCGACGGCGGCGGCTGGAGCTACGCCGGCCGAAATCTTCACTTTGGCGTGCGCGAGCACGCGATGGGCGCGATCGTCAATGGCATGGCGGCGCACGGAGGAATTGTGCCGTACGGCTCGACCTTCCTCATTTTTTCCGATTACATGCGCCCTCCAATCCGGTTGGCGGCGCTGATGGGCCTGCACGTCATCCATGTGTTTACGCACGACAGCATTGCCCTAGGCGAGGATGGACCTACCCACCAGCCGGTAGAGCAACTGGCCACGCTGCGAGCAATTCCGAATCTGACCCTGATCCGCCCTGGTGATGCCAATGAAACCGCGGTCGCGTGGCGGGTCGCACTCGAAACGCGCGATCGTCCGGTGGCAATTGTGCTGAGCCGGCAGGATATGCCCACGCTCGATCGGAGCCGCTACGCGCCGGCGGAAGGGTTGCGCCGCGGCGCGTATGTGCTATCGGATGCGACAGATGGCAAGCCTGCGCTGATTTTGATTGCCAGTGGCTCGGAGGTCGGCCTGATCTTGGCCGCTGCGGAACGCCTGTACGGGGATGGAATCGCTGTGCGTTGCGTCTCGATGCCCAGCTGGGAACTGTTCAACGCTCTGCCACAACTTGAGCAGGATGCTGTGCTGCCGCCGTCAGTACGCGCGCGGTTGGCGGTTGAAGCAGGTGTGGCGCAGGGCTGGCACCGTTACGTGGGCGCTGCGGGCGATGTGGTGAGTGTGGAGCGATTCGGCGCGTCCGCGCCTTCAGACGTCTTGCTGCGCGAATACGGTTTCAGTGTCGACAATGTCTGCGCGCGAGGGAAGGCGCTGCTGGCTTAGGTGACGCCTCACCTGCTCCGCTCGTCATATTCCCTTCACTTCACCCGCACCCATCGTGCGAGGTCGGCTAAGTTATGTGACGCCTGCGCTTGAAGTTGAGAAATCGTGCTCAGGCTCCATCCGTGCACAGCAGCCGCGATTCGACTAGCACATCAACGCCCGCCCGCGGTTGGATCGACTGGGCAGGAATGCTGGCGCCCATCCTCCATCGCGCCACCGCATTACGCTTGGATACGCCTTCGACCAAGAAAAGTACTTCGCGTGCCCGGCTCAACCGTGCCGCGCTCAACGACACCCGCTGCGGCGGAGGCTTGGGTGCGTCGAATACCGCCAGGACGTCCGGCGCGTCCGACGCGACACCCCAGTCGTGGCCAGGAAACAGGCTGGCTGTATGCCCGTCTTCGCCGAGCCCCAGCAGCACCATATCGAAGTCGCCAACCCCGCGCAGCGTGGCCGCATAGTTGTGCGCCGACGTCTCGGCACCCAGTTCGGCAGGGATTACGTGAATTTGTTCTCGCGCAATCGGCACGTGCTCAAGCCAGATATCGGCTGCCATTCGGCTGTTGCGGCCGGCATTGTGTGGCGGCAAGCAGCGCTCGTCGCCGAAGTACACCTGCCAGCACAACCAGTCGGTGGATGCGGCGCGTAGCAGGTCGTACACCCCCTGCGGTGTATTGCCGCCGGCCAACACGATTAGAAACCGGCCGCGCCATTGGATTGCGCGTCTGGCGGCATCGACGATGCGCAGGTACGCTAATCGTCGCAAGGCCATTGCATCGGGTGCGCCGATCCAGCGCACCCCGGCGGCCTGGTGGCGGTCGTGTGCATCTGTAGTGCTCATGCAGACTTGATCGCGTGCCCGCCGAACTCGTTGCGCATCGCGGCTAGCAGCTTATCGGAGAACGAGTCCGCGTCGCGTGAGCGCAGACGCTCAAGCAAAGATAGCGCGATTACCGGTACCGCAACATTGAGATCGATCGCCTCGTCCACCGTCCAGCGTCCTTCACCGGAATCCTCGACATAAGGTGCGATGCCGGTCATAGTTGGATTCTTATCCAACGCATCCGCCGTGAGGTCGAGCAGCCATGAGCGCACTACGCTGCCGTGACGCCAGATCTCGGCGATTTGATGAAGGTCGAGGCCGAAATCGTGTTTGTGCTGGAGAATGGAGAAACCTTCGGCATAGGCCTGCATGAGTCCGTATTCGATGCCGTTGTGAATCATTTTGGTGAAGTGACCGGAGCCCACTGGGCCAACCCGGCCCCAACCTCGATTTGGCGACGGCGCAAGCGTCTCGAAGATTGGCGTCAGTCGCTCGACCACCGCTTCGTCGCCACCGACCATCATGCTGTAACCCTCAGCCAGCCCCCACACGCCGCCGCTGGTACCGCAATCGACGTAACAGATATTCTTGTCGGCGGCGGTGTTTGAGCGACGCAGCGTGTCCTTGTAATTGGAGTTGCCGCCATCGACGAGCACATCGCCTGCGACAAGCAGTGGCAGCAGTGCGGTTACCGTGCCGTCGGTGATGCTGCCGGCGGGCACCATCATCCAAAGTGTGCGTGGTGGTTTCAAACTGGCCACTAGCATATCGAGCGAGGCAGCAGCTTCCGCGCCCTTGCCTTTGACCTGCGCGAGCGCCTCAGGATTAGGGTCGAAGCCGACCACGCGGTGGCCGCCCCGCACCAGCCGCTCCGTCATATTGGCGCCCATGCGTCCCAATCCGATCATGCCGAGTTCCATAACGTTTCCTTTGGAATAATTTGGTGTTGATACCGTCACCCTGCGCGGCTTATCCAACGCGCGCAACAACCTGTTGAATGGGTCGGTCAGGGTTCACCGCGCGGCCCGGCGCCACAACAGCGATTTGAGCGTGGGCTTTCCGACCGAGTCGGCGTAGACGTCGGCCGCTTTCTTGATTGCTTCCGCCTGGGTGGGATAGGTATGAATGACCCTGGCGAGCGTTCGAAGCCCGATCCGCGCGACAATGGCAAGCGTAATCTCGTTGATCATTTCGCCCGCATGACTGGCGACAATGGTCGCACCAAGAATCCGGTCGGTCCTTTCTTTGACATGGATCTTCACGAAGCCGGTCTCTTCGCCGTCGGCGATCGCGCGATGCACGTCGTGCATCGGTATAGTGAAGGTTCTCACTGCGATGTCCTGATCGCGCGCCTCGCGGACGTAGAGACCGACGTGAGCAATCTCGGGATCGGTGTAGGTGCACCACGGAATCGTCAACGTGCTAAGCCGACGTCTACCAAGCGACAGCGCGTTATGTACGGCGATGCGTGCAGAGGCGTCAGCGGTGTGGGCGAACTGGTGCTCCAGGCAAGCATCCCCCGCCGCAAAGATGCGCGGATTGCTAGTGCGCAGATAGTCGTCGATTCGGATGCCGGTAGCGGCATCGAAGTCGACCCCCGCAACGTCGAGATTGAGGCGCTCGACGTTAGGTAAGCGGCCGGTACCGGTCAGGATGGCATCGACAGCCACCGTGTATTGATCGCCGTCGCTGAGGAGGTCGACGAGTTTTTGACCGCCTTCCATGCGCACCCCGATGGCTTCGGTATTGAGCCTGACCTCGATGCCGTCACGCGCAAGAGCATCCGACAGCAGTTGTGCGGCGTCGCGTTCTTCCTTGGGCAAAAACAGCGGCAGGCCTTGTGCGATGGTAGTACGCGCGCCAAAGCGGCAGAATGCTTGAGCCAGTTCGCAGCCAAGCGGGCCGCCGCCGATCACCAACAAGCGGGGAGGTAACTCGGTTAGGTCAAATACGTTTTCATTGGTCAAATAGCCTGCCTCGATCAGGCCGGGAATCGACGGCGTGTCGGGCCTCGCGCCTGTTGCCACCAGGGCCTTCTTGAAGCGCAGCTTCATGCCGTCTACTGAAAGCGCGTCGGTTCCGGTAAAGTGGGCTTCACCGAGAAATACATCCACACCGGCGGCGCTCAGACTACGAACCGAATCGACCCGGCTGATGCGGGCGCGGATGCGGCGCATGCGTTGCATCAGCGCGGCAAAGTCGACGCGAATGTCGTTGGGAGCCTGTGCACCGAAGTGTTCGGCGTTGCGCATTTCGGCGTACAGCCGAGACGTTCGTATGATCGCTTTCGATGGTACGCAGCCGACGTTGAGCGAAGTGCCACCGAGCAGTGCGCGCTCGATGAGTGCAACTTTCGCGCCCATCGATGCCGCCACATTTGCCGCGACCAGCCCCGCCGGGCCGCCTCCGATGACCACCAGGTCGTAGCGGTGGGCCGGCTTCGGGTTGCGCCATCCGGACGGATGAACGCTTCTCGCCCGCTCCTGCTCGTATCTATCGTGCGGGAGCGCTTCGCTTGGGCTGCGTCGCTGCATCTAAAGGACCCGACAAGCAGGGGCGCTACAGCCAACCCCTGCGGAATCCGGCATGGCGCAAACCAGCCCGGATAAAAGGGCAACCGCGCGTCAGGCGCCAGATTAGTCCGGTGCGATAATTTTCGATCATCGTGACCAGAATACCTTGGTCGAGCCCAAAGGCGCCGGGCGATACCCATGCGCCATGGCCGGCGCCCACGAGGCTCGGATTGAAACTGCTAGCATAGCGTGAGTCGGACAACATCTCCGGATAACGCCTATGCATGTTGCGCGCGGCATCCAGGGCGATGTCCGGAGTGAACGGCAGCGACGCAAGCGACGCCCACCCCGCGAGAGTGCCATCGTCGGGCCCGTAGGGAACGCCCCGGGCGGTATAGCCGAACAGGCGCCGTGGCCTGCCTGGGATATCGGGCAATTCGTCCCCCGGCCCATCACACGCGGTAAGACCCCAGCAATGTTCGTCGTAACCCGCGAATTCACCTGGGTTGCGCTGGGCATATGCGCGCTGGATAAGCGTCGCGCGCCGGCTATTCTCGAAATAGTCACAGCGTTTTTCGCGCATAAAGCGGTCCTGAATTCCACGAAAATCGATCCAAGCGTGCGAGAATTGGTGCACGAACAACGGACCCGCATATAGAAAATCGTAACCATACAAATTTTCCCATTGATAGGCCGCCGTCCACGCCTCGTAGCAGTCCGCTTTGAGTCGGTGCGTCGGGGAGCCAAGCGCGAGGGTGTACAGGATTATGGCCTCGTTGTAACCATCCCACCCGTAGTGCAGAAAGCCACACTCCGGTTTCCAGCCTTGTCTGATCGTTGCAGCCCCACCCTGCGACCATGGCCAGTCGACGCGAAGGTATAGCACTTCGACGAGTTCACGTAGCTCGGTTTCCTCGGGCGTGTTCGCGGTAAAGTACATACTCGCGGTCAGCGCACCTGCGAGCAAGAGCGCGGTGTCGATCATCGACAACTCGGATCGCCAGACACGGGTACCAGTGTGCCAATCGAGAAAGTGGTAGTAGAAGCCCTTGTAACCCGTCGCCTCTGGGCTGCCACTTTGATCGCTGTTGCGGAAGAAACGCAGCACCGAAAGACTGCGGTTGACCGCGTCGGCACGCTCCATCCAGCCGCGCTCCACTGCTACCGGATAGGCGGAAAGCGCGAAGCCCACAACGGCGATGCTGGATGGCGAATTCTCGCGCGAAGTGTCGGCAATCAGACCGTTGGTCAGATTCACCGTTTCCCGGAAGTAACCAACCGCGGCGCGCTGAAGCGTATCAAGCAACGCGTCGTCGGTGGCCTCGGATGCGTCAAGCACGAGCAGCCTTCTATAATCGTAATTTTGTCTTGTCGCGGACGCGTCGCGATGAATCCGCTATTTGCACATATCCAATGCTAGCCATACAGGAACTGTCGCTGGCATCATAAAGGAATATGAGGATGCGCGGGCGCAAAAGAATTTTTGCTGGCTTGGTTGCTTCGCGCCAAGGCATGAGCTACATGTTTATCCTGCCCGTGAAACGCTGTAGTCCATTGCGCTGGAGCCGCGTCAACGCATGCACATGTAGACGGCCCCGTACGGTGCAAGTGGACATCGTCCATACGTAGGCGCATGGCCTTATGCGCATTCACCCGCAATCGATTCCTGTTACGTCGCGCCAGGCGCAGCTGCTATCGAACGGACGCTATACGGTGATGCTGACCGCCGCCGGTTCGGGCTTCAGCCGCTGGGGAAATCTCGCGGTAACCCGCTGGCGTGAAGACCCAACATTGGACGGCTGGGGTAGCTACGTGCTGTTGAGGGATTGCAACAGCGGCGCGGTCTGGTCGGCGGGTGTGCAGCCCTGTGGTGGCGACCCGGGTGTGCATGTTACGACCTTTTTTGAAGGGCGCTCCGAGTTCGTACGCCGAGATGACGCGATCACCACCATCCAGGATGTCGCGGTCGCGAGCGACCAGGACGCCGAACTGCGACGGGTGACGGTCACGAACCACGGCGATGCTGCGTGCGATATCTCGATAACCTCCTATGCCGAACTGGTACTTGGCTCCGCCGCCGAAGACGCGGCACACCCGGCCTTCGCCAAGTTGTTCGTACAGACCGAGTCAGTGGAGGACGGCGGCGTCCTTCTAGCGACACGTCGACGCCGAGCGCCCGCAGAGCCCGAAATCTGGGCCGCCCATTTCGCAGTGGAAGACGGGCAAGAATCGGGCTCATTCGAGTTCGAAACCGACCGTGCGCGCTTCCTCGGGCGCGGCCGAACCCTACGCAATGCCCTCGCGATGCAGAATAACGGGGCGCTGTCCAATACTGCCGGCACCGTGCTCGATCCGATCTTCAGTCTGCGCCGGCGGGTACGAATTGAGGCACGTACAAGCGTCCGGGTCACGTTCGTAACGCTATTGTCGGACTCACGCAACGCCGTGCTGGCGCTCTGTGGGCGGCTGCGCACGGTCAATGGCCATGAACAGGCGCTCATCGGGGCCGCCGAGCACGCGGCTGCGGCGCGCGTGCGGTTCGGTATTGATCCCGCACAGGCCGAACGGTATGGGCGCTTCGTCGGCCCGCTGCTGTCTGCAGATGCCGCTTGGCGCTCTGCGCCAGAGATGCTTGCGCGCGCTAGAGGCGGTCCCCCCGTGCTCTGGACGTGTGGCATTTCCGGTGATCGGCCGATCGTGTTGGTGCGCATTGCTGGCGAATCTGGACTCGACCGCGTCCATGAACTACTGCGCGCGCAGTTATATTGGCGATCGCAGCGGCTGGGCGTGGACGTTGTTCTGCTCAATTGTGCCACCGGCAGCCTAGGTGATTCTTTGCATGCAACGCTCGGCACGCTAGTGAAGGCGCACGAAATGCTCCTCGTGAATAATAACGACGACGCGCAAGCCGCGGTATTCTCGCTGCGTAACCATGATATCTCGGACGCTCTGCGCGACGGACTTGCTGCCACCGCGCGCGTCGTCCTAGACGCATCTAAAAACGACTTGAGTCAGAGCGCGAGACGATCAAGAAACGCCGATGCCGCGCCCGACGCAGCGTCTGCGCTGAGCCTCGCGGGCGGATTCCATCCAAAGAGTGCCACCCCGCACATGTCGAAGGTGCCTGCAGGACTGCTGGAGTTCGATAACGGCACCGGCGGCTTCGATCGCGCGGCTCGCGAATATGCGATTACGCTTGCTGAAGGGAAGTGCACGCCGACTCCGTGGATCAACGTCGTCGCAAATGGGTCGTTTGGGTTCCTGGTGTCAGCCGAAGGCGGCGGCTACACCTGGTCGCTAAACAGCCAGCAAAATCCGCTCACACCGTGGCCAAACGATGCGGTCAGCGATACCCCGCATGAAGTGCTGTACCTGCGTGACGAAGATAGCGGCGAATGGTGGAGCGCCACGGCGTTGCCGATTCGCGTGCCAACCGGAGTTTATTCTGCCAGCCACGGCAAGGGCTATAGTCGCTTCGCGCACGACTCACACGAGATTGAACTCGAGTTGCTACAGTGCGTGCCATTGGTCGATTCGGTCAAGCTGTCGCGACTACGCATTTGCAACCGCTCGGCGCGCGTGCGGCGGCTGTCGATCACTGCGTATGTCGAATGGGCGCTCGGCGCGAATGGAACCGTGCCTGCGCCATTTGTCGTGACCACAATTGACGCTGCAACTGGCGCTCTGTTCGCATGCAATCCTTGGCGCGCCGAATTCGGTGAGCGAGTCGCCTTTGTCGACCTTGGCGGCATGCAGTGCTCGTTGACCGCGGACCGCACGGAGTTTCTTGGACGCTACGGCGCGGTTTATCGGCCTGCTGCGTTGGCCCGTTTCGCGCCGCTGTCGGGTCGAGTCGGCGCGGGCCTGGACCCTTGCGCCGCACTGCAAACGCAGATCGAACTGGAGCCCGCCGAACAGATCGATATCATGTTCGCGTTGGGCGATGGGGACTCGCGCAGGCAAGCGCAGATGCTGGTCGAGAAATACCGTGCCACGAATTTCGATACGGTGGTGCGTGAAGCGCGTGCGTTTTGGGATGAGATGCTCGACACCGTGCAGGTGCGCACGCCCGATCCAGCGATGGACGTCATGCTCAACGACTGGCTCTTGTATCAGACGCTTGCGTGCCGGGTGTGGGCACGCACGGCCTACTATCAATCCAGCGGCGCCTACGGGTTTCGCGATCAGTTGCAAGATGTGATGGCGTTGTGCGTGGCTAAACCCGAGCTCACGCGCGAGCACCTTTTGCGCGCGGCGGCGCGGCAATTTGCTGAGGGCGATGTCCAGCATTGGTGGCTGCCACCGTCCGGGCAGGGCATCCGCACACGGATGACTGATGACAGGATCTGGCTGCCGTACGTCGCCGCGCACTACATCGACGTGACTGCGGACGTGGCAGTGCTCGACGAAGCGCTTGCTTTCCTCGAGGGCGACGCGCTCAAGGATGGGCAGACTGAAGCATTTTTCAAGCCAGCGGTCGCGCGCCGTGGGGCCAGTTTATACGAGCACTGCGCTCGCGCACTTGATATCAGCCTCTCGCTCGGCGCGCATGGCCTGCCGCTCATCGGTACCGGCGACTGGAACGATGGCATGAACCGCGTTGGTGAAAAGGGTCGCGGCGAAAGTATTTGGATGGGCTGGTTTCTGCTCGCCGCTATCGGCGCATTCACACCTTATGCACTCGCACGCAAAGAAAGTAGCCGAGTGGCTCGCTGGAACCAGTGCGCGGCAGCAATTCGGGTGGCTCTCGAAAGTGCGGGCTGGGACGGCCAATGGTATCGACGCGGCTATTACGACGACGGCACGCCATTGGGTTCCAACGACAACAGTGAATGCAAGATTGACGCGATCGCTCAGTCATGGAGCGTAATCTCTGGAGCGGCGGATGCGAGCCATGCCGCGCTGGCTATGAACGCGGTTGAACGGCATTTGATTCGTCACGACGATCAGATCGCGCTGCTATTCACCCCACCATTCGACCGTTCATCACAAGATCCGGGTTACATCAAGGGCTATCCGCCAGGCATACGTGAGAACGGTGGGCAATACACGCACGGCGCGATCTGGTCAATCTTCGCATTCACAGCGTTGGGTCAGGGGAATCACGCGGGCGACCTGTTTGCCATTCTCAATCCCGTTCGCCAAAGCAGCACGCCGAATGCGAGCGAGCGCTATAGGGTCGAGCCGTACGTCGCCTGCGCCGACGTCTACTCAGTCGCGCCGCATGTAGGCCGCGGCGGCTGGACTTGGTATACCGGTTCGGCGGGTTGGTTGTACCGTGCCGGAATCGAAGCCATTCTCGGATTCCGTGTCCACGGAAACACGCTGGCGATCGATCCATGTTTGCCCAAGGCGTGGGCAGGCTACGAAATCGTATTCCGCCACCGCGGCGCTCGGAAAACGATCACGCGCTATGAAATCAGGGTGGAAAACCCGCGCCGCGTGAGTTGCGGCGTCATTAGTGTGGTACTCGACGGCGTGGAGATTGCTAAGGGAGGCGCACGAATTCCCTTGGTCGACGATGGCCGCATCCATCGAGTACGCGTAGAGCTCGGATAAAAAGGCATTGGTCAACAGACCGACGAGTCACTAGGACAACATAAAGCGACTTGTATTGCCGATGCGATCCGTTTCCCACGGGTCATCCGGCGCATTGTCGGTATGACCTATCGACATGTACAAATCGTGACGCGCTCAAATTGGTTGTGCCGTGACTGGATTAGTTTCGAGATGGGCAAGCGCTGCAAGTTATCGATTAACAGGTGCCTCGATAGACCAAATCCGCCTCTGGTCACAGGTTCGACACCAGTAGTTTTCCGCCAGGGAACTGATCGACCCACCGCAGCTTGGTGAGGTCTTCGCTGCCGGTCGCCTAGTGGAGTTGTTCTTTCAGCCACCAAACGACAGCGTCGCTCCACGTCCGGCGGGGCTTTTGTTCCCGAACAGCTCGTCTAGGTGGCGACTCGCTTCATCCGAACGTGAACACGTAAGCCTCCACGCCCGGATCAAGAAACTCGATCTCGAACGTTCGATCCGCAATGGGCTGGGGTTGCCGGATCAGCTGGTAGAGGCGCTGTTCCGTGACCGTGCCGTAGCCCTGGTCGTCTACCTCGGTGCCGTGAGCGTTTCCCGGCGGGCGTCCATCGAGGAGCACACGGAAACGTATCGACGATCCGCGAGACGACGGGCCCATCACGAGATGCAAATCGCGCGCGTGAAAGCGGTAGACGACGCGTCCGTTCGCCTTGTCGAGGGTTACGGCGCCCATGGTCACCGTCCAATCGCCGCTGAGCGCCCATTGATTGAGCCGCAGCGTTTGCGGGGAGACGTAGGTGCGACTCTTGCCGAGTAGTGAACCGCCGGGGGACACGAAACCCTGAGACTTGTCGCGACCGAGATAGGCCTCCGGCGATTGGAGATTGTCCCAGTCCGCCGCAGCTTCCGAGCCGCGAGCATCCACCTGGACGGCGTCGTTGCCCATGCCGGAGTACCCGGCGTCGCGCAGCAGTTGCCGAATGACCGCTTCCGTACGCTCGTATTCGCCTTCGCCGAACTGGTGATAGCGGATATTTCCGCTGGCGTCGACGAGATAAACGGCCGGCCAATAGCGGTTGCCGAATGCATCCCATATCGCGTAGTCGCTGTCGACCGCGACGGGATACGCGATACCGAACCTCTTGAGCGCTGGGCGGATGTTGTCCATGTTCTTCTCGAACTGGAACTCGGGCGTGTGCACGCCGATCACGACCAGGCCTTGATCCTTGTACCTCTCGGCCCACGCGCGCACATATGGTTGCGTTCGCTGCCAGTTGATGCAGGTGTAAGTCCAGAAATCGACTAGAACCACCTTGCCGCGCAGGCCGTCCGGCGTCAGCGCTTGCGAGTTTAGCCACGCCGTGGCGCCGACGAGTGATGGTAACTTGCCTTCGACAGGTAACCGAGCTGTCATTGCGTGCATCGTGCGCTCCTCCGCGAGCAATCCGATCGGTGTTGCAACTGAGGCTGCGAACATCGCAGCTAGGAATAGTTGCGATTTCATGTAGGGCTCCCTAAGCGGCGGAGGCGCGAGCTCCTTATGGGTCTCGCGTCGTGAGGATCAGCTGGGTTCACTTGCCACGAGCAAGCGCGCCGTCTCGAGGCCGATGCCATGCGCAGGTTCTTCGTCACTTGATTGCAGCCGCCATGTTTGTCTAGGGTTTCACGGCCGAGCTCGGCGGCAGCAATGGTCAGTACCGCAGAGTCCAAGAGTCGGCGGCGTTCATGATTGATTTCTTCAGACATTTGTCTCTCCCGTTACAAGTCGATAGTGCCCGCGAAAGGACCAGTTTGTAATTCTCCTCGCGACGGTTAGCGGGCGCAACGCGGTTCCGTCGCCCTATTCAGGTGTTATGGATTCTGCGCGACCTGCCCCGACGCTACCAGCGAGCTGACGGTGACCAAACTGCGATCCCGCGGTGTAAGATCCGGACGCAACTACAGGTCGCGGAACCGCGCCGAAGATAAATGACAACCCGTATCGAGAACTACGCGTTGATTGGCAACACGCGCACAGCGGCGTTGGTAGGGCGCGATGGGTCGATCGACTGGCTGTGCGCTCCACGCTTCGATTCGCGCGCTTGCTTCGCCGCGCTCCTCGGCACTCACGAACATGGTCGTTGGCTTCTGGCTCCGGCGGCGAAGCCTCGTACGGTGCGTCGCACTTATCGCAGCGACACACTGGTGCTGGAGACGGAGTTCGAGACTGAGTACGGCACAGTGCGGCTCATCGATTGCATGCCGCCGTGGCCCGATCGGTCCGATGTAGTGCGCGTCGTCGAAGGCGTGCGCGGCCGTGTGCCCATGCGGATGGAACTCATCATTCGCTGTGGCTATGGCGTCGTTGTGCCGTGGGTGCGCCGGGTCGGGAACGGGCTGCTTGCGACGGCGGGGCCGGACTCTTTCGAGTTGCGCGCGGGAGTCGAGACCAAGGGCAAGGGGTTCACCACCATTGCCGAATTCACCGTGCGACGAGGGCAGCGAATCCCATTTGTCGTCACCTATTTCCCTTCGCATCAGGCGCAGCCGCTGCCGATTGATGCCGATGCGGCGATCGCGGCGACCGAATTGGCCTGGCGCAAATGGAGCGCGCGCTGCACTTACCAGGGGCGCTGGCCCGACGCAGTCAAGCGATCGCTAATTACGTTAAAGGCCCTCACTTACGCGCCAACGGGTGGCATCGTTGCTGCGCTGACGACCTCGCTGCCGGAGCGGATCGGTGGTGTGCGCAACTGGGACTATCGTTTCTGTTGGCCACGCGACGCAACGTACACGCTATACGCGCTGTTGCTCGCCGGCTATCTCGACGAAGCACGGGCGTGGCGAGAGTGGCTGTTGCGCGCGGCTGCTGGCAGGCCGCAGGACCTGCAGACCGTTTATGGTCTCGCCGGCGAAAGGCAATTGGCTGAGCTCGAGTTGCCATGGTTGCCTGGCTACGCCGGCTCCGCACCGGTACGTATCGGCAATGCGGCGGCCGCACAACGTCAACTGGATGTTTACGGTGAAGTAGTCGACGCCTTGCACTTGGCACGCGCCGCCGGACTCGACGCCAGCGCCGATGCCTGGAGCTTCCAGCGGGCGCTACTTGAGTTCCTCGAATCGCACTGGACCGAGCCGGACAATGGCATCTGGGAAATGCGCGGCGAGCGGCGACATTTCACGCATTCGAAGGTTATGGCGTGGGTCGCATTCGATCGCGCGATCAAGGCGGTGGAGGGCCACGACGTCGCCGGGCCGATTGAGCGCTGGCGGCGCACGCGCGCGCGGATACATGCGGACGTCTGCCGCAGGGGCTACAACGCGAAACGTGGGACGTTCGTTCAGCATTATGGCTCGAACAAGCTTGATGCAAGCCTTTTGCTGATGCCACTCGTGGGATTCCTGCCCTCCGACGATTCGCGAGTCCGAAGCACCGTCGACGCGATTGAACGCGAGCTGATGTTTGGAGGTTTCGTCAAACGTTATCTGACGACGAGGCAGGTCGACGCCCTGCCAGCGGGCGAGGGCGCATTCCTGCCCTGCTCATTCTGGCTCGTCGACAATCTGGCGCTACAGGGTCGCAACGCCGACGCCGAAGCGCTATTCGAAAGGCTGCTGGGCGTACGCAATGATGTTGGGCTGCTGTCCGAAGAATACGACCCAAGGAACCGGGTTCAGCTCGGCAATTTCCCGCAGGCGTTGTCGCACGTCGCGCTGATAAACACGGCGCGTAACCTTTCGCATCGCGGGGGTCCAAACGAGCATCGCAGTAGCGGAATGGAAGAGCCGGTCGAAGTCGGCGGCGCGGTGGAAAAAACCCGCGTCAAAATAACCCGCCGAACGTAGCTTGGATTCGGCGGCACGGTGCAGCACGATTAGGGGTGTGCGATCTCCAGCGAAAGATCGCACCCGGTCAGATGGAGCAGGATATAGAACAGCATCGAGCCGTGGCCCGCGGACAGTAAAAGCGATCGCGATCCGGCCACCCGGGACTCAAAGGGTCCTTCTGCGCCTGGGGACCTGAAGTGTAACGCGCCGAGGGCCACGCCGAACTTGGCGAACGGATCGGCTTGTCCCGCTCGACGCGGGGCTTTATCGTAGAATTACTTATGAAGGTACTTGTCGTCGATGTTGGCGGGACGCACGTCAAGATACTCGCCACCGGGCAGAAGCGTCATCGGGAGTTTTATTCCGGGCCCACGCTTACCGCTCGACAGATGGTCACCCGAGTGAAGGAACTGGCTAGGCCTTGGAAGTACGACTTCGTGTCGATGGGTTACCCGGGACCGGTACTCCATCACCGACCGGTGGCAGAACCCCACAATCTCGGGTCGGGCTGGGTTGGATTTGACTACCGCGCCGCATTCGGTTGCCCGATCAAGATAATCAACGATGCAGCGATGCAGGCATTAGGCGCCTATAAGGGTGGAAAAATGCTCTTCCTCGGATTGGGAACGGGTCTTGGTTCGACTCTGATCGTCAACCGCAGTGTCGCGCCCATGGAACTGGGTCACCTTCCGTACAGGAAAGCAACCTACGAGGACTATGTCGGAAGTCGCGGACTGGAGAGACACGGTAAGAAGAAATGGCGGAGAGATGTCGCTGACGTGGTCGCACGCCTGATCGCCGCCCTCGAACCCGAGGACGTTGTGCTCGGGGGCGGCAACGTCCGCAAATTGAGGGAGCTCCCTCCGGGCTGCCGCGAGGGTGACGAGGCAAACGCGTTCGTTGGCGGTTTCCGCCTCTGGGAAAACGCGGATAGGCATAAGCAACGCGCACCCGCTGAAGCACGTCCTCGCGTCGGGCAAGCAAAACGTCGCGCTACGTTGTGAACCGATCCAACCCCGCCAAGCCGTTAGCGGGCCCGGTAGGATTGCGGTCGAAGTACAACTTCCGAAGGTCCAGGATGTGCATCTATTGAGCGCCGCGTCTTTGCCGACTT
The DNA here is from genome assembly GCA_035939595.1 of Casimicrobiaceae bacterium. Taxonomy (GTDB): domain Bacteria; phylum Pseudomonadota; class Gammaproteobacteria; order Burkholderiales; family Casimicrobiaceae; genus PALSA-1003. Next base: position 25,617 of record DASZFQ010000044.1, read on the forward strand.
CGTGTCCGCGCTCATCGGCCAGTAACGGGCATCCAGGAGCGTAGAATGCACGCCAGACAGCCGATGTCGCCGGTGAGAGCTGAATCGGATATCTTTGAGTGGGCGGGGATCGGGTTTACGATATCGGTCGTTACGGGGACTCCGGAGAGAACACGTTAACGCCACGGTATCCGCCAATTCGATTGATCGTGATTGCATCGATTTGGAGGGAAACTAAGGTGTGACAACGTCTCGATGGCAAGGATGTTTCCCACGATAAGCTTCTAGATGACGCAGCCTGCGGCGAGGTCTGTTGAAGAGATGTAGCTTGGATTTACATATTAAGAATATTCAAATGAAGATTGAACATTCGATTTCTGACCTGGAGGATCCATCATGACGACATCTACTGCGGCGCTCGCCTCATTGTCGCCCGCGGAGCAGCAGCGGCAGCTGCGGCGTGCGGTCATTGCCAGTACCGTCGGCACTACCATCGAGTGGTACGACTTCTTTCTCTACAGCATCGTCACGGGTCTGGTGTTCGCCAAGTTGTACTTCCCGAACTCCGACCCGCTGGTCGGTACCCTGCAGGCGTTTGCCATCTATGCGGTCGGCTTCGTTGCACGCCCCATCGGCGCTGCGATTTTCGGTCACTACGGCGATCGAATCGGCCGTAAGTCGACGCTGATCGCAACGCTCGTCGTCATGGGGCTGGCTACGTTTGCCGTCGCGTTCGTACCCACCTATGCGACGATTGGCATTTGGGGCGCCATCCTATTGACCCTGCTTCGCTTCATCCAGGGTATTGGGGTCGGCGGCGAGTGGGGTGGATCGGTGCTGATGTCCATGGAATGGACGAAGACCAATGCCCATCGCGGCTATGTGGCTTCCTGGCCGCAGTTTGGTGTCCCTGCAGGGCTCTTCCTGGCCAACCTTGCCGTACTGGGATTCAGCCAGATGTCGGGCGACCAGTTTCTGAGCTGGGGATGGCGCATTCCCTTCGGCCTGAGTATCGTTCTGGTAGCAATAGGGCTTTACATCCGGCTGAACATCCTGGAAACACCGGTCTTCTCCCGCTTGATCACTGAACGGCGAATCGAGCGGACGCCGATGCTAGAGGTGATCAAACGACAGCCCAAGGAGATCATCCTCTCCGCGTTGCTGCGGATGGGTGAGCAGGCGCCCTTCTATATCTTTACCGCCTTCATCTTTTCGTACGGCACGACCGCGCTGAAAGCTTCGCAGAACTTTCTGCTGACGGCAGTGTTAGCCGCCTCCGTGCTCTCGTTCTTTACCATCCCTTTCTGTGGACACCTGTCCGATCGCATCGGCCGCAAACGCATGTACATGCTCGGTGCGGCGGTGATGGGGATTTTCGGGTTCATCTACTTCGGGCTCCTTGACCCGGCGAACCCCGTGTGGATGTTCTTTCTTATCGTGCTCTCGCTTGTCCCGCACGACATGATGTACGGTCCGCAGGCTGCGCTTATCGCCGAATCGTTCACGGGCAGGCTGCGCTACAGCGGCGCGTCCTTGGGTTACCAGCTGGCTTCAGTCATTGCGGGCGGACCCGCGCCCCTCATCGCAGCGGCATTGTTCGCCCATTACCACTCCGGCTACCCGATCGCCTGGTATGTTCTGATCTGCGCGCTCGTGAGCCTGTTCTCGACAGCGTTGGTTGGTGACCATACGAACAAGGACATTTCCCAAGAGCACCATTTGTCGGATGCAACGACCTGAGGCGAACCTGCCGAATCGGGGCACGGTGGCGTGCAAGACGAGCCGCCGGAGCCTTGGCGCTGGGTGCCGGGCATCGCGAGCCCGTCGCGGCGGGGGACGTTAGCCTGCGAGGGCGGGCCTCCGTGCGAGATAAACATCGTTGGGGTCCGGCTCTCGATCGGTTGGTCGCAGTTTAGATCGCTGCACGGCCTAACAACCTTTTCAAAGGCTTGCCGCAAGGCGGGCCGTTGGCATTTCGGCGTTTCGCGTGGGCGCTGACGAATCGTGGAAACTCCAGGTTGCAACGTGATTGATTCGCAGGCGGCGCTCTGCACGCCAAGCGATATAGTCGATCGTGATAGCAAGTACTCGGAACAATTTCGGCGGCTCATTCGCGACAAGAGAGCCAAGGTCATGCGTCTGCCACCGATGTCACCGAATCTGAATGCATATGCGGTGCGGTTCGTGCGCTCGGTCAAAGACGAGCGCATCACGGCGGTAATTGCAAATGTCGGTGCGGTCCATTGCCGCGCACCGCTCGGTGGAGCCCGAAACGCGCCCCGGCCGACGGACTCGTTGCGCCACGTCACTCGGCGGGGCCAGCGACTGTTGCGATGCACAATTCCACCACACTTAGCGGCGCCACCAATTCGTCGATCGGATTCTGCAGCAAATCTCTAAAGCTTTGTGCCGCGCTTGCCAACCAGCGCGCATGGCCCCAAGATTGTCGCCACGTTTCGTATGTAGAACGATGAACGGACAAAAGGAGGCCCCATGAGACGCAAATTCCTGGATGTCGGCGAATTATCGAACGTATCCGCGGTTGTCGCCTGCGCGGCCTTGGTTTGGGCCAGCCCGGCGTTCGCTGCCGATCCCATCAAGATCGGCGTCATTTCCGAGGCGCAGGCAGTCGCCGGCTCGTCCATCGCGCCGGCTGCGCAGCTCGCCGCAGACGAAATCAATGCCAAGGGCGGCGTCGACGGCCGCAAGATCGAGATAGTCGTCTATGACGACCACTCCTCATCCGCCGAGGCGGTTCGAGCCTTTCAGCGCGCGGTGAGCGAAGACAAGGTCAACGCGGTCATTGCGAGCTACATCTCTGAAGTCGTGCTGGCACTTGAACCGTGGGCGGGACGGCTCAAGACGCTCATGATCACCCCCGGCGCGGCTTCAGACGTGATCACGCAGAACATCGCCAAGGACTACGACAACAACAAATACACCTTCCATGGCTACCTGACATCGAGCGCGCTCGCGGGCCTCGTGTGCGACGCCGCCAAGGATCTGCTGGTCAATCCGTACAAAATGAAGACGGCCGTCATCGTCAGTGAAGACGCCGCCTGGACAACGCCACTCGACGCGGGCTACGAGACGTGCCTGCCGAAGATCGGGCTGAAGGTGCTGGATCACATCCGTTTTTCTCCGGATACGACCGACTTCACACCGATCTTCAACAAGATCGAGGGTTTGAGGCCGGATGTGATGATAACCGGCATATCGCACGTCGGAACGCAGCCGACGGCGCAATGGAAGAGCCAGCAAGTGCCCATTCCAATGCTCGGGATCTCCTCGCAGGCAACCAATTCGACGTTCTGGAAAGACACGAATGGCGCAACCGAAGGCGTTCTCTACAACGCCGTCTCCGGTCCGGGCGTTGCGGTCTCGCCCAAGACCCTCCCCTTTGTTGACGCTTTCGTGAAGAAGTACGGCAACACGCCGTCCTACGCGGGTTACACGGCCTATGACGAGGTCTACATGATCACCGACGCGATCCATCGCGCCGGTTCGACTGACAGCGACAGGGTCGTGGCGGCAATGGAGAAAACCGATTATGTTGGCACGATCGGTCGTATCGAGTTCCTGCCAAAAGGCGATCCTCACGTACACGGACTGAGGACCGGGCCAGGCTTCATTACCGGTCTCATGTTGCAATGGCAAGATGGTAAGCAGCTCAATATGTGGCCAAAGCAACTCGCCGCCGGGGAGCTGAAATTCCCGGCCTTCATTAAGCTAGCGCTTCATTGACCTGTGGTCACGGGCCGCAGTATTGAGCGGCCCGTTTCAATTCATCACGCCTCGATAGGTCGGCGGTAGCAAGCGCATGCTCTTTTGGCAGATTTTGATCGATGGTTTCGCTATCAGTGCGCTGTACGCGCTAGGCGCCACAGGATTCACGCTTATCTTCGGTGTGTCTGGCGTTCTCAATCTGTCGCATGGCGCGATCATGGTGGCCGCAGCCGTCGCGGCCTGGGCGGCAGCTGGAGCGCTGCATCTCGGCGCCTACACGGCCGCGCTCGTCGGCGTGCTGGTCGGGGCCCTCCTAGCGTTCGCGACCTATTTCATTACCGTGCGTCCGATCCAGCGATCGAGAAAGATCGCCGAAGCGGAGAAGGAAATCTTCATTCTCACGGCGACCCTTCTCTGGGGCATCATCATCCAGGAGGTAGTTGCTTATCTGTTCACGAACAACGCGAAGACGGTCCTACCGATTGTCCAGGGTGTCGCGACGGTTCTGGGTGTACGGACGCCGGCCAATGAGTTCTTTACCGCCGTCGTGTGCTGGCTGGCGATCGGACTGCTATGGCTGCTGGTGAACCGGACGCGCAGAGGCAAGGCCGTGCTCGCGGCATCGATGAATCCACGCGGCGTCACGCTGCTCGGCATAGAGCTGTCGAGCATCTATCTAACCGTATGGGCTGTGTACGGCCTGCTTGCTGGGATCGCCGGCGTCTTACTTGGCATGTTTCTGGGCGTGAGCTCCTATAGCGTCGGTCCGTTGACGGCCAGCGCTTTCTCCATCGTGGTGCTCGGCGGCCTCGGCAGCGTGTCCGGTTCTCTGATCGCGGCCTATGTCGTCGGCTATCTCGAGACTCTGACGGCCTATCTTGTTTCGCCGGCCTATCGGACGATTCCGGCGCTGCTCCTGCTCGTTGTCGTCATGTATCTGCGCCCGCAGGGGCTGTTCGGGCGGAGGTGATCATGCCGACGACACTCACGTCGCGCCTGTTCTGGATCGGCATCGCAGCACTCGTCGTCGGCTTGTGCCTGCCGATTTATGTGTCGGCATACGTGCTCGGCCTGCTGACGGTCGCGTACTACACCGCCGTCTTCGCCATGTCCTGGGATCTGCTGTTCGGGTTTGCAGGCGAGGTGAATTTTGGCCCGACCTTTCTCATCGGTCTAGGCGCCTACGCAGCCGGGATTCTCGACGCTCGTCTTTCTCCGGGCATTTCGATCTGGCTGTGCGTGCTGGCGGGAGCCGCGGCGGCTGTCATCGGCGGTGTCGTCCTGGCCTTGCCCGCGTTGCGTGTGCGCGGCCCCTATTTCGGGCTGACGACGCTCGTCGCAGTGCTGATACTGCAGAGCTTCGTGGTCGTCTTTGCCGAATGGACGGGCGGCGAAATCGGTCTGCCGGTTCCGGATGTCATATCGATCGATGCAAGCGTGAATTACTGGATCGCCTTCGGCTTCATGGCCATCAGCGGTGCAATCCTCTTCGGGCTCTCGCGATCCGCGATCGGCCTCATCCTACAGGCAAGCGGCCAGGACGCCGTACAGGCAGGCGCTCTCGGATTCAACGTCGCCAAACACAAGCTCGCGGCCTTCGTCGTCAGCGCGTTCTTCTCGGGCCTCGCGGGAGCGCTGATGGTGTTCTACATGGGTACCGCGTCCGTCGGCACCTTCGTCGATATCGCGGTCGGCGTGCAGGTCATAATCGCGGCCGTGCTCGGCGGCCGCCGGACGGTGATCGGCGCCGCCATCGGTGCTGTCTTCCTGATCGGCATGGGCGAACTGCTGCGGCCGCTCGGGGAACTGGCTACCCTCATCGTGTCCGTCATCGCGCTGCTGGTCATCCTGTTCTTTCCCGACGGCTTCCTCGGGATGTTGCGCGGAAGATTTCGCGCGTGACTGACGCTCCGATGCTGGAAGTGTCCAACCTGACGAAGCGGTATGGCGGTCTCGTTGCCGTGAAGAATCTCAGCTTCTCGATCAGACCGGGCGAAATTCTCGGCCTCATCGGGCCGAACGGTTCGGGCAAATCGACCGTGATGAAGGCGATCATGGGGGTCGAGCAGCCGAGCGCGGGATCCGTCAAGCTCGACGGTATCGAGATTGGCGGCCTGCCTGCACACAAGGTTGCGCGCTTAGGCGTCGGTCTCGTTTTTCAGCATTCGCGGCCGCTCAATCGTCAAACGGTGCTCGAGAACATCAAGGTCGCACTGTTGCCCGACAAACTCACCAAGATTTTCGCTGGCGCCGATGTCGACGGTAGGGCACGTGCCATCGCCGAGCGGGCCGGACTGACCGGCGTCATCGACCGCAGACCGCCGGCGCTCGCGTTTGCCGATTTGCGGCGCCTCGAACTTGCGAAGACGATAGCGAGGCAACCCAAGCTGGTGCTGGTCGATGAGCCCTTCGCCGGATTGACCGCTTCGGAGGTCGCCGCCTTTTCCGAACTCATCCGCGAGTTTCGGGCAGAGGGTCGTGCAGTGCTGCTTGTCGATCATAATGTTAGGGGTGTCTCTGCCCTCGTCGACAGAGTGCTCGCCATGTATCTCGGCGAGTGTATTGCCAGCGGTGCGGCTTGCGACGTTATGCGCGACGACACCGTGCGACGCGTCTATCTTGGCGGCGCTCTGACTACCGCGGCACGGCCTCAGGCGAGTTTCACCGGAAGGTGTCGGGCGTTGCAGGTTGAGAACGTCAGCGTCGTCTACGGCAAGGCCCTCGCTCTGCAGGATGTGTCGCTGCAGGTGCACGAAGGCGAATTCGTATCGCTGGTTGGGCTGAACGGCGCGGGCAAGACCACTCTGTTCAACACGATCTCCGGGCTCGTGCCGTATTCCGGCGCAATCAACTGGGCAGGCCGGCCGCTGCGCGCGAGCAGCGCAGCGGCCATTGCACGCGGCGGCATCGTGCAGTGTCCGGAAACGCGCGAATTGTTCGGTGAGATGACCGTGCGAGAAAACCTCGATCTCGGTGGCAACGGCCTCGACGATTCCGACCGCGAGGAACGACTTCATTGGCTGTTTGACATGTTTCCGATTTTGCGGAGCCGCCCGTCACAGGTCGTGCGGACGCTCAGCGGAGGCGAGCAGCAGATGCTCGCCATTGCGCGCGCCCTGATGATGAAGCCGAAACTCCTCATTCTCGATGAGCCGACGCTCGGTCTAGCCCCGGTGATTCTCGAAACGTTGTCCAAGGCGCTGGAGCGGCTGCGTACGACGACAACTATCAGCGTTTTGCTCGGCGAACAGAACGTCACCTTCGCCCTGCCGCATGCCGATCGGGTGTATGTTCTCGATCACGCAAAGGTCGTATGGGAGGGGTTGCCGAGTCGATTCGAGGAAGAGGCTGCGGCAGCCTATCTGTAAGCACTGCGTGCAGGTGGCGGACGGCGATCCGGGGCGGTCGGCGGCCAACCACAACGGCGACACACGCGCGTATCTAGATTCGAAGCTTGCATCATGACTGCTGATTCGAACCCGATGAACGGTGCGGAAAGCCTATTGGGCACGTTGGTGACCAACGGCGTCGATACCTGCTTCGCCAATCCCGGGACCTCGGAAATGCATTTCGTCGCTGCACTCGACAAGGTCGATGGCTTGCGTTGCGTGCTTTGTCTCTTCGAAGGTGTGGCCACAGGCGCGGCAGACGGCTACTACCGCATGGCCGACCGGCCAGCCGCAACCCTGCTCCACCTTGGCCCTGGGCTGGCCAACGGTTTGGCCAACCTTCACAACGCAAAAAAGGCTGGTTCCGGCATCGTGAACATCGTCGGTGAACACGCCAGCTACCACATCCGTTGCAATGCGCCGCTGACTGCCGACATCGAGGGCGTTGCCCGCCCTGTGTCGCATTGGGTAAGAACCTCGGAGAGTTCGAAGTCGGTTGCGCGCGATGGGGCTGATGCAATTGCGGCGGCCAGTGCGCCTCCTGGTCGCATCGTAACCCTTGTAGTGCCTGCCGATGTTGCATGGGAACCGGCTGACGGCATCGCGCGTGCGCCAGCACTGGCGCGGCGTCGCGAGGTATCGGACGAGTCGGTCGAGGCGGCGGCCAAGGCTCTGACCACCGGTCACCCGGCGGCGTTGCTGCTCGGTGGCGCGGCGGTGAGGGAGGGGGCACTGCATCTGGCCGGAAAGGTCGCCGCAGGAACGGGCTGCACGTTGCTGTGCGAAACCGGCCTTTCGCGTCTGCAACGCGGCGCCGGTCGCGTGCTAACCCGACGCATTCCGTACCCGCTCGATGCGGCTATGGCGCTCCTGAAGGACTTCAGGGCGCTTGTGCTTGTCGGCGCGAAACGGCCGGTCGCGTTTTTCGCATATCCCGGCAAGCCGAGCTTCCTTCCGTCGAGCGCATGTCGGATCACGGAATTGGCGGCGGTCGAGGACGACATCGTGGCCGCCTTGGAAGCGCTTGTCGAACGAGTCGGCGCTCGAAAGCTTGCCCCGATCGGGATGGCTGCACTCACGCGACCTGGCCTGCGCAGCGGTCGCATCACTGCAGAAGGTATCGGCGCCGTGCTCGGTGCCTTGATCCCCGAGAATTCGATCGTAGTTGATGAGGCGATCACAACAGGCCGTGGGTTTGACGTGCCAACCGCTGGTGCGCCGCCACACGACTGGCTGAACATCGTGGGTGGTTCGATTGGCTTTGGGTTGCCGGCAGCCGTAGGCGCCGCGATCGCGTCGCCCGACCGAACAGTCGTCGTCCTTGAAGGAGATGGCAGCGCCATGTACACACTACAGGCCTTGTGGACGATGGCTCGCGAAAGCCTGAATATCAAGATTCTCGTGTTCGCGAACCGTGGCTACGAAATTCTCAAAGCCGAACTGGCAAATGTTGGCGCGGGGATACCAGAGCCCAAGGCGAGCCGGATGCTGACCATTGACCATCCTGCGCTGGACTGGGTCGCACTGGCCAAAGGCCACGGTGTGGCGGGCTCGCGCGTCGATGATCTGGATTCGTTGGCTTCCGAGTTCTATCGCGCGCTCGCGACTCGCGGACCTCACTTAATCGAGGTGGTGATATAAGGCAAGACCTTGGGCGACCAATCGGGCGGAGCCCGATCTCCATACGGCTTTCGAGCTTGTCCATTGCCAGTTCAACATGAGCGCCGTTGGCGTGGGAATAGCGTGCAGTCTCGCAGCACCTCGACAGGACCTTTATCGCGTGGCGCACGCGCCTGGCGCGGCAGAGCTGCCAAAGGCACAACCGGCTTCTCGATCCCGCCATGAGCACAGGAGGCTGGTAGACTCCGCGTCGCAACCGTCGCGCCATCATGGTATTCGCCTCGCCGATCTTCCTGTTCCTGTTTCTGCCACTGGTGCTGGCGGCGTATTTCGCGTTGCCGCGCCCCTGGGGCAATGCGGTGCTGCTCGTCGCGAGCATGCTTTTCTACGTGTGGGGCGAAGGCGGCTACATCGCGCTGGTGCTCCTATCGGTTCTGTACCACTGGGTGCTCGGCATGAAGATCGGCGATGCCATCGAACCTGTCGCGCGCCGACGCTGGCTCGCGCTCGGCGTCACCGGCAGCTTGGCCTTGCTCGCGTTGTTCAAATACGCTTCCTTTTTCGCTGCCAACTTCGATGCCGCGTTGCGGGCTTTCGGCCTGAATAAGATCCCGCTGATCGCGCTTCCGTGGACCACGTTCTCCCTGGCCGCCATTCCGCTGCCGCTGGGCATCTCGTTCTTCACGTTCCACTCGATCTCTTACCTCGTCGATATCTACCGCCGCAATGCGACGGCACAGCCCCGCATCGCCAGCTTCGCGCTCTACATCCTGCTGTTTCCGCAGCTGATCGCCGGTCCGATCATCCGCTATAAGCACATCGCGGCGCAGATCGCGCAGCGCGACCGGCATTGCTCCGACTTCGCGGAAGGGGTGCGGCGCTTCATCCTCGGCTTGGGTAAGAAGGTCCTCGTTGCCAACACGGTGGGCGGTGTCGCCGACCAGGTATTCGGCATTGCGCCAGCCGAGTTGAACACGCCCGTAGCCTGGCTGGGACTCGTCTGCTATACGCTGCAGATCTATTTCGACTTCTCCGGCTATTCGGACATGGCGATCGGGATGATGCGAATGTTCGGCTTCCGTGTGTTGGAGAACTTCAATTATCCCTACATCTCGCAGTCGATCCGTGAGTTCTGGCGACGTTGGCACATCTCGCTGTCAAACTTCTTCCGCGACTACCTGTACATCCCTTTGGGTGGAAATCGACGCGGTCGGCTGCGCGCCTACGCGAACCTGGTCATTGTGTTTCTACTCTGCGGTCTCTGGCACGGTGCAAGCTGGACATTCGTTATTTGGGGGATCTGGCACGGCGTGTTCTTGATACTTGAGCACGCGGGGCTCGGTGACACCCTTGGGCGGACGTGGCGGCCGCTGCGCCATGCGTACGCGCTGGTGGCCGTGGTCGCTGGGTGGGTGTTGTTCCGCTGTGACACGCTCGTCCACGCTGGCGCGTTCTACCTCGCACTCGTCGGAGGCGGCGCGCCGACGCAGCTCAGGTATCCGCTGCTGATGTACCTCGATCCGCTGGTGGCAACGACGCTGGCCGTTGCCGTGATCGGCTCGATGCCCATCGGCAGGGTCCTGGCAGCGGCAGTGGACCGGCGCGCGACCATACACCCTGCACTCGGCACTGCAGCGTTCGCCATCGAGTGGATGTGGCTTGCCAGCGCCCTGATCGCCTCGTGCGCGTATATGGCGGCGGGCACTTACAATCCGTTCATCTATTTCCGCTTCTGAGCATGTCGCCACCCGAACCTGGTTACCTCCCTGACCGTCCGCGCCCTGCCTGGTTCCGGACCGCGCTCATTGCGTTGTTCATTGCTTTGCTAGTCAGCGCATTCGCCGGCACGTTCCGCACGCGGCGCGAGGCCCCCACCCGTTTCGAGAACCGGGCGACAGCGCCCTTGCCCGACCCGCCACGCACATTCTCGGAGCTGCGCACCTACCCAGCGCGGTTCGAACAGTATTTCGATGACCACTTTGGATGGCGCAGCAGCCTCGTGCGTCTCGACCATATCGTCGAGGTGATCGGATTCAGCGTCTCGCCGGTTTCGAAGGTACTCATCGGCAAGTCGGGATGGCTCTACTTCAAGGGCGAGGACTCGAAGGCGTTCGACGAGTGGTACCGCGGCAGCGAACCTTTGAGCGACGCGGAGATTGCTTCGCTGCGCGACGAGCTCCTGCGGCGGCACGATTTTCTAGCGAGCATGAGCATCCCGTTCGTGGTCGTCGTCGTGCCCGAGAAGTATTCGGTGTATCCGGAATTCCTCCCGAACTGGGCGGTGCGCCTGACAGCACAAAGTTCGCTCGATCGCATTGACGCGGAGCTCACAAGGCATCCCCGCTTGCGCTTCATTGACCTGCGCGCCTCCTTGGAGACAGGCAAGGACGGGGAAAGGCTCTACTACCAGACCGACTCGCACTGGAACTACGTAGGAGCGAGCATCGGCTACGCAGTGATGATGCGGGAGATTACGCGTCTTCTGCCCGGCATGAAGGTCGCGCCGGTGCAACGCCCGCTTTTCGTCGCCGGCGTCGACTACTACAGCGGCGACCTCGCGCAAATGCTCGGGCTGCCCGGGAAGCTGCGCGAGGACGACATCGCCCCGCTCGGCAAGATCCTGGCAACCCCACAGTCACGCTGCGCGCAGCGCGATTCGGCCGCTGAGACACCGGAGGTTGAGATTTACGTGTATCGCTGCGCCAACGCTCCGCGCTTCACCGCGCTGGTGTATCGCGACTCTAATGCGATTCCGCTAATCCCGATGCTCGCAGAAAACTTTGCGCGTTCGACATTCGTGTCGTCAGTGCAACTCGATCCTGCTCTGGTCGAGCGCTTGAAGCCAGACATCGTTATCGAGGAGCTGACCGAACGGACGCTCAAATTACCGGCCGCATCGCCAATGAGGCGCTAAGGACATTATTTGTTTGCACCCGATGGGTTCCACGTGTTTGCGCCAAAGCGTTAGATTGAGGCGACGTGACTCCGCAAGACTGCTGCAGAAGGAGAGGGGCTGCCGATCATCTGCTGTTCAGGACAGCGAAGTGGCGTGCTGGTCCGGCGGTCACAAACTCGACCGTCAGCAGATGGTTTGCGGCGGTCGGTTTCATCTCCTCTGCCTCCTCGACTCCGATCTCTCCGGACTCATAGAGGAGCGATCCGTGTGGTACGGCATCGAGAGGCGTAGCGTGTGCCGGATCAAGCTCTCCGAATGCCTGTGGTGCCAGAAGTAGCAATTGTCGAACGAAATTCATTGTTTGCCTCGTCGATCGCTTGGGTACAAAGAGAAACGGATCGATTGGATCGGTGCGTTCTCCTGCAAGCAGTTGCGAACCACTGGGCGTGCCGGGAGTCAGTCACCCCGGAACCCCCGTCGCAAGTCTGCATGACGCAATTCTCAGGCTTGCGACACCGATTGCGGAATCAGCCGCTATCCGATTTCGTTGTAGGAGGCTGTGGAGCGTTTGTAGGATCGCTAGTTGTCTGTTCTGGCCTCGCCGCCGCAGGCGGAGGTTTTGTTCGCGCTATACGTCACAGCGAGCCACTATCCTTCCGCTTCCGCGACCTGCCCCATCGAAACCCGGAAGGTTGGCGCCCGACGTAGACCGCCGATCGCCCAGCAATCCGGGGACCATCCTAGGCCACTTCGATAATTCGATCTCCCGGCGCTGCGGTACTGGTTCCCAGGAGCTTTACTCGCAATGATCCGCGGTCTTGCTCGACGGGCAGGTAAGTGATCGCCCGCTAGCATCTTTGAAGCGTTGGATCCTGGGCAGGCGACGGTGGATCAATCCTGCGCGAGCGCCTCTATAGGAAGGTGCGACAAAATGGCCAGTTCGCGGTTGATCGTTCCACGCTTTGCACACATCGCCACAGGGTGCGGGCGCGCCCCTGTTCCCTCCCGATGGTACTTGCCCCGTCTCCGCCGCGCTGCCGATCAGCGCTACTGATCGACCCTAGTCGCATTCGTTCCACCCGCTGAGGCAGGTTAAACTTGTCATCTTGGAGTCCGCGCCGCGCAAAGCGCGATCCCTGTAGTCGGCGTGCCGCCGACCAGAGTTGGCTACTCCGATAGCGCCGTCGTACAAACAGTGGGGCTTGGATTAACAGTACCGACCTAACCGGATGCCGATACTCAAGTATTTGACGACCGCGGCCGCTACTTTAGCCGCAACTCTTGCGCTAATCGGATGCGGTGGCGGCGGCTCGAGCTCCAGCGCGAGCAATTCGTCGCCCGGCTTTCTCGATCCAACGGTGTACTCGAGTGCCGCCGACGCCTCACTTGCGCAAGCCAACGAGCTAGGCGCTGTCACCCACCATCAGATCGTTGTTAAGGGCACCACGCTACCCTATACCGCCACAACGGCGCATCTCACGGCCACCAACCCGATATCTAGTGCTCCTGAAGCATCATTTTTTTATGTCGCCTACACACTGGACAACACTGACCCAGCGACGCGTCCTGTGACGTTCTTCTACAACGGCGGACCCGGTTCATCTACGGTCTGGCTGCACCTCGGTTCGTTCGGTCCGAGGCGCCTTGTGACTGGCGATCCCGCTACTTCGGAGCCGGTTCCGTTTCCACTCGTCGACAATGCCGAAAGCATGCTCGACATCTCGGATCTGGTCTTCGTCGATGCCGTTGGCAGCGGCCTTTCGGAAGCGATCGCGCCACAGACCAATCAGACCTTCTGGGGCGTAGATGCCGACGCAGCGGTATTTCGGGACTTTGTCGTAGCCTACCTCGCTGCGAACAATCGTAATGCGTCGTCAATCTTCCTGTTCGGAGAGTCCTACGGCACAACGCGCAGCGCCCTGTTGGCGTTCTTGCTGGAGACCGCTGGTGTCCGCCTGAATGGCGTGGTCCTGCAGTCGTCCATCCTGAACTACAACGCGAATTGCGGCGTTCTCCCCGACACCGCGGTCAGCTGCGCCGGTTATGTCCCGACATACGGCGCCATCGGGGCCTATTACAACCTCGACGTCCCCAACCCGCCGGATGCGATGTTGCCGGCCTTCGTCGCACAGGTACGCACGCTTACAACCAACGGCTATGACCCCGCCATCGCCCAGTTTCTCTCTGCAGGCATCGCGCCGAGCGCGCCATTGTTGGTCCAGTTATCGAACACGACCGGCATTCCGTTTTCGAAATGGCAGGCCAACTTCAACTTGAGTCCAGGTTTCTACCAGACCAACCTGCTTCCGGGCACGTTGATCGGACTGTATGACGCGCGGGTGTCTGCCCCGTTAGGAAGTATGCTGGCGAGCGGGGGCGACCCGTCGAGCACCTTCATTTCGTCGTCTTTCGTCACCGCGATCGCCAGTTACCTAACCTCGGAATTGCTGTACACGAATCCGTCTACCTACACGGCCCTAAGCAATGCGATCCTAACGTGGAACTTCGCGCATGACGGACTCGCGTTGCCTGACGTTATCCCCGACCTCGCCGCCGCAATGACCGAGAACCCCAAGTTGCAAGTACTCGCGCTAAACGGATACCATGATTTGGTCACGCCGTTCTTCCAGACGGAGACCGATCTCTCGCGGTTGGGAACGAGCCCAAACGTCCAGAAAACGTTTTACCGCGGCGGGCATATGACTTACCTTGACGATCAGGCGCGCGTTCTGGAAAAGGCGGACCTTGTCCAGTTCTACCAGCGTGCGACGGCATCGCAGTAAGCCGGATCGACTGGAGCCCTAGAATGGTACCGCCCGTTAAGCGCCCTATCTCACGTTTGTTCCTTTCTGTCGCCTTGGGTGGCACTGCTCAACTCCTGATTGGGTTGATTGAAGTCGCCGCGGCAGAACCGATGTCTGTCCAGACGGAACAACCGCTGCGTGATCCGTGGGTGCCGCCCGAAGCACGCAAGCCGTCCACGGCGCCGCCTACGGAAGGCGTTGCGCTGCGCGCGCAGGTCGAGCGTAAGCTGAAACAGGATTTCGTCGCTGCCGACGTGAGTCATACCGGATTGCTGACTCGGCAGCAGGCGATCGCCGCTGGTCTGGGGTTCATTGCAAAGCATTTCGACGAGATCGATCGTCAAAAGACCGGCGCGGTTGGTTTCGACGATGTCAAGCGTTACCTCGTTGAGCACGGCGCGCAACTCGACTAGCTCGACAATCGCGTTAGTCCGAGGAGACGCAGCGCGAGGGACCAACGTGTGCAAGAGATCACGCACACAAGCCTGGGCCGACAGACCACGTAGGCCACGGGTCCGCCCACGCGTCCCCGGGCGCGGCACCGTAACCGGTCATCGAGGAGATACCTTCACCCACCCCATTGCACGGTGCGGTTTCTTCGATTTGGTACGCATAAGTACCGACTTATTAAGACAACCGAGCCAGCGAAATGGGGTTCGCTCATTCCTTGTGCTGATGATTTACAAGCGTCGCCTCACGCAGGTCGAGCTCCCGCTCGATTCGGCGTCGTGCCTCGTCCTGCAGCGTGCCGCGGCGATGCAACTCAATCACCCGGTCCCGCTCGGTAGTGATCAGCAGCAACTCGATTTCATCGGGAAGTTCGGGCGACAGCTGATGACCGTCCCCCAGATCCGATGTGTGCTCGAAATGCTTGAGTCGTTCCTGATACTGGGCGCGAAGCGTTTGAACGACGCCCTCCGGCAGTTTGCGCTCCGCGACCAGTTGGTTGAGACGCGCGATGGCAGCCCCGATTGCCTGTCGGCGCGCCGCCAATTCCTCACCTCTGTCGATATCGCGCTCGCGCCAGCCGGCATGGTCAAGGCCGAGAGCGCGAATCACGGTCGGTAACAATAAGCCCTGGCCGACTAGCGTCACCAGGATGACCGAGAAGGTGAGGAAGAGAATCAGATCGCGGTCGGGGAACGGGTCACCACTATCCGTTGCAAGCGGGATGGCGAGTGCCGCGGCAAGCGAGACGATCCCGCGGACGCCAGTGTATGCGAGCGCGAACGGCCACTGCCACGGCGGCGACGGATCCGTGCGCGCTATCCTTGGGATCAGCAGACGAGGAAGATAGGTCGCTGGAAACATCCACACGAAACGCGCCAAGATCACGACGACGCTCACAACGGCGGCAGAGGTGACCAGCGCGGATAGCGAATAGCTAGCGATGCCGGTTGTCAACGGGCGTGCCTGCAGTCCGGTCAGGAGAAATATGCTGCCCTCGACCAGGTACATCAGGACATCCCAGAAGAAGATACCCTGGAGACGGGTCGCAGCACTGATCACGCTCATGCCGTGCCAGCTGACATAGAGGCCGGTGACTACCGTAGCGAGCACGCCGGAGCCACCCAAATGCTGAGGTGGCCAATAGGCGATAAACGGCGTCAGGATGGAGAGCACGATCTCGATTTGCGGATCATCAACCCTGCGGCGCAGATGCAGCATCGCCCAGCCGACGCCGATTCCCCACAGGAGTTCCCCGGCAACGATTACGACAAACGTTCCGGCAGCTTTCTCGAACGAAAAGACGCCTGCGCTAACAGCCACTACCGCAAAGCGATAGAGGATAAGCGCCGTGGCGTCGTTAGCGAGGCCTTCTCCTTCAAGTATGACGAGGATTCGTCTGGGGAGCTGCATTCTGCGGGCGATCGAAAGGGGCGCCACGGCGTCGGGCGGCGAAATGATCGCCCCCAAGACGAAGCCCACTGACCAGGGCATTCCCATGAGCCAGTGCGTCGCGGCGGCAGCCGCGACAGTCGTGAATAGCACGCAACCGATGGCCAACAGTGAAATGGGACGCAGATTGAAGTGAAATTCTCGCCAACTCATCGCGACCGCGGACGAATAGACGATCGGCGGGAGCACCAGAAGCAGAATCAACTCTGGCGCGAGATTTACCGTTGGTAGCCCGGGGACGAGCGCGAGCACGACGCCGGTAAGTACCAAGAGAATAGCGGGAGGGATTTTCAGTCGCTTCGCGACGATCCCGACTACAGCAACTACGACTAGCACCAGTACCAAACTCTGGATCGTACGAGTCATCGGAGCGTGTGCTTGAAGATGTTCATCCCTTGCTTAATTCCTGGCTGGTAGGTGAGGTGCAAGCTGGACAACATCAAGGGCGAACGCTGACCTGAAAAGGTGAAACGCAAGATACGGAGTTGCGGGCGATGTCGCAATCGTTGAAGACGGCAGCGGTTCAGTAATCTTGATTTCGACCGCTGCTCGAACGCTCGGCCATCGCCCGGACGGTGTCCGCGCCAAACTGTCCGGGCCGAGTCGGCACGTCCTCGGCCGCGGTCATCAAGGCCACCAGCGGGTGGACGGCGTCTGCGACAACTCGCAATCCAGGCCAAGAAACTGCGGTCGGTTTTGGAAATTCATTGCGCGATCGCAGCGTGCACGCAACGGGGCCGAACTTTACGGCGTGGACCCGACCGCTACAACATCAAGCTCCTGGTTCTTCACCTGTTTGATCAGCGGTCCGGTGACCGTGAGGAATTCCAAATTGATCTCGGCCTTGTCGTTGGGGTTGAGCACCGATGCTTTCGTTGAGGCCGTCGCGGTACCGAGCAACTTGCCGTCTGCATCAAACACTTTCCCGGCGACCTTGATCGGTCCCACGGGTACGCCGGCGAGGTTCTGCACGGTGCCCTTGATGTGCAGGTGTCCTGCCGCACAGACATACATTCCCGGCTCCATCCCCGAATGCGACTCCGTGCTCTCGATCTCGATCTTGACCGCGTCCTTGAGGTCGGCAGCGGAGGCAGTATCGATCCCGCCAAGCATCACCATTGCGACGATGGGCCACATGATAGCTTTCATTGACGTACCTCCTGTAGATGACGCCGCACGTGCTCGAAGGCGGCGGGTTGCGAGACTGATGGGAACATACGCCACCCACTTGATACGAGCAAGTCAGTACCGGCGACCATTGAATCTCTGCGCTTCGCCCAGCTCTGTAGGAGTTGCCTTAGGGTTGGCCGCGAACGAGCGGTTGGGTGCTGCGAGCGCCCACTATCAATTCAGGGGTCGCGTTGCTAGTCGAGTTGCCTTCACGCAGCGGTAAAGGTATCGACAAGCTCCCTAAGCCTGGATTTGGCGCCATGGAGAATCGACACCCCGTCGCCGACCAGAAGCGCGTCAAATTCCAGTTCGAGGAGCTCGCGCACGCTTTGCCTGAGACGCACGGGATCGTCCATCACCTTGTCGCGCAACAGCCCGCAATGTCCCGGCGGATTGCCAATAACTGCGTCACCGACGATCAGGAGTCCCCGCTCCGGCCAGTGCAGCGCGATCTCGCCGGGCGATTTGCCGGGATCGGCAACGATCGTCAACGGACCGATCTTCTTGCCCACGTTCAGTTCCCCATCGATCTCCGCACCCTGGCTTCGGGCATGAGTGGCGTCGTCCAGATGAATGAGTGTCCTCGCGCCGGTGCGCGCGCGTACCACGTTGGCCGCGCGCGAGTGGTTGCGATTCGTGAGCAAAATTCTTGCCACGCCCATCTGGGCGATCTCGGCGAGCGACTCGTCGCTCGGCAGTACCGGATCGATGCACAGATTGCCTTCCGTGTGCCGAACCAGGTAGCCGTTGAAGTTGTACCCGTGCGGTTCGGAAAACCACGCCCACGTAAAAATATTGGGGACGATTTCGTTCATGCTGCAGGCTCCGTTAACGGTCGTTTACTGCGCCGTGGACCCGAGCATACTGCAACTGCGCCCGCATCTTGTAAACGCCGGCGGCGGAGACGCCGAGAACCAGGTGCGACGCGACGGCGATCCGGTCACCGTGGCTTCGAACCAAGGAAAAACGGTCGTGAAACCGTACATCCTCACCGCATACACGGCGAGGCGGCATGGAGACGCGTAACCGCACTCTGCAAGAAATCACTGCGGAAGGGCTTGCGCGCGCCGGCTGATCGCTCCTGCAAACGGACAGGACACGACGAACTGCGCGGTTCGAACTGTACATCGCGCGGACCGAATCATCACACAAACCCCTCGCGGGCGCCTTCGGATCTCGCCTTCGACGGGCCGGGCGCAGGAGCCTTCTCGCCGAGCGCGCCGGGATCGACCTCGGGCAGCTGGCAATAATATCGAAGATGATCCCAGCGGATATTCCACGGGTATCGGCGCCACTCGTTACGTAGGAAGCTCGCGTACTGCCCGACGAGCGAGTCGACGCGCTCGTCGTGGGTCGAATGCGCCCCGAGGCCGTGTAAGGGTGCCCCGAACTCCAGGACGAAGAACCCGCGCGGCGAAAATCGGAAGGCGATGGGTATAACGTGAGCTCCCGTCTTGAGCGCGAGCTCGGCGAAGCCGGCGGCGAGCCGGCGCTGCCGCCCGAAGAACTCCACTGAACGGTAATTGTCGAGGTTCTGGCGCGCGTCCGGCGCATTGAGGGCTATTCCGCCTCGGCTAAGCAGATGCTTGGCTGCGTGCATCTGCCGCGCGAGCTCGAACCGTTTTGCGGCCGGCGTCCGAAAACCCTTCGCCTCGAGCTCGTAATTCGGGATACCGACGGTGAGGCCGTCATGCCCGTGATGGCGAAGGTACGTTTGGAACAGGCGGGAGAGTTGGCCGTGGAGCGGCAGGAGGATGAGCCCCGCTCCGTCCCGCCGGCATCGATCGAAATGCTCCCATCCCGTGACGCGGGTGAGTCGCGCCACAACTTCAGGCGGCGCTTTGCTGAGCTCATCGAAACACCAGGCCCGCCAAAGCCGTCCCAGCAAGCTTAGGCTGACGAATTCGCGCCTCTCGGTCGGCGGCAACCCGAAGACCGTTGCGAAGTGATGAAGGAAGTCGGCGTCCCTAGGCCAAAATTCCCTCTGGACGGGCGTCCGGCTGCAAAGGAACTTAAGCCACCGAGCGTGCACGAGGTACGCCGTCTGGTCGCCTCCGCCAGAGCGTTTTGCCTCGTCGACGAACTGCTTCGCGCGGTCGAAACGCTGCCGATCGCGCTCGGAGGTTAGATGCCGCCTGAAGTGACGTTCGATCAGTCTTAGGAAATCCTCCACGGGCGATTCACATCCTCATCGGCGCTACTTACGCAGAATCTCCAGCGGGCGCACCCGATCGATTGCAGCCCGACGCGCTTCGGGACTATTGGCCATCGAGTCGAAGTTTGCGGAGCGATCCGTCAGCGACGACGCGGCGTACATGAGCGCCTGCGCCTGCATGCTGCTGAATCCCATGGCCTCGCGCGCCTGCGCATGCCCGGCATCTCTCGCCTGGTAGTAGGGCAGCGCGAGCGATCGGCTGAGCTCGAGCCTCGCCTGTACCTGCGACGCGAAAATTGATCGATGCTCGTCGCGCCGGGCGCGCTGGCGAAAGCAACGGTCGATCGTGTGCGCAGCCGCGTAGGCTGAATACATGCCGAACACGACGCCCACCGAGAAGATCGGGTCGACAAAGCCTGCAGCGTCTCCGAGCAGGAAGAAACCCGGCCCGGCAACTCGATTGGACCGGTAGGAGTAGTTCCGTACGAGCCGCACCGAGCCCTGGCGGAGCCTCGCGCCGGCCAGCAACTGCTGCAGGAGCGGCATTGTGCCGCACTGCCTGAGGTACCAGGCCTCCCACGACTCGGTGCTTGCTTTGGTCTCGCGCGCCCACGCTATTGGAATGACGAGGCCGATGCTCGTCGTCTCTCGCAGGATGATGTGCCAGAGCCATGCCCATCCGTCACCCTGCGGCAGCGCACTGACGTAGGTCGTCGGCGGGACCTGCAATACAGACTGCGCGGGGTAGATCAGGCCGTCGGCCGCCAGATAGCTCGAGTTCTCAAAATAGCCCCACACGCTCATGAAACGGAAGGCCTCGTCGAACACCCGCAGTCCCAATTGCCTGCCGATGACTCCGCTCTGTCCACTGGCGTCGACAACGTAGCGGCAACGAATCGACGACACGTTGTCTTCGCCGACCGGCCGATAGCTCACCGAGACTACACTGTCGTCTTCCTCCGCCCGCGAGAGATCGGCTTCGAGGACCGAGATCTCTTCGCCCACCCACGCGCCGGACGCGCGCGCCCGCTCGAGCAAAATGTGATCGAAGCGGTCCCGTTCCACGTGCAGTGCGGGCCGCGTGTACCCGAAGTCGCCGAACGAGAGGCGGCGCATCTCGCCGTTCCAGTCGACGCTGCCTCCAGCCTTCTGCACGAAACCCTCGCCGGCGATCGCGTCACTCACCCCGGCGGCGTCGCAGTACTTCCAGACGTCCGGCAGCAAGCTCTCTCCCACCTGATATCGAGGGTGCCTCTGCCGTTCGAGCAGGGCAACGGAGTAACCCTTCCCCGTCAGGTAGGTTGCAGCGAGACTGCCGGCCGGTCCCCCGCCGATCACCACCACGTCGCAGCATTCCGGAACCGTACTCATCCTGGGTAACCCTCTCGGAGCCTACAGCGCGACCTGTCTACCCAGTTTCTCCACAATCAGGTTCCTGAGCGCGCGGAGCGTCTGGAAGTTTTCGAGTAGGACTTCGTTGGGCTCTATAGTAACCTTAAACTGCTCTTCCACGAATGCGATGAGCTTGAAGATGCCCAACGAATCTACCAAGCCTTCGCCGATGATGTCGGTATCGGGCGTGACGTCGATGGCCGCCTCGCGGCTCATTCCTTCTTCCAAGAAGAACCGCGTGAGGGTGTCAAAGATTTGCTGGTCGGTATAGCTCATATCGCTTCGAAGGTTTCCGTGTCGGGGTGGGAGGCCGCGAACGCATGCCACTCTTCAATCCCAGATTTGAGATGCACGAGCTGCGTGCCGACGAGGGGTCCGCAGACGGCCTTGCCCATTTCGTTCCGTGCCGACGCAGGCACTCTGGCGTGGCCGCGGTCGCGACTCGAGGCGACGCGACGCTTCACGTCGTCGACCGGGTACGATGAATGGACCTAAATATGGGAAATCTCCTCGAGCAGCCGCAGCCTGTCGACCTTACCAGTGCTTCCGCGCGGAAGCGACCCGCACACCACGATCGAAAGCGGAATCATATACGTTGGTAGACGTTCGGCGCAAAACGCGCGGAGCTTGCTGGCTTCGAGAGACTGCCCGACTCTGGCGACGGCGGCCGCCCATATGACGTTGCCGCTCTCTTCGTCGGGCAGAGCAATGGCCGCAGCCTCTGCCACTCCGGGATGCTGGTACAGGACACTTTCGATTTCACCCAGTTCGATACGGTAACCGCGGCTCTTTATCATACCGTCCCGTCGACCTAGAAGATGCAGCAACCCGGCGGCATCCTCGCGCACGAGGTCTCCGGTTCGATACCAGAGGGCGCTGTCGCCTCCTTCTCCGCGAGTGACGAGGGCATGTGCGGTGGCCTCGGGCATGCTCTGGTATCGGGTCATCAAGCCCGGTCCGCTAACATAGAGTTCGCCCGTTTCGCCCCGCCTGCACACCGAGCCCGTGTCGTCGAGAACCAGCAGTTTGCTGTTCGCGCAGGCTTTCCCGATCGGCACGGGCGCCGTTTGCTCAGGCGGGAGCGCGTCCACCGCGTAGGCGGTGCAGACGTTGGTCTCGGTCGGCCCGTACCAGTTCCAGTAGCGCGCACCGGGGATCTGCTCGCGCAATCGGCGCAAGTGCGCTACGGGGAAGACCTCGCCGGCGAAGACGATCTCTCGCAGGTGCGACCAGTCGTGACGCTCGAGTCCGCCCGCGAGCGCGAGTCGTGCGAGCAGCGAAGGCACCGAGTACCAGACAGTGATTCGCCGCGCAGCGATCCAATCCGCGAGATTGCGGGGAAAGATGTTGAGCTCCGGCGGCACGAGCGTGACGGTGGCACCCGCCCTGCAGGTCGCGAAAAGGTCGAAGACCGAGAGATCGAAATGCAGCGGGGCGTGGCTCGACACGATGTCGCTCGGGACGAGCTGCGTGGTCTCGGACGCCCAATCGACAAACGAGAGCGCGGCGCGATGGCTCAGCACGACACCTTTCGGCAGGCCGGTGGAGCCGGAGGTGTAGAGGATGTACGCCGCGTGCGAAGGATCGTGCTCCTCGGGGCGGGCGCCGCAGTCCGCGGCCGGAACGCGCGAGGGGTCCAACGTCTCGAAGTCGAACCCGATCTCGACCGGACGAGATGCTGCGCACGTAGTGCCGACGAAGTCCGGCGGGAGCGCGAGTGCGGAGGCGAGCATCGACCATCGCTTCGGCGTGGTGAGGATGGCGCAAAGCTCGCCGTTTTCGACGATTCGGGCGACCCGTTTGATAGGCGACGCGACGTCGAGCGGCACGTAGGCCGCCCCGGCCCGGAGCACGCCCCACACGGCGACGATCGCGTGAAGTGACTTATCCAGGTAGAGGCCGACGCGATTTCCCGGCGCCGCGCCGCGCGCGGCAAGCGCGTCAGCGAGACGGGACGACGACTCGTCGAGCTCGCGATAGGTCATCGACTCCGCCCGGTCGACGACCGCTGGCCGATCCGGATACCTGGCCGCGCTTTCGATCAGGAGATGGTGGAGCATCGTCGAAGTCCGTCAGATTCCCATCCAGCGCGCCACGACCTGGCGCTGAATCTCAGCCGTTCCCGAATAGTAGAGGCTGCCGAGCGCGTCGCGGAGGTCGCGCTCGACGCCGGTTCCGGTCAGATAACCGTAGCCGCCATAGATGCGCATCGCGTCTTTACACGACCGCACCCATGCTTCGCTGACGCTCAGCTTGGTCATGGCGGCTTCCGCGAATGCTGCACGCGGCTCCCGCTTGAGCCACGCAAGGCGGTAGAGGAGCAGACGCGACGCCTCCCACCGAACGCGCATTTCGACGATGCGGTCCGCAACTACCTGAAATTGGCCGATGGGCCGGTCGAACTGACGCCGCTCGCGGGCGTAGATCAGGCACGCCTCGAGTTGGCGCTCCATCGCGCCCACGGCGACCGCCATGATGAACCCACGCTCCCACTCCATGATGTGGTTAAAGATCGCGAGGCCACCGCCTTCCAGGCCAAGCCGGTTGCGCGCCGGCACCGTGCATGCGTCGAGCGCGACCTCGCCCATCGACGCTGTCGAGAGCCCCATCTTGTCGATGCACTCGCCGACCCGAAGCCCTGGAGTCCCTCGCTCGACGAGAAATGCGGTCAAACCGAAAGCACCCCGCCCAGGATCGAGCGTCGCCAGGACGAGGAACACGTCGGCCACGGGCCCATTGGTGATGAACATCTTGTCCCCCGAAAGCACGTATGCGTCATCGCGCTTCGTCGCCCGCGTCTGCAGGCTGAAGACGTCGGAACCGGCCTCACGTTCGGTCGCGGCGAACGCGCCGATCCACTCCCCGCTTGTAAGCCGCGGCAAATACTGGAGCTTCTGTTCCTCGGTTCCGAACGTGGCGAGCGGATTCACGCAGCCCCAGAGGTGCGCGTTGAGCGCGAAGTTAAACCCGTTGTCGCGGCAACCCCGGCCGAGCGCTTCAAGGGCCGACATCGTCGAGACCGGGTCGAGCTCGGCTCCACCGTACCGCGAAGGCGCGACTAGCCCCACCAGCCCGAGGTGCGCGGATGCCCGCCAGCCGTCGCGATTGAACGTCCGCGCCCGATCCCGCGCCTCGAGATCGTCGTTTAGGGACTGCTCGGCCCATTCGCTGATGCGGCGCTGCCGTTCGATCTGTTCGGACGTGAGTGAGAATTCCATTGCGCGTTCGCCTCCCTCACCTTGTCAGCGGGTGCCTTGGGTCAACGGTCGGCACGCTCCCTGGAGCGACCTTATCGCACTGAGCCGTTGGGAGCAAATGCAATCATGGCAACGGAGCGGGGTCGGAATCAAGCGAGAGATTGAAGGAGTTGCCGCGGCGAGTGCGGGCGGTCCTCCGTACTAGCGAACGTTTTCGAATCCGCCTCGCACTCGGTGGGTCGCAGCTTCGATCCCTGCACGGCCTAGCAATCAAGTCAAAGGGTTAGCCATCGCTAACGGCTCTTTGCTTTTCCTGCCCTGTATACCAAAATTGGGACTTGAAGGTGGCCCACCTTGGGCAGTCTTACTCACAGAGCTGGGAACGTTGTGTCGAAACTCCGTGTTCAAAGCTTCGCGATCTCCATCGACGGCTACGGCGCCGGGCCGAGCCAAGATCTCCAGCACCCGCTCGGCGTCAATGGCCCTGAGTTGATGGAATGGTTGTTCCATACGCGCTTGTGGCGGAGCATGCATGGCTATGACGATGGAGAGGCGGGAATCGATAACGAAATCGCGGAGCAGGGTTTTGCGGGAATCGGTGCTTGGATTCTTGGGCGCAACATGTTCGGTCCTGTGCGAGGCCCGTGGCCGGACCACAGCTGGAAGGGTTGGTGGGGCGACGACCCACCCTATCACACACCCGTCTTCGTGCTGACGCATCACCCGCGGGCACCGCTCAGGATGGCGGGAGGTACGGAGTTTCGTTTTGTCACGGAAGGCATTCAGGCCGCTTTGGAGCATGCGACCGTTGCAGCGGGCGGCCGTGACGTCCGCCTCGGCGGCGGCGTATCCACCATTCGGCAGTATTTGCGCGCCGCCCTAATTGACGAGCTACATCTTGCTATCCGACCAGTCTTACTCGGATCCGGGGAGCACCTCTTAAGCGGCATCGATTTGCGTGCCTTGGGTTATGAATGCGCGAAGTACGTCGCGGGTGAACGTGCGACTCACGTCTTTCTGCGCAAGCGCACGTGACTCGTCCGGCCCGCTCGGTGGTCCGCCTAACTCCACATGTTTGTCTGGATCCTGCGCCTGATTTGACGCCACTGTCCCGCACTTGCGCGGGCTTCGTCTCCAGCTGTTCTTCCTTCGCCGTATGGTCGCACGTAGGTCTTGGCTACTTGACTCCAAACGAACTCAAGCAGCACCATTGTGTCGCTACCGACTGCAGTGGGTACGCTTGCCCCGACAAGCAGCAACACGGCGGGTCAACTGCCGCAGCCAGTGCCAGGTTCAAAGGAGGAGGCAATGCAAATCACAGGCATGCTGTACGGGGCAAAGCTTCTCAAGTTCGCAGGTTTTCCCACCTCCGAAGTGCTCGGGCCCTCAGCGAGCGAGGAAGAAATCAAAGCGTTGATCGACCGCTGCGGTTCAGTGTTCGTCAAGCCCGTCTTCAAAGGTGGCGTCGGTAAGAAGGGCAAGGCGGGGCTGCTTGGCAGAGCAACGAATCTAAGAACCGCGCTCAAGGAAAAAGAACGCCTTTACTTCGTCGAACATCGGGTCGGCAATGTCGTAGCCAAGGCGAATGGCGTGACTTTCGAAGGTGCGGTGCCAGCCGAGCACGAGGTGTATTTTGCGATATCCGACTCGACACATTTTCGTGCGCCGACCATGACGCTCACGCATCACGGTGGTATAGACATCGAGGAGCTCGACAAGAGTCAGGTTGCGCAAATCCCGTTCGATTCGCTGACAGGGTTGAAGGCCTTCGTTGTTGCCAATGCCCTGACGGCGCTCAAGGCGCCGACGCCGATTATCTCGCCCTTGGTGCAGCACTTGCCGAAGCTGTGGGAGCTCTATCACGATTTCGGCATGACCACGCTCGAACTCAATCCGATCCGCATGCGACCGGATCGCGCCGGCCGCCTTGCTCCAGTCGCTTGCGATTTCAAATGCGGCTTCGACCGCGATGATCCGCGCTGGCAGCGGCTTGACCTGCCGGCCCATCTATTCGCTGTGGACTATTCGGACTTCGAGCAGGAAATCAATCAGCTGCGAACCTATCAAGGCCAGAGCGACGTCTACGTCATCAACGACAAGGGGACCATCCTTGCCCCAACCTTCGGCGGTGGCGCGAACTCGTTGGTGTCGGAGATGCTCGGAGACGATGCAATCATCTCCTCCGATTTTGGCGGCAACCCGCCATACGAGAAGATGAAACAGGTGGCACAGATTTGCTTCAAACACTGGCTCAAGCAGAGCAACGTGCTGTTCATCATTGGCGGCAAGTCCAACAACACCGATATATTCGAAACGCTGCGCGCGATGGCCGATGCGTTGCGTGAGCATTTTAGCGCGCATGGACCGACGCCGCTCTACGTAGTTATTGGGAGGGGCGGCCCAAACCTCGTTCGTGGCATGGGGGCAATGCGTGACACGCTGGAAGCGCTGGGTCTTCCTTATCGCATCTTTGGTTTCGATTCCGACATGAGCGAAGTGATCCTGTACGCAAAGGCCGTCGATGCATGGATGAAGGCAGGTGGACGGGCGCAGTTAGGGGCCAGACTGAGGATCGCCGAAGCTGCATCGTAGCTCGCGCGAGGGAAACCCAGAGTCGGACGGAGAGGGCAATGGCGGGAGCTTTGCGATGAACAAGCGCGGTGTCGGCGATTTCAAGTACTACGTGGGAATCAGCTCGCTTGCCCAGGTAGCGACGCGCGAAGATCGCGTCTGCGTCCTCAACATCCTTGGCAGCGAGTCAAGCGACGTGACACCGATTGGCCACACGTATTCCGGAGGCAACGTCGTATTCGGCACGGCTCCGGGAAAGCGGGGCCGGGTCCTGGAGACCAAACTTGGCCCGGTGCCCGTATTCAACAACGTTCTTGAAGGGCTAGCCGCCGGGCACCGCTTTAACTGCGGCGTAGTCTACCTGCCACCCTCGGCGGCACGCGACGGTGTGGCAGAGTTCATCCGCGTCAACCCTGACCTCAGGAAGATCTTTATCGTCACGGAGAAACTGTCGGTACGGGATTCGCGCGAGATCCGGGCCATGGCGCAGGCCAACGGCATCGACATCTTCGGCGGCAACAGTCTCGGTGTGGCTGACTCCTGGAACCACGTGCGTATCGGGGGCGCGCTCGGTGGCGACAATCCCGAGGAAGCGCTGCGCAAGGGCTCGATTGCGATCTTCTCCAATTCTGGCAATTTCACGACAACGATTGCGACTTACCTGCGCATGGCCGGCTGGGGCACTACGACACTCATTTCGAGTGGAAAGGATGTATACATTCAGTTTGCTGCGCCGGAGTTCGCGTTCGCACTCGCCAACGATGCCCGCAGTAAGGCGGCGGTACTCTACGTCGAACCGGGTGGCTACTACGAGTTGGACGCCGATTTCACCAAACCGATTGTCGCCTGCGTGGTCGGGCGTTGGAAGATAAAGCTCACGCGCGCGGTGGGTCATGCCGGAGCGATGTCGGGAGGCGGTGATGACGCGCTATCCAAAGAGCGGTGGTTCATGGACAAGCTTGGCGTCGATGGCATCTTTACACCGGACAATCCGGTCTTCTCCGCCCGCGGCGCTCTGGTGACTAACATTGCGCACATCCCTGCGGCAATGACCGCGGTCATGCGCGAAAACGCGACACGCACCGACTTCGCCCCGGAAGGCAGCCTCGCGCTGAAGCCCTGGTTCGCGTCGAGCCAGGGGTTGACCTTGCCACCTGCGCTCGATCTCGTCGTCGTCGAGGCAATGCCGCCCTACAACGAGCAGATCGCGCAGCTCGACCGGCAAATTGGTAGCGTGCCACCGCGGCAGAACATGAAGGATGCATCCGGCGCCTCACAGATGGACGCGCAGACGCAAGTCACGAGCCTGTACAACGTGGCCATGCTGGAGGCGGCGCAACACCCTATCGAGTCGAATATCGCGCTGGCGCTGTTGCACGAGATGGACGGCGTCAACGATCAGTCGCTGATCAATGTTGCCATCGGTGCGGGGATCAACCTGCATGGAACTCCCGAATTGGCCGCGGCCGATGCTGCGCGCGCTGCGGGGAATGCACCAAACACGGTTCTCTGCGCCGCAGCTGCTATTGTCGGGCCGCGGCGCGTCGATGGGGCGCGCGCAGTCGCGCGCTTGCTGATCGACCGGTTCGCCGCGGCCAGACTGACCGACGCCGCCGACGAGAACTTCGATCTCCGCAAGGTAGCGGCTGATGCGAGCATACGCGCCGCGTTGGTCAGCGACCAACGCGACGCCGGCGCAGAGGCGATGCTCGCCGGCGTCGAAGCGCGACAGGCAAAGTCGGTGTTCGTACGCTTCGTGCGCAGCCTGGGCGGCTACCCGACAGCCGATGCAGTGCTTGCGGCAATCACCACGACGCTCGCTTGGGGACCCCTTATGCGCAAGCGCATTTCGCGCGTCAGCGCAGAGAATCTTCCGTGGTGGATGCGCCTGTTCGCGACGCTGATCGGCGCGTCGGTCGATGCGTCGCGGCACGAAGCGAAGCGTTTTTGCGGCATTGCCAACGTCGATATTATTGGCCGGCGCTCGCTCACTGAGGTAGCCTGCGCGGCACTGTTGGGTCAGGAGCCGACGGCATCCGACCTATTCTCATTCCAAACGTTGGTCGGCTTGTTGCTCACCAACGGCCCCGGAGCCATTTCCGCACAGGGCGCCAAGGGCGCCGTGTCGTCGGATGGCCCCGAGACGCCGTCACGAATCCAGCTCAACAAGGCGATGATAGGTTTCCTGACGCACTCCGGCTACGCGCACGGCGGCAATGGCTACGAGGGTGTCGCGTTTCTAATTGAGCGCTTCCGTGGCGTCGACTTGCGAGACCCTGGCCAAAAGGAGCACAACCTTGATCTCGCTGCCATGGCAACGAAGTTCGCCCGCGAATATGCGGTGCAAAGAGCTTCGAGCAAGGAGCTGGGTGCGATGCAAGGTCAGGCAATACCTTGCATCAATCATCCGGTATTCAAAGGCAAGCCGGTAAACATCGACCCGCGCGAGAAATTCGTGCGCGAGTTATTTGAAGCTCGCGGCGAATACAACGTCTTTCACGACTTCTACCGTACGCTGGTGCAGGCACTGTTCGATGCAGGTGCGACGCGCAACGTGTTCTGCGTCAACGTCGACGCGCTGATCGCGGCGCTTCTCCTGAAGATGCTCTGGCCGCGGTATCGAGCCGGAGCATTGCCCGAACAGGCACTGGAGACCGCGGCGTTCACCGTCTTCCTTTACGGGCGCATGATCGGTTGCGCCGCGGAAATCGAGGACCATCTCAATCGCGGTCGCAATATGGATACCAGGTCTCCGCAGTCGATTTGTCGCTTCGTGGCCTGAACGACCGTGGAATGTTGCAGAGATTGTAAGACGGGTCAAAGCAAGGAACGGAATCCCGGCAAGGAAGGGAGCGTCAAGATCCATTCAGTCACACAAATTGAGCGCTGGGAGCAGGCGCATTTTCGGGAGTAAGATGCTCGCAATAAGGCCAAGGCGGCGAAGGCAGAGTATGAAGCAGACCTTCGCGCCAAGTTTTTCAGTTTTTGACGGCAAGACCCGTCGGATTATCCCGCGGCAACAGCTTGCAAAACTTGCCGCTTAGCGATGGTTGCGCGCTGCCATTGCCCCTGTTAGCTGCTCGACCCAGTCAGGTCTGGGAGCGCATCCGGTCATCGGCCACGAAGTGGCGGCGAGCGAACTTCAAGAGTTGACCGTCGGTGGGGTGATCTACCGTTTCGACACTCACCACGCGCCCGGCTATCGCCGGCGCGTGCGTCTGAAGGTGTTTGAAGAACTCAAGCTTGGCGGTGGACGGCCCAACGATCAAGACTTCACCAGCATCCTTGATTGCGTCCGTGACGGCCTGATAGTACGCATGATTCTCCGGTACCTTGCCCGAGCCCACGACGCCGTGTTTGTGGTGCAAGTGTTGATGCTTGGATTTTGGATGGATGACACTCGCTTCTGCGTCGCTCGGGTTGAACTCGATAACATGCGCTTCGCGGTGGTCTATCCATACGATACAGTGATAGTGGCTCATTGGGCTCGCGGCCTCGGCGATCGGGGGCGTCAAGTATACGCTGTGGTATAGGCGCGACCATGCCGGGGGATAGAAGCTTTTGTCGCCGCGCGTATGGAAGAAGGCGATCGAGAGCGCGAAAGTTTCAAGGCAAAGCAATGGGCCTAAGCAGCAGAGCGAAAGCGCATAGCTTTTCGACAACCGCTGCTTGGCCTAGCCTATAGTCTCGACGTTGCAAATGCGCGGCGCCATTGGCGGGGGGGCGCCGCCATACGGATGCTGATGGTCTCCGGGTGCAGGCCGAGCTTATGTGCTATGCAACATAGCCAGACACCTGGCGTCAATTGCCGGCGCTTATCGCAACACGGGGCTCATTCGTCGATGCAAGCGGACTGGTTAGCGGCCTCGTCGGCAGCTGCCATGCGGACGCGTCGGAGGACATTGCCTGAAATTCACGCGCCGACAATCCATTCGGGTGGCTCTGTTTGAAGGACTCGTCTGCGGAAGCGTTGCTGAATACCGGCTGGTTCAGGCGAAACTGTCCGGCCCACGTCCCCCACATCGATTGCATTTCGCGCATGGATAACCCGTCTGGATTGCTCTGACGCCATGCCGAGGGGGACTCGTCGTACACCGATTGCGGGGGATGCCACGCTGGCCCTTCGGACGCCGCGGCCTGGAGTTGAGCCTCCGATGGTCCAGCCACTGCACCGCCCTCGTCGGCATATGCCAATCCCGAAACAACTGCCGCAAGCGCGGCCGCCACAACAAAGCTCTTCGTCAGTGTTTGCACATTGCAAGTCATTGGAGTTCCTTTCGTTGCGTGATGACGCGGACCCATCGAAGGTTCGCGTCATCAGACAGTAAAGGAAGCCGCATTGACCCTGGATTGACAGATCATTAAATTCCGTTCATCTCCAGCGGACGCCGAGTCAATGCGGGAGGGATGAGCCTGGCGTGGCGCAACGGTAACGCGGACCATTGCACCGCAAACATCAGCCCAAATGGAATTGAGGCGAACTGCGCCATGAAGTTCCCGCACCTGGATAGCCGGACGCGGCTGTCGCCGCGTCGACCAATTCAAGCGTCATGCCCGGGCGGCGCGTTCGGGCGGATCAACTCCGCCTTGTCCGAGGGGGAAATCTCAATACTGCTTCGACTGCTTCGAAAAGACGTTGCGCGCCAAATGATACGTCGTGGATCCTGCGATTGACGAAAAACGTTGGCGTGTTGCGAACCCCGCTATCCCGACCGCTCTGTTCGTGTTCTCGAATGCGCTGTAGATAATTGTGGTCCTTCATGTCCACGGTGTAATGGGCCATGTCGAGCTGCAGTCGTTCGGCGTAGCTGCTTAATTGGTTGAGCTTCAGGTGGGGCTGGTTATTGAACAGCAGATCATGCATAGGCCAGAACTTGCCTTGCGCGGCAGCGCACTCTGATGCCTCTGCCGCGTTAAGCGCGTGCGGATGCACTTCCTCCAGTGGGAAATGGCGATAGACGAACCGCATTCGTTCTCTGAACCGGTTGAGCAGTAGCTTGACCACAGGGGCGGCTTGCTTGCAGTTAGGACATTCAAAGTCGCCATACTCGACAACCGTGACTGGTGCGTGCGGCGGCCCCATCGCGTGGTCGGCGGGACTTACTGCCATCGTCAGTTCGAAAGGTTGACCGTGCGTCATATCAAGGCTCAAGAGAAACAGGTAGGTGGCAAGCGTAAGTATATCGGAGTCGGTCAGATGGGCCGCTGCGGTCCGCATGCCCTCGGCCACGGAATAAGAGGGGGCACCAGCCCGGGACCTTCGGCGGAGACTCCGCTTGCCAGAACTTCTGCAGGACTCAGAACGCGTGGCATGCTGTGCGTGCCGACAGGACCAGAGGCGCAACAGTCACTTGACGCTCGTTCCGATCCTGCTCCTTGACGCACTGCCGCAATGCTTGCTGACAGAGCTCTCACCGCGGGTTGGGCCTTGATCGGAGCGGCCACTCAGTGCGCCACGTTGTAACGCTCCTGGATTTGCTCGATGACCGTGCGAAGCTGCGTGCGACAGGGCTCCGTCATGGCCGCGTGCATAATAGGCCACTCGATCTGCCAATTGCAGCCAAATGAATCGGGCTCCGTGACAAAAATACGGCGAAACTGCACGCCTTGGCACTCAGTGTATACGCAGATTTCGATGTTCACCAGCACCCGGAGCGACTCGAGCGTGAGAAGCTGCCTACGAACGCGCGTGGTGTCCGTTAGTCCGGATCGCATTGAACACTGCCTTACCTTGGCGGCGGGCACGTCTGTCCAGGCTCTTGAAATATTGAACCTCGCGCTCGTGCTTTTCTGCCGCCTCGCGTGTAGCGAAAGTCCCGAGATTCCTCGCTGTTCCGGTCGCCGGATTCTTCTTGCGTGAATACAGGCGGTACCCGCCGGATTTGAGCTTTCGAATCATCGATCGCTCCCCGGCACGCGATCGCGACTGATTTGCAGCGGCACCGGTACTGAGACGGCAACCAAGGCGGGCGCGGTCATCAACCGGCCATCATCGATCGCCGTTTGATGAATATGCGTGCCGCTCCAGCCAAAGATTCCGATTAAACCGATGACGATCAAATAGATCGCAACGATGTAATTAAGCAGGCGTGGAACGATGAGGATCAGTACACCGGCAATCAACGAAACGACGGGCCCAACAGCAAGATTAATAGTCACGATGTCTCCACTATTCATTGGGTTTGTCGGAGCCTGTATAAACCGTCGTGCACCGTAGTTCTGAATTGGCGACAATATTGTAAGCCGACTCGGTCGCACGCGGAATCGGATCGGCGCTGATTCGCTTGTAGGAACGTGCGCAACCGACTGGCGCGTGCCTGGCAATGGTGAGCGGCAATTCGCGGGCGGCTGGGCGCGCCAGCCGGGCGGAGCGTCGATTCGAAGACCGCGACGCGCGTCGCACCGCCCCACGGGTGCCTGCCAGTGGCGCGCAGTCCGTCGCCCTGAGCGCGACGAGGGTGAGATTGAACGCGGGTTCCATGTCGCGGGGCGCCCGCATACCGCTTCCCGCGTTCAGCATTGCCGCGACGAGACGCATCCACATTTTCCTATACCCGCTACCTGTCCGGCCTACATCAGGATCAGTAAGATGCCGATAGTCAACGACACCCCGAGCGCAAAGAATATGGAGTGTGATTGTTCATCGATTTGCGGAGAGTGATGAAATGAAGACCGCCATTAAGAACCTGTTAGTTGGCCCATTTGTTCGTGTCCTGCTGCTCGCGATCTTGACCATTGGGGCGCCAAGCCTTTCGTCCGCGGCGGTCTTTGTGTCGGTCAACCTAGCGCCACCGCTGCTGCCCGTGTACACGCAGCCCTTTGCGCCCGGGCCAGGCTATATATGGACCCCAGGCTATTGGGCGTATGGTCCTGACGGATATTATTGGGTTCCAGGGATGTGGGTCCTGATACCGTTTGTGGGCGCGTTGTGGACCCCGGGCTATTGGGGATGGGGCGATGGGAGTTATGTGTGGCACGCGGGCTACTGGGGACGGCACGTTGGATTTTACGGCGGTGTCGACTACGGTTTTGGTTATAGCGGCGCGGGCTATCAGGGCGGGCGCTGGAACAACGGCACATTCATGTACAACACGGCGGTCAATAATATCAACCGGACCAATATCCACAATACTTACGATCAGCCGGTAATTGGCAACGCAAACGCCACGCGCGTGAGTTATAACGGAGGCAGCGGGGGCTTATCCGCCCGGCCGACGGCGGAGGAGCGTCTTGCGGAGCACGATGAGCATAGGGCGGCGATGCCAGCGCAGCTACAACATGAGCAAGCAGCAAAGTCCAGTCGGGGGCAGTTGGCGTCGGTCAACCGTGCTGCGCCAGCTGTGACCGCGACGGCCAAGCAACCGGCAATTGGGAATCACCATGCAGTCGGGACAACGGGCCCTGCACATGCCACCGTTGCAAAGCACACCCCGCCGGTAACCGCGACAGCCAAGCAACCGGCAAATGAGAATCACCATGCAGTCGGGACAATGGGCCCTGCACATGCCAATGTCTCGAACCACACTCCGCCGGTAGGCGCGACAGCCAAGCAACCGGCAAATGAAAATCACCATGTAGTTGGGGCAATGGGCCCTGCACATGCCAACGTTGCAAACCACCCCCCCCCGGCTGTAGCCGCGACGGCGAAACCGCTACCCACTCGAGAACACGCCTCAGTCGGCGCCAGGGAACCGGTGAGCAGCGCTATTGCGACAAATCGTGCCACAACCGAAAACGCAAACCCGCGTCTGGCTTCGTCGCACGCCAGCAACGTAAGTATTCGTCCAAGCGGTGGCGCGCCGCATGCGCAGAACGAGGTGCACCCACAGGGTCCCTCGCAGGGCGGTCATGGAGGTGGCGAACATCGTGAAGAAGGCGCGAAGGGTCAGTAGTCAGTAGTTTCTTCGTTCTCGGAACCCGCAAGCGCCTTGCCACCCGAGCCCCGCGGACAAAGAGCGTTCTTTTTCCGACAACGCAATGTAATCCGCCGGTTGGAATAATCACCCCTCTACTGTGCCACGGCTCGGAGGGGAGCATTTGTCCACTTCTATGCGGGCCAACGCCTCCCAGGCGCCGTCTGGCGAAGTCAGCGTTGACCCCGCGCATTCTTGTCCACCGGGGCGGCCTTTCCCTTTGACCCCCAAAGCAATACCGAAGGGTTTTCCTTGATCTCGCTTGTTACGCCACCAACGTCCGTCAGCACCTTTCTTGCCTGAACCTCGATGGAAGAGAATCTCTCGAGCAGCTTCGGCAGCAAATCCAAGGCAACGTTGAGGGAGCTTTTCTCCGAGGGAATTTCGGGAACTTGACCCGGGCCTGTGGACGCAAGCAGGGTGGGCGCGTCGGGGTTGCCGCCATCCAGCTCGATGAAGACGACACCGGTAATGCCCTTCAGCTTTAGGGTGGCTTTGGTATCAGTCTTGACGGGCGCATCTTTGCGCAGACGGATGTCAACTTGCACCGAGCGCGGGTCGGTCGGATCAAGGGTTATGGCCTTGACCGTGCCGACATCGACGCCGTGAAACTTCACGGGATCGCCAACCGCCAGGCCGCTCACTGACTCGGCGAAATGAATGCGGTAGAGCACATCGTCGCGATGGCCGGCACCGACCAGCCAGATGGCAAATAGTGCCGCGGCGATGCAAGAGCCGATGACAAACAATCCTTCGATGAAATAGTGTCTATCCGTCTCCATGGTGTCCTTTCCTTGCGCCTTGCGCACCGCGTTTGGCACCTTCTGCCCGCGGCCCGTGGAAAAATTCGCGAATCCACGGTTGGTCGCACCGCATCAGGTTACCGGGCGTGTCAACCGTGACGGTTTTCTCCACGAGCACGGCGATACGGTCGCAGAGGGTGAACAGCGTCGTGAGGT
This sequence comes from Casimicrobiaceae bacterium, assembly GCA_035939595.1. Lineage (GTDB taxonomy): Bacteria > Pseudomonadota > Gammaproteobacteria > Burkholderiales > Casimicrobiaceae > PALSA-1003. Next base: position 61,287 of record DASZFQ010000044.1, read on the forward strand.
CGTGGGTCACCACGACGACGGTGATGCCCAGGCTTTGGTTCAGCTTGAGGATCAACGCATCGATGCCGCTGGCGAGCAAGGGGTCGAGTCCGGATGTCGGCTCATCGAGAAAAAGAATGCTTGGGTCGAGGGCCAACGCTCGCGCCAGCGCGGCACGTTTGACCATGCCGCCTGACAGATCGGAGGGAAACTTGATCCCGGTATCGGCCGGCAAACCAGCGAGCGCGAGCTTCATCGTGGCGACTACTTCCTGCTCCTCCGTCGGCAAATCGGAATGCTCGCGCATGGGAACCATGATGTTCTGGGCCACCGAGAGCGAGGAGAACAGCGCGCCTTGCTGAAACAGCACGCCGATCAGCGCGGCCTTTTCCGCCGGGCTGATCGCCTCGATCCTCTTGTCGCTCATAAGAACCTCCCCGGCGTTCGGCCGGCGCAGGCCGATGAGCGTCTTGAGCAGAACTGATTTACCCGAACCCGACGCGCCTACGATGCCGATGATTTCGCCCGGAAGGATATCGAGGTCGATCTTGTCGTGCACGACCTGCTTGCCGAAGCGGTTGACGATGCCACGCGCCGAAAGTATCGGTTCACCGGTCGGCTTCTGGGCGCTCATATGCCAAGCTGTTCAAACAAGATGGAAAACAATGCATCCAGCACGATGACTAGAAAGATTGCCTTGACCACCGCACGAGTCGTCTCCTGGCCAACGCTCTCCGCCGAGCCCGTCACCCTGAGCCCGTGCATGCAACCGATGACTCCGATGAAAAAGGCGAAGATTGGCGCCTTGAACAGGCCGACGAACAGATCCCAGCCATCCACTGCTTTCCGAACACGTTCGAGGTACTGCAACGGCGATACGTCAAGAAGCGACAGGGAAATCATTGCGCCACCAAGCAAACCCATAATGTCGGAGAAAAATGCCAGCAGCGGAAGGGCGATTACGAGGGCAATCAACCGCGGCACCACCAGGACCTGCATGGGATCGATGCCCATCACACTGAGCGCGTCGATTTCCTCCCGCAACTTCATCACGCCTATCTCCGCGGCGAAGGAGGAGCCCGAGCGTCCGGCTACCATGATTGCAGTGATCAAAACCCCCATTTCCCGCAAGACCGACACCGCCACGAGATTAACGGTGAAGTCCTCGCCACCGAACGGTCGCAGTTGCGCGATGCTCTGATAGCCAATGACGATGCTGATCATGACGGCCAACAACGCGATGATCGGCAGTGCGTGAATGCCGGTTTCCGAGACGTGACGAGCAATCGCTGGTAGCCGTGCGGAACGCGGATGAATCACCGCGTAACCGATCAAGCTCGCTGCCTGGCCGACGAAAGCGATGACGTCCAGGGCGTCATGCCAGGCGTCGTCCGCGCGTTGACCTAAGTGGATGACGAGCTGGCGCCATCTCGAGACAGGCTCCGGCCTGGGCATTGGGCGGAGCTCGAGGCCGCCGATAAGATCGAGCAGCGTTTTGTGCTCGGCCCGGACGCCGGTCAATTCCACGCCTTGGTCACGAAGGTTGCACAGCAACAGGGCACCGCTGGTGTCAAGATCGCTCAGCTTGCCAATGTCGAGCGTTGCGCGCTTGCCTCTTGCTCGCCATGGCCGCAGAAGCTTCTGGGCTTCGGCAAGCGTTCGGATACCGAGCGCACCAGCAAGGGTTATCCGCTCGCCCCGACCGTCAATCGCAACCGTCAGCGGGACGGGGCCTGAAGATGTTGGGTGCGCGGCTGGCGCAGGGTCCACGTCCGTTGTCATCGAGAAGGGGACGGGCTCGCGTGCGTGCCACCGGGCTGGCACGCGACACTTGATCCCTCGGCGGGCCCTGGCAAAGGCTGCCCGTGATCAGAATGTCGTACCGCGGAATCCGCCGAACCAGCCGCTGCTTTGGCAGCCCGCCGGATTGGTGTACGTGGCGGAAAAGCTCCCGCTGATTGCATAAGGGGTAACCTGCATCTGGTCGATCGACCCTGTTCCTCCGGTGCTGTCGATGCAGTTAAATGAGAGTTGGGCCGACCCCATCTGACCAGCCTGTGACAGTGTGCCGCTGTACGTACAGCTGCTACCGGTTGCCGGAAAGGTCTCAACGATGCTGATCGTCGTGCCATCCTGTGTAACGTCGATCGTACCCATTACATCAGACGTCCCATTAAGGGTTGCGTTGGTGCAGCCCGTTACGACCTTATGAAAGCCGCCGGCGTAATGACCGCTGAAGTCGTCAAGTACCAGGAGCTGCCGAACCATATTCTTGACAACCATTGTCCCGCTTACGCTATACGTAAGCGTGCCGGTTTCCGCCGTTTGTGCCGCCCAGGTCATTGTTCCAACCGGGCTATACCCGACCAGCATGGGGTTAAATGGCACGGTGGCAAAATAAGGGCCGGTTGTCGCATACAGAATTCCGGTCCAGGTGTTGCTGGCGGTGTAATCCAGCGTTGCGGTGTACCAAATCGGTTCGCCTGTGGGTCCATAGACGTACAGGGTCGCAAAAACAATCGACGCGCGTTGCACCAACTGCAGTCCCCATCCGGACTCACCCGCGATGTACCAAAGGTCGCTTTGATCGGTTGAGAATGAAGTTGCCTGCGTCTGTGGTGCGAGAAAAGACGCAGCGGCGAGCACAACGCAGGCTGCGCGGCGAAGTGCCAACATATTCGCTCCCTTTTTGTCAGGCGGCCACTTTCGGGGGCCACGGTCCGGACGGAACACTGTCATAGTAATCTATGTTGACCGGTGCCCAGCGTTCAATCGGACGCCCGCTCTTTCATCTGTGGGAGATCATTACCGGCCGGTAGGACTCGTTCCGACGCGGAGCCGATCCGCAACCAGCGGTTTCGCTCTGCCAGGGCGGCGAGAGTCTCGATCATTGCCCCCGGGCCCTGGGGACGGCTATCTTTGATCTATGCTGCCGGGCAATGCTTCGATCAACCGTCCCACTTCGATGGCGATGGACTCGACCGGATGCCCCGCGGCTATCCAGGCGTCAAGACCGCCCAGCAATGGGCGCACGCGCATGAATCCGGCGTCGAAGAGCAGCTTTGCAGCCTGCGCGGCAGACGCCTCGTTCGGGCACGTGCAGTAGAGAATGATGTCGCGATCCCGCGGCAGATCCTTGATGTGCTCAGCGATGGATTGTAGCGTGACGTGCAGCGCGCCGGGAATGCGCCGCGGTTGTAGTGCACGCGCTGTCTGTGTACGCACGTCGACGATCACCGGCGCACGGCCAGCATCCATCAAACGGTACAGCTCGTCGACGCTGATACGCGCCATGCGCAGCATCGCGTAAAAACTGCGCCGCTCCCACCATTTGAATGCGATGTACGTCGCCAGTAACAGGCCAAGCACTATGATCGCGATCGTGCCGAACCGGTTGGCGTATGCCAGCAGTCGGTCGATCTGCGGCCCGAGCAGCACTCCGCCGCCGACTGCCGCGCCCACCCAAAGAGCGGTACCCATCGTGTTGAAGAGCAAATACCGGACCCAGCCGACCCCGGTGGCGCCCGCAAGAGGTGGAGCGATCAGACTTAGCCCGGGAACAAATTTCGCAATCACCAGCGCGTTGATGCCCCAGCGCTCGAACCTCGACTGCGTTTCACTGACGCACGAGTCCGGGGTGAGCGAAATCCGGCACAGGGTCTTCATCACGCGGTTGCCGAAATAACGCCCGGCCAGGTACCACGTGCCGTCGGCAATGACGCAGGCGATTATCGCCACGGTGACCACCGCAAACAGCGACAGCTTGCCATTCACCGCCATGGCCCCCGCGACGACAAGGATCGGGACGGCCGGCAGGGGGACGCCGAGCTGTTCGAGCAGCACGTTGCCAAACACGACGGCGAGCCCATAATGGCTGACGATTGCCAAAAGGTCCTGGTTCATCGGTGATTGCTCGTGAATGTTCTTGAGACGCTTCCCTGACAGGCTGACCGTAGGTAGGGTCGATCGTCTGGGATTCAATCACGTCGGTGCTTGGCGCGCCAATCTAGAAACTGCCACCTCAGAGGGAGCCTGTCAGATATTCCGTATGGATTTTCGGGCGCCATTGAGCTAACCTGACAAACCGACCGTATCTCCCCAAACGGATGTCACCAAGACACGCTTTCGCGATGCTGGCGCTGCTCGCCCAGGTTGGGTCCGGACCAGCGGGCGCACAGGGATTCAAGTTCTCGCAGCCGGACGACTCCGACCGCCAAGAACAAGAGGCACGCCAGAGCCGCATTGCGGAGCAGCTGTCGACGCCGTGCCGCGCCGCGATCAAGGGCAAGAAGATCATGGTCGTGATCGGAGAGCAACAGTCCAACGGTATCATTGCTGCGCGGCAACAGAACTATGGACCGCACTTCCAGGCGATTAATACCCGCCTGCGCGCGTTGGGATTGCAGACCTATACGCCGGAGGAGATCCGCAGCCAAATCGCCCAGGCCGAAATTGATGCGTACTTCAAGAACGACCCAGATGCGGCACTCAGCGCCTCAAAGCGACTCGGTGCCGCGTTCGTTCTGCGCGGATTGATTTCGTCGCAGGCCACGCGAAATCCACTGATGGCAGTCAACCAGGTGTCGGTGAACATGAAGTTCACCCTGTACGGCAGCAACGGTCGGGTGATTTCCGACACCGAGGCAAGTTCGAGCTCGTATGCGGGTGCGAACGTCGAGCGGATGGCGCTGACGCTGGTAAACGAAAAGGCAGACGAGGTGGTGCCTACGCTCTACGCGGATTATTGTCGTAACGCCGGACCGGCCGCTGCGAGGAAGCCGGCACCGCAGTAAACTTAGGTTCAGTCACGGATTCAACCTCGAAAGGAGTGCATTGGCCATGAGACATCGCGCTTCCATTATCGGTACGGAATTTCTCTTCGCGACGGCCCTTCTTGGGGCGGCGACACTCGCGTCCGGGCAGCCGACCTGGGGCAATCCGTCGCCGACTGCTGGCAAGGAAACCTCGCAGAAAGCGAACGCCGCAGCCGACCAGACGATCTATCAACCGGTCACCTATACCAACGCCAGCAAGAAAGGCCCGGCGGTTATCGTCATCCCAGGGGAAATTAAGAGCAACAATGCGACCTTTCTCCAGAAGTTCACCGCGAACAACATCGCCGACTTCGGCGAAGTCGAAATGAGCAGCGCCAACTTCACGGTCTTGGAACGCTCGAACCTGGGGCCGCTGCTCAATGAATTCGAGCTGGCGTACAACCTCGGAGACCCGGACCAAGCGCGCAAATTCCTGCGGATGGGGAAGCTCAAGACCACAAAATACGTCGTGAAATTCGACATTCTGAAGACCGAACAGGTCGCCTCCGCCCAGTCCGGGTTCGACGGCCGAACGCTCGGTCAGATGGCGGGGCTGCTGGGCGTTTTCAGTGGCTCGCGCGGTGGCGCGGAGGCGGGCGCGGTCGGCGGTACTGCCGTCGGCTCGGTGCACTCGAATGAAGCGACTAGTGTCTGGGTCATCGGCATGCGCTACAAGATCATCAATGCCGAGACGACCGAGCAGGTCGCCACAGGGTACACCGAGGAGAAAATGGAGATCGGTGCGACTTCGTCGGGCGCACTTGGTGTTTCCCAGTCGCAGCAGGGCGGGGTGTCGCTAGACACCATGGTCCAGCGCCTGGTGCAGAAGTCGGTCTGGGATATCGACAGCAAGTACAAGTGACCAGCTAAGGATACTGTTCCCCGACGCCGGCATACCGCCGGCGTCGCTGTTTTCGCGTACGGAGCGAGCCATGGCGGAGATCAACAGCATCGGAAAGTTCGAGATCCGGCGCGAGATCGGGCGCGGCGCGATGGGCGTGGTCTACGAGGGCTACGATCCGTTGATCAAGCGCGTCGTCGCGCTCAAGACTATCCGCGCTGACCAGTTGGCCGGCGATGATCCTGCGGCCGTGATCGCTCGCTTCCGCCGCGAAGCCCAGGCGGCGGGCAGGCTCAATCATCCCAACGTCGTGGCCATCTACGATTTTGGCGAAGACAACGGTGTCTGGTACATCGCGATGGAGCTTGTCCGGGGCCGTGAGCTCAAGGAGTGCTTTGAGACCAACGAACGCTTCAGAATCGCCGACATTGTTCGGATCATGTTGCAGGTCCTCAATGCACTCGACTATTCGCACCGCCAAGGCGTCGTTCACCGCGACATCAAGCCGGCGAACATCTTCCTGTTACCGGACGGATCGGTGAAGGTCGCCGACTTTGGCATTGCTCACATCGAATCGTCGAGCCTGACACAGGTCGGCTCGGTAATGGGCACGCCGAGCTACATGTCTCCCGAACAGATCATGGGCTTGCCGGTGGACGGACGTTCGGATTTGTTCTCGGCCGGAGTCATCCTCTACCAGTTTCTTACCGGGGAGCGCCCCTTTTCCGGGTCGGCGACCACGACCATGCAAAAGGTCTTGAAGGAGGATCCGCTGCCGCCGACGACGCTCAACGTTCAGTTGCCGCCCGCCATGGACGCCGTGGTGCGCAAGGCGCTCGCCAAACGCGCCGACGAGCGCTTTCAGACTGCGCAGGAATTTGCCGACGCGCTCCGTGCCACCGCGGCCGTGCCCGCCACGACCGCGCCGGCAGCGATCGCGTCTGCCGCTGCGGCGGCGCCGGTTGGACATTCCGACCCCACCATCATCGCCAATCCCGTCGCGCGGGCGGCCGATGCGGCAACCCTGCCGCGCGAAGCAGTGCGGCCTCCCCCCACGGCGGCTGTACCGGCGAAGGCGGCGCACGGACTTGGTTTGCCGATCGCTGTTGTCGCGGTCGCCTTGGCGGTGGGTGCCGGGGCCTGGTTCTTCTACCAGCGGCAAGCGGTGGAGACGGCGAGACCGGCGCAGCTGTCTTCTTCGCAGGCGCCGCCGGCGAGCCCTCCACCGCCGCCGGTCCCTCCTTCGGCCCCCCCTGCAGCGGCGGCCCTTGCCGCGCCGAAGGGTGAACCTGGAACACTCATGATCTCCGCGGTCGGTCTGATTGACCCCAGCGATCCCCGCTACCGCAACGACAAGACGTTGCTGCAAAGCGAGCTGCGCGCAGATTCCAAGAGCCAGCTCGTCGAGAAGGCAGTCGGGCTCTTGCTTGACACGAACTCGCTTGCGAAGAATTACGATCTGCTCAAGGATCAACTGCTATCAAAGAGCGGGAGCTTCATCAAGACCGTGGTCCACGAGAGTGAGCCGCGCATGGGCAAGGATGGCCTCATGTCGATCACCACCGAAGCCGTGGTCAACGTCAAGGCCGTCCAGAAATCGCTCAACCAGATGTCACGCGACGAGCGGATCGTGTTCATCCGCGCCAACGGCGACCCAAAGATATCCGTTCAGATCTCGGTGCGCGACGCCGATCAGGCAGACAGCCGGCCACTGCCCTCCCCGGTCGCGGAGAACATTCTCAAGGAGCGCATCAAGTCGTTCGGTTTTCGGACTTGGTCGGAAGCTCCTTCCGGCACCAGCGAAGGCGGCAATGGCGCCGACTTCGCGGTCATCGGAGAAGCAACGATCAAGAAGCTCTCGATGCGACTGCAAGCCTCCGGCCTGACGGTGACCAAATACGCGCTTACGTCGTGGACAGTGAAGTGCATCGATCGTGAGACGGGTGAAGAAATCTACTACAACACGACGTTGCCGAAAGGGCTCGGAAGCTGGGCTAGCGAGGAAGAAGCATTGAAGGCGATCGGAGTGAAGATCGCTGACGAGTTCTCGCGCGACTTCTTTTTGCAGAACGCCAACGTTACGAGCCAGACCGTTACGCTCCGCGTCGAGGCGATACCGGATGCTGCCGCGGCAGACCTGCTTGCAGGCGAGCTTGTTGGCCTGCCTGAAGTCATCGATGCGTCGCCACGGCCCGCGGCGAACCTACAGGTCTACGACCTGCAGCTTGCGGGGACTGGAGCCCCGAGCGATCTCGTCGCCAGCGGCGTGCTAAAGCCGCTCAACGCCAAACTCGGTCAGGCATGTTTCGCTCTCGCGGGGGTCAACGGGGCCGAGGTGTCGGTCGCGTTTGACAAGCGATGCGCTGAGCCATCGGTTCTGAACCGGTTCGAAACCAATCCCCCAGCGGGGCTGTACGGTGCTCCGCCAGGGCGGCAGAAAGCCGTCCTGAAGAACCCGGAATCGCTGCGCAAGTTGTCGATCTAACCTGATCCCGTTGCCGCGTCGCGCGGAATCCTCCGCCCTGGGATCGTAAAGCGGGATTGATCCCCAACCGTCCTACACCACGTCGCCACGCTTGTGCTCGTAGCCGTCGCCTTCACCCAGGGGCTCGCCACGCCACCGTCGAGTCCGCCTGCAGGCGATAAGGCCTTGCGCCTAAGCCGCCTGCAGCAGAACGACGCTGCCTTGGCCGCCATCAGCACAGATGCTCACAATGGCGCGTTGACCTGCCGGCCGGCTCGAGAGCTCTTTCACCGTCTGGCTCAGGATCCGCGCGCCGGTTGCACCGAACGGATGCCCAAGCGCGACGCTACCACCATTGGGGTTCATGCGCGCTCGCGGGAAAGTGCCCAAGGGGTTACTGACCCCCGCTTTTTGACGAATAAAATCAGGGTTGTCCAGCGCCTTGATGTGGGCGAGCACCTGCGCTGCGAAGGCCTCGTGGATCTCCCATAAGTCGATGTCGGAATAAACCAGCCCTTGACGCGCGAGCAGGCGCGGGATGGCAAAGGCTGGCGCCATCAGCAGCCCCTCCGTGCGCAGATCGATGGAGGCGATTTCCCAGTCGACCAGCTTGGCTTGGTACATGCCGGACGGCAATTTTGCTAGGCCGGCCTTTGAGGCTACCCAGAGACTCGCCGCACCATCTGTCAACGGCGACGAGTTGCCGGCCGTGAGAGTACCCAGGCCGCTGGTGCGGTCAAAGGATGGCGGCAACCGCGCGAGCTTCTCCAGCGATGTGTCCGCGCGCGGAATCGTATCGCGGCGCACGTCACCGATCGGGATGACGAGGTCATTGAAGAAGCCGCGATCCCAGGCCGCGACGGCACGCTGGTGGCTCTCCAGGGCGACCTGGTCCTGCTCCTCGCGCCCTACGTGCCACTCCCGGGCGGTGAGTTCGGTGTGCTCGCCCATACTCAGGCCCGTGGTGCGGTTACTCACCGTGGGGATATAGAGCTTGACCTCGCTGAGCTGGAGTTCCACCGCATGCGAGATCTTCTGTCCTAGCGAGCGTGCTTGCTGGAACTTGCGTATCCAGTCAGATAGCGATTGGCCCAGGCCGAGCTGGATCCGGCTCAGGCTCTCGACGCCGCCAACCAACGCGAGGTTGCGGCTGACGCCGTCGATCATTCCCGCGGCCTCGATTGCCCCGATCATGCTTGTCGAACAGGCCATGACGGTTGCGAATGCCGGAATGGTTGGATCCACCCCCGCGTCCATTAGCACTTCGCGGGCAATGTTGCTCCACGTCAGGTTGGGGATGACCGTTCCCCAAACAGCGAAGTCCGGCTTGGCCCCACGCAGCTGGCCGAGCATGTTCCGCACAACGGGAACGGAAAGGCTGATCGCATCAAATGGGCTGAGCGGGCCGTCGACCTTCGCAAACGGCGTTCGAACGCCCGCGGCAAGCCAGATTTCGGGGTTGTTTGCAGTATGCAAGGGTGCTCCTTTCAGTTTTTCCCGCCAAAGCGCTCCGTGCGGATGCGTCCGGCGGGTACAGACTCCAGAACCAAAGCAGTTGTCACAGCCTCGACGAATACATTCGAGCCACAAACATAGACTCCGCGAGCCGCGCGATTCCAGCGCGCCAAGACCTCGCGCAGCAGCGCGCGGTCCACGCGACGATCGAAATCCTCCGGCCGATGGCGAGGTCCGCGTGTCGTCGTCGCGATGAAGATAAAATTCGGCTCCTGCGCTTGAATTTCAAGCAACTCATCGCGAAATACCAACTCCTCCCAGGTGCGGGCCGAATAGGCGAGGAGCAGCGGAGTCCCAGTTTCGGTGACCAACCATTCACGCGTGATCGCCATCAAGGGCACGATGCCGGATCCGCCCGCGATCAGCAGCGTAGGGCCGCCATCGGCGGCACGCCAGATGAAGTGGCCGCCAATCGGGCCACGAACCTCGATCGTGTCGCCGATCTGTGCCACGTCGTGGAAATAGAGCGACACTTCGCCGTTCTCCAATCGCTCGATGGCAAGCTCAACATCGTCGGTGCCGGGCGCCGAGGCAATGGAATAGCTTCGTTGCGCCTCATAGCCGTCGGCTGCCGTCAGCCGGACATCGACATGCTGTCCCGCCACGCGGGGGCCAAGCCGGGCGCGAAGAAATACGCTCACCACGCGGTCCGTCCGCCGGAGGATCCGGGCAATGGTCGCCTCTTGCCAACGGGCCGGCACGGGGGACGCAACGTGCGCCTTCACGGGTCGTTCGTGTAGCGTTGCTCGCGCCAAGGATCACCATACATGTGGTAGCCCCGCAGTTCCCAAAAGCCCGCCTCGTCGCGGGCGGTGAAGCGCAGGCCTTTGATCCACTTGGCGCTCTTCCAGAAATACAAGTGGGGGACGAGAAGTCTCGCCGGCCCACCATGCTCCGCCTCGAGCGGCGCGTTCACAAAGCGCGTCGCGATCATTGCCTTCCCCCCAAGGAGATCCGCGACGGGAAGGTTTGTGCTGTAGTCGTCGTGCGATTCGGCCAGCAAGTACGCGCTTGGCGGGGCAATGCCTGCGGCTTGCAACAAATCATCGATGGTGACTCCGCTCCAGGTTGTATCCAGCTTCGACCACTTGGTGACGCAATGAATGTCGCCGCGCCAGATAGTTTGCGGCAGGGCCTCGAATTCCGGCCATGTCCAACTCGCCAGTGGTCGCGCCCCATCGCTGATCGTGAGGCTCCACTGCGCGAGCTCGACCGCCGGTGTCGGCCCTTTCGCCAAAACAGGGAAGTCCTCTGTCCGGTATTGCCCTGGCGGCAGTCGACGCGCTACGTTGTCGCTCGGCCGCCGCCCGAAAAATCCGCGCGTCGTCATTAGGTATTCTCCTGTCGATAAAACCATACCCGCTTCAGGCCCTCAACGTTGTAGCATGGGTCGCCCGAGCGGATCAGGTTTCACGATCGGCTAGCAGGTGCCGGGAGCTCGTCGACGTGCCCTCGACCAGAAACTGCTTGGCGCGCTGCTGAATCGCACGATCGGCGACGCTCACGCGTTCGTGTTGGCGCAAGTGCTCGAGCCATGATTCGTCCATGAAACACTCCACGAAGTGCGCCGGATCGGCCGAGTCGTGGAAGAGCTCCCAGAAATAGGCGCCATTGCGACGGCGCATTTCGCGCACAGCCTTCATCGCGGCAACAAATTCGGCCCGCCTCTCGGGCTGTACACGATACTCGATGGTGACCATGACCGGGCCGCTGTCGGGTTCCGGAGTTTCGGCCAGGAGCGGTGCCGGCCATGACAGTGACGGCGTGAAATCGAGTACTTCGTGGTGCCCGAGCTTGAATCTCCAGGTTAATCCGATGAACAGCACCGTGCCGAAGGCCGCGGTCGTGAGTGCCGCGGGAATCCCAATCCGCGTCGCGACTTGCCCCCACAGGATGCTACCGAGCGCCATGCCTCCCATGAATACGACAACAAACGCGGCGAGTCCCCGGGCCCGTACCCACTCGGGCAGCGTCAACTGGGCGGAGACCTGGAGCGCGGAAAGAATGCCTATCCAGGCGACGCCGGTGGCGAGCATGGCCACGGCCAGCAGGCCAACGTTCTGCAGCTGGGCAAGGGCGAGGGTCGCGAGGGCATAGAGCGCGCTCGCCCCTGCCACCAAGGCGTCGCGCGAGATCTTCGCCCGCACCCGGGGCAGGAGCATGGCTCCGACAGCCGCGCCCAAACCGATACAGGTCAGCAACAGGCCATAGACTTCCGGGCCTCGCCCGAGCCCTTGTCGTACAACGAGGGGAAACAGCGACCAGGTCGCGCTGGCGAACACGAAGAATGCGCCGCCACGGATGAGCACGACCTGCAGCGCACGGGTGTGCATAACGAAGCGCATCCCAACGCGTATGGCACTCAGGAAGCGCTCGGCCGGCAGTGTGCTCTTGTGGTGCTCGCGCCGCCACCGGAGCAGAACCGCGAGGATCCCGATGGAAGACAGGGCATTGAGCACGAAGACGAGCCATGCGCCCGCCGTCGCCACCAGAATGCCCGCAATCGCCGGTCCGATCGCGCGCGAGCCGTTGATGGCGACGCTATTGAGCGTGATGGCAAACGGCATCTCGTCGGTGGAAACCAGATCGGGAACGATTGCTCCCCATGCCGGCATCATCATGGCTCCGCCGACCCCGAGGGCGAAGGTGAATGCGATGAGCGCCCAGGCGGTCGTCATGTCCAGCCAAGTCAAGACCCCGAGCGCGCCCGCCACAACCACCAAGTAGACTTGAATGGCGATCAGGAGCCGGCGGCGGTCCACAATATCGGCAAGGGCGCCCGCGGGCAATGCCAGCAGCATCACCGGAAAGCTGTCCGCGGCCTCCACGAGCGCCACCATCGACGGGGACGGGGAAAGCGAGGTCATCAGCCAGCCGGCCCCCACGTCCTGCATCCAGGATCCGATGTTCGACACCAGGGTGGCGATCCAAAGGCTGCGAAAGAGCGCGTTGTGCAACGGGCTCCAAGGCGATCGTGCCTTGGGCGACGCTGGGACTCCCGGATCAGGGGGAGATCGGAGCGCGGTCATTGCGTCCCGCAGTCTGTAGGATGCCCCGCTGTCGCGGTTCTGGCACCGGGGGCAAGTGCGTTCATCGGCATGAAGCTTCCAAGTCTAAGCGCGAAATCCGACGCCACCGGGCGTGACCGGCGCTGCTCGCCGGCCAGCCGCCATGCCGAGCGCAATAAGGCCGTGGCGTCAGGTCCCCACGGTCCACGGTTCCGACGACGACGATAGCCAATACGCCGCCACGCCGTTGGCGAGGAGCAATGCCAACGCCACGGTGAGGGCGGCGCTGACGCCCACATGAAAAATGAGCACGGCGCCGATGGCGGCTCCCAGGAACATCGTGACCGTGGCCAGGACGCGACGGCCGGGATTGACATTCTTGCCGCCCGCCAGCGTCGAATCGGCAGCCAGTCCCGTCAGTGTGAGCGTGAGCACCGTCGTGGTCAGGTCGGGCACACCGAAGCGGCGCGCGATGGCATTCTGCAGACCCATCGCCATCGCGAGCACCACGATGAGGCCATAACGGGGCAGGAGACCATCGAGATCCGGAGCGGCCATCGATAGCCCGAGCGCGGCGCCAACCAGTCCAATCTTGATATAGGTTGCCACCGCCAGAAGCCGGCCGCGATGCTGCCCCAGCGTGGAGCCAAGTCGACCACCGGCGAGCGCGCCGGCCAGGAACGCGGCGATGGCGGCGAGCGACGCAGGAATCGAGAAGTCCTGCGCGTCGGCAACCGCGAAACCCAGGAAGACAACGTTCCCCGTCATGTTGGCTACGAAGACGTGCCCCAGCTTGAGATAGCTCACGGCATCGACAAGTCCGGTAACCATGGTCAGGACGAATAGCAGAGCTGGCAGCGGGCCGTGCCGTTCGTCATGCAAGGGAGCGGCCGCCGCTAGCCACGACAGGATAGCCATTTTGTTCTCCAATTATTCCCGGATCCCGTACCGCATCAGTCCACCCGCAACCGATCGGACCGAGCTGCTTAGTGGTTGTGTCGCCGCCCGCCCCAAGCGAGCAGGAGGCTTGTCGAACCTTACACCATCTGCACGCCGCCCTCCTCGTCGTCTACCTCCGCCCTTGTTTCATCCTGCGTTGGATTGGCAGGTAACCTCTGGCACACTTCGCCATGGCGTCCCCGCCGGACCCCGGCGTCAACAAGGGTTGTAAGGATTGTAGTAGCCCCAGTCATGACGAATGACCTCGTGACATTCATCGGCGGCATGCCCAAGGCCGAGCTGCACCTGCACATCGAGGGCACGCTGGAGCCGGAACTTGCGTTTCGCCTGGCCCAGCGCAATGGCGTGGCCCTCCCCTATGCGTCGGTGGAGGCGCTGCGGGCAGCATACCAATTTGCCAACCTGCAGTCCTTCCTCGACATCTACTACGCTGGCGCGAGCGTCCTGAGGCACGAGCAGGATTTCTACGATATGACCTGGGCGTACCTCGCGCGCGCGAAAAACGATAACGTGGTGCACACCGAGATTTTCTTCGATCCACAGACACACACGGCCCGCGGCGTGCCCATGGCCACGGTGGTCGCGGGGATCACGCGCGCTCTGCAGGACGGTGAGCGCCGATTGGGCATCAGCTCGCGGCTGATCATGTGCTTTCTGCGGCATCTGAGCGAGGCCGAGGCGTTCGCCACCGTGGATGCGGCGCTGCCGTTCAGGGAACGGATTGTCGGGGTGGGCCTCGATTCTTCGGAGCGTGGAAACCCGCCGAACAAATTCGAGCGCGTCTTTGCCCGATGCCGCGAGCTTGGCTGGCGAGCCGTTGCGCACGCGGGCGAGGAGGGGCCGGCGGCTTACATCTTCGAGGCATTGGACTTGCTCAAGGCCGAGCGCATCGATCACGGAGTGCGCTGTACCGAAGACGCGGCGCTGGTCGAACGCCTGGCACGTGAGGGGGTGCCTCTCACGGTCTGCCCCTTGTCCAACGTCAAGCTGTGCGTGTTTCCGAATCTGCAGCAGCACAATCTAAAGCAGTTGCTGGCGGCGGGCCTGCGCGTCACCGTCAACTCGGACGACCCGGCTTATTTCGGCGGCTACGTCAACGACAATTTCACCGCCGCGCAGCAGGCGCTGGACCTGTCTCGCGACGATCTGCATCAGTTAGCGACAAATAGCTTCCTCGCCGCGTTCATTGCCGAGGCGCACAAAAAGCGCCTTTGCGCGGCGCTGGACGCCTACTGCAGCACCCATTAGCTCAGGCGAAACGTGATGGATGGTCACCGCGTCGGAGCGGAAACCTGACCATCCTCGAATGACATGCGCTTGAGAGCGAACGGCGACACGGCGGAGTCATCGATGACGACAAACTTCGCGACCCAACCACTCCGACGCTCACGACGACGGGGCGCGGCGCACCATTTCAGCGATGATCGCCGTAAACTGCTCACCAACCTCGTGCTGGAGAAAATCCTTCGACAGCAAGGCACTGGCCAGGAGGCTCGGCTCAAGCTCCAGATGATACGTAAGGCGGGTCCCCTTCCCCTCGGGTTGCAGCTGGAGCGTTGATGCGACTCGGCGCAGGCTGCCTTTGGTCTGCAAGCTGTCAATGGAGCCCATAGGTTTCATTTCGATCTTGCGTTCGGTAGTGTAAGGAAAGCTCAGGGCACCATACTTGGCCACACCGTGCTGTTCGATCGTTACCGAGTTATCGTCGCGCTTCAACACCTTGCTTTCCGCCACGTTCGGTACCCATTGCGCCATGTGGTCGAAGTCGGTAAGCACGTCCCACGCGACCGCTTGCGCAACCGGTGCAAACATGACTGCGTTGAGAACATACGTCTGGCCATCGTAGGTGACGTCGACGCTGCGTATCGGTGAGTCCGCAGCAAGCGACGGGTTGCCGGCGAGCAGTAGCATTGCAGTCAGTAGGCAGCCCCAGCCATTCGGGGTCGCCGGCTTCGATCGCCAAATAAGCATAATGTTGACTCGACGTTGGTTGACACCGCGGTCGGCAGGCTCCGGCTACGGCATCGGGTTTATAATCAGGATCGCGCCATGGGTCCTGGCTACGCTGGGTGCTCGATTCTCACCGAAATGGACGCCGCCGGCAAATCGCAGGCCAGGCCTTCGTTGCCTGCAGGATCTGGGCCGCGGACGCGCGAAACTGCCAGGCCGCCGCGACTTGTCCCGCGGATCGTAGCGCGCCCGCAAACCGAGCATGAGGCGAGATCGATATGGAGAGCGAATGCGCCTAAGGCAGCGGCAATCAGGACGATCAGCGATGGTCGCACGCACAGGTAGTTGTTTTATTTTCGCCGTAATTCTTGCGCAATGCGCTCCGCTCTCGGCGCAAAGTGCCGCCGAATCGGGTTATCACAAGGCGCGGGAAATCCTTCTCGGCGGTGACGGGGGCTGGGACTACCTGACGTTCGATAACGGGGCGCGTCGGCTCTACATTTCTCGATCGACTCAAGTGATCGTTTTTGATCCGGACTCGGGCAAGACGCTGGGAATGATCCCCGACACTCCCGGTGTCCACGGCGTCGCGGTCGCCCCGGAATTGGGAACCGGCTATACGAGCAACGGGCGTGACGGAACGGTCACGGTGTTTGATTTACGGACGTTACGGCAGCGGGCTCGGATCACCGTCGGCAGCAACCCGGACGCCATTGTCTATGAACCGACGACCAAGCGCGTGTTCGCATTCAATGGCGCGAGTCGCACCGCATCGGTTATCGATGCACAGACGGACTCGGTTATCGAAACGCTGCCGTTGGGCGGAAAACCAGAATTCGCGGTAACGGACGGACACGGAGCGATTTTTGTCAACCTCGAAGACAAGTCCGAAGTGGAAAAAATTGACGCCAGCCGGATGAGCATTGAAGCCCGCTGGACCCTTGCGCCGTGCGAAAACCCGACCGGCATATCGATGGACGTTCAGCGCCAACGGCTCTTCGTCGGCTGCTCCAACCGGCTCATGGCGGTCGTCGATGCCAATCAGGGTCGCGTCGTCGCAACGCTTCCCATCGGCGCCGGATGCGACGCGACAGGCTTCGATTCGAAGGCAAACCTGGCGTTCAGCTCCAACGGAGACGGCACACTGACGGTGATCCGCGAAGACAGACCCGACCGGTTCGTCGTCGCTGAGAATGTGGCCACGAAGTTCGGTGCGCGGACCATGGCGGTTGATTCGCAACAACGACGGGTCTATCTGGTGACTGCCGAGTTTGGTCCGCGCCCCCCCGCGACCGCGGACCGCCCGAATCCACGACCGCCGATCCTTCCGGGATCGTTCAGCCTGCTGGTAATGGCGCGCTGAGCTACGCCGGCCTGCAAGCTTCACCGCCGGCGCCGGGGCCTTATGGCCTGGCGATGCGCGCGCCGCTTGCCGGCGTCGGCTCTTTTGGTAGAACCCTGCGGTTTGCGCCCGATCTTTCCCTCAGCTACTATGCACGCAAGGCGCCAGTGTTACGGTTTGAAATTCGGTCCGCGGCCGCCGTCATGGCAGAGGATGGAGTTTTTTCGTTTGTGCGCAGCCACGCACGCGGAACCGACCCGGCGCTCCCCATCGTGCTTCGGCGCTAAGCTACCCCTCCTCAGAGGGGCGCGACCGGCGCGGCACTGTCAGCCGTCATAGCAAAGGATCGCACCAAGCAACATGTGCGGCATTGCGGGGTATTGGAGTGCCGATCCACGCGCGCGGGAGGCGCTCCCAAGCATGACCGCCGCGCTCGCTCATCGTGGCCCGGACGCGGACGGTTTCTACTACGACGGGCCGGTCGGATTGGGCCATCGCCGGCTTTCCATCATTGATATCGTAGGCAGTAACCAGCCGCTGGTCTCTGACGATGGCTCGGTCGTCGTGATCTTCAACGGCGAGATTTACAACTTCCGCGAGCTCAGGCAACAGTTAATGGCCGCCGGCCATGTTTTCACGACCAAGGGCGACGGCGAGGTAATACTGCACGCCTGGCGGGCCCGCGGCGAGCGCATGCTCGAGTGGCTTACGGGCATGTTTGCGTTCGCGCTGTGGGATCGCGCGCGGCAGCAGCTGTTCGTCGCTCGAGATCACTTGGGCGTGAAGCCTCTGTACTATGCATGGCACGCCGGAACGCTCGTGTTCGGGTCGGAAATCAAGGCGCTGTTGCCATTCCCTGGTTTGCCTCTTGCGATCGACCGCGATGCCTTGGCGCTCTACCTCGAATGCCAGTACATCCCGGCACCGTACAGCATCTACAACAGCGTCCGAAAGCTGGAGGCCGGCCATTGGCTTTCAGTGCGCGACGGCGCTCTTCGAACCGGAAGCTTCTGGACACCGTCTTATGTGCCCAAACATGAGCTTGCTGCCGAGACGGCAGCTGACATGCTGGAGGAGCGGCTCAAGCGATCAGTCGACTCGATGCTGGTGGCGGATGTTCCTGTTGGCGTATTTGTCAGCGGCGGGGTCGATTCAGGCTTGGTTGCTGCGGTGGCGAGCCGCCTGTCCGGTGGCGCAATCGATACGTTTAATCTGGGTTTCACCGGGCACGCCGTGGGAAGCGAGCACGAGCACGCCGAGCGTGTGGCCGCACATATAGGAAGCCGCCATCATTGCTTGATGCTTGCCCCCGGTGACGTGCTGGCCGGCATGGATCGATGGGTCGAGACATTTGACGAGCCATTCGGGGACCATGCTGCACTGCCGACCATGGCGCTTGCCGAGTTTGCCCGTGAAACGGTCAAAGTGGTCCTGACCGGAGAGGGTGCAGACGAGGTCTTTGGTGGCTACGCCAACTATGCCAAGCGGGTGCGAGAAGAGCGAATTACGAGGATCCTCGGCGCGAAGGGTTCTCCGCTCCCGTGGCTGCTGCGCCAGCTTCCGGGACGCCTGAGGCGAGATCGGATTCTCAAGGCAGCGCTGGAACCGGATCGCCGTCGCTACACGACCATCCCCAATATTTTCGACTCCGCCCTGCGCCGAACCTACCTTACCGACTCGTTCCGTCTTGCCACGCAGACGACCCTGGCTGATCGAGCGGAACTGTTCTTCACCGAATGCGACTCGCCGTCGTACCTCGATCGGCTTCTGAACATCGATACGCGGCTTTGGTTACCCGATGATCTTCTGGCCAAGGTCGATCGCGCAACGATGGCATTTTCGCTTGAGGCGCGGGTGCCGTATCTTGACCAGGACCTCGTCGGGTGGTGCGCGCGTTTGGATCCGGCGCTCAAGGTGAGCGACGGCGGCGTAGCCAAGGTGCTCTTGAAGCAACTGGCGCAGCGATACCTCCCGCGAGAGATCGTTAACCGCTCCAAGCAGGGATTTACGATGCCTCTCGATCGCTGGATGGCCAACGAGTTGAGGCCGGATATCAGCATCGCCCTTGGACCGGAGGGCATGGAGCGGCGTGGCCTGATACGAGTTCCCGCGCTCCGCAGGATATGTGCCGAGCATTATTCCGGCAGGAAGAACCACTCGACGCGCTTGTGGGCTCTCCTGGTCCTCGAGCGCTGGTTCGCCCGGTATCAACCGGAATTCGTTGTGTGATCAATGCGTCCTTTGTCGATCGTTCATACCGAATCCTCTAATGGCTGGGGCGGGCAGGAGATCCGCATCCTTAGCGAAGCCTCGGGGATGCTGGAGCGCGGTCATCATCTAAGGCTGGTCACGGCGCACGACACGGCTATCGCAATGGCTGCAGCGCGCGCGGGAATTCCGGTGACGACATTGCCGATCCAGAAAAAGGGTCTTCGTGACTTCTGGTGCTTGCGCCGTTGGCTTGCGGCGGAGCGAACGCATGTTGACATCGTAAATA
Source organism: Casimicrobiaceae bacterium (assembly GCA_035939595.1). Lineage (GTDB taxonomy): Bacteria > Pseudomonadota > Gammaproteobacteria > Burkholderiales > Casimicrobiaceae > PALSA-1003. Next base: position 80,657 of record DASZFQ010000044.1, read on the forward strand.
CCCACAGCTCGACTGATAGTTGGCTCGCCGCAATCGCGTGTGCGACCATGCGCGATGCACCTCCAATCGTTCGCACGAGGCATGTCTCGACCGAGCTCAACGAAGGCGCGGCAACGCGCTGGCTCTACGCCGATGCCACCGCGCACATCGTGACCACTGGCGAGGCCCTACGGTCTCAACTGCTGACTCGCTTGCGTATCCCAAACAATCGGGTAACCTCGGTGCCGACTGGCATTGATCTAACCCGTTTCGTTCCGGGCGACGCACACGCGGCCCGGCGGCAACTAGGCTTGCGGCCGCGACCTGCGCTGGGGTGCGTCGCGACCCTGCGCAACTGGAAAGGTCACGACTACCTTCTCGAGGCGATTGCGCTGGACCGCCGCGGCTGGAACGGATGGTCCGTATTTGTTGTCGGTGACGGCCCACACCGCCCGAAGCTCGAGGCCCATCTTGCGGCGCTCGGACTCGGCGACCTGGTGCATTTCGTGGGTCAGCAGGACGACGTGGTGCCCTGGCTTCAGGCGATGGATCTGGTGACCCTGCCGTCCTTCGGAGAGGAAGGCGTTCCGCAGGCGATCATGCAAGCCATGGCCTGCGGCATCGCGGTCGTGTCCACGCCGGTGGGCGCGATCGCGGAGGCCGTGGAGGATGAGCTAACCGGCCTTCTGGTCGCGCCGCGGTCGGCCCAAGCGCTCAGTGTTGGACTCGCGCGCTTGCGCGATAACGAGCCACTGCGAGCTCGCTTTGGGGAGCAGGCCCGCCTGCGCGCGCTGCGTGACTTCGGAATCGGCCCGATGCTTGATCGCATGGAGGGTATCTTCCGCCAGGTCGCAGGAGTTAACTGAGGTGTGCGGGATCGCGGGATTTTTCGGCACGCGCGCGGTTGCGGCAGGTTCAATCGAGCAGATGCTCAGTGCGCTGCGTCCGCGAGGCCCCGACGCGGAGTCCGCCGTCCTGTGGAGCGCGGACTTGAAACGCACCGACGCACCCGCTGCAAACGGCCTCTTAAGTACACGCCTGGCGATCATCGACCCACGCCCGGACGCCAATCAACCCATGGCCAACGCCGCGGGGGATATCTGGATAGGCTATAACGGCGAGGTCTACGACTGGGCATCCGACGCCAGGACGCTTTCTGCGGCCGGCTACCACTTTCGCACGCACTCGGATACGGAATTCATCCTCCACGCCTACGAGCACTGGGGGCTGCGCTTCATCGAGCGGCTGCGCGGTATGTTTGCGCTGGCCATCCTGGATCTGCGCCAACGGTCGGTCTACATTATTCGCGATCGATTCGGTTTGAAACCCGTGGTCTATGCGCATCGGCCCGACGGTTTCGCCTTCGCCTCGACGGTCCGCGCCCTCTTGCCCTGGGTGCCGTCCGGAGCGCGCGAGTTTTCGGGGGAGAGTATCGATGCCTTCCTTGCGCATCGGACCATTCCCGCGCCGCGAACGGTGTTTGCCGGCATGCGCAGGCTGCCGGCAGCACAGTACCTGCGCTACGACCTCGCCAACGGCGAACTGACCGGGCACGAGTATTGGCGACCGGAAGCATCAATCGACCCTTGGCTTTCCACCCTGGATGCCTCGATCCAGATGCGCACGGTCGCGGACCGGCCGCTCGGGCTTTTCCTCTCCTCGGGCATCGACTCCGGTGTGGTGGCCTGTCGCTTGGCGGGCCTGGGACACCAGGGGGTGCAGACATTTACGGCGTCGTTTCCCGGAACCAGCTTCGATGAGAGCGGCGACGCCCGGTTGACCGCGGCGCGCCTGGGGCTGCCAAACGCTGCGGTCCTCGTCTCGAATCGTATTGCAGACGATTTTCCTCGCCTCATTGCCGATCTCGACGAACCGTTTGCGGACCCGAGCAGCGTGCCGATGTGGCAACTCGCCCGCGAAACGACGCGCCACGTCAAGGTTGTTCTGGGCGGCGATGGGGGAGACGAGCTCTTTGGCGGGTATAAGCGCTATGCCAAGCATCTGCGTACCCGCTGGCGGCGCGGAGCGAGCCTGCCGTGGCTGCAGGCGTCTGCGACCATCAGCGGGCGTGGGTGGCAGCGGATTGCGGAGGAGCTCCGTCTCGACTGGAGATCGGCGTACGTGTTGCGCTTCTCCGGGATGAGGCCTCGCCAGCGCAGGTTCCTGCAACCGGATCTAATGGCGCAGCCGCACTACTGGCGCATGCCTGGGGACTCAGGCCGTGCTGCCCTCGAGACGCTGCTCGAAATCGACCGCTTGAATTACTTGCCCGAGTACATCCTGCGCAAGGGCGATCTCTGCACTATGGCGCATGGGCTCGAACTGCGCGCGCCGCTCTTGGACCATCGCTTTGTGGCTTGCATAATGGGCATACCGTCCGGGCAACGATTTACCACGCCGGCCAAACGGTTTCTTGCGCCGGCACTGGCGCCAATCGCCGATCTCGACCCTTTCGCGCGCAAGAAGCGGGGCTTCAATCCACCCATTGACGGCTGGCTGCAAGGTGACCTGGCGCCGCGGCTCGACGGATTGGGCGGGCGCCTATCCGCCCTCTCGGCGGGCCAGCTCGTTGCACCCAGGGTCGACCGTTTCGTTGCCGCATGGCGCGACGGAGCAAGCAATCTGGCCGAACAATTGCTGCAGCTGGTGATCCTCGACGAGTCGCTCCGTCAGCTTGCCGAACTGGCAAAACTGGCATGAACCGGTAACCTCGTGGCGCCGGCTATCGCCTAGCGGGGGCTGGGGGGCCAGCGTCGTCCCAGCACCGCGGAGTCCCCGGGAGCACCGCTCGACCGACGAAGCGTCAATCGTCCCGAAATTGGCGCTCGTAGAGTCGCGCATAAATTGATTTGCGCGCTAGCAGCTCGCCGTGCGTCCCCTGCTCCGCAATTCGCCCGTGCGCGAGCACAACGATACGGTCGCAATGTTCAATTGTGGACAGCCGATGGGCAATCACGATCGTCGTCCGGCCGCTCATGAGGTGGTCGAGGGCTATCTGCACCTGCCGCTCCGACTCCGTATCGAGCGCCGAGGTCGCCTCGTCGAGAATGAGTATCGGCGCATCCTTAAGTATTGCGCGCGCGATAGCGATGCGCTGGCGCTGGCCTCCAGAAAGTCGGGTGCCCCGCTCGCCCACAATCGTGTCAAAGCCCTTTGGCATGGCGCGAATGAAGTCGAGTGCATTGGCAGCCTCCGCCGCACTTTCAATCGCCTCGCGCGAGGTGCCGGCCAATGATCCATAGGCAATATTGGCTGCGACGCTCTCGTTAAAGAGCACAATATCCTGGCTCACCAGGGCGATTTGGCGCCGCAGGTCTTTGAGACGAATCGTGGCGATATCCACGCCGTCGAGAAGGACCCGTCCCTCCGTAGGGACGTAAAGGCGCGGGATGAGGTTGGCCAGCGTCGACTTCCCGCCGCCGCTCGGGCCGACCAATGCGATTAACTCCCCTGGTTTGATGGCTAGATTGACCAGGGAAAGGGCCGGCGCTGCGTCTACGCCGTAGCGCTTGGTCACATTCTCGAAGGTGACTCGACCGGCCGAGCGGCCCAGCTCTATCGTGCCGGTGTCGGGTTCCGGTATCTCGTCGATCAGGCCGAACACACTTTCGGCCGCGGCAAGCCCGCGCTGAATGGTGCCGGCTACGTTGCTGAGTGTCTTAAGCTGGTTGAGCAGATGCAGGAGGGCGAATACGTAGGTCATGAACTGCGGAGCGTCAAATCCCTGCGTGGCACTTTGACGCAACGCAGTCCATACGATGACGCTGACTGCGCAGGCGACAATGATCTGCGTGATCGGTGTTCCAAGAGCTGCCGCCGATGCTTGTTTGGCGACCGCCTGGCGGAGTCGGTCACTCATCGTGCGCATGCGTTTGCTCTCGAAGGACTCACCCCCGAAGACCTTCACGACGCGATGCGCACCAATTGCCTCTTCCAGCACGTGGGTCAGAAGGCCGATACGATCCTGGACCAGCCGACTCACGCGACGCAGTCGCCCGTGGACCATGCGGATCGCTACCCCAACCAAGGGAAATGCAACGAACGCGATCAACGTAAGTTGCCAGTTCAAATAGAGCAGATACGCCAGCATGAACGCGATCGTCAGCGTGTTCCGGATGACGACAGTGATCGCTTCCGAGGCGGCCGAGGAAATCTGCTGGGCGTCGAAAGTTATCTTTGAAAGCAGGATGCCGGCGGAGGTGGCGTCAAAAAACGACGCCGGCATTCTCAGCAGATGGTTACACGCGTCGCACCGCAGATCGAAAACGACACGCGAGCCGATCCACGCCAGCCCGAACTCGCTAGCATAGGAGCCGATGCCGCGGAGGACGAAAACTCCGACAATACCGAGGGCGAAGTACCAGCCCGGTGTTGCGTCCGGGGTTTGCAGGCTTCGAAGCAATGGCGCGAGGCCTTGCAGCAGGAGCAAATCGGTGCCCGCTACAACCAGCATGCCAACGATGGCGATCGCGAATACGGCGCGATACGGACGCACGTAGCGCAAGATTCTGCGATAGAGTTTCACGAGCGGAACAGAAAAGGATGCGGAATGTTGAGTGCTACGACAGATCGCGTAGTGTACCGAGTCACCGGATCGATTACAAAAGCGCGCACGACAGTGCGTTTGCCCGCGCGGCGGCGATTACCGAGCATCTTGCCCGGGCGCAAAGATTCCGACGCACGAGTCACCTCGCCCATGCGGGCCGCACGCTCACACAAGCTTGACGAGCTGCTTGCCGAAATTGCCACCCGTGAGCAAGGCGATCAGCCCCTTTGGGGCATTGTCGATGCCTTGGACGACCGACTCGCGGTACTTCAGCTTTCCCTCTGCTAGGTAGCCGGCGAGTCCCTCCACCGCCTCGCCATAGCGATGCTTCCAGTCGAACACGATCATGCCCTGCATTCTGATGCGGTTAACTAGCACCGAACGCAGCATCGTGTAGCCATAGGGCACGCCCGCGTTGTATTCGGCGATCAGTCCGCACACGACTATCCTGGAGAACGGATTCATGACCCGCAGCAGCGTGTCGAGAATCTCGCCGCCGACGTTCTCGAAATGGACGTCGACGCCCTTCGGGCAGGCGTCGCGCAGGTCCGGCAGGAGGTTGCCGGCTTTGTAGTCTATGCAGGCATCGAAACCGAGTTCGCGCACAACGTAGTCGCATTTTGCCCGGCCGCCGGCGATGCCGACCGCGCGACAACCCCGGCTTTTCGCCAACTGTCCTGCGACGCCGCCGACGGCACCCGATGCAGCAGATACGACGAAAGTTTCTCCCGCCTTCGGCTGGCCAATCTCGGACAAGCCGAACCACGCGGTAATGCCTGGCATGCCCAGGACTCCGAGGTAACACGATGCCGGAGCTCGGCCGGTGTCGATCGGCGTAAGTTCGCTTCCCTTGGCCACGCCGTAGAGCTGCCAGCCGAGCTGGGTCAGCACCTGGTCACCGGGTTTGAAACGCGGGTCGCGCGATTCGAGGACCTCGCCCACGGTTTGCCCCACCATCACCTGGCCAAGCTGCACCGAGGGCGCATACGACTTGACGTCATTCATGCGCCCGCGCATGTACGGGTCGAGTGAAAGCCAGTCATTTCTTACCAGCGCCTCACCGGCGTCCGGCGCGGCTAAGGGCGCATCGACGATGCGAAAGTTGTCCTCCGTCACCGCCCCCCGCGGGCGGCTGGCGAGTAGGACCTGCCGGTTGCCTGGCATGGATGCCCGCGCCTCAGCGCGCACTCGCCCAGACGCTCAGCATGCCGATGGAGCGGATTTCGATGCCATCGATGGCGATGTTCAGCGGCTCGTCCTCACGCTGCGCACCGAGCACGTAGAGCAAAGGCAGGTAGTGCTCAGGCGTCGGTACCGCAAGCTGCGCGTCCGCCCCGGCCTGCTCATAGTTGATCAGACGCTCGTATTGCCGGGTCGAAAGCGCGTCGCGCACGTAGTCGTTGAAACGTGTCGCCCAATCGTAGGGCGCTCCGCCGCCCCAGCCGATCAGGCGCAGGTTGTGCACAACGTTGCCGCTGCCGATGACGAGCACACCTTCATCGCGCAACGGCGCCAGGTGCGCGCCGAGGGTGTGATGAAATAGCGCCGGTTTCGTCGCGTCGATGGCAAGCTGGACGACGGGGATATCGGCATCAGGGAACGCGTGCTTGAGCACCGACCACGTTCCATGATCGAGACCCCAGGAGTGATCGAGCGCGACGTCGACCGGCGCGAGCAGCTCGCGCACGCGGGCCGCTAGGTCAGGGTCGCCGGGCGCCGGGTATTGCACGTCGAACAGCGTCTGCGGAAAGCCGTAGAAGTCGTGTATTGTTTTCGGCCGCGTCATCGCCGTGACCGCGGTTGCTTGCGTGTACCAGTGCGCCGAAATGGCCAGGATCGCCTTCGGCCGACCGGCGAGTGCGCCGAGCCGCCGCCACGCATCGGTGTACTGGTTGCGTTCCAGCGCGTTCATCGGGCTGCCGTGCCCGAAAAAAAACGCCGGCGTGCGGGTACTCGTCGGAGCTGTCATTGACCGGTACGAGCAAAAGATGCCGGCGCGCGCGCCGGCCGACCGCAGAGAATGGGGGCAAAGGAGCGCAATTGCAAGCGGGCACGCGTCACGCGGTTGGCCACCGCGAACCCCTGCCGGCCGATGCGAAATACATTGTCAGCCCTGGCCGCCAAGGGCCCGCTTGACGTCGGTCAGCTACGACGGCGCCAAGCTTTCGCCGAGCAAGCTCGCCCGTTGACCAAGGCCGGCACGGAAGGAGCAACGCAAACGGTGGGCAAAGCGTGGTCGGGCGCTGTCGGCAGACCAACGTGGCTACTGCTTCTTCGCGAAATCGCCGGCGAATACATCGACGAAGGCGTCGGGCCGCACGTACTTGCGCAACGCGGCGTTGACCTCCTGCGTGGATAGGCTTGCGATGGCGGCATCGACCGATGAGGAAAAGGCAAAGGTTCGGCCAAGATAGCCCTGCGCCACAAGGTCGCCCGCGAGGCGCCCATCCTGTGCCCGGGCAAGTGCGCGCTCCTGCAGCATCGCCTTCTTCGCATCAGCGACTTCCTCGTCCGTGAAGCCATCGCGGACGGCGCGCGCGAATTCTTCGTTCAGCGCCGTCTTCAGCCGCGATAGATTTTCCGGGGCGAAGATCGCCTCTCGCGTCAGCGATGTGTTGGGCTCAAAACTCGATGCCTGGAGCGACGAATAGACACCGTAGCTCAGTCCCTCATGTTGACGTATCCGTTCCCAGAGGCGCGAATTGGGAGAACCGCCGAGGATGAAGTTCGCGACGATTAGCGCGGGATAATCGGGACTCGTGTCGGTTACTGGCAGCGCAAGCTCGCCCGACAGAACCGCGTTGGCCTTGTCCGGTGTCTGGGCGCGGATTTCCTTCGGCGGCTTGACGATAAGCGGCTCGGGCACCCGCATGTAGGGCTCGTGGCTCGTCCACGAGCCAAGCAGCTCCTCGAGCAGCGGCCTCGTTGCCGCGGCGTCGAAATCGCCGACAATCGCGAGCTCGGCATGCGACCCGCCTGCAAAACGGAAGTAGAAATCACGGACCGCGTCAAGCTTCGCCGTCTCGAGGCTACGCATCTCCTCGTCGACTGTCTGCACGTAACGGACATCTCCTTGCACGTACGGATTGCCATACCGGCCAAGCAGGCGCTCGGCAATGTCGTCCGGATCGCTGCGGTGTGCCTCGATGTTGGTCCAGCGCTCGCGTTTGAGCTTCTCGAATTCGCTCGCGGGAAACGACGGCTCGCGCAATATCTCGGCCACGAGGCGCAGTGAGGAATCGAGGTACTCGCGCACGGTTTGGCCGCGCACTTGTGTGCCCGTACCATTGCCGTCGATCGAAAGGCGGGTGCGCGAGGCATCGAGCGCATCATCTATTTCCTGCCGGCTGTGCCTGCTGGTGCCGCGCATGAGCATCGCCGCCGCGAGCGCGCCGTCGGTATCCCGGCCGACGAGCGCTCGCTCGTCGCCTTGGTGCAGCTGAAGTGCCAACTGCACCACGCCGCCACGCGTCTTCTTCGGCAGCAAAGCCACTTTCATGCCGTTGGCGAGCGTGAAGCGCTGCGTACGAGCCTCGAGGTTGGTGGGCGTCGCGTCGAACGATTCTCCTGCGGCGACCGCCGCGTCGCCCTTGTAGTCCTTGACCATCGCAGCGATGTCGATGCTTGCCTGCACCGGCGCATGCTCCGGATGCGCATCGGGGATGAATTCACCGACCGTGCGGTTGGACTGCTTGAGATACGCCGTCGCGACGCGTTGCACGTCGGCGACGCTGACCGTGCGCCAGCGGTCGCGCTCGAGGAAGAACAGCCGCCAGTCGCCACTCGCGATCGAGTCGGAGAGCGACGCCGCGAACGCCTGCGGGTTGCTGATAATTCGTTCGAACTCATTCAGCGCCCGGGCACGGACGCGCTCGACCTCGGCGGCAGTGATGGGCTGCGCCGCAACGCCCTCCAACGCGGCGAGCATCGCATCGCGCGCCTTCGCCAGTGAGCCGTCCCCGGCAACCTGCGCGAAGTACATTACGACCCCCGGATCGTGCATGCCCCAGTTGTCGCCCTCTACCGCGCTGGCGAGATTCGTATCGACCAGCGCGCGATAGAGCCGACCGGAGGGCGCGGCGGTCATGATCTCGGTAAGTGCGTCCATGGCGACGAAATCAGGGCTTGCCTGAGGCATCGTGTGATAGAGCGCGCCGACGATTTGCGTGTCGCCGACGCGGCGCAACACAACCTGCCGTTCGCCGTCCTGCACTGGCTCATCGGTATAGAAGGGAGGGAGCTTGCGCGTCGGCCGTGGAATGGGGCCAAAGTGCCGGGCGATCAGGCGCAGCGCTTCATCGGCATCGAAGGCCCCCGCCACGATCAAAACCGCGTTGTCGGGCTGGTAGTACAGGCGGTAGAACGCCTGCAGCCGCTCGATGTTGACGCGTTCGACATCGGTGCGCGCACCGATTGGTTCCTTGCCGTAGTTGTGCCAGTTGAACGCGGCCGAAAGCATGCGCTGCACGAGGATGCTGCGCGGGTTGTTCTCGCCGCTTTCCATCTCGTTGCGGACGACGGTCATTTCACTGTCGAGATCCTTGCGGGCAATAAAGGAATTGACCATGCGGTCGGCTTCCATCGCCAGGGCCCAGTCCAGGCTCTCGGTCGAGGCGGGGAACGTCTCGTGATAGTTGGTGCGGTCGAACCACGTTGAGCCGTTGAAGTTCATGCCACGACGTCCGAGCTCGGTCATGATGTTGCCGTGCGCAGGCGTGCCCTTGAACATGAGGTGTTCGAGCAGGTGCGCCATCCCGGTCTCGCCGTAGTTCTCCTGGTGCGAGCCGACGAGGTAGGTCACGTTGACGGTCGTCTTGGGTTGGGTCGCGTCCGGAAAAAGCAGAACACGCAATCCGTTGCCCAGCGTGTATTCGGTGACGCCTTCGACGCTTGGGCCTTGATCGACGCCCGCGGGCAGGGTGGCGGCAACCGTCGGTCCGACAAGGGCGAGGCAGGGCAGGGCGATGCGGGCGAGGGAGCGGAGCGAGAACATATATCCAGTGTTGGGTCAGAAGGTTGTAATCCAAGCCAGGCTCGGCCGGTAGGGGCGTCGAGTGGCCAGCGGGCATGCAATGGAGCGCCGGCGCGGGCATTGGTTCCCGGGCCGCGTATTTGCCCATGGCTGGCGAGCCCATGCGGCCGCCTCCGGGGCCCGGGCAGGCACTGGCGCGCGTGCCGGCACACCCTGGCGCCGGCGGCGGGCCCCCGGCGGGATTGACGTTTACGTAAACGTCAGGTAGTGTCGTCCGGCCTTGGGCGTGGAGTAAGCTTTGCCTCCGGCCTGCGCGCATGGATATGCATTTGCGCCTCGGGAGCCGCCGATGAACGACGTTGCCATTGCCAAAAAGCCGCCGGTCGCGAAACCGACCCACAAGGTGCGCTTTGTCACCGCCGCGAGCCTCTTCGATGGCCACGATGCGTCGATCAATATCATGCGCCGCATCCTGCAGGCGACCGGTTGCGAGGTAATCCATCTGGGACACAACCGTTCGGTTGAGGACATTGTGACCGCTGCGCTGCAGGAAGACGTGCATGGCATCGCGATTTCGTCGTACCAGGGCGGCCACGTCGAGTTCTTCAAATACATGCTCGATCTGCTGCGCGAACGGGGCGGTGGCAATATCAAAGTGTTCGGGGGCGGAGGCGGAGTGATCATTCCCTCCGAGATCGACGAGTTGCATGACTACGGTGTCGCGCACATTTTTTCTCCGGAGGACGGTCAGCGGCTTGGCTTGCAGGGGATGATCAACGAGATCGTCGCGCCCTGCGACACCGATCTGGCGCAGGACCTGCCGAGGGACTTGGTTGCGCTCAGGGCGGGCGACAAGCGCGTCCTTGCGCGCTTCATCACTGGCCTCGAGGCCGAAGCCCTGCCACCGAAGCTTCGCGACGAGTTGCTGCGCGCGGCGCAAGCATGCAAGGCGCCCGTACTCGGAATTACGGGGACCGGCGGAGCGGGTAAGTCCTCGCTTACTGACGAATTGATCCGCCGCTTTCGTCTGGATCAGGAGGACCGGCTGAAGATCGCGATCATTTCCATCGATCCGTCGCGGCGTAAATCCGGTGGAGCGCTTCTGGGCGATCGCATCCGCATGAACGCTATCCAGCACCCCAACATCTACATGCGCTCGATGGCAACCCGGGAAGCGGGGACCGAGGTTTCCAAGGCGCTTCCCGACGCCATCGCCGCGTGCAAGGTCGCCGGCTTCGATCTGATTGTCGTCGAAACGCCGGGCATCGGTCAGGGAGATGCGGCTATCGTGCCGCTGGTCGACTGCTCGCTCTACGTCATGACGCCCGAATTCGGTGCGGCGAGCCAGCTCGAGAAGATCGACATGCTGGATTTCGCCGACTTCGTGGCAATCAACAAGTTCGATCGCAAGGGAGCGGCCGATGCGCTGCGTGACGTGCGCAAGCAGTACCAACGCAACCACGAACTTTTCGCCGAGAGCCCCGACGAAATGCCGGTATTCGGCACGATCGCCGCGCGCTTCAATGACGATGGCGTGACCGCGCTCTACCAGGCACTCGCCGGACGGCTTGCGCGGGAAGGACTGAAGCTGGCACCGGGGAAGCTGCCGCTAACCGCGGTGAAGCACTCGACGGCGCAGAACTTCATTGTGCCGTCGTCGCGGGTACGCTATCTCGCCGAAATCGCCGAGACCGTGCGTGGCTACCATGCCTGGGCGAAGACGCAGACGAAGATCGCGCGCGAACGGCAGCAGCTCACGGCGGCGCGGGCAATGCTCGACCCAGCCCGGGATCACCCGGAACCCCCCGCCTCCGGCGCGCACGCAGCCGCGGACGAAGCGGGGCAGCAGCAAGAGGCTGCGAACCGTGGCGCCGCACGCGCTCTGGAAGCGCTAGCCGCCGAGCGCGAGAAGCAACTCGATCCGCGGGCGCGCAAGCTACTCGACATGTGGCCGAAGACCAAGGCCGCCTATACCGGCGACGAATATGTGGTAAAGATCCGCGGCAAGGAAATTCGCTCGGCGCTGACCACGCTATCGTTGTCGGGTACGCACGTTCCGAAGGTTGCCCTGCCGAAGTTCCAAGACGACGGTGAAATCCTGCGCTGGCAGCTCGAGGAGAACGTCCCCGGCAGCTTTCCGTTCACCGCGGGCGTATTCGCCTTCAAGCGCGAGAACGAGGACCCCACACGCATGTTTGCTGGCGAGGGGGATGCGTTCCGCACCAACAAGCGCTTCCACATGCTCGCCGACGGCATGCCGGCCAAGCGGCTGTCCACGGCGTTCGACTCGGTCACACTTTACGGCAACGAACCGGATCTACGCCCCGACATCTACGGCAAGGTCGGCAACTCCGGGGTTTCGATCGCCACGCTTGACGACATGAAGGTGCTCTACTCGGGTTTCGACCTCTGTGCGCCGAATAACTCGGTATCGATGACGATCAACGGCCCGGCGCCCACGATCCTGGCCATGTTCATGAACACCGCGATCGATCAGCAGCTCGAGAAGTTCCAGAAGGACAACGGCCGCGACCCCACCGATGACGAAGCTCAGAAGATCATCGCCTGGACCCTTTCGACGGTACGCGGAACCGTGCAGGCGGACATCCTCAAGGAGGACCAGGGTCAGAACACGTGTATTTTCTCCACCGAGTTCAGTCTGAAGGTGATGGGCGACATCCAGCAATATTTCGTCCAGCACCAAATCAAGAACTTCTACTCGGTGTCGATATCGGGCTATCACATCGCGGAGGCCGGTGCGAACCCGATCAGCCAGCTGGCATTCACGCTCTCCAACGGCTTTACCTTCGTCGAGGCGTATCTTGCGCGCGGCATGCACATCGACGACTTCGCACCCAATCTGTCGTTTTTCTTCAGCTACGGCATGGATCCCGAGTATGCGGTGATCGGCCGCGTCGCACGGCGGATTTGGGCCGTGGCGATGCGCGAGCGCTACGGCGCCAACGAGCGTAGCCAGAAGCTTAAATTCCACTCGCAGACCAGCGGGCGCAGCCTGCACGCGCAGGAGATCGCGTTCAACGACATCCGCACGACGCTGCAAGCGCTCATTTCCACCTACGACAACACCAATAGCCTGCACACCAACGCCTACGACGAGGCGATTACCACGCCAACCGAAGAGTCCGTGCGACGCGCGATGGCGATCCAGCTCATCATCAACCGCGAATGGGGCCTGGGAAAGAACGAGAACCCGAACCAGGGGAGCTTCATCATCGAGGAATTGACCGAACTGGTCGAGGAAGCCGTGCTCAAGGAGTTCGAGGCGATCTCCGAACGCGGCGGCGTACTGGGCGCGATGGAAACCGGATACCAGCGCGGCAAGATCCAGGAAGAATCACTGTACTACGAACACAAGAAGCACGACGGCACCTATCCGATCGTCGGCGTAAACACCTTCCGCAATCCGCATGGCAACGAGACGCCGAAGAAACTGGAGCTTGCCCGCTCAACCGAGGAAGAGAAGCAGTCGCAGCTGAAAAGGCTACAGGAGTTTCACTCGCGCAACACGGGGGCGTCAGCTAAAGCACTCGAGAAGCTCCAACGCAGCGTGATCGAGAACGGAAACGTTTTCGCCGAGCTCATGAACACGGTGCGCGTGTGTTCCCTTGGCCAGATCACGAAAGCGTTATTTGAAGTCGGCGGGGAGTACCGGCGCAGCATGTAGCAGGTTCGGCATGCGCCGGCTTTCGGCATTTCTCCCCCGGGGCATCTGAGAGTGAACCGGAATCCAGGAGAGGGCCGTTCCTGCGTGCCTGCGCCCGCGTTTGGGAGTCAGTCGAAGCGGACGATCTCGATCCAGTTCGCGCCCTTCCCGGCGGGGTATTTGTTCAGGAACCTGAGCGCGCCGCTGTTCTGATCGATGGCGTAGACCGAGATCGTTTCCGATTTTTCTCCGGACGCCACCAGGTATCGGCCCTTCGGGTCGATGGCAAATCCGCGCGGCTGGCGCTCGGTGGGCGTGCTCGACAGGTAAGTCAGCTTGCCGCTTGTTCCATCGACGCTGAACGTCGCCAGTGCACTGCTCGTCCGCTCCGAAATGTACAAGAACCTGCCGTCCGGTGTCATGTGAATGTCCGCGGCCCAGATGTCGTTGTCGGTGTTTCGCGGCGGTGGTGCATTGGGACCGCCAATTGCCCCGCGCGGCGCGCCCGGCCCGAGCTTGCTGTCCGCCGGCAGTCCCGTCGCCGAGCTCACCTCGGTTAGCAATCCGGTCTTGCTGTCCAGCGCGAAGGTCGTGACTGTTCCCACCAGTTCGCTTAGCAGATAGAGGTATCTGTCATCAGGCGAGGTGATGAAATGGCGCGGGCCCGTCATCGCCTTCATCAAACAAACCGCTGGTGTATTCGAGGCGAGCTTGCCGGACTTGGCATCGAAGGTAAACTGAAAGATCTCGTCGCTGCCTAGCGTGGGCACGTAGACGAATTTGTTGTCCGCGTCGACGCGGATCGAATGGGCGTTGCGACCGACGGGGATCACCTGCAGGGGCTCGGCGACCACTCGTCCGTCCTCGCCCACCGCATTGACACTGATGAGATGCCCGCCGTAGGAGGCGGCAAACAGGAAGCGGCCGGTCTTGTCGAGCGAAATGTAGGGAAAGCTCTCTGCCAAAGGCGACGTTGAAAACGGTGTCAGCGCACCGGTGCCGGAGTTGATCAAATAGACGTGCACCGTATACGGCTTGGAGCGGGACGCCGCGTAGAGAAAGCGGCGGTCGGGACTCACTGTCATCGGCATGACCAGGTTTGCCGCGTTGACCCGTGCTCCCACCTGCAGCTCGCCCGAATCGAGCATCCGATAGGTGCTGATATCACCGTCGTCGGCGTTCGAGACGTAGACGAATGTTGCCGCGAGCGCCGGCGCAGCACTGAGAAGCGCCGCTATCGCAGCCACGCCGAACGCGTTCGCCAATGTTGCCAATGTGCCCATGATCTCCTCCTTGTTCTGCTTAGACATTCATTTCAAGCAGTGCATAGCTTAGCGACTTGCCATGTGCGTCCTGAGCAAGCGAGGTCGTGACGCCGCCACCCAGCGACCGTTCGCAGACGAATTGCAGCGCCCATAGACCGGGTAACTCATAGCGCAGGATCTTGCCCTGGACGATGCCCTGCAGGTGCCTGGCGACGGCGTCGACCGTCACCCGCTCCACCAGCAGCGGAAAATCCTCGGGCCGGTAAGCGATCACCGACAGTATCGAGGTATTACCCTTGTCGCCAGCGCGGCAGTGCGCCAAATCATGCAGCTTGGGCATCGCGCGACCACTCTCTAAGGGTAACCTGCGTGGGGACCCGCTCTCGCTCAAGCAAGGTCGAGACAATGCCGATCTGCTCCTGCAAGTATTTGCGCGTGCCGCCGCCGCCAGCCGGCCCGTTGGTGTAAAGCGCTTCGACTTCCTCGCCGACAACCATGGCGCGCTCCAGCGTCAGTGCTCGGGCGGCAACGCGCAGGCGAACTTCGTAGGGTTTTTCCCCGCCGTCGAACGATCTCCCATGCAACGAGGTACTGCCGATCAGGTCGATCCGCATCTCCGAGAATTCTTTGCCGAGGCGCTGGCGGATGATTTCGCCCGCGAGTCGGGCACGACCCAATGCGTTGGCGCCGCCATAACTGATCTCGCCCTCGCCGACGTATCCTGCTTGGTAGCCGACGCTAACCTTGAGCTTTAGCGGGCGTCCCTTGCCCGTTGCGCCACGCACGTCGATGCGGTTTTGCCCCGTTTCGCGCAAGACCACCGTGGAAAAGTCAGCAACGACATCCGGTGTTACATAGCCAAATGGGTCGGTCACCTCATAGAGTAGCTGCTCCTTCGCAGTTGCCAGCGTGATGCAGCCCCCGGTGCCCTCCACCTTGCCCAGCGTTGCATGGCCCCTGGAGTCGACGTCGGCGAAAGGAAAGCCCAGATGGGCCATGTCCGGAACTTCCTTGCGGCCCGGTTCGGCGTAGTAACCGCCGCAAAGCTGTCCAGCGCACTCGAGCAGGTGGCCAACCGACGTGCCCCGCGCCAGCCGATCGAAGTCGTCGATCGCCCAATCGTATTCATGCGCCATCGGCGCGACAAACAACGAGGGGTCGGCGACGCGTCCGGTGATGATGACATCGGCGCCGGATCGTAGCGCGGGCAGGAGGGCTTCCACGCCCAAGTACGCGTTCGCCGAAACGAGCTCTCCGTAGGCCGCGATCGGCGTTCCGCTTTCCAGCGTGAGATCTTCCGGCTCGATCCTGCCGAGCACGTCATCGCCGGTGACGACCGCGACGCGGATTGACGTTTGCTGCTTCCGCGCAATGGCGATTATCGCCTCGGCGGCGGCGATGGGATTGGCCGCGCCCAGGTTGCTGACAAGGCGCACGTGGTGCCGTTTCAAGAGCGGCAGCAGTAACTCCACTCGCCGCTCGAGCAGCGGGTCATAGCCTCGCGTCGGATCCTTGCGCTTGCGCAACTGCGCCAGCGCCACCGTGCGCTCACCGAGGCACTCCAGCACGAGATAGTCGACGCCGCCGCGCTCCGCCAGCACTGCGGCCGGCTCCAGGCGGTCACCGGAGAACCCGGCGCCGGCGCCGACGCGCAGAACTTCGCGCATGAGTCGACCGTCCCCTCAATCGCCCGGCAGGCTGTGCGCTTCGGGGAAGAAAAGATCCCTCCACGAGGCAGGCTTGGTCTTGATCGTGCCGATTTTGTACATGAAGTCCGCCGTTTTTCCGACCTTCTGCGGCGTGAGCGTGTAGGCGTAATCGGCCGCGCTAATCATGGCATAGATGTCTTCCGCCGTATCCTTGGTGTCCTTCGCCTGGGCGAGATAAACCTTGGCGGCGGCGTGCTTGTCCGTGTTGATCGTGTCGATCGCCTCCTTCAGCGCGTCGAAGAAGGCCCTGTAACTCTTCGGATTGGCCTCGCGATACTTGGTCGATGCCGCGATCACGAGGGCGGTCGCCGGACCGCCAAGGATCTCGTAGTTGGTCGTCAGCGTCCTGATCCCCGCCACCTTCATCTCCTGCTCGTGAAATGGAGAGGTCGCAAAATGGGCATCGACGCCGCCCGTGTTGTTGATAATCGCGAGCAGGGCGTCCGGATGCGACAAGCCGATGGTCCAGGGGTCAAAGTGAGCATAATTCTGATCGCCGTATTCCCTTGCCGCCGCCATCTGCAACATGATTGCCTGGGTCGAGATTTTCACTGAGGGCACGGCGATCTTGTCGCGTTCGCTGAAGTCCCGGATCGACCTCACGTTCGGATTGCGTACGTTGAGATAGAGCGGGTAGGTCGTCATCGCCGACATGCCCTTGACCTGAACATTGTCCTTGGTCTTGTCCCATAAGGTGATCAACGAAGGAGCGCCAACGGCGATGAACTGCAGCGCGCCGCTGATGACTCCATCGTTCATCACGCTCGGCCCCGCAACCTTGACCCAACTGACCTTGATTTCGCCTAGCCCTTCGGCCTTGGCGTGTTTTTCCACCAGCTTATCGCGTTCCATCAGCATCAGCGGCAGAAAGCTCACGCCATATTGCTGCGCGACATTGATTTCTCCCAGTTCCGCACTTGCCGGCATGGCGACCACGGCAAGCGACAGAAGCAGCAGGCAACGCTTGGCGATGGACATCACCCCTCCCGAAAAATCACTGCCGATACGTGAAGCGGCATCGAGGTCCATTCTTGCACAGTTTGGCAGGCCACGAGGCCGGACGCGCGGGGTTGGGACCGACGCCGCTGGCGGGGGATGGTGCGCACGGGTCGGCCGGGGCTTGCAACGAGGGAGAGTCCCCGCCTTGTTCACTACGCGCGAGCCGCTACCGGCCGGTGTGGTTCTACCCGGCTAAGCCTCGGGTGGTACCTGTAACGCGAGCAGAAAGCGGGCCACCATGTTGTAGCCGGCGACGACGGCGGCAAGCTCCACCAATTCGGTCGGCTTGAGGCGCAGCGCCAGCGCGTCGCTTAACGCGTCCGGAATGCTGAGATCCCGCGTGCTGGCAAGCGCGTAGCGAATCACATCTTGCTCGAGTGGGTCGAAAAGCGGGCTGGCCGCCGCCGCGTCGGGGTCGCGGAGCGCCGTAACCTGCGCCACGCTGCCGCCGGCCCGCTCGAATTCCGGTGTGTGATGGTGAAACTCGTAGTCAGCCCCGGTCGCGCGCGCGACCACGCAGATCGCCAGTTCGCGCAACTTCGGAGACAACGACAGTTCCTGCCGCAACGTTTTGAGGAAAACATTCCAACTTCGCGCCAGTGGCTCCGACCACAACAGCATGCGATCGAGATTGAGCAGTTGACCACCGCGCCGCTGCTCGATCGCGGCGACGAGCGCAGGGTCGCGCCGGAGTTGCTCGGGGGTCCAGAAGGGTATGCGCAAAGCGATGCCTCGATAGCAATAATGTTTTCGGTCCGCCCCTGTTCGTTATGCGGCTCGACCCCGAACCGGATACCATGGCGACACCGCGCGGAGTCGACCCGTCGGGGCAAAGTTTAGCACTACCGCGCGCGAGCGCGCACACTACACGGCTCGCAGCGGTGCTCAATTCAGCCGCGGGGATGATACGATTCCGGCAGCATTGAAAAGCTGGGCTGCGGTCGCGCGACAGGCGCAGGAGGATGGTCATGCGACGACTGGTTACCACATCCAACCGCGACTATTACGGTGGCGCCCTGATGATCGCAATCGGCCTCGGCGCGGTCATTCAGGGACGGCAATACCCGATCGGCACGCTGAGTCGCATGGGTCCAGGATTTTTTCCCGTGACGCTGGGCGCTATCCTGGCGTTCACCGGACTGGCCATCCTGGTCTCGGCCCGATTTGCGACCCGCCAGGCCGAGCAAGCAGCGCTGCCGGCGGAATGGCGCGGCTGGTTCTGCATCGCGCTCAGCATTATCGCCTTCGTCGTGCTCGGCAAATACGGCGGCTTGGTTCCCGCCACCTTCGCGGTGGTCTTCATTGCCGCGCTCGCCGATCGCGAGAACACACTGCTCGCGGCGACGGTGCTTGCACTGGCCACGGTCGCGATCTGCATCGTCGTCTTCTGGTGGGCGCTGCAGATGAACTTCGCCCTATTCGGCTGGGGCTGAGGTGATCGGGCAGTCCCTCGCCGATCTGTGGTACGGCTTCAGCGTCGCGCTGCAGCCGCACAACCTCATGTGGTCTTTCTTCGGTGTGCTCATCGGCAACCTGATCGGCGTCCTGCCGGGCATGGGCGCGCTGTCGGCGATCGCCATGCTGCTGCCGCTGACATACACGATGCATGCAGTGCCCGCCATCCTGATGCTGGCCGGGATCTTCTACGGTTCCCAATACGGGGGCGCAATAGGGGCGATTCTGCTCAACATGCCGTCCCATCCGCCGCATGCCGTCACCTGTCTCGACGGCTACCCGATGACCAAGAAGGGCAAGGGCGGAACCGCGCTTGGGATCACGATGATCGCCTCCTTCTTCGCCGCTTCGTTCGGCATCACCGTGATGGTTTTTGCCTCGCCCCTTCTGGTCGAGGTGGCATTCAAGTTCGGGCCGACCGAGATCTTCTCCATCATGTTGCTCGGTCTGCTTGCCGGCGCCACGATGGCCCGCGGATCGCCACTTAAGGGCGTGGCCATGACGGTGGTCGGTCTGCTGATCGGCGTTGTCGGCACGGACGTCAACAGCGGCGCGCTGCGCTTCACCTTCGGGTTGACCGAGCTATCGGACAAGGTCGAATTGGTCGCCCTGGCACTGGGCCTGTTCGGCGTTGCAGATTTTCTGCGCAGCGTGAATCGGATTCATTTTGTCGGCAACGAGGCGAAGGTGCGCTTGCGCGACATGCGCCCGAGCAAGGCAGAGCTCAAGCAGGCGTTCTTGCCGATGGTGCGCGGCACGCTGGTCGGGACCTTGTTCGGCGCCATGCCGGGAACCGGCCCCACCATCACGACCTTCATCGCCTACGCCCTAGAGCGAAGAATCTCCAAGACGCCGGAACGATTTGGTCAAGGGGCACTGGAAGGCGTAGCCAGCCCCGAGGCGGCATCGCACTCCAAGACCCAGGTCGACTTCATTCCGACCATGAGCATAGGCATTCCGGGTGATGCGGTCATGGCGCTGATATTGGGCGCGCTGCTGATCCAGGGCATCCAGCCGGGTCCGCAGCTGATCAGCGAGCATGCCGACCTGTTCTGGGGCCTGATCGCGAGCTTCTGGGTCGGCAATATCCTGCTCGTCGTTCTCAACGTGCCGCTGATCGGCGTGTGGGTCAAAGTGCTGCAGGTGCCCTATCGCTACATGTTTCCCTGTGCGCTGTTTTTCATCGCCATCGGCGTGTACAGCACCAACAACAGCCTGTTCGAGGTCAACGAGGTACTCGTCTTCGGCGTTGCCGGCGCGATATTCCTGGCGCTCGACTTTCCCGTCGCGCCGATCTTGCTTGGCTACGTGCTCGGTCCGTTGGTCGAGGAGAACTTTCGTCGCGCGCTGTTGCTGTCGCGCGGCGACCTGACGGTGTTCTTCCAGAAACCGATCAGCCTCGGCTTCATGACCGTGTGCATCGCGCTCATTTTGCTGCAGGTTTTCTTTGCCCTGCGGGCGACGCTGCGCAAACGGAAGCTCGGCGCTCCCGATCTCGTCCTGCCGATGGCTGCCGGCACGTCGGTGGACAACGAATGACTATCCCCACCCTTGACCTTGACCGATACCTCGAACGGATCCAGTACGGTGGAGCGACGCAACCGACTTTCGATACGCTGGCCGGGCTTCTGCGCGCGCACTTAGCCGCGATCCCGTTCGAGAATCTCGACGTGCTGCTCGGGCGGCGGATACGGCTCGACCTTGACGGTGTTCAGGACAAACTCGTCCGCGTCCATCGCGGCGGTTACTGCTTCGAACACGCGACGCTTTTTGCCGCCGTGCTTGAGCGTCTCGGATTCCATCCCGTCCGGCATACCGCGCGAGTAGTTCTGTTCTCGCCGCGCACGGAGTCACCGCGGACGCATATGTTCCTCACGGTGCCGCTAAACGAGGGGCTGTTCGTCGTTGATCCCGGCTTCGGTCCGTTCGCGCACGGCGTGCCGGTCTTGCTTGGCGGCGACTTCGGAGCTCACCCGGGCACGGCGCATCGGATGGTCCGCGACAACAGCCATTGGGTGCTGCAGCGCCGGAGCGAAGACAAGACGGTCGATTGCTGGGTAACGACGCTCGAACAGGACAACCTGGTCGATTTCGAGGTGGGCAATCATTTCACGTCGACTCATCGCGACTCACCTTTCGTCAACCGCATCATGATGTGCGCCCGTACAAGCAGTGGTCGCGTCACGCTAATGAATCGCGACCTCACCATCTGGCGCGGCGACGAACCTTCTCTGACACAACTCGCGGACCGCGCCGCGTTGCGGCGGATTCTGGTGAAGCATTTCGGCTTCGACCTACCGGAAGTCGAGCATCTTCGCGTTCCGTCGATTCCCGAATGGACGTGACCGCGACCAGCCGGGCGCGCAGGCATGCCCGGGTACGCCGCGGACCCGTGGGGCGGCCCCCTATCGTACCGGGCCTCCCTCCGGCTCGTAATGCAGCGGAATCACTTGCGAATAATCATCCAGCTGAAAATAAGCGCCCAGATCGAGATCCAGCGACGGTGGGCGGAAGGGACTGAGACCCTTGTTGGGCGAGATGGTCAGCTCCCCGAAATAAGGCTTGCCGTCGATTTCGTACAAGTCGACGCGCACGAAATCGACGCCTGCGGACAGCAACGCAGCGGCTTCGAGCATCGTTGCCAGTGAGGCCGGGTGCGCGATCGGCCCGCCCGGCGCGGCGGCGATGGTTCCGTCAACGATATTCCAGCGCTCGTCGTAGAGAACCTGGGTATGGCGGGTGAATCGATCGTGATCGACCTGGATGAGGCGCACCTTGCCACCGAACACGAACAGCTTGTAATCCGGAGGCGTCGTGCGCCGAGCATCCAGCAGCAATTGCTCGGCGTAGATTGCGCGCCGGATATTCTTATAGGCCCATTCACGGCCAACCAGCGTGAAATCCGATTGAAGCCAGTTCCTGCCGAGTCTCACAAGGTCGCGTTGCCGCCGCGTTGCCTTGTCCTGCACCACGCAGTTAAAGCCGCTGCCGTGGTTGGCCTTGAGCACGAATGCGTTCGGCAGCGCTTCGTAGGGGAGATCTTCGGCTCGATCCGACCACCAGTACAGCGTTGGCAGAAACAGCATGGGCGCCGTTCGCCGCACATAGTCACGTACCCGCAGCTTGTCCGAGAAAAGCGTCAGGTATGAACGGCGGTCGTGCAGGATCTTGAACAGTATTTTTTCGTTGAAGCCGCGAGGCTGATCGAGGTCCGGCCAGCGACCGAACTGGGCGCGGTACAGGCGTGCGAGATAATCGCGATCGCTGACAAATTGCATGGCGAGCTTTCGCCGCAGGTTTTCCCTGGCGTCGCGCCATATTTTCGACAATGATCGAGAGCGCAGCACGTGGCGGAGTAACGGTGTCCGGCTGACAATTATCGCGCCTGGTACGGCTTATGTCCGACGCGTGCCCGAATGACAAGCGGGGTCGTGCGGGGTGTTGGCGCCGGCGTTGCGCCATAGCGGAGCCAAATTGCTGCCACCGGCTGTTCCGAGGCATAGTACGCTCTGGGCACGGCTAAAGCCCGTGCACTTCCGCGCCGAAACGCTCTGAACCTGTGCCGGTGGCGCGGAAGCGTTGCTGGAGGACCGATGAACATGGGTTTGTTGTTGCTTGCCGCGGTGGCGCTCCTGGGGTGCGGCGGCTGCGCCGCCCTCAAGGGCGGGCCGACAGGGGACTACGAACAGGGAGCCGCACCGGCGCCGCAATTTGCCAAGGACAGCGAAATCTGCGCCAAGCTGGCCCAGGCCGATCAGAAAGAGTTCGGCATAGGCGGAGAAATCGACTTCACCCATGCGACCTACAACCGGATGTTCGACGCCTGCATGCGCGCGAGCGGCTATCGGCGCAAGCAGGAGCCGTGATTGCCAATCGTTACCTGAGACGGCACGACAAGGCGTACACGGCCGCGGCCACACTTAGCGATGCCCTCCGATAATCCCAAGGTCCACCCCGAAACGCTCGCCGCGCAGGGCATGGGCCGTGTCGCAGATCCCTATCGCGACATCGTTCCGCCGCTCTACCTTTCGACGACCTACGAGCGCGG
Organism: Casimicrobiaceae bacterium; assembly: GCA_035939595.1. GTDB lineage: Bacteria > Pseudomonadota > Gammaproteobacteria > Burkholderiales > Casimicrobiaceae > PALSA-1003. The sequence goes on from DASZFQ010000044.1 coordinate 103,294, forward strand.
CGCGGACGGCGCGTTTCCGGGCGGGCGCCTCTATTCGCGCGCCGACAACCCAAGCTATGACCAGGCCGAGGCGCTGATCGCCTCGCTCGAGGGCGCGGTGGGGGCGCTGTTGTTCGCGTCGGGCCAGGCGGCTGCTGCGGCCGTGTTTCAAGCACTCGCTCCAGGCGCCACCGTGCTTGCACCGCGCAGCATGTACTGGGCACTGCGCAAATGGCTGCTCGAATTTGCGGCCCCTTGGGGGCTGGGAATCGAGTTCTATGACAATGCCTCGCTCGATGATCTCGCCGCCAAGGCGCGAATGCGCCGCCCACGCCTGATTTGGATTGAGACCCCAGCCAACCCGACCTGGGAGATCACCGATATCGCCGCCGCGAGCGACATCGCGCGCGAGGTGGGCGCGATCACTGCGGTTGACTCGACCGTGGCGACACCGCTGCTGACGCGCCCGCTGGAATTGGGCGCCCACATCGTTATGCATTCGGCGACCAAGTATCTGAACGGCCATTCCGACGTGATCGCGGGAGCGCTGGCAACCGCTCACGACAACGCGCTATGGCAACGCATTCGTTATGTACGCGGCAGCGGCGGCGCAGTGCTGGGGCCGACGGAGGCCTGGTTGCTGCTGCGTGGTATGCGAACGCTGCACCTTCGCTTGGCGGCAGCCTGCTGGAGCGCGCAGGCGATTGCAGTGCGGCTGCACAAACATGCCAAGGTCTCGCAGGTGCTCTATCCCGGACTGGTGTCGCATCCCGGGCACGAAGTCGCCGCCAAGCAGATGCGCGGCGGCTTTGGGGCAATGATGTCGCTGCGTCTCAAGGGTGGCGAGGAGGCGGCGCGAGCTTTTTGCGCCGGGCTCCACGTCTTCAAGCGGGCGACCTCGCTCGGATCGGTCGAGAGCCTCGCAGAACATCGTGCCAGCGTCGAAGGTCCGGGAACACTCTGCCCCGTTGATCTGGTTCGCCTGTCGATCGGCGTGGAACACATCGATGATCTGATCGGCGACATCGAGCAGGCACTGGCGTGATCCCACTGACCGCGTTGTGAACGCCGCTACAGCAAGAAAATGACGCTGAGCTTTGTCGACACCTCGGCGCTCCACGTCGGCTACGAAGTCTCCGGGCCGGCCGATGGTCTTCCGGTGATTCTCCTTCACGGGTGGCCCGACGATGTGCGCACTTGGGACATCGTGCTACCGTCTTTGCACGAGGCGGGCTGCTGTACCTACGCCCCGTGGCTGCGCGGATACGGTCCCACGAGGTTTTTGCGCGATGACACGCAACGCAGCGGACAGCTCGTTGCGCTCGGACAGGATGTCGTGGAGTTCGCAGCCGCGCTTGGTCTAAGGCGCTACGCTCTCGTTGGCCACGACTGGGGCTCGCGCGCGGCATACATTGCGTCCACGCTCAACAAATCGCAGGTGTGCGCGTGTGTGGCTCTGTCGACCGGCTATGGCACCAATTCGCCCAGCCAGGCGCTAAGCTACCGGCAGACCCAGAACTACTGGTATCACTGGCTGATGGCGACGCCGCGCGGAGAAAGGGCCGTGCGCGAAGATCGGCGCGCGCTCACCCGGCACATCTGGAACGAGTGGTTTGTGGCCTATAAGCCCGATGCGGACGAGTTTGAACGCACGGCGAACTCCTTTGACAACCCCGATTGGGCGGACATCGTGCTGCACTCTTACCGCGTGCGGTGGGGCCACGCCGCGCCCGATCCCCGATACGGTGAGCTCGAGGCGCAGTTTGATCCGGCGCCGATCCAGAGCGTGCCCACGCTGACGCTGCACGGCGAGCTCGATCCGGTCAATGCTCCGCAAATGAGCGAAGGCAAGGAAGCCTATTTCAGCGGCCCCTACGAGCGGCGGCTGATCGCAGGGGCCGGCCACTTTCCGCAGCGCGAGCGCGCAACGGAAACTGCGCAGCGCGTGGTCACTTGGCTGCGTCGCTTCGGCGCTTAGCGGTACGATGATGCTGCGACGAACTAAGGCCGGGAATGCATCCTCTGCGCGTGAGCGCAACCGGCGCGACATCCCCTTCGCCCGCACGGCGCTGTAGAATCGGCCAGAGCGCGCACGCCACCCCTGGTTCCGAGAGAAGACCGTGTCCGACGAAGCGACCCCGCCCGCGGAACCGCAGCCGACGCTGCAGCGCCGTCTGGCGACTATTCTCTCTGCCGACGTTGCCGGCTACAGTCGCTTGATGGGCGAGCACGAGGAAGCCACGGTCCAGGCCCTGCGCGGCCATCGTGCAGTTTTCGACGCCCTGCTCAAGCAACATCATGGGCGGATCTTCAATACCGCCGGGGACGCGATTCTCGCCGAGTTTCCCAGCGCGGTCGAAGCGGTCCGCTGCGCCACCGAAATCCAGTCCGCGCTGCAGACCCGCAACGAGCACCTGCCGCCGGAGCAGAAGATGCTCTTTCGCATGGGCATCAATGTCGGCGACGTGATCGTGCAGGACGGCGACCTACTCGGCGATGGCGTCAACGTCGCGGCGCGCATCCAGACAATCGCCGAGCCCGGGGGAATCTGCATTGCCGGCAGCGTTTACGACCAGATCCAGAACAAGCTGTCGCTGCAGTTCAAGCCGCTGGGCGAGCAGCAATTCAAGAACATCGGCCAGAGGGTCCGCACCTTTTCGATCACACATGGCGAGCGCGGGGCGTTGCCGACTGGCCTGCGCCGCGCGAGCGTGAAATCGGCGGTTGGGCTCGGATTCGGGCTGATTGCTGCAGCCGCGCTGGCTGCGGGAGGATATTTTATCTACCGGGACTACGAGGCGAAGCGCGCCGAGCAGAACGCGTTGACGGCCCAACTCGCGGCGGAAAGGAGGGCGGCGGAGGATGCGCGCCATGCCGCGGAAGAACAAAGCCGGCGCGCCGTGGAGGCCGAGGGCCGGGCTGAGCGCGAGCAACTCGTCGCCGAGAACGCAAAGCGCGAAGCGATATTGCAGGCGCAGGTGCAAACAGCCGACGAGGCGCGACGTCGCGCCGAGGCGGATCGAAAACGGCTCGACGGGGAGCGGCAACGGGCGGAAGAGGAAAAACGCGTGGTCGCGGCGCAGGCCGATGAGGCAAAGCGCGCCGCGGCGCAGGCGGAGGAAGCAAAGCGTGTCGCGGAGGCCCGGGCGGCCGACGAGGCGAAGAAGAAGCGCGCGGCGCCCGCGCTTGCGCTGGCTGCGGGAAACAACGCGGCCGACGCTGCTTCGGGCCAGCCCGCTGCCGCCGGCGGCGACGGCAATTACGACGGGCTGCTGTGCAACTTCCCCAACGACCCCGACAAACGGACCTGCTGGCGCGTCGCCCTCAAGGTCCAGGATGGTGCCGGGAACGCCAGTTGGGTCGCACGCATGGTCGGGAAGACCGTTTCCATGCATGCCACGCTCGACCACACGGGTGCCGCCAAGCTGACCATTGATGGCTGGAACGCCAAATTGGGTACCGCGATGACCGCCACTCTGACCGGGCACCTGGTCGGCAATCATCTCGACGCGGAGGGCCGCTGGGCCAACGGCGTGCGCATCGACGGGCATTGGACCCGCGCGCCCTGACGATGCGCGGGTTGCTACCGGGTCGGAGAGTGCTTGGCGCGCTCGTCGGCGTGCTGGGAATAGCAATCGCGGCTCGGGCAGCGGGACAGGGCCCTTGCCAACAGATCGCGGCAGCTTGCGAAAGCGCCGGGTTTGTTCGCGGCGGTGCGGCTGCGGGCAATGGCGTGGTGCGCGATTGCATCGAGCCCATCATGCGTGGCGCCGCCCCGCCCCGCCGCGCCAGCAAAGCCTTGCCCGAAATCAGCCCACAGGTCGTGTCGGCGTGCAGGGCGGAGAATCCGGCCTTCGGACAGGGGCTGGCACAGTCGCAAGCGGGCGTGCAGGGGCCACCTGCCACGCCGCCGTCGCCCGCCGGCGCGACGCAGAGGCCGTCAGGGGCCGCAGCGACCGGCAAGCGCCCGAACATCGTCTTCGTCCTCACCGATGATTTGGCCTGGAACCTGGTCGCGTACATGCCGCGCGTTCTGGCGATGCAGAAAGCCGGCACCACGTTCGCCAATTATTTCGTCACCGACTCGTTGTGCTGCCCTTCGCGCTCGTCGATCTTCACCGGCCGCTATCCGCACGACACGGGTGTTTTTCGCAACACCGGCGAGGATGGTGGCTATCTTGTGTTCCGCGATCGCGGCCACGAAAACGCGACCTTTGCGAAATGGCTCTCCGTGGTGGGTTATCGCACGGCAATGCTGGGCAAGTATCTCAACGGCTATCTGCCCGCCAGGCATCCGCCCGCACCCGGCTGGTCATCATGGGCGGTCGCGGGCAACGGTTATCCAGAGTTCAATTACAACCTCAACCAGGATGGCCGTATCGTCCATCACGGTAGCGCGCCCGACGATTACCTGACCGACGTGCTGTCCGGCTTGGCGGTGCGCTTCATCAAGCAGGCGGGCGACACGCCGTTTCTGATCGAGATCGCTACCTTTGCGCCGCACGCGCCGTATACGCCCGCGCCGCGCGACGCGGACGCGCTGCCCGATCTGCGCGCACCGCGTACGCCGGCATTCAACGCCGCGCCCGACGCCGACGCTCCGAAATGGCTGCTTGGACATCCTGAGTTGTCCGCGGCGGACAGGGCATTGATTGACCGTGATTTCCGCAAGCGCGCACAGTCGGTGCTCGCCGTCGACCGGATGATCGGCGAGTTGCAGGCGGCGGTCGCCGCCATCGGGCAGGAGAACAACACGTACTTCGTGTTCAGCTCCGACAACGGGTACCACATGGGAGAACATCGTCTGATGCCGGGCAAGATGACCGCGTTCGACGAAGATATCCGTGTTCCGCTCATTGTCACCGGGCCCGGTGTCCCGGCGGGCGTAGTCCTTGATGAGATCGTCGACAACGTCGACTTGTGCCCGACTTTCGCCGAGCTTGGCGGCGCCGCCGTTGCAGCCAATGTCGACGGCCGCAGTCTCGTGCCGCTCTTGCGCGGGCAATTGGGGGCGCAATGGCGGGGCGTGGCGTTGGTTGAGCACCGGGGACCCCACCGCGATCCGACCGACCCGGATGCGCCAGCAACGCGAAGTGGAAATCCAACGACCTACGAGGCAATCCGCGCGCTGACCTCGGTCTATGTCGAATACGACGATGGCGAGCGCGAGTATCACGATCGCGTTACCGATCCATGGGAGTTACGTAATACCTTCCCTTTACTTTCGGCCGCGCAGAAGGCAGCCCTGCATGCGACGCTCGAGGCAGTGAAGAACTGCCACGACGCTGCGAGCTGCCAGGTCGCGGAACGATCGGGCGGCGTTGCGACGCGGCGATGATCCGGTTTCGAAACGCCTGCGCCGCCTTGGCTTCCCCACAGCGAGACTAGCGATCGTTGCGCGGGCCGTACGCGGACTCTGGCCGCGTGGTTCACAGCGAAGCCGGGTCTACCAGCGACAGCTCCCGTCGGCGGCAATTGCGCTCGCGATAAGGACCGGGGCCGCGAGCAGGCCCATGTTGGCATAAGCCGTGCGGCAATCGGGCTTGAGCGCCTTTTCCAGCGGCATCGCCTGCTTCTTGGGTTGCACTGACGGTGGCGACGGAACCGTGAACACGCCGCGTGAACCCGCCCCTTCGCTCACAATTTCGCGCGCGGCCTTCTTGCGCGCGGCGTCGAGGTCGATATGCGGCGCCTCAGTCGACGGGGTCCCGGTGTCGCGGCGCGATTTGAAGATATCCTCGTTGGCCTCGGGGCCGGGGAGTCGTTGCGGAGTCTGCCCCTGCAGCGGCGAAGCCGCCGGCTGCGCCGAGGGCGCCAGCGGCGGGACCGGACGCTCGGTACCGGGCACGGGCGCTTGGACAGGCGCAGCGACTTCGCTCTCGATTCTTGCCGGCGCCAATGGCGCGATCGGCGCAACTGGCACCACCGGTGCGGGGCGCGGAGGCAGTTCGACCACCGGCGCGACTTCCCGTTCGAGCGGCGCGGGAGAGAGCCGCTCGAGCGGCGTCGCCGGGGCGGCAGGTGCCTCGCGTGGGGGCGCTTCCACGGCAGGAGCGAGTTCGCGCTCGTTTGGCGGCGCGATGCGCTCGAGCGGCGCGGCGGGCGCCGCCGGAGCGGCAGGTGCCTCGCGTGGGGGCACTTCCACGGCAGGAGCGAGTTCGCGCTCGTTTGGTGGCGCGATGCGCTCGAGCGGCGCGACGGGCGCCGCCGGAGCGGGACGTGGCGCCAACTCCACCGGCGGTGCAAGCTCGGACGCGCTTCTCGGTGCAACGGATTTCTCGATCGGTACCACCGGAAGCGCCGGGGCCGCGGGGGGCGGCAGTTGCGTTGCCGGCGCGAGCGCGCGCGGTAGAACCGGCGGGGCGATGGGTTCAACGGTCCCTGGCGATACCGTTGGAGGCGAGAGCATCTTGTTGACCTCCTCCGGCGCACTCGGGTTCAAGCGCGGCAACGTCTCGCCCGACGGCAGTGGCGCAGGCGCTGACTCCGTTGCCCGACGGGGCGGCACCGGCGCAGGGTTCGTCGCGGCGCCGACAGGCTGCGACAGGTTGGAGCCTGGCGCATTGATCTCCATACCAGGGGCCAGGCGGAATTCCGGCCCGGGTTCCGGCGCGGGTGGCCGCAGCGTCACGTCCAGCGGGCCCCACCATGCTTGGTCGCGTCGCATGCCGCCAGTCGGATTCCCGAATAACACGATCAGCAGCAGGTGCAGCAGCATCGACAACACCACGAACTGGAACAACGTTGGCGAATCAACCACAACGGTTCGATACCTGGCGCGGTCTGTGTTGCGGAGGCGGGTCACGGGGACGGAGCTGCTTAGGGGACGGACGAGTTCGTGTCCGCAAGCATACCGCGTCCGCGGCCGCGAGGCGGCACCGGTGCATCGGGTTAACATGACCGACACTTGGGCGTAAATCGCGCCGACACCGATGCAACGCTTCGAAACGATCGTGCTGGGATTGGGAGCGACGGGCAGTGCGGCGCTCTGCCAGCTCGCGCGCAAGGGCAATGCCGCTCTCGGCCTCGATCAGTTCGCTCCCCCGCACGGCCACGGCTCGACGCACGGTGAGACGCGCCTTACCCGCCTCGCGATCGGCGAGGGGGAGCAATACACGCCGCTAGCGCTGCGCTCGCACCAGCTCTGGCGTGTACTGGAAGAGGAGACGGGGAGCACGTTGCTCACGAGCAACGGCTGCCTGATCATCTCCAGCCGGGCCAAGACGTCAGTCACCCACGTCGAAGATTTCTTCGCGACCACGCTGGCGGCAGCGCAAAGGTACGGCATCGCGCACGAGCTCCTGAATGCAGAGCAGATCCGGTGCCGATTTCCCCAGTTCAAGGTTGCCGATGACGAGGTAGGCTACCTCGAGCGCGACGGCGGGTTCGTGCGCCCGGAAGCTTGTATTCGGGCGCAACTGACGGTTGCGGAGCGGCTCGGTGCAACGATCCATCGGCAGGAAAAGGTCACCGCCTTCGCTGCCGCCGGCGGTGGGGTGACCGTGACGACCGACCGCGGCAACTATGGCGCCGACAAGCTCATCATCGCCGCCGGCCCTTGGCTGCCTCAACTGGTCGATGCGCGGCTCGCGCAGCACTTCAGGGTTTACCGCCAGGTAATGTTCTGGTTCGACCTCGACTCGCCGCTCGACGCCTTTGTTTCACCACGCGCGCCGGTGTTCATCTGGGAATTGCAGGGACGCAAGCAGGGGATCTATGGCCTGCCGGCAATAGACGGCCCCGCCGGCGGCGTGAAAATCGCAACTGAGCAGTTTGCCTCTGCCATAACGGCCGATGCCGCCGTGCAGACGGTGAGCGGCGAGGAAAAGCGGTTGATGTATGAAAACTACGTCGCGCCTTACCTCTCCGGTGTCAGTGCCCGCTGCGTCAAGGCACTGTCCTGCCTCTATACGGTCACCCCGGACTTTGGCTTCGTCATCGATGTTCACCCCGACAGCCGGCGGGTGCTTCTCGCCTCGCCGTGCTCGGGCCACGGCTTCAAACACTCTCCGGCGGTCGGGGAGGCGCTGGCGGAGCTCGTCACCGCCGGCGCGAGTCGGCTCGACCTCGGCGCCTTCTCGCTGCGGCGGTTCCTGGCGTCCACCTGAAAGCGTGTGCAGGCCGAATCACGGCCACATTCGGCAAAAAACGGCGGATACGAAATCGCCGCCGTGGGCGACAGCTGTCGGCACGGGAGTTGCTGCACCTACCCCGCTGACGCGGCGACCGCCGTTCCAGAATCAGGCAAAAGGACAGCAAAATGCAGATGTACGATACAGACAACCCCTCCCGGCGGCGCCAGCATGACCAAAACGTTCAGGCCTGGATGCGGGCCGCGGCGTACGCGGCTGGCACGGAGCCGGACGAGGCGCTCTTCGTGATGGCGGAACCGGGCAACGTCGAGGTCCGTCTGGCGCAAGCCGTCGCGGCGGAGGAACGGGACGACCACGCGCTGAGCGCGGCGCTTGAGAGCATGGTGCTGATCGGCCAGCACGAACGGCAGGACCCCTGCCGCACCCAAGCCGAAAACGACGACCTCGTCGCAGCGCGGGCCCGCTAACCGGCGGCAACCTTCGTTCGGGGCGGCAGGAGGCCGCACAGGCCGCAGCTTAGCGCGACCAGGATGGCGGAAATGAGGAACACCCAGCTGCCGAGGACCTGATAGAGCAGTCCCCCGAGCAGCAGGCCGGCGATGCTTGCGCTGGCTCCAACGCCGCTGGCGAACCCTTGCACGGCCCCTTGCGCGCCCCGGTCCGTCGTTCGCGACAGGATCGAGAGCAACGACGGCCACATGATGCCGTTGCCGAGTGCCAGCAACCCGGTCCCAAAGTAGATTGCCGCGGCAGAGCTGGCCGTGAAGAAAGGAAAGCTCGCGGTAAGCAATACGCCGCCTGCTAGCGCAAGGCTACGCTCGGAACAGGTTTGCGACAGGCGACTTAGCACCGGCCCTTGCACGAGTGCCATCATCAAGCCCATCGCCGCGAAGTACAAGCCGATTTCGGTAAGCGACCAGCGAATTCCGGTCACTGCGTACACCGGAAACGCGACGTAGAAGAGATTGAAGGCGAGGAAGACGAGGAAATACACCGCGAGCACGACTTTCATCGACGGCAGGGCCAGTACTTCGACCAGCGAGAGTTTGCGCGTGGCCGGCATGCTGAAGCATTGCTTATGCGCCTGCCCGAGCAGCTTTCTTACGCTGACTTGCTCCGGATCGGCGTCCAGGACGCAGGGCGTTGAATCCGGCAATCCGAAGGCAATGAGCAGGCATGCCAGCGCCGAAATCAGCAGCGCCGCGACGACGGTAACGACATCGCCCATGCCGGCTGCACCGAGCAGCGCGGCGAGTCCGGGCCCGAAGACAAAGCCTAGGTTGGAGGCGACCGCCATTTTGCCGAAGTTGGCGCTGCGCTTGTCCTCGTCGGTGACATCCGCCAGATAAGCGTTGGCAATCGATACGTCTCCACCACTGAGTCCAGAAAGCGCGCGCGCGATGAACAGGGCGACGAGCGGAACGGTGAGGGTGAAGGTTCCCAGAGTCCGGGATTCGATGGTTGTCAACGGCAGGCTGGGCAGCGTTAGCGCGGCGAGAAAAATAGCCCACGAAACGACAGTCCCCATGACGCTCAGAAGCAGGATGCGGCGACGCCCGTATCGGTCCGACCAGCGGCCGAGAACGGGCGCGCCGAGGAGCTGGAAGAAGGAGTAGGTCGCGCCAATCAAGCCGTAGACGAGCGCATTGCCGCCGAAGCGCACGACCAGAAAGACCAGCGAGGGCAACACGATGCTGAACCCGACCGTGGCGACAAAATTGACCGTCAGGATCGGGAAGATCGGTACCTTGGGTGATGCACGGATCAAAGTGTGAGCACCGTAACCGTTTGCGGCAGGTTTGTCGAAGCCACGCTGGGACTCGCAAGCGCCATGGGCGCGTGAGGGCTGGCGGAGCGAAGATTTGCCCAGGACGCCCGTGCCCCGGCGCTGCAGCGGCGTCGACGACGAACTGGCGTAATATGGAATTGAGCTGGTATCGATTCCGTAACGATTCCGTAACGCGATAGACCCGATGGCCGAATTGCTCGACTGGGCATTCCCTGCAGATTGGCAACCCACGGCAGGCGAGCTCCGCTTCGATCTCGAACCGGTGCTCGATGCGGTGGTCCTGCTGCGTTCGGAAATCCCCGAGGACGCGTTCACCGCATCGATTCTCGGTACCGAACGAACCGGCAGCGCAGTCGTCATCCGCGACGACGGCCTGATGCTCACCATCGGCTATCTGATCACCGAGGCGCAGACGATCTGGCTGACGACCAACGACGGAACCTTCGTGGCGGGCCACCCCCTGGCATACGACGCGGTCAGCGGATTCGGCTTGGTGCAGCCCCTCGGTCGCCTCGGTGCGCCGGCGCTTGCGCGCGGTGCCGCGGCGAGCGCCAAGGTAGGCGACGAGGCGATTGTCATCGCCCATGGCGGCCGCGCGCACGCGCTCAAGGCCCGCATCATCGCCAAGCGCGAGTTCGCCGGCTATTGGGAATACGTGCTCGACGAGGCGCTGTTCACCTCACCCGCGCATCCGGAGTGGGGCGGTGCGGCGCTCGTCGACGCCGATGGCAGGCTGCTCGGCATCGGGTCGCTGCTGGTGCAGGAGGCGCTGGATGGGGAGCCGGTGCAGGGCAATATGTTCGTGCCCATCGATTTGCTCGCCCCCATTCTTGACGACATGCTCAAATTCGCCGCGCCGGCACGGCCGCCACGGCCCTGGCTGGGCATGTATACAGCCGAAGTCGGACAACAATTGGTCGTCAGCGGTCTCGCCCGTGGCGGCCCCGCCGAGAGCGCCGGCGTGCGCCTTGGGGATGTTGTCATCGAGGTCGCCGGCGAGCGCGTCGGCGGCTTGGCAGACCTGTTCCGCAAGGTCTGGGATCTTGGATCGGCCGGTGTCGAGGTGCCGCTCACCGTGGCCCGCGACCGCGAATTGTCGCAGCTGCAGGTGCGTTCCGCAGACCGCAACGGTTTCCTCAAGAAGCCGCCACTGCAGTGATCCTGACGGTTCGTGTGCTCCTTGGAAGCGCCCAAGCAGCACCGGCCACGGATTTGCCGGGTGCCTTGCATGATTCCTCGTCAAGTACATACAATCATGCATGTTTGTGAAAACCTAGCCGGTGATTGGCGGAGGCGATCGCTCGAACATGGTGCGCAAGACCAAAGCCCAAGCTGCCGACACGCGAGAACGTCTGCTCGATGCCGCCGAGCGGGTATTTCGTGCCGACGGTGTCGCGAAAAGCTCGCTTACCATGGTCGCCGCAGCGGCCGGGGTGACCCGGGGCGCGGTCTATTGGCACTTCAAAGACAAAGCGGACCTGTTTTCGGCGTTATGCCAGCGCACCCCGCTGCCCCTGGACGCGCTGCGCGATTCCACCGGCGCCGAGCACGAGGATGACCCGCTCGCCGCCGTTCGCGCCCGCGTCGTCGCCGCCCTGACCCGGTTGGCGGACGATCCGCGCACGCAAGCGCTGTTCGAGGTCGTGTTTCACAAAACCGAGCTCACCGGTGAACTCTCGCCCATCGCGGGGCGGCTGGAGCGCGCCCGCGGCGACCGCCAGGCCAGCGTCGAAGCGCTCCTGGAGCATGCGGTGCGCATCGGCCAGTTGCCCGGCGACACCGATACCCGGCTCGCGGCGCGACTCGTCCACGCATTCGTGAGCGGCATCATGCGCGAGTGGGTGCTGGACAAGGACGCGTATGGCCTTGCAGAGCGCGCTCCGTGCCTGGCCGACACGATGCTGGCCGGACTGGCGGCCAATCCGCCGCGACGCCGCCATCGCGTGCGCCCGCGCGTGCGGCCGCGTGCCAATATGGTCTAATCGAGCGTAGCGCGCCATGGCGAGCTAGCTCAGGCCGCGCGTACCATCAGCCGAACGTGCGCCTACTTCGTTTCGCCGTGAGTGTTGTCGCGAGCCTGATCGCACTGGCGGTCCAGGCCCAGGCGCCCCTACGCCTCATCGCCTTCGACGGCGGCTGGAACCTGCCGGTCTGGGCCGCACAACGTCAGGGCTTCTTCGAGGCCAACGGCGTCACCGTCACACTCTCGTACACCCCGAATTCGGTCTACCTGGTCACGGGGCTGCTCGAGTCAAAGTTCGATATCGCGCTGACCCTGATGGACAACGTCGTCGCCTATCAGGAAGGACAGGGCGAAGTACCGGTCATGGACCACGCCGACCTGTTTGCTTTCCTGGGCAGCGACGGCGGGTTCGCCGCGTTCGTGGCCGCGCCCGCGGTCGAGAGCTTCGACGATCTCAAGGGCAAGACCGTCTCCGTCGACGCCCTGAGCACGGGCTTTGCCTTCGTCGTCCGCGACCTTCTGGCGCGCAACGGCGTGGCCGAATCGGACGTCACCTATGTTCGCGCCGGGGGCACGCTGGCGCGCTACCGCGATCTGCTCGCCGGCAAGCACGCTGCGACCCTCCTGCGCACGCCGTTCGAGCTTATGGCGCGCCAGCGCGGATTCCGCGAGCTCGCCGACGCGCAGTCGCTTGGCGTCTACCAGGGCACCGTAGGCGCCGCCCGGCACGCATGGGCTGCCAGCCACGAGAGGGAGCTTATCGGCTTCCTGCGTGCCTATCGTGCCGGCGTGGACTGGCTCTACGACCGTTCGCATCGCGACCTCGTCGAGGCCATGCTCGTGGCCAATATCCGCGATATGACGCCGGCGCTGGCCAAGCAATCGTATGATCTGCTGCTCGCCGACGAGGGCGGGATCCGGCGCGATGTGGCCCTCGACCCGGACGGCATTCGCACCGTGCTGCGGTTGCGCAGCAAATACGGCATACCGCGAAAGGTGTTAACCGACCCCGCGCCGTACATCGACCTGTCCTACTACGACCGCGCGTTCGGCAAACGCTGAGCGGAGGAGTTCGCGCGATGGCAAGAAAGAAAGCCAAGGAGCCGACGATCATTCGCCCGGATGACGTCGCTGCGCACTACCGCTGGGACCGTCCGCTCACGGCTCCGGGCCACTCCCAGGTCGACTTCGAGGAGCGCGTCAATTTCCGCCGCCTGCATGATTACCGCCTAGCACGCACGCGCGCCGCGCTGGCCCAGTCGGGATTGGGGGCGCTGCTTTGCTTCGACCAGCACAACATCCGCTATATCACGAGCACCGTGATCGGCGAGTGGGCGCGCGACAAGCTGACGCGCTACGCGCTGCTGACCGGCAACGGCGACCCGTACATCTGGGACTTCGGCTCCGCGGCAAAGCATCATCGGCTGCATGCTCCCTGGTTGCATCACGATCACTGTCGCGCCGGTTTGCTCGGCTTGCGCGGAGCGGTCGGTGGCGACGGCGCCCTGTTTCGCGACGCGGCGCGTGAAATCAAGGCGCTGCTCGATGCCGAAGGCGTCGGTGCGATGCCGCTTGGGCTGGATGTGGTCGAGCCGCCGATGCTGTTCGAATTGCAGAAGCTCGGGATCACCGTCCGCGACGGCCAGCAGACGTTGCTCTACGCCCGCGAGGTCAAGAATATCGACGAGCTGACGCTGCTCAACATGGCCGCGGCCATGGTCGACGGCGTGTACCAAGATATCTCGGAGGCGCTCAAGCCAGGTGTTAAGGAGAGCGAAATCGTTGCCCTCGCGACCTCGCGTCTGTACGAAATGGGCAGCGACTGCGTCGAAGCGATCAATTCAATCTCTGGCGAGCGCTGCAACCCGCACCCGCACAACTTCACCGACCGCCTGATCCGCCCCGGCGACCAGGCGTTTTTTGACGTTATCCAGTCGTTCATGGGCTATCGCACCTGCTACTACCGCACCTTTAACGTCGGCTTGGCAACGCCGGCGCAGCGTACCGCCTATCGCTATGCGCGCGAATGGATGGATCGCGCCATCAGCCTGCTGAAACCCGGAGTGACCAGCGACCGGATCGCGCGCGCCTTTCCGAAGGCGCAAGAGATCGGCTTTGGCAGCGAGATGGAAGCCTTCGGCCTGAATTTCTGCCATGGGCTGGGACTCGGGCTGCACGAGCGTCCGCTGATCTCGCGCCTGCATTCGCTCAAGGAGCCCATCGAGCTCAAGGCTGGAATGGTTTTCGCGGTCGAGACCTATTGCCCGGCAAGCGACGGCATTTCCGCGGCACGGATCGAGGAAGAGGTCATTCTGACCCCGAGCGGACCGAAGGTGATTTCGCTCTATCCGGCGCAGGAACTGCCGATCGCCAACCCCTATTGAACGGGCGATGCGCACTTATGATCCCACCACGACACCACCGCGTCGAACGGAGACAACGATGAGTGCAACCGAACAGTCCATGCGCCTCGGCTGGATCGGGACCGGCAGAATGGGTTATGCCATGGCGGAGCGATTAGCACGGGGCGGTGCCGATCTCACGGTATGGAATCGCACCCGAGCGAAGGCCGAGCCGTTGGCTGCATCCGGCGCGAAGATCGCGCCAGCGCTTCCCGATCTTGCGGGATGCGCGATCGTGTTCTGCATGGTTTCAACCTGGGAGGACGTGAAACAGGTCGTTGCAGGTCCGGGCGGCCTGCTGTCGAAGCCGGGGGAGGCGCCGCGACTGGTCATCGAGTGCTCGTCGATTTCGCTCGAAGGTTCGGCGCAGTTGCGCGACCTGCTGCGGCAACGCGGCGTCGACATGCTTGCCGCCCCGGTCTCCGGCAACGCCAAGGTTATCAAGGCCGGTCGCCTCTCGTTCGTCTGTTCCGGGCCGAGGTCCGCGTTCGACACCGCGTTGCCGTACCTGGCAATGATCGGGCCGGCGGCAAGCTACGTCGGCGAAGGCGAGCTCGCCCGCATCGTCAAGATCTGCCACAACGTTTTCCTCGGCGTCGTCACCCAGTCTCTCGTCGAGATTACGGTGCTGGCGCAGAAAGCCGGCGTGTCTCGCCACGCCTTTCTCTCCTTCATGAACCAAAGCGTGATGGGGTCGACCTTTACGCGCTACAAGTCTCCGGCGCTCGTCAACCTCGACTTCAAGGTCACCTTTACACCGCAGCTGCTGCGCAAGGACATCGACCTTGGCCTCGATGCGGGGCGCCACTTCGAAGTACCGATGCCGCTGGCGTCGCTTACCCGCGACATCGTGCAGACGCTCATCGGTCGCGGCATGACCGAAGACGATTTCGCTCAACTGCTGCTGTTGCAGGCGGAGTCTTCCGGGGTGAAGCTGGAGCCGGAATATGTGCCCGTGAGCGATGGTTTGTGAGCCATTACCCGACGGCTATACGCTGCCCGTGCATAAGGTGGCCGGCATCAAGCCACAATAGAACGGATGCGGTGCCGCCAGCGCCACAGGCCTTGGCGGCGGCGCGTATCATGGGCGCGCCGACGCGCGCCCAGCGAGGGCGATGCGAGACGTCGGCGCCGAAGAAACAGGAGGAGTTCCAACCATGCCCGGTCCCGACTCAGGCGGCATGACATTTCCGCGCTTGCTGCAAGGGCACGCTGCTAGGCGGGGTGATCGTCCCGCGACCCGCGAGAAGGATCTCGGCATCTGGCAAACGTGGACCTGGGCGCAGGTGGCCGCGGAAGTCCGAGCGCTTGCCTGCGGCCTTGCCGCGCAGGGATTCAAGCGCGGCATGCACCTCGCGATCATTGGCGACAACCGGCCGCAGTTGTACTGGTCGATGACCGCGGCACAGGCGCTGGGCGGCGTGGCAGTGCCGATGTACCAGGACGCGCCGGCGGCCGAGTTCGTCTACGTGCTCAACAACGCGGCGATCGCCTATGCGGTGGTCGAGGACCAGGAGCAAGTCGACAAAATGCTCGAGGCAACGGCGCAGGTGCCGACCCTAAAGCATATTTTTTATGACGACCCGCGCGGGCTGCGTAACTACGAGGGCGTATCGAGCCTCGAGCACCTGCTCGAAATCGGCCGCGAATTCGACCGTGCGCATCCGGACTTCTACGCAACGGAAGTGGCCAAGGGGCGACCCGACGACGTCTCCATCATGCTCTACACCTCCGGCACGACCGGCAAACCCAAGGGCGTCTGCCAGACGCATCAGGCATTCATCGTCTCCGCCCAGGGAGGTTGCAACTTTGACAAACTAGGCCCTGACGACAGCATCCTCTCCTATCTGCCGATGGCGTGGGTTGGCGACCATCTTTTCTCCTATGCGCAGTGGCTGGTCGCGGGCTTTACCATCAATTGCCCCGAGTCCGGCGAGACGGTCATGACCGATTTGCGCGAAATCGGACCGACGTATTACTTCGCGCCACCGCGCGTGTTCGAGAATCTGCTCACGCAGGTGATGATCCGAATGGAGGATGCCAATGTGCTCAAGCGCTGGCTCTTCGGCTACTTCAGCGGGGTTGCGCGACGCTGCGGCGCCGAAATCCTCGATAGTCGGCGGGTAGCGTTGGCCGACCGTTTCATTTACGCGATCGGCAACGTCATGATCTATGGCCCGCTGCGCAACGTCCTTGGCATGAGCCGCATACGCGTCGCCTACACAGCCGGCGCCGCGATCGGACCCGATCTGTTCCGCTTCTATCGCTCGATCGGAGTCAACCTGAAGCAGCTCTACGGTTCAACGGAGACCTGCGCGTACGTTTGCCTGCAACCCGACCGCGGAGTGAAATTCGACACCGTGGGGCAGGCAGCGCCGGGGGTCGAGATCAGGATCGCGGATAACGGCGAAGTCCTGGTACGCGGTCCGATGCTGCTCAAGGAGTACTACCAGCAGCCCGATGCGACCGCCGAAGCAATCGATCCCGAGGGGTATTTTCATACCGGGGATGCGGGGTTCTTCGAGGAAGGGGGCCAGCTCAAGATCATCGACCGCGCGAAGGACGTGGGCAAGCTCACGGGCGGTGCGATGTTTGCCCCCAATTATATCGAGAACAAGCTCAAGTTCTTCCCGCATATCAGGGAGGCGGTCGTATTTGGCAACAACCGCGACCAGGTGTGTGCGTTTATCAACATCGACATGGGCTCGGTCGGGAACTGGGCCGAGCGACGCGGCATCGCCTACTCCGGTTACACCGACCTCGCCGCCAAGGCGGAGGTTTCTCAACTGATCAAGGAGTGCGTGGAAAAGGTCAACTTGGAGCTCGCGCAGGAAGGATCCCTCGTGGACTCGCAGGTACGCCGCTTCCTGATCCTGCACAAGGAGCTCGATCCGGACGATGACGAACTGACGCGCACGCGCAAGGTGCGCCGCAACTTCATCGCGGAGAAATACGCGGCCCTGATCGAAGCGCTTTACACCGGGAAGACTTCGCAACACGTCGAAACGCAGGTGAAATTCGAGGATGGCCGCAGTGGAATCGTCAAGGCGGACTTGAAGATTGTCGACGTGGCCCGCGCGGCACCTCTTGCGCAGGCGGCGTAGGGACGCACATGCAGCTCAGGCGAAACCCCTTGTCTCATCTCGCATCGTCGACGGCACGCCAGTGACCCATGACTGAGCGGAGGCTCTCGGAGCGCATCATCCTTCACGATGCCATCGAGACGGTGGAGGTCGATTTTTCCGACCTGACCTTCGCCGGTGGGTCGGATGTGGACGCGTTCTACGACGAGGCGGACCGCGCCCTGGCGGCGACCGGCCGGCGCTGGTACTTCCTGATCGTCTACCAGGACTGCGTCATCGATGCGGCAGCCTGGGATCGCTTTGCGGAGCGCGGACAGCAGACCAACGTCGCACATAGCCTTGGCACCGTACGCGTGGGCGCCAGCGAGTCGACGCGCAAGGCGATTCGCGAGCATGCCGGACGCGCGATGTTTCGCGCCAATATGTTCGCGACCCGTGACCAGGCGATGCTCGCGCTCGGCGAAATGCGCAAACGCAAACTCGACGCGGGTGCCGTCGGAGAGGGCGAATTCCTCAAGGTCGAGAACATTCATCTGCGCTTCGGTGGGGTGCGGGCGATCAGTGGCGTTGGCTTCCACGTGAATCGCGGCGAAATCTCCTCCATCATCGGCCCCAATGGCGCCGGAAAAAGCTCGATGCTGAACATCATCAACGGTGTCTATCGCCCGCAGACCGGCACGGTGACGTTTCTCGGCAAGGCCCACCACGAGATGCGTCCGCGCGATGCGGCTGAGCAGGGCATCGCGCGCACGTTCCAGAACATCGCCCTGTTCCGCGGCATGACCGTGCTCGACAACATCATGACCGGGCGCAACCTAAAGATGAATGTGAACTTTCTCCTGCAGGCTGTCTTCTGGGGGCCGGCACGGCGCGAGGAGCTCGAGAACCGGCGCAAGGTCGAGGAGATCATCGACTTTCTCGAAATCCAGCACATACGCAAAGTGCCGGTCGGGCGGCTTCCGTATGGTCTGCAGAAGCGGGTCGAGCTCGGACGGGCGCTGGCCGCCGAGCCTATCCTGCTCCTGCTCGACGAGCCCATGGCGGGGATGAACGTGGAAGAGAAGCAGGATATGTCGCGTTTCATACTCGACGTAAACGAGGAGCTCGGTACGACCGTCCTGCTGATCGAGCATGACATGGGCGTCGTCATGGACATTTCCAATCATGTCGTCGTGCTGGATCACGGCGAGAAGATCGCCGAAGGCACACCCGACGATGTGCGTGCGGATCCGGTCGTCATTCGCGCCTACCTGGGCGCGGGCTGACGGCCGGGGCTGCGAACAGACCGACAGAATCGTAGCGATACATCATGCAGTTTTTCTTCGAAGTTCTGATCGGGGGCCTGCTCTCCGGAATCATGTACTCGCTCGTGGCCATCGGGTTCGTGCTGATCTACAAAGCATCGGGCGTGTTCAACTTTGCGCAGGGCTCGATGGTGTTCTTCGCGGCGCTGACCTGCGTAAGCCTGACTGAGCACGGTTTCCACTTCTGGCTGGCGTTGCCACTCACGCTCGTGGCCATGGTCGTGCTGGGCTTGCTCACCGAGCGCATCGTCCTGCGCCCGCTGGTCAACCAGCCGCCTATCACATTGTTCATGGCGACCATCGGGCTGGCGTTTTTCATCGAGGGCGTCGCGCAGTTGCTCTGGGGCGCTCAGCCGCATGGCCTGGACATCGGGATTCAAGACGAGCCGTGGCAATGGATTAGCGACACGACTGGCATGAATGTTTCCAAGTTCGATATCGCTACCGCGGGCATCGCTGCCGTGCTCGTCACCTCGCTGGCGCTGTTCTTCAGCCGCACCCGAATCGGCCGGGCGCTGCGCGCGGTGGCTGACGACCACCAGGCGGCGCTCGCCGTCGGCATTCCCCTGCAGCAGATCTGGGGGATCGTGTGGGCGGTCGCCGGATTCGTGGCGCTGGTCGCCGGTCTGCTGTGGGGCGCGCGCAACGGCGTGCAGTACGCGCTCACGTTTCTTGCGCTCAAGGCGTTGCCGGTTCTCATTCTCGGCGGTTTTGAATCGATACCCGGGGCGATCGTGGGCGGGCTCATCGTCGGCGCCAGCGAGAAACTGGCGGAGGTCTATGCCGGGCCCTATGTCGGGGGCGGCATCGAAGGATGGTTCCCGTACGTGCTGGCGCTGCTGTTCCTGCTCGTTCGTCCGGAGGGATTATTCGGTGAGAAGCGCATCGACCGGGTCTAAATTGTGAGGCTGAATTAGAACATGGCAAGTGAAGAGGGCGGGCGGCCGAAGATCGGGATTGCTAATGCTCTATAGAGAAGCCGGTCAGTTCAAGACCTCCTACGCGGAGGACGAGCAGATCTTTCCGATCCGCCAGGACCGGATCGCGGTCGGGCTGCTGCTCGCCTTCGCCTTCCTGGTCGTGCCGCTGATCGCCAACGAGTACTGGCTGTCGGCGATTCTGATGCCGGTATTGATATTCGCCCTGGCAACGCTCGGGCTCAATCTGTTGACTGGCTACGCCGGCCAGCTCTCGCTGGGTACCGGCGCGTTCATGGCCGTCGGCGCCTTCGCGGCGTACAACTTCGTGCTCCGTGTGCCGGGGATTCCCCTGCTGGTCGCCTTCGCCCTGGCCGGGTTGTGCGCGGCGCTGGTAGGGATCCTGTTCGGACTGCCCAGCTTGCGCATCAAAGGCTTCTACCTGGCGGTGGCGACGCTGGCCGCGCAGTTCTTCGTCGTCTGGGCCCTGACCAAGTTCGGCTGGTTCTCTAACTACAGCTCGTCGGGCGTGATCGATGCCCAGAAGATGTCGATCCTCGGCTATTCGTTCGACTCGCCAGCGGCGAAGTATCTGCTGGTGTTGTCGATCGTGGCGCTGCTAGCGCTGGCGGCGAAGAACATGGTCCGAAGCTCGATGGGGCGCGCCTGGATGGCGGTGCGCGACATGGACGTCGCCGCCGAGGTGATCGGCATCCGCATCCTGCAGACGAAGCTCTTGGCCTTCGCCACCAGCTCGTTCTATTGCGGTGTTGCCGGCGCCCTGTATGCGTACGCGTATCTTGGCACCGTGGAGCCGGAGGCATTCGACCTCGATCTGTCGTTCAGGGTTCTGTTCATGGTGATTATTGGCGGCGTAGGCAGCATCCTGGGCTCGTTCCTCGGCGCCGCTTTCATCACCCTGCTGCCCATCTTTCTCAATACCCTGTCCGGACCCCTCGAGCGTTTGCTGGGCTTCACACTGCCGTCCGGACTCATGTCCAATGTCGAGGTGATCGTTTTCGGCGCACTGATCATCTTTTTCTTGATCGTCGAGCCGAATGGGCTCGCCCGGCTGTGGCAGATTGGAAAGGAAAAGCTTCGCCTATGGCCGTTCCCGCATTGAATTTTGCGGTGCACAATACGGCAAGCTGGGATCGACACCTGGTGCTTTGCTTGGCATTGACACCGCTTTCCGTCTGGCCAATCCTGTGTGGGTTGGTTAGTCATCGATCGCGCTTTTCTAGGAGGAACACCATGAAGTCCCTTAAACCGGCCCTGCTCGGCTTGCTTTTGGCCGGCGTTGCATCCGTGGCCGCGGCGCAGAACGAGCAGTTCATCCCCATGCTGTCGTACCGGGTTGGCGCCTACGCCGCAGGCGGCTCGGGCATCTTCGGCGGGTATATCGACTACCTCAACCTCATCAACCTTCGCGACGGCGGCATCAACGGCGTCAAACTGGCGTGGGAAGAATGCGAGACCGAGTACAACAACGCCCGCGGCGTCGAATGCTATGAACGGTTGAAGAAAAAGGGCACGGGTGCCACGCTGGTAATGCCGCTGTCAACGGGAATTACTTATGCGTTGATCGAGAAGGCGACCGCCGACAAGATTCCGCTGGTCACCATAGGCTATGGCCGCACCGATGCATCGGACGGTCGCGTATTCCCCTACGTCTTTCCGTTGATCACCAACTACTGGTCGCAGAATACCGCCAAGATCGAGTTCATCGGCAAGAAGGAAGGTGGGATGGACAAGCTCAAGGGTAAGAAGATCGTGAATCTTTATCACGACTCGGCCTACGGCAAGGAAACGATCCCGATACTCGATGCACAGGCGAAAAAATACGGCTTCGAGGTTACGCATATCCCGGTGCCGCTGCCAGGCAACGAGCAGGGTGCGCAATGGCTGGAAATTCGCAAAATCAAGCCGGACTGGGTCATCCTGCGGGGTTACGGCGTAATGAATCCAGTTGCGCTCAAGACTGCGGCCAAGGTGGGGTTTCCGCGTGACCACATGATCGGCGTGTGGTGGAGCGGCGCGGAGGAAGACACCATCCCCGCGGGCGACGCCGCGATCGGTTTCATCGCCGCGGGCTTCAATGTCGCCGGCGCGAACTATCCGGTCATCCAGGAAATACAGAGAGTCGTCTACGCCAAGAACAAGGGCAACATGGAGGACAAGTCACGCATTGGGTCGATCTATTACAACCGCGGCGTCGTATTCGGCATCATCACCACCGAGGCCATACGCACCGCGCAGGCCAAGTTCGGCAAAGGCAAGGTCGTCACCTCCGAGCAGGTTCGCTGGGCGCTCGAGAACCTCCAGATCAGCGAGGCGCGTCTGAAGGAGCTCGGCGCGACCGGTTTCATGCAGCCACTGAAGGTGACCTGTAGCGACCACGAGGGTGGCGGTGCGGTCAAGTTCCAGCAATGGGACGGCAAAAAGTGGAACGTGATCACCGATTGGATCCCGCCGGACCGCGATCTGGTGCGGCCGATGATCGAACAATCCGCGGCTGCCTATGCCAAGGAGAAGAACATCACGCCGCGCGACTGCGGCAAAGAAGACTGAGCGACTCCGCCGTCACGACCCTCTCCCCATCGCAACGGTGAGGGGGAACCGACCGCTCGCCCGCGCCGCGTTTTCGGCATCGCCTCCATGACCCTTGCGCCAGCCACTCCCGGCAGCGTGGCGCATGACGCCCCGAGACCCTACCTGTCCGTCAATAACATCGAGGTCATTTACGACCACGTCATCCTGGTGCTCAAGGGCGTGTCGCTCGAAGTGCCGCAGGGGAAAATCGTTGCGCTGCTCGGGGCGAATGGCGCAGGCAAAACCACGACGCTGAAGGCCATTTCCAACCTGCTCCGCGCCGAGCGGGGCGACGTCACCAAAGGCAGCATCGAATTCGAGGGCCGGCGGGTCGATCGGCTGACACCGAACGAACTGGTCAGGTCGGGCATCTGTCAGGTCATGGAAGGGCGTCATTGCTTTGAGCACCTGACGGTGGAGGAGAACCTGTTGACGGGGGCCTTCACCCGCAAGTTGTCGCGTATTGAACTCAGGACCGAGCTGGACAAGGTCTACCGCTACTTCCCCCGGCTCAAGCAGCGCCGGTCGAGTCTGGCCGGCTACACATCCGGAGGCGAGCAGCAGATGACCGCACTCGGGCGCGCACTTATGGCGCGGCCGTCGATGATTCTGCTCGACGAGCCGTCGATGGGCCTCGCGCCGCAGATCGTGGAGGAAATTTTTGACATTGTGCGCGATCTGAATCGCAATGAGCGCGTGAGCTTTCTGCTCGCCGAACAGAATACGAGCGTTGCCCTGCGCTTCGCCGATTACGGCTACATCCTCGAAAACGGTCGCGTGGTGATGGACGGCGCGGCGGCCGATCTGGCGCAGAACGAGGACGTCAAGGAGTTCTATCTCGGACTGTCGACGACCGGACGCAAATCGTTTCGCGACGTCAAGCACTATCGCCGCCGCAAGCGTTGGCTGGCGTGAGGCAACGATGGAAGTCATTGGCTACCGGCGCGCTCGAAATATTCCTCAGGGGATGAAGCTGGTGGCCGACGCGCGCGGCGGACCGGGTCTGGGCGCGCTTAAAGCCGGCTATGAGGCGGGCCAAGCATTGCCCTTCGCCGGCCGCTCACGTGCGCGAATACTTCGATAGGCTGGAGACGCGCCCGCCGGAGACGCGCGAACGGGCGCAGCTTGCCGCCCTGCCGGCGCGGATTGCCTTGGCGAAGTCGCGCACGACAGCCTATGCGCGCATTTTTGCCGCCTTTGAACCTGCGGCAATCGCGACTCGCGCCGCACTGGCGCAGCTGCCGGTGACACGCAAGTCCGAACTGCTGGAGCTGCAAAGGGCGCAGCCCCCGTTCGGCGGCTTTGCCGCGGCGCGCTGGGGCGAGGTGCGCCGTGTGTTTGCCTCTCCCGGCCCGCTCTACGAGCCGGAAGGCCAGGAGGCCGATTACTGGCGCTTGGCCCGGCCGCTCTTCGCCGCGGGCTTTCGTGGCGGTGACCTCGTCCACAACTGTTTCTCCTACCACCTTACGCCGGCCGGCGCGATGCTCGAATCGGGCGCGCAGGCGCTGGGATGCACAGTCTTTGCCGGCGGCGTCGGGCAGACCGAGCAACAGGTGCGCGCGATGTCCGATCTCATGCCCGATGGCTACGTGGGGACACCTTCGTTTCTTAAAATCATTCTGGAAAAGGCCGACGAAATGGGTATACAACTGCCCCGGCTGAAGAAGGCGCTGGTTTCCGGCGAAGCCTTTCCGCCGAGCCTGCGCGATGCGCTCGCCGGGCGCGGCATCGCCGCCTATCAGGCCTATGCGACCGCGGACGTGGGGACGATTGCCTACGAATCGCAGGCGCGCGAGGGTCTGATCGTCGACGAAGGCGTGCTGGTCGAAATCGTGCGCCCCGGAACCGGAGACCCGGTCGCCGCGGGCGAAGTCGGTGAGGTGGTCGTCACCACGCTGTTTACAACCGACTATCCACTGATTCGTTTTGGTACCGGCGATCTTTCCGCACTACTGTCGGCGTCGCTGCACACGCCGTCATCCTGCGGGCGCACCAACCTGCGCATCAAGGGTTGGTTGGGTCGCGCCGATCAGGCGACCAAGGTCAAAGGCATGTTCGTGCACCCGGCGCAGGTGGCCGAGGTTGCGCGACGTCATCCGGACATCATCAAGGCGCGACTGGTTGTCGACAACCCCTACGGCGACGACCGGATGACGCTCCACGTCGAAGTGCAGGGCGCCCGGTCGACCGAGGCGGATGCGATCATCGCCTCCATGCGCGAGGTGACCAAGCTGCGCGGGGAGATCGCATTCTGCGTCCCGGGGGAGCTCGCCAACGACGGCAAGGTGATCGACGACCGGCGCCAATACGAATAGCCGGATGCGCATGGCGGGGCGCAGGGTGCCGCCGCATGCTACGATTGCTTCGTACCGATCATCGCGCCATGGCCAGGTCCGAAACCTCCGCCGACCCCCTTGCGCCGCTCGCTCCCGAGACGCTGCGTGCGATCGCCGCCACCGGGGTCTTGCGCAACTATCCGAAAAACGCGGTGCTCATCAATGAGGGCGACCTGGGCGATTCCCTCTACATCGTCTTGTCCGGACGGGTCAAAGTCTATTCGAGCAACGCGGCAGGACGCGAGGTCGTCATCGCCTTTCACGGGCCCGGCGAGTACCTCGGCGAGATGTCCCTGGACGGCAGCCCGCGCTCGGCCTCGGTGGTGACCCTGGAGCCGACGACCTGCGCGCTCGTTACCCGCGCCAGTTTTCGCGAGTTCATTCTGGCTTACCCCGAGTTTGCCCTGCACCTGATCGAAAAGCTGATCTGCCGCATGCGGGCTACGACCGAGAGCGTGAAAAGCCTCGCCCTGTCCGATGTCTACGGGCGGCTGGTCAAGTTGCTGCTCACACTCGCCGTGGAGCGCGACGGAAAGCTGGTCGTGCCGGAGAAGCTCACGCAGCAGGACATCGCCGAGCGCGTCGGCGCTTCGCGTGACATGATCAGCCGCCTGCTCAAGGACCTGGTCGCCGGCGGTTACCTGAGCGTGAGCGAGCGCACCATAACCGTCCTCAAGAAGCCCCCGCCGGGGTGGTAGCCCCTGCGGGCTAGAGCGTTACCCCGCCCCAGGGCGCTGCCGGGCACCGGCCGCGCGGCCGAAGCCCCGTAGGGCCCCGAACCAGGCACGACGTCGGGCGAGCGCCCGATGGGCCCCCCAAGCACGTGAATTTTCTGCGCCGACGCCCGCGAATCATCGCCTTCGCGCGGCAGCCCAGCGTGGCTACAGTGGCAGCGTCCGATCGGTGCAGCGAGGCGCCGTCGGCAAGCGGGCACCGGGACTCGGCGCCCGCCGCTCAACCAACTGAGGAGTGAACCATGCTGAGCAAATCTTTTTCCAGTATGACCGGGGTCGTCACGTCGCTCAAGGTGGCGGCATTGGTGAGTGTTCTTGGGGCGGTGGTGCTGGCCGCCGAACACCGGCTGGAAGTGGCTCATGAGCCAACGATCGCCCGGCCGACCGTAACATCCCCTGAATCCAAGGCCGAGCGCGGGGCCGAGCAGGCGCCAGCCGATTATTTCCCCGCCCACTTTCCGCCGCCGTCCGGCCCGGTTGCCGAACAGCCGTCGACTTTCTGAGTCGCTATGAGAGCGTATTCCCAGTGGCTTAGAGGCGTTCGTCGGCGTGCGGCGGTGCGTTGGCGCTTTTGGCGATGGGTCGAGGATGCGCTGGCAACCCTTTGGGGACCTAGCCTTGGTGCCTGACCTCAGGCGTCCGCCACGATCTTCCCCAACATAACGCTGGGAGCGGGATCGCGAGTGGGTCCGGCCCGGTCAATCTAAAGGTCCGGAAGCTCGCGTGGAGTGTTCGCTGAGTTCCAGCCATCGCGGCAAACCGTCGCGCACAGCTTCGGTCTCGTCGCTCAGTTTTTCCGACTCCGGGGACCGCGCGTAACGGCCGAGCGGCGACCAGCCGGCCGAACCCCTGGCCCTCAGAAGCCTAGGCGTTGCGCAGCGGGTGTTCGCCCGGGCGCCTTACGCTCATCAGGGCGACGCCGCCCAGCACGAGCGCAGCGCCTGCAAGTTGGATCCAGTGCACCGGCTCGTCGAGAATCACCCAGCCAAGCCAGATCGTGAACACCGGTCCCAGTGAGCCGACGAGCGACGTGCGGCTGGCGCCGATGCGCTGGATCGCCTCGGCGATAAGATAGGTTGGCAACACGGTGGAGAAGATCGCCATCGTCAGCGAGAGCAGCTGGATGCGCAGCGGTGCGGCGAGCGCCAGCGGCGGCCGCGTGGCCAGGAACTGAACGAAAACGAAGGCCGCTGAAGCGAGCATGGCCAGGGCAATGAAACGGGCGCTGCCAAGCCGTGCAATGACCGGTCCGGCGCCCACCAGGTAGAGGGCATAAAAGAACGAGCTGGCAAAGACAAGCGCCCCACCCGTCCAGAGCCCACGCGGGTCCCCGGCAAAGGACAAGTCGCGCGCGAATACCAGCAGGATCCCGGCATAGGAGAGTCCAAGCGCCAACAGGATGCGCCCGGTGATCCGCTGCCCAAGAAACAGCGCCGACAGCACCACGACGATCGTCGGGTAGAGGTAGAGCATCAGCCGCTCCAGTGCCGCCGAGACGTATTGCAAGCCCATGAAATCGACCAGGCTTGCAAGGTAATAGCCGATGAAGCCGAGCCAAAGCACGCGAATCCAATCACCACGGCCGATCGCCGCGGCACCGTGGCGTTTCGTTGCGAACAGGGCCATAAGCGCGAAAAAAGGCGTTGCGTAGAGCATGCGCAGCGCAAGCAGGGTGACCGCGTCGATGGGCGCCCAGGCGTAGGCCAGCTTGATCAGTATCGCTTTGAACGAAAAACCGAGAACGCCGACGATCGCCAGCGCGGGTCCGCCCCAGGGTTTGTCGCGCAGCGGGCTCACGCGGCTAATTCCGACCGCCGAGCCCGGTAGGTTAGCGGCAGCCGAAGCCGATACGTGCCCGATCCCGCGGCGGTGACTGCATCACTGTCGCCGGTAAGTCGCCGTGAGGCTCGCCTCGCCCACCTTGTTCGAGTTGAGCATGAATCCGACCAGCGCGCCCGTGGCGTTCGCATCCGCGTCGATGCGCGCGACCTTCAGCGCGTAGACGGTGAAGATGTAGCGGTGCGGCTTGTCGCCTTTGGGCGGGCACGGGCCGCCGTAGCCGGGTTTGCCGAAATCAGTGTTCGATTGCACGGCTCCCGGAGGTGCCTTGCCACCCGCCGGATTGCCGGCACCGGCGGGTAACGACGTCACCGTGGCAGGAATGTTGAACATAACCCAGTGCCACCAGCCGCTTCCAGTCGGGGCGTCGGGATCGTAAGCCGTGACCGCGAAGCTCTTGGTGCCCGGGGGCGCGTTCTTCCACACCAGGGATGGCGAGACATTGCCGCCAGCGCAACCGAAGCCCTTGAACACCTGCGCTTCGGCAATGGTCGAGTTGGGCTTGACGTCGGCACTCGCCAGCGTAAACGGATCGGCCGCGAGTGCAGCGAGCGGCAGCGAAGCGAGGCAGAACGCCACGAGGATTCTCATCTGCTTCCTCCTTAGTCTGGCAAACGTGTCCCGGACCGCACAGCCAGGTCGTATGCACCCGAGCCCGATGCTGCTATCGTACTGCCCAAAGCGCGCATTCTAGCCCTAACGCTTCCTCAAGCGGCCGTCGAGCCAAGCATCCGGATCGGATCATGCCCAACACGCCCGAAGTCACCAACATGGCGGTGTTCTGCGACTTCGAGAACATCGCGCTTGGCGTGCAGGATGCCAAATACGACCGCTTCGATATCGGCAAGGTGCTCGAGCGCCTGCTGCTCAAGGGAAGCATCGTGGTCAAGAAGGCCTACTGCGATTGGGAGCGCTACAAGGCGTTCAAGGCGCCGATGCACGAGGCGAGCTTCGAATTGATAGAAATCCCGCATGTGCGGCAATCCGGTAAGAATTCAGCCGACATCCGCATGGTTGTCGACGCTCTCGACCTCTGTTACACGAAGGCCCACGTCGAGACCTTCGTCATTATCAGTGGTGACTCCGATTTCTCGCCGCTGGTGTCGAAGCTGCGCGAGAACAACAAGGTCGTGATCGGTGTCGGCGTCAAGAACTCGACGTCGGACCTTCTCATCGCCAACTGCGATGAATTTATCTATTACGACGATCTGGTTCGCGAGAAGAAGCGGCTGCCGGCGAGGAAGCCATCGGCCCGGACCTCGGCCGGCGTCGAGTCGGGTCCAGCGGCCAAAAAGGGCGACGAGGTGCGACGCCAGGAGGCCGTGGATCTCATCGCGGCGACGGTCGACGCGCTGTTCGCCGAGCGCGGCGCGGAGGAAAAGATCTGGGGCTCCATGGTTAAGCAGGCGCTAAAACGCCGCAATCCAGGATTCGCCGAATCGTATTACGGTTTCCGCTCGTTCAACGCGGTGCTCGAGGAAGCGGCGCGGCGCGGCGTGCTCGCCCTCGAACGCGATGAAAAGTCCGGGGGCTATCTTCTGCGCCCACTCGCGCACGACGAATGATCGCGCGTCGGCTCTGCGGTGCCGGATTGCTCGCGGCGCTCGTCACGACCGTAGCCGCCGAGCCGGCGTTGACGCTCGTGGCTGGCGGGCGGACGGCCATCTACACCGCGGGCGGTTTGCTTGGACTGCCAGTGGCGACGACGGTAACCATTCCGGTGGACGTCGCCTACAAGCGCAGCATGAGCTTTCGCGCCGTTCCCATGGCGGCGCTGCTCGACGGCGTGGCGCCTGACGAGGGCATTCGTTTCACCGCTGCCGACGGCTTCGTCACGACGATTCCCGCCGCGGCGCTGCTCGCGCGCGAAGGCCCGGTCGCTTATCTCGCGGTCGAACCTCCTGATGCCCCGTGGCCGGCGCTCAAAGCGGGCGAGGCGGCGAGCGCGGGACCCTTCTACCTCGTCTGGACCCTGCTGGAAAAGGCTGCGCCGGCGAACGAGCAGTGGCCGTATCGGATCGTGCGCATCGACACGGTTGCGTCGCTGGTCAAGCGCTTTCCCATGATCGCGCCTGCGGCCCGACTCGCGGCAAACGATCCGATCCGCGTAGGCTTTGCGGCGTTCCAGAAACATTGCATGGTCTGTCACACCCTGAACGGCGGCGGCGACGCGATGCTCGGCCCCGACCTCAACATTCCCTACAATCCGACCGAGTACCTGCGTCCGGACGCGCTGCGGCGTTTGATTCGCGATCCACAGGCGCTGCGCCGCTGGCCGGGCGCCAAGATGCCGGCCTTCGACAGCAAGACCCTTCCTGACCGCGAACTGGCCGAACTGCTCGCCTACCTGCGGCATATGGCTGATCGCAAGGTCGTGCCGCCAGTAGCCAAGTAGCGCTGGCAGCGCGACAATGAATGCCCCGTCACGGGGTCTGGGAAGTCGCCACTCCTGGCCGGGTCGGCAATGAGCCGTAAGGTGAAACGTGTCTAGTATCCGTCCGGCCGCGGTGGCGGGCATGTTCTATCCGGGGACACCGGCGGCGCTCGGCGCCGCGGTGCGCGCTTATCTGGCGGAAGCGCAATCGCCCGCCGAAGCTGCACCCGTATTGCCTAAGGCGTTGATCGTGCCCCACGCGGGCTACGTCTACTCGGCCCCAGTTGCCGCGCCGGCCTTTCGCCGGATTGCCGCCGGACGCGGGGCGATCCGCCGGGTCGTCCTGCTCGGGCCGGTGCACCGGGTACCCGTCCGCGGGCTCGCCCTGCCCGCGGCCGAGGCATTCGCAACACCGTTAGGGACAGTGCCGGTCGACGCCGACGCGGTCAGGCGCGCGCTCGAAGTGCCCCACGTTGTGGTCAACGCAGCGGCGCATGCGCTGGAACACTCGCTGGAGGTACAACTGCCGTTCCTGCAGACCGTGCTCGACGAATTCAGTGTGGTGCCATTTGCCGTCGGCGACGCGAGCGCGGCGGAGGTGGCCGCCGTGATCGAGCGGCTTTGGGGCGGCCCGGAGACGCTGATCGTCGTCAGCTCGGACCTGTCGCACTACCACCCGTATGCGGCGGCGCGGCAGATCGACCGCGGCACCGTGGCCGCCATTCTGGCGCTCGACTCGGCGCTCGATCACGAGCAGGCCTGCGGCGCAACGCCGATCAACGGCTTGGCGTTGTGCGCAAGGCGACGACATCTCAAGCCCGAGCTGATTGATCTGCGCAATTCGGGGGATACGGCGGGAGACAAGTCGCGCGTGGTCGGCTACGCGGCGTTCGCGTTCACGGAGCGGAGCCAAGCGACGGCCCAGGGCGTCGCCGTGGAACTATTGGCCGAGGCGGCCGATGCAGGGTGACCAACTCGGCCGGGCGCTGCTCGGAAGCGCGAGGCACGCCATCGCCACCACGTTGGCCCTGGCTGCCGACGATCCTCCCGCACATCCCGCCCTGCAACGCCCCGGCGCGACTTTCGTCACGCTGTTTCACTGTGGCGAGCTGCGTGGCTGCATTGGCAGCTTGAGGGCGACGCGGGAGCTTGGGTCCGACGTGCGCGAGAATGCTCTTGCCGCAGCGTTCCGCGATCCACGCTTTGCGCCGCTGACTGCGGCCGAATTCGAGACGACGTGGGTTGAAGTCTCGCTGCTCTCTGCCGCGGAGAGCCTTCGCTTCGTCACCGAGGGCGAGCTCCGGGCGCGGCTTCGCCCGGGTATCGATGGGGTGACGCTCGAGCTCGACGATCGCCGCGCCACTTTTCTGCCTCAGGTCTGGGAAACACTGCCCGAACCGCAGGACTTTCTTGCCGCACTCAAACACAAGGCGGGATTTACCGTCGATTTCTGGAGCCCGCGGCTGAACGTTGCGCTCTACCAGGTGACCAAGTGGCAGGAGCGCGAACACGACCGGGAAGGGGTGCGCGGTTGAACGGCAAAGATGAGGCTGCAGCGATGAGCGATTACCCGGGCCGCTACTGGCACGCGTTGGGCGACGGACGTATCCAATGCGACCTTTGCCCTCGCGACTGCCGCCTGCACGAGGGACAGCGCGGGGCGTGCTTCGTGCGCCAGCGCAAGGGTGACGCGATGGTACTGACCACCTACGGCCGGTCGTCGGGTTTCTGCATCGATCCGATCGAAAAGAAGCCACTCAACCAGTTCTTCCCCGGGTCGAGCGCGTTCTCGTTCGGCACCGCTGGCTGCAATCTGGCGTGCAAGTTCTGCCAGAACTGGGATATCTCCAAGTCGCGCGAGATGGACACGCTGATGGATCAGGCTTCGCCGGAGATGATCGCGCGCACGGCGCAGGCCCAGGGCTGCAAGAGCATCGCCTTCACGTACAACGACCCGGTGATCTTCGCCGAGTAT
This sequence comes from Casimicrobiaceae bacterium, assembly GCA_035939595.1. GTDB lineage: Bacteria > Pseudomonadota > Gammaproteobacteria > Burkholderiales > Casimicrobiaceae > PALSA-1003. The sequence continues at coordinate 134,674 of DASZFQ010000044.1, forward strand.
GCCATGGACACCGCGGATGCCTGTCACGAGCTCGGCATCCAGACGGTTGCGGTAACCGCAGGCTACATCGGCAGCGCGGCGCGGCGCGAGTTCTACGCCAAGATGGACGCGGCCAACGTCGACCTCAAGGGCTTCAGCGACGAGTTCTACGTCAAGCTTTGCGGAGCGCGGCTGCAGCCGGTACTCGACACGCTCGTCTATCTCAGGCACGAGACCGACGTCTGGTTCGAGATCACCACCTTGCTCATTCCTGGCAAGAACGATTCCGACACCGAAATCGAGGCCGAATCGAGGTGGGTCATGCGCGAGCTGGGACCCGACGTGCCGCTGCATTTCACGGCGTTCCATCCCGATTACAAGATGATGGATATCGTGCCCACGCCGGCTTCGACGCTGACCCGGGCGCGCAAGATCGCCCTGGCGGAAGGTTTGCATTACGTCTATACCGGCAACGTGCACGACTGCGAGGGGGGTACGACCTTCTGCCCCGGGTGCGGCAAGGCGGTGATCGTGCGCGACTGGTACGAGATCCTGACCTATGCGGTGACAGCGGAGGGACATTGCCGGCACTGCGACACGCGGCTGCCCGGACGGTACGACGCGCTCAAGCGCCCCTGGGGTCGCAAGCGCGTCGCAGTGCACATCGCGGCGTGAGCCCGCGCGTCGGCACCGGTCGACGCGCGATGCGCGTCCGATGGCGGCGGTCGCCGCCCGGCGTGACGTCGCTACGCCTTGCTGTAGATCTCCACACCCTTACGCACGAACTCGACGGCCTTAGCTTCCATCCCCTTTTCTAGCGCCGCGGCCTCGTCGACGCCGAGTTTCGCCGCGTAATCGCGCACGTCCTGGGTGATCTTCATGGAGCAGAAATGCGGACCGCACATCGAACAGAAATGCGCGAGTTTCGCGCCTTCCTGCGGCAGCGTTTCATCGTGGAACTCGCGTGCCTTGTCCGGATCGAGCCCGAGATTGAACTGATCCTCCCAACGAAACTCGAAACGCGCCTTGGAAAGCGCGTTGTCTCGGATCTGCGCGCCCGGATGGCCTTTGGCAAGGTCCGCAGCGTGCGCGGCAATCTTGTACGCCATGATGCCATCCTTGACGTCGACCTTGTTCGGCAGGCCCAGATGCTCCTTCGGCGTCACGTAGCAGAGCATCGCGGTACCGTACCAGCCGATCATCGCCGCACCGATGGCGGAGGTGATGTGGTCGTATCCAGGGGCGATATCGGTTGTGAGCGGACCAAGCGTGTAGAAGGGCGCCTCGCCGCAGAGCCGCAACTGCTCGTCCATGTTGTGCTTGATCAAGTGCATTGGGACGTGGCCCGGTCCCTCGATCATCGTCTGCACGTCATGCTTCCACGCGATCTTGGTAAGCTCGCCCAGTGTCGCCAGTTCGGCCATCTGCGCGTCGTCGTTCGCGTCATAACCGGAACCCGGGCGCAGCCCGTCGCCGAGACTGAAGGAGACGTCATAGGCCTTCATGATCTCGCAGATCGATTCAAAATGCGTATAGAGGAACGATTCCCGGTGATGCGCAAGGCACCATTTGGCCATGATCGAGCCGCCGCGGCTGACGATGCCGGTCATACGCTTCGCGGTGAGCGGGATATAGCGCAAGAGCACGCCGGCATGAATAGTGAAATAATCCACGCCCTGCTCTGCCTGTTCGATCAGCGTGTCGCGGTAGATCTCCCACGTCAGTTCCTCAGCTTTGCCGTCGACTTTCTCCAGCGCTTGATAGATCGGCACCGTCCCGATGGGCACGGGCGAATTGCGGATGATCCATTCGCGCGTTTCGTGGATGTTCTTGCCCGTCGACAAGTCCATGACCGTATCGGCGCCCCAGCGCGCCGCCCAGGTCATTTTCTCGACTTCCTCCTGGATCGACGAGGAAACGGCGGAATTGCCGATGTTGGCATTGATCTTGGTAAGGAAGTTGCGGCCGATGATCATCGGCTCGCTTTCGGGGTGATTGATATTGGCGGGAATGATCGCCCGACCGCGGGCGACTTCGCTGCGCACGAACTCAGGCGTGACGCACTGCGGAATCGCGGCGCCAAAGCTCTGTCCCGGGTGTTGGCGCGTGATGAGCTCCGGCTGCGTCTGGCGCGCCTCTTCGCGCAGCAGGTTTTCGCGGATGGCGATGAATTCCATCTCCGGGGTAACGATTCCACACCGCGCGTAGTGCATTTGCGTGACATTGGCCGAATCGCGGGCGCGCCGCGCTTTGCGCCGCAGGTCGAAGCGCATGTTCGACACTGCGGCGGCGGCAAGCCGCTCGCGGCCATAGGCCGAGGAAGGCTCCGCCAGCACCACCGTGTCGCCGCGTTCCTCGATCCATTCCGCGCGCAGGGGCAGCAGACCGGCGCGGATGTCGATGTTCGCAGCCGGATCGGTGTAGGGGCCCGACGTGTCGTAGACGACGATCGGCGCATTTTTCTCCGCCCCGAATAACCCCGGTGTATCGGACTGCGCGATCTCGCGCATCGGTACCTTCAGGTCGGGCCGCGAGCCTTGGACGAACACCTTGCTCGAACAGGGAAATGGTTGTACCGCCGCGTCGTCGACGTGGGCGTCACGTGCGAGAAATCGGTCGTTGGCGTTCATTGCGCTCCTCTGCGCCAGCGGAGAGTCGGGTCGGGAGCGGGGAGGACGAGACACGCTTCCCTGCGCCGGCATTATCCGCACAGGTACCAAGGGTCTGATCTCACCCATCGCCGTCAGTGGCGACAGGACCCCTAGCGTCAGCAGAGAAGTTACGCCAATCCGGCGGTTCGGGCAAGCCGGGCGGAATCGTGCCTCGACAGCAAATGAGGTGGGGCGAATTACCTTCCGCTTCCAGGGCGGCGGCGGGCAGCTAACGCAACCGCGGACCGCGATCGCAGGCAGTTCCGCGTTGCGGCAGAGGGTTTCCACACCGGTGAGGGACGCACCGTTTGCTACAATGCCCAAGCGCGCTGCGCGGCGAGCAGCGGCTTCGTTTCTCGAGGGACAGTGCGGGTGTAGCTCAATGGCAGAGCTCTTGGTTCCCAACCAAGTGACGAGGGTTCGATTCCCTTCACCCGCTCCAACGGCGGGGCCACTGCGCTTGGCACCGCTCGCACCGGCTGCAGCCTGAACCGATGTCCGCTGCCGGCACCACCGATCGTCTACCCCAGCTTGTCGACATCGCGCGC
>DASZFQ010000045.1:0-26993 GCA_035939595.1 Casimicrobiaceae bacterium
GGTGATGCCTGGGGACAACACCCAGATGACGGTGACCCTGATTGCGCCCATCGCGATGGAGGAAGGCTTGCGCTTCGCGATCCGCGAAGGCGGCCGCACCGTCGGTGCCGGCGTCGTCGCCAAGGTCATCGAGTAACGGCACGCGCTTAGGTAGAACAGCAGGCTCATTGTGGCATGACTGAAGGGTCACCATGCAAAACCAGAGAATCCGCATCCGTCTCAAAGCGTTCGATTACAAGCTGATCGACCAGTCGGCACAGGAGATCGTCGATACGGCCAAGCGCTCGGGCGCGGTGGTCAAGGGACCGGTGCCTCTGCCGACCAAGATCGAGCGCTACGACATCCTGCGCTCACCCCACGTCAACAAAACCTCGCGCGACCAGCTCGAGATCCGCACGCACCTGCGACTAATGGATATCGTCGACCCGACCGACAAGACGGTCGATCAGCTGATGAAGCTCGATCTGCCGGCCGGGGTCGACGTGGAAATCAAGCTGCAGTGATTTTCTGCCGCGCCGGGCAAATCGCCAGCGGCGGCAAGGAAAGGATGATGCAAATGAGTCTCGGATTGGTAGGCCGCAAAGTCGGCATGACGCGGGTGTTCACCGATGACGGCGCGGCCGTGCCGGTGACCGTGCTCGACGTCGCCAACAACCGCGTCACGCAGATCAAGACGCCGGAAGCGGACGGCTACGCCGCCGTGCAGGTTGCCTACGGCAAACGCCGCGCGAGCCGGGTCAACAAGGCGCAGGCCGGACACCTGGCCAAGGCCGGCGTCGAGGCCGGCGAGCTGCTCAAGGAATTCCCGGTCAGCGCGGAAGATCTCGCCAAGCTCAAGGTCGGCGAGACGATCAGCGTCGAGACCTTCGCGGTGGGACAGTTCGTCGACGTGTCGGGCACGACCAAGGGCCGCGGCTTCACCGGCGTGATCGCGCGCCACAACTTTCGCTCCAACCGCGCATCGCACGGCAATTCGGTCTCGCACAACAAGCCGGGATCGATTTCGATGGCGCAGGACCCGGGCCGGGTGTTTCCGGGCAAGCGCATGGCCGGCCAGTACGGTCATGTCAAGCGCACGGTGCAGACGCTCAAGGTTATCCGGGTCGACGCCGTGCGCGGGCTGCTTTTGGTCAAGGGCGCGGTGCCCGGTGCCGACGGCGGCCACATCATCGTCCGGCCCGCGGTCAAGGCGCCGGCACGCAAAGAGGCCTGAGCATGGACCTGAAGCTCATCAACGACGGCGGCAAGCCGCCCGCGACCCTCGCCGCCTCCGATGCATTGTTCGGGCGCGAGTATAACGAGGCGCTGATCCACCAGGTGGTGACCGCGTTCCAGGCCAACGCGCGCCGCGGCACCCGGGCGCAGAAGTCCCGCGGCGAGGTCAACAAGTCGCACAAGAAGCCCTGGGCGCAGAAGGGTACGGGGCGCGCGCGCGCCGGGCAGGCGAACAGTCCCCTGTGGCGTGGCGGCGGCAAGATCTTCCCCAGCGCCCCGGACGAGAACTTCACACACAAGGTCAATCGCAAGATGTACCGCGCCGGAATCGCTTCGATCCTGTCGCAGCTCGTGCGTGAAGGCAGGTTGGCGGTCGTCGAGCAGCTCGCGCTCGAGGCGCCGAAGTCGAAGCTGTTCGCGCAGAAGATCAAGGCGCTCGGACTCTCCGGGACGGTGCTCGTCGTGACCGACAAGGTCGACGCCAATGTCCGGCTGTCCTCGCGCAACGTGCAGCAGGTCCTCGTCCTCGAGGCCAGGGAGGTCGACCCGGTCAGCCTGGTCCGGTTCGAGAATGTGCTCCTGACCCGGGCAGCGGTGACGCAGTTCGAGGAGATCCTGGGATGAACGCGCAAAAAGCGGCACCCAAAGTCGCGCCGCCGAAAGGCAACGAGGAACGCCTCATGACGATCCTTCTGGCGCCGGTCGTGTCGGAAAAGGCCACGCAGATCGCCGATCGACACAATCAGATCATCTTCCGGGTCCGTCAGGACGCGAGCAAGAAGGACGTCAAGGCCGCGGTCGAATTGCTATGGAAGGAAAAGAAGATCGAGGTGGCGAGCGTGCAGATCGTCAACGTTCACGGCAAGACGAAGCGCTTCGGCGCCTACGGCGGCCGGCGCCGCAACTGGAAAAAGGCGTACGTGAGCCTCAAGCCGGGCCAGGAAATCAACTTCGCGCAAGAGGCCTAACACCATGGCTCTCGTCAAAGTCAAACCGACTTCCCCAGGTCGCCGCGGGCTGGTGAAGGTGGTCAATCGCGACCTGCACAAGGGTCGTCCATTCGCGCCGCTCCTGGAGAGCAAGAAGCGCGGTTCCGGCCGCAACAACAACGGCCATATAACGATGCGCCACCAGGGTGGCGGGCACAAGCGCTACTATCGCGTCGTCGACTTTCGTCGCGACAAGGACGGCATCGCCGCCAAGGTCGAGCGGCTCGAGTACGACCCCAACCGCAGCGCCCATGTCGCGCTGCTGCTCTACGCCGACGGCGAACGCCGCTATATCGTGGCGCCGCGCGGCGTGGGCGTGGGGATGGCGCTCATGAACGGGGCGGATGCGCCGATCAAGCCTGGCAACTGCCTGCCGCTGCGCAACATCCCGGTGGGCACCACGATTCATTGCGTGGAAATGCTGCCTGGCAAGGGCGCGCAGATCGCGCGCTCGGCCGGCGCATCGGTGCAGCTGCTCGCGCGCGAGGGCGCGCACGCGCAGCTGCGCATGCACTCCGGAGAGATCCGCAAAGTGCACGTCGATTGCCGCGCGACCATCGGCTCGGTGGGCAACGAAGAGCACAACTTGCGCTCGATCGGCAAGGCCGGCGCGACCCGCTGGCGTGGCATCCGGCCCACCGTTCGCGGCGAGGTGATGAACCCGGTCGATCACCCGCACGGCGGGCGCACCCGCGGCAACCGCCATCCGGTGTCGCCTTGGGGTACGCCGACGAAGGGTTATCACACGCGCAAGAACAAGCGCACCGACGGCATGATCATCCGCCGCCGCCACGCCGTTAAGAAGGGCTGATTGCCATGGCACGTTCAATCAAGAAGGGTCCGTTCGTCGACCACCACCTCCAGGCAAAAGTCGAGGCGGCTCGGGCGACCTCGGACAAGCGGCCGATCAAGACCTGGTCGCGACGCTCGACCATCACCCCGGATTTCGTGGGCCTGACGATCGCCATTCACAATGGCAAGCAGCACATTCCGGTGTACGTCTCGGAAAATATGGTCGGTCACAAGCTCGGGGAGTTCGCGCTGACGCGCACGTTCAAGGCTCACTCGGCGGACAAGAAAGTGGTCGCGCCGACGACGCCGCCGAGGAAGTAGGGAGATAGCCATGGAGACCAAAGCGATCCTGCGCGGCGTGCGTCTGTCGGCCCAGAAGGGCCGGCTGGTGGCCGACCAGATCCGCGGCCTGCCCGTCGACAAGGCGCTCAACGTGCTGACATTCAGTCCGAAGAAGGGCGCCAAGATCATCAAGCGCGTGCTCGAGTCGGCCATCGCCAACGCCGAGCACAACGACGGCGCGGACATCGACGAGCTGAAGGTGAGGACGATCTTTATCGACAAGGCGGAAAACCTGCGCCGGTTCACCGCCCGTGCCAAGGGCCGCGGTAACGTCATTCTCAAGCAGACCTGTCACATCCACGTCACCGTCGGTGACGGCAAGTAGCGTCAACCAAGGACAGTTCATGGGCCAGAAAATCAATCCGATCGGCTTTCGCCTCGCGGTCAATCGCGACTGGGCTTCGAAGTGGTACGCCAACAGCAAGCACTTCCCGACCACGCTCAACGAGGACATCAAGGTCCGCGACTACCTGCGCAAGAAGCTCGCCCATGCCTCGGTCGGCAAGATCACGATCGAGCGCCCGGCGAAGAACGCGCGCATCACCATCCATAGCGCGCGCCCCGGGGTGGTCATCGGCAAGAAGGGCGAGGACATCGAGACGCTGCGGGCAAGCCTGCGCAAAATGATGGGCACTGAAGTGGGCTTGAACATTGAAGAAATACGCAAGCCGGAGATCGATGCGCAGCTGGTCGCCGACTCGATTGCCCAGCAGCTCGAGAAACGGATCATGTTCCGCCGGGCGATGAAGCGCGCGATGCAGAACGCGATGCGGCTTGGCGCGCAGGGGATCAAGATCATGAGCTCGGGCCGGCTCAACGGCATCGAGATTGCGCGCACCGAGTGGTATCGCGAAGGACGGGTGCCGCTGCACACGCTGCGCGCCGACATCGACTACGGATTTGCCGAGGCCAAGACGACCTACGGCGTGATCGGCATCAAGGTCTGGGTGTTCAAGGGCGAGGTGCTGCCGCACAACGCCGAGCCTCAGGCCGCGCCGGTGCCGGCGCCGGAACCGCCGAAGCGCGCGCGCAAGAGTGCAGGAGCGAAGAATGCTGCAGCCAGCTAGAAGGAAATACCGCAAGGAGCAGAAGGGTCGCAACAAGGGCGTGGCCACGGTCGGCGCCAAAGTCAGCTTCGGCGAGTACGGGCTCAAGGCGGTCGGGCGCGGACGCCTCACGGCGCGCCAGATCGAGGCCGCTCGTCGGGCCATGACGCGGCACATCAAGCGCGGCGGCCGCATCTGGATCCGCATCTTCCCCGACAAGCCGATATCGCAGAAACCGGCGGAAGTGCGCATGGGCAACGGCAAGGGCAACCCGGAGTACTACGTGGCCGAGATCGTGCCGGGAAAGGTGCTCTACGAAATGGACGGCGTCGACGAGGCGCTCGCGCGCGAGGCGTTTGCGCTCGCCGCGGCCAAGTTGCCGATCCGCACGACGTTCGTGCACCGTCTGCTCGGGTAGGAAGGAACGGACATGAAGCAATCTCTGCGCAAGAAGGATCTTCGCGATAAGTCGGCGGACGAACTCCGCACCGAGCTGCACGCGCTGCTCAAGGAACAGTTTGGCCTGCGCATGCAGAAGGCAACGCAGCAACTTACGAACCACGCCGGCGTGGTGCGCGTCCGACGCGACATCGCGCGGGTAAAGACGCTGCTCAATCAGAAGGCAGGACAAGCATGAGCGAAGCACTCGATACGGCGGCACAACCTGCCGTCGGCGCCGGCAAGGGCAGCCTGATCCAGACCCAGATCGGACGCATCGTCAGCGACAAGATGAACAAGACGGTAACCGTTCTCGTCGAGCGCCGGGTCAAGCACCCGCTCTACGGCAAGGTCGTCACCCGGTCGCGGAAGTATCACGCGCACGACGAGAACAACGAGTACAAACAGGGCGACCTGGTCGAGATCGAGGCCTGCCGCAAGCTCGCCAAGACCAAGGCCTGGCGGGTAAAGCGCCTGGTCGAGAAGGCAAAGATCATCTAAGTCATTGATCGCACGATGGAGTTGCGGATAAGCATAAATCCTGCCATAATTTTGGATTCCCCGCCGCGGCAGGGTTACGCGCACTGCGCCTGCCCCCGGCGGTTCTACCCGAACGGGTTCCAAGACTGGCCGCCGCAGCTGACGCAGGACGCGGGCGATGCGCGAAGCACCGCCGGGCGGATTAAGTTGGAGAGTTGCAATGATCCAGATGCAAACGATGCTGGAGGTCGCCGACAACACCGGCGCCCGGCGAGTGATGTGCATCAAGGTACTCGGCGGAAGCAAGCGCCGCTATGCGCACATCGGCGACGTGATCAGGGTCAGCATCAAGGACGCCGCCCCGCGCGGCCGCGTCAAGAAGGGCGAGATTTACCATGCCGTCGTGGTGCGCACGCGGCAGGGGGTGCGCCGCGATGACGGGGCGAAGGTCAAATTCGATACCAACGCGGCGGTGCTGCTCAACCCCAAGCTGGAGCCGATCGGCACGCGCATCTTCGGACCGGTCACGCGCGAACTGCGCACCGAGCGGTTCATGAAGATCGTGTCGCTGGCGCCGGAGGTGCTTTGACCATGCGCAAGATCAAGAAGGGCGACAACGTTGTGGTCATTGCCGGCCGCGACAAGGGCAAGCGCGGCGACGTGTCGCATACGGTCGGCGCCGACTATGTGCTCGTCGCGGGCATCAACCAGGTCAAGCGCCACACCCGACCGAATCCGATGAAGAACCAGCCCGGCGGCATCGTCACCAAGGAAGTGCCGATCCATGTCTCGAACGTCGCGATCTGGAACCCCGTCACGCGCAAGGGGGATCGGGTCGGCTTCCGCGTGCTCGCGGACGGTCGCAAGGTCCGCTTCTTCAAGTCCAACGGCGAAGTGATCGGAGCCTGACATGGCCCGCCTGAAGGAAATCTACAAGAAGGAAGTCGTGCCGGCGCTGATCAAGCAGTTCGGCTACAAGTCGACGATGGAGGTGCCGCGCCTGTCCAAGATCGTGCTCAACATGGGCGTGGGCGAGGCGGTTTCCGACAAGAAGATTCTCGACAACGCGGTCGGCGACATGACCAAGATTTCCGGCCAGAAGCCGGTGCTTACCAAGGCCAAGAAGTCCATCGCGGTGTGGAAGATCCGCACCGGCTATCCGATCGGCTGCATGGTCACGCTGCGCCAGAACCGAATGTACGAGTTCATGGACCGGCTGGTGTCGATCGCGCTGCCGCGCGTGCGCGATTTCCGCGGCATTTCGGGTCGCGCCTTCGACGGCCGCGGCAACTACAGCATGGGTGTCAAGGAGCAGATCATTTTTCCGGAGATCGAATACGACAAGATCGACGCGATCCGGGGCATGAACATAACGATCGCGACCACGGCCAAGACCGATGCCGAGGCGAAGGCGCTGCTCGCTGCATTCAAATTCCCGTTCAAGGGCTAGAGGCCATCATGGCGAAAACTGCTGTCATCAACCGCGACCAGAATCGCCGCCTGGCGGTAAAGAAATACGCCAAGCGGCGGGCTGAGTTGCTGGCGATCATACGCAATGCCAAGGTTTCCGATGAGGAGCGACTGGTGGCGCGGCGCAAGCTGGAAGAGCTGCCGCGCGATTCGAGCGCGACGCGGCTGCGCAATCGGTGCCAGCTGACCGGCCGTCCGCGCGGCGTTTTCCGCAAGTTCGGCCTTGGCCGCAACAAGCTGCGCGACATCGCGATGCGCGGGGAAATTCCCGGCGTGGTCAAGGCGAGCTGGTAGCCGCCAAGCGCATCCATGAAAGACAAGGCAAGCTCCAGGCAGGTGAGGTGAGACATGAGCATGACTGATCCGATCGCTGACATGCTGACGCGTATCCGCAACGCGCAGCTCGCCGAGAAGGCTACGGTGCAGATGCCGTCGTCCAAGGTCAAGGTGGCGATCGCCAAGGTTCTCAAGGACGAAGGCTATGTCGAGGGTTTCGCCGTGGTAGGCGAGGAGAACCGACCGCAGCTCGAGATTGCGCTGAAATACTACGCGGGCCGCCCGGTGATCGAAAAGATCGAACGCGTGTCGAAACCCGGACTGCGCATCTACAAGAGCAAGGACGATATCCCGCGCGTCATGAACGGGCTGGGTATCGCCATCGTCTCGACCTCGCGCGGCGTGATGACCGACCGCAAGGCGCGCGCCACCGGTGTCGGCGGCGAAGTAATCTGCATCGTCGCTTGACGGAGAACGCCGCCATGTCGCGCATCGGAAATAGCCCGATCAAACTGCCGCCCAAGGTGGAGGTGGCGCTGGCCGAGGGCGAGATCTCGGTCAAGGGCCCGCTGGGCTCCCTGTCGCAGCGCTTTGGCAAGAACGTGGCGATCGAGAAGAACGGCGACACGCTGACCTTCAAGGCTGCAAACATTGAAGCAAACGCGATGCACGGCACGGTTCGCGCGCTGGTCGCCAACATGGTCCGCGGCGTGACCAACGGCTACGAAAAGAGGCTCGCGCTCGTCGGCGTCGGCTACCGCGCGCAGGCTGCGGGCGACAAGCTCAATCTGACGCTCGGTTTTTCGCACCCAGTCGTGCACAAGATGCCCAAGGGCGTCAAGGTCGAGACACCGCAACAGACCGAGATCATCATCAAGGGGCTGGATAAGCAGCAGGTTGGTCAGGTGGCGGCGGAAATTCGCGCCTATCGTCCGCCTGAGCCGTACAAGGGCAAGGGCGTGCGTTACGCCAACGAGCAGGTCACGATCAAGGAAACGAAGAAGAAGTAGTCGTTGTGGCGAGAACCGTAGGAGAGAAGGATCATGAACAAGAATGAAGCTCGAGCGCGGCGCAGCCGCAAGACGCGGATACGCATCGCCGAGCAGCGCGCGAATCGCCTGGTGGTTGCTCGGTCGAACAACCATATCTACGCGCAGATCATCGCGCCGTCGGGCGACAAGGTGCTGGTGAGCGCATCGACGCTCGAGGCCGAAGTGCGCAAGGACGTGAAACGCGGCAGCAACCGGGCGGCGGCGGCGGTGATCGGCAAGCGCATCGCGGCGAAGGCCAAGAGCGCCGGTATCGAGGCGGTCGCGTTCGACCGTTCGGGGTTCAAATATCACGGCCGCGTCAAGGCGCTGGCCGACGCCGCCCGCGAGGGCGGCCTGAAGTTCTAGCGCCGGCTAACGGACGAGAGCGAACATGGCGAAGCCAATGGGCAGGCAGCAGCAGAACCGACAGCAGCAGGACGATCGGGGAGACGGGCTGCGGGAAAAGATGATCAGCATCAACCGGGTCACGAAGGTCGTGAAGGGCGGGCGCATCCTGGCGTTTGCGGCGCTGACGGTCGTTGGCGACGGCGACGGGCGGGTCGGCATGGGCAAGGGAAAGGCGAAGGAAGTCCCGGTCGCGGTGCAGAAGGCGATGGAAGAGGCGCGCCGGAGAATGATCAAGGTACGGTTGAAAGGCGGCTCGCTGCATCACCCGGTACAGGGCCGTCACGGCGCTACCCGGGTTTTCATGCAACCGGCGTCGGAAGGCACGGGCATCATCGCCGGCGGCCCCATGCGCGCGGTGTTCGAGGTCGTCGGGGTGACCAATATCCTGGCCAAGTGCCACGGCCCGACCAATCCGTACAACGTGGTGCGGGCGACGCTCAACGCGCTCCAGAACGGCAACGCACCGGCGGACATCGCGAGCAAGCGCGGGATGACCGTCGAGCAGCTCATGGAGGCTTGAAATCGTGGCCGCAGAGACGCACATAGGAAGGTTGAGAATCACGCTCGTCAAGGGCCTGCGGGGCAAGAGGGAGGACCATCGCGCCACCGTGCGCGGCCTCGGTCTCAAGTGGCGCAGCCATAGTGTCGAGCTCGACGACACGCCGCAGGTGCGCGGCATGATCACCAAGGTCGGCTACATGCTCCATGTCAGCGCCGCCGCCCGGGGACAGGGCTGACCCACAGGGACCACGCCATGCGGATGAATAGCATCAAGCCGGCTGCCGGCAGCAAGCGAGCGCGACGTCGCGTCGGCCGCGGCAGCGGCAGCGGCCACGGCAAGACGGCCGGTCGCGGCAGCAAGGGCCAGAAATCGCGCGCCGGCGGCTTTCACAAGGTAGGGTTCGAGGGCGGTCAGATGCCGTTGCAGCGGCGGCTGCCCAAGCGCGGCTTCGTGTCACACCTGCGCCAGGACTGCGCCGAGGTCCGCCTGTCCGACCTCGGCAAGCTGCCGATCGCCGACATCGACATCCTGGCGCTCAAGGCCGCCGGATTGGTGCCTGCGGCAGCGAAGACGGCCAAGGTAATCAAGACCGGCAAGCTCGACAAGGCAGTCAAGCTCTCGGGTCTGGCGTTGACGAAGGGCGCCCGCGCCGCGGTCGAGGCGGCGGGCGGAAGCATCGCCGATTTACCCGCTAAGCAGGCGGGCTAGAGCTGGGGAACGGACGTTGGCTACCATCAATCCGGCACAGAAGAGCGGCAACCGTTACGCGGACCTGAAAAAGCGTCTGCTGTTTCTGCTCGGCGCGCTCGTTGTCTACCGGGTTGGGACCCATATCCCGGTACCGGGAATCAACGCCTCCGTGCTCGACGAGTTGTTCCGCCAGAACCAGGGCGGCATCCTCGGGCTGTTCAATGTCTTCTCCGGCGGCGCGCTGCAGCGCTTCTCGATCTTTGCCCTGGGCATCATGCCCTACATTTCGGCGTCGATCATCATGCAGCTGTGCACCGTGGTTGTGCCCACGCTCGAGGCGCTGAAGAAGGAAGGCGAGTCGGGGCGGCGCAAGATAACGCAGTACACGCGTTACGCGACGCTGTTTCTGTCGTTCTTCCAGGGACTTGGCATCTCCATTGCGCTTCAGCAGCAGCCCGGACTGGTGCTCTACCCGGGGATCGCGTTCGAGCTCATCTCGGCGGTGACGCTGGTGACCGGGACGATGTTCCTGATGTGGCTTGGCGAGCAGATCACCGAGCGCGGCCTGGGCAACGGCATCTCGCTCATCATTTTCAGCGGCATCGCCGCCGGACTGCCGCGCGCGATCGGCCAGACGCTCGAGCAGGTCAATACCGGCGCCTACTCGGTGTTGCTGGTGATCGGCATTGCGGCGCTGGTGGTGGTGGTCACCGGGTTCGTCGTGTTCGTCGAGCGCGCCTTGCGCAAGATTCAGGTCAATTACGCCAAGCGTCAGGTCGGCAACCGGGTCTATGCAGGTCAGCAATCGTTCCTGCCGCTCAAGCTCAACATGGCCGGCGTGATTCCGCCGATATTCGCGTCCTCGATCATCCTCTTCCCAGCCACGGTGGCCACCTGGTTCGGGTCGAGCGAGCGCACGATCTGGCTGCGCGATCTCGCGGCGTCGCTCGCGCCCGGGCAGCCGGTACACGAGATACTTTACGCCGCCGCGATCATCTTTTTCTGCTTCTTCTACACGGCGCTGCAGTACAACCCGAAGGATACCGCGGAGAACCTGAAGAAGAGCGGCGCGTTCATTCCCGGCTATCGTCCCGGGGATCAGACGGCGAAATACCTCGAAAAGATCACGCTCCGGCTCACGCTGATCGGCTCGCTGTACCTGGTGATCGTGTGCTTCATCCCGAATTTCCTGATCGCGTGGAAGAACGTGCCCTTCTATTTCGGTGGAACGTCGCTACTGATCATCGTCGTTGTCACCATGGATTTCATGACACAGGTGCAGGCCTATCTCATGTCGCAGCAGTACGAGAGCCTGCTCAAGAAGGCTAACTTCAAGGGCGGCGGATTCCCGTCACGCTGAGCGAAGGCCGGATGGCGAAGGAAGAAACGATACAGATGCAGGGAGAGGTCCTGGAGACGCTGCCCAACGCGACGTTCCGGGTAAAACTTGAGAACGGCCACGTGGTCCTTGGTCATATCTCCGGAAAGATGCGCATGCACTACATCAAGATTCTGCCGGGCGATAAGGTGACCGTGGATCTGACGCCGTACGATTTGTCCCGGGCGCGGATCATCTTCCGCGCCAAATAGGGACCGTAGCGAGGCTGAGATGAAGGTATTGGCATCGGTGAAGAAGATCTGCCGCAATTGCAAGATCATCCGACGCAAGGGCGTCGTGCGCGTGATCTGCAAGGATCCGCGGCACAAGCAGCGGCAGGGTTGACAGGAAAACATCAGGACCTGAGTTCTCGATAGGACAGAACATGGCTCGCATTGCAGGCGTCAACATTCCGAATCACCAGCACGCGGAGATCGCGCTCACCGCGATCTACGGCATTGGCCGGGCGCGCGCCCGCGCCATCTGCGACGCCGCTGGCGTGGGCCACGCGGCCAAGATCAAGGACCTGTCCGACGCACAGATGGACAAGCTGCGCGAACTCGTCGGGCGTTACACGGTCGAGGGTGACCTGCGCCGCGAGGTCACCATGAGCATCAAGCGCCTCATGGACCTCGGCTGTTACCGCGGCGTTCGCCACCGCAAGGGGCTGCCGGTACGTGGCCAACGCACGCGCACCAATGCGCGCACGCGCAAGGGTCCGCGCAAAGCCAAGCAGATCGCACTCAACAAGCCGTCCGCGGCGAAGACCTGATAGGACGATTCGATGGCACAACAACCCTCACAGAAACCCGGCGCCGTAGCGCGCACGCGCAAGAAGGTCAAGAAGAGCGTATCGGAAGGGATCGCGCACATTCACGCGTCGTTCAACAATACGATCATCACGATCACCGACCGACAGGGCAACGCGCTGTCGTGGGCGACATCAGGCGGTGCCGGCTTCAAGGGCTCGCGCAAATCGACGCCGTTCGCGGCGCAGGTGGCTGCCGAGGCAGCCGGCCGGGCAGCCCAGGAGTGCGGGGTCAAGAATCTGGAAGTGCGGATCAAGGGTCCGGGACCCGGACGCGAATCGGCGGTGCGCGCGCTTAACGCGCTTGGTCTCAAGATCACGAGCATCTCCGACGTGACGCCGGTACCGCACAACGGCTGCCGGCCGCCGAAGCGGCGCCGGATCTGAGGCATTACAAAGGATAGCTACCGTGGCTCGATACATTGGACCGAAATGCAAGCTGGCGCGCAGGGAAGGCACCGACCTGTTCCTGAAAAGCGCGCGCCGATCGCTTGACTCCAAGTGCAAGCTCGACTCCAAGCCAGGCCAGCACGGCGTGAAGTCGGGAATGCGAATGTCCGATTACGGCAAACAGCTGCGGGAGAAGCAGAAGCTGCGCCGCACGTACGGCGTGCTCGAACGGCAATTCCAGCGCTACTTCACGATGGCGGCGCAACGCAAGGGCTCGACGGGCGAGAACCTGCTGCGGCTGCTTGAATCGCGGCTGGACAACGTCGTCTACCGCATGGGCTTCGGCTCGACGCGGGCTGAGGCGCGGCAGCTGGTTACGCATCGCGCGGTGACGGTCAACGACAAGACCGTCAACGTCCCGTCGGCGCTGGTCAAGGCCGGCGATATCGTCGCGGTCAAGGAAGGCGCCAAAACGCAGCTGCGTATCGTCGATGCGCTGCAACTCGCCGAGAAGATCGGCTTCCCGTCGTGGGTCGAGGTCGACGTCAAGAAGATGACCGGCACGTTCAAGGGCGCGCCTGATCGCGCCGAGTTCGGTCAGGACATCAACGAGAGCCTCGTCGTCGAGCTCTACTCGAAATAAACCGGTTGGCCCGTAATCCGCCAGGATTTCGCACTAAGGACTCCGCATGCAGAGCAATGCTTTCTTAAAACCGCGCATCATCGACGTGCAGAGCACGTCGCCGTTTCACGCCAAGGTCGTGATGGAACCGTTCGAACGCGGCTACGGGCACACGCTGGGCAACGCGCTTCGGCGCGTACTGCTCTCGTCCATGCCCGGTTATGCGCCGACGGAGGTCAAGATCACCGGCGTCTTGCACGAGTACTCGGCGCTCGATGGCGTGCAGGAAGACGTCGTCGACGTGCTGCTCAACCTCAAGGGCGTCGTGCTCAAGCTGCACAACCGCGACCACGTTACGCTCAAACTTGCCAAGACCGGCGAAGGTCCGGTAACGGCGGCGGATATCGAGCCTAATCACGACGTTGAAATCATCAATCCGGATCATCTCATCGCGCACCTGACCGCCGGGGGCAAGATCGAGATGGAAATCAAGGTGGAAAAGGGCCGCGGCTACCAGCCGGCGACCGTGCGCATCAAGCCAGAGGGCGGCCGGAGTATTGGCAACATCCTGCTCGACGCGTCATTCTCGCCTGTACGTCGCGTCAGCTATTCGGTCGAAAGCGCGCGGGTCGAGCAGCGCACGGACCTTGACAAGCTCGTCATGGACATCGAGACCAACGGCGTCATCGAGCCCGAACAGGCGATCCGCTATGCGGCAAGCATCCTGGTGGAGCAGCTCGGCGTGTTCGCCGATCTCAAGGGCACCGAGGCGCCCATCGAGCAGCGCTCGATGCCGCAGGTCGATCCGATCCTGCTGCGGCCCGTCGACGATTTGGAGCTTACCGTACGTTCCGCCAACTGTCTGAAGGCCGAGAACATCTACTACATCGGCGACCTGATCCAGCGCACCGAGACGGAGCTGTTGAAGACGCCGAACCTCGGCCGCAAGTCGTTGAATGAGATCAAGGAAGTCCTTGCTTCGCGCGGGCTTTCGCTCGGCATGAAGCTCGAGAACTGGCCGCCACCGAATCTCGACCGGCCCTAGGGAAAAAGACCATGCGTCACCGTCACGGCCTGCGCAAGCTCAACCGCACGAGCAGCCATCGCCTCGCGATGTTGCGCAACATGACCAACTCGTTGTTCACCTACGAGGCGATCCGGACCACGCTGCCGAAAGCGAAGGAGCTGCGGCGCGTCGCTGAGCCGCTGATTACGCTCGGCAAGTCGCCAACGCTGGCTAATCGCCGACTCGCGTTCGATCGACTGCGCGACCGGGACGTGGTGCACAAGCTCTTCAGTCAGCTGGGCCCGCGCTATGCGCAACGCCCTGGCGGCTACCTGCGCATCCTCAAGTTCGGGCTTCGCGTTGGCGACAACGCGCCGATGGCGCTCATCGAACTGCTCGATCGCCCCGACTCTGCGGCCGAGACGGAGGCAGACTCCGAGGCGGCGAAGGGCGCGAAGGGGACCAAGGGCGCCAAGGCCGACAAGGCGGCGAAGCCGGCCAAGGCGGCGCGACCGCCCAAAGCGACGAAGGCGCCCAAGCGCGCGAAGGCTGCGAAGACGGCGGCCGGCGGCAAGGCCTAGAGTTGCCCCCGCCGGGGCACGCTCCCGGCGCTCTCGTGCGCGGCCACGGCGCACATCGGTCGCGTAAGATCACGCTATGGGAGGCATGGTTCTCGTCACCGGCGGCGCCGGATACGTGGGCTCGCATATCGTCGTCGAGCTGGCCCGTGCCGGCCACGCGCCCATGGTCCTCGACAACTTTGCCAACAGCTCGACCGAGGTGGTGGCCCGGCTGCGGCGGCTGACGGGGCAGCCCGTGCCCTTGGTGACCGGCGACGTCCGCGACTGCGCCGCGTTGGCACGCACCTTTGCCACCTACCCGATTGCCGCGGTCGTTCATTGCGCCGGTCTCAAGTCCGTCGGCGAGGGCGAGACGCGGCCGCTGGCCTACTACGACAACAACGTCACCGGTGCCATTGCATTGACCCGCGCGATGATTGCGGCGGGGTCAAAGACCCTGATCTTTAGCTCCTCGGCCTCGGTCTACGGCCAACCGGAGAAAAACCCGGTCACCGAGGACTCGGCGATGCAGCCCGCCAGTATCTACGGACGCACCAAGCGCAGCGTCGAGTTGCTCCTTGAAGGGCTTGCCGCGGCCGACGCGTCGTGGCGCATCGGGCTTTTGCGCTATTTCAATCCCGCCGGCGCTGACGCGTCGGCAGCAATCGGCGAGGCGCCGACGTCGGTGCCCGCCAACCTCGTGCCCCTCCTGGTCGATGTGGCCGCGGGGCACCGCGCCTGCGTGGAGGTGTTTGGCGACGACTATCCGACGCCCGACGGTACCGGCGTGCGGGACTACATCCACGTCAGCGATCTCGCCGAGGGCCATGTGGCGGCCCTCGCGCACCTGTCGCGTCACCCCGGGGTGACGACCCTCAACCTGGGCATGGGCCGCGGCCATTCGGTGCTCGAGGTGATCGCCACGTTCGAGCGCGCCTGCGGCAAAACGCTCCCTCGGCGCGTCGTGGCGCGTCGGCCGGGCGACGTTGCAAGCTGCTTTGCGGACCCCGCGCATGCTAACGCGCGGCTCGGGTGGCGCGCGCGGCGCGACCTCGACACGATCTGCGCCGACGCGTGGCGATGGCATCTCGCCCGCGTGCGATGAGAGCGGCGGCGCAGGCTAAACCTAGCAATCCATGAAGCTCTTCGCCCGCGATGCGCTCCTGCCAACGGGTTGGGCGCACGATGTCGTCGTCGACGTCGGCGCGAACGGTGTGATTCGCGCGGTCGATGTTGCCTTCGCAGCCCCGGTCGACGCCGAGCTTGTGCAGGGTCCGCTCGTTCCGGGCATGCCGAATGTGCATTCGCATGCGTTCCAGCGTGCGCTCGCGGGACTCACTGAGCGCGGCGGACCGAGCGGGGATAACTTCTGGACCTGGCGCAGTGAGATGTATCGCTTCCTCGAGCGCGTGGGCCCGGACGAGCAAGAAGCGGTTGCGACCCAGCTCTATCTCGAGCTGCTCAGGGGCGGGTACACGAGCGTCGGCGAGTTTCATTATCTGCATCACGATCCGGCCGGGCGGCCTTATGCCAATCCGGCCGAGATGGCGGAGCGAATTGGCGCGGCCGCCGACGCGACCGGCATCGGCCTGACCTTGCTGCCGGTTTTCTACGCCCACTCCGATTTCGGCGGCGCAGCGCCGCTGCCGGCGCAGCGCCGCTTCATCCACGACATCGACGGCTTTCTGCGGCTCGTCGCCGTGCTGGCGCAAAAGCAAGGGCGGACCCTGGGCATCGCGCCGCACAGCCTGCGGGCGGTCTCCCCCGACGAGTTGGTCGAGATCGTCGCCTTCGCGCGTACGCAGCTCCAAGCTGCGCCGATCCACATCCACGTCGCCGAACAACGCAAGGAAGTCGACGCCTGTGTCGCCTGGAGCGGCGCTCCGCCAGTCGCCTGGCTGTTAGCACACGCGGCTGTCGATGCGCGCTGGTGCGTGGTGCATGCGACGCACGTGACTGCCGAGGAGACACGAGCCCTCGCCGCGACCGGCGCCGTCGTTGGCCTGTGCCCGAGCGCGGAAGCCGATCTCGGCGACGGGCTGTTCCCGACGGGTGCCTTTCTCTCCGCCGGGGGACGACTGGGTGTCGGGGGGGACAGCCACGTCGCCGTCGACCCCTATCTGGAGTTGCGCCTGGTCGAGACCGCGCAGCGGCTCGTGCTGCAGCAACGAAACGTCCTCGCCCGCGATGGCGAATCCAGCGGCTGCATGCTCTATCAGGCCGCGCTTGCCGGCGGTGCTCAGGCCCTCGCGCAGCCCGTCGGCGGGATCGCCGCCGAGCGACGCGCCGATCTGGTGGTTCTCAACGGCGACGATCCGGGGCTGGTCGAACAACCGGCGCAGAACGTGCTCGATGCGGCGATCTTCGGACCCGGTCGGCAGGTCGTCCGCGACGTCATGGTTGCCGGACGATGGGTGATCGGCGAGGGACACCACGCCGACGAAGAGGCGATTCTCGCGCGCTATCGCCAAGCGTTGAAGCACCTGTTCGCATGATCGAGAGCGATCTTTTGGTGGTCAATGCCGATCTCGCAACCATGACCGGCGGCGCCGATTGCGGCGCGATTCGGGATGGCGCCCTCGCTGCGAGCGCGACCGGCATCGACTGGGTCGGTGCGCGCAAGGATCTTCCGGCGCTTCGGGCGCAAGCCGAGCTCGACGCCAAGGGCGGGTGGCTGACGCCGGGACTCATCGACTGTCATACGCATCTGGTCTACGCCGGCAACCGTACGCGCGAGTTCGAGGAGCGGCTGCATGGCGCAAGTTACGAAGACATCGCGCGCAGGGGCGGCGGTATCCTGGCAACGGTGCAGGCGACGCGCGCCGCGTCCGAGGAGGCGTTGATCCGCGGCGCCACGGCGCGCCTGCGGCGACTGCTCGAAGAGGGCGTGACCACTGTGGAAATCAAATCGGGTTATGGACTCGACCTCGCCAGCGAGCTTAAAATGCTGCGCGCCGCACGGCGGCTCGGGGCGGATTGCGGCGTCGACGTGCGCACGACGCTGCTCGCCGCGCACGTCCTGCCGCCGGAATATTCCGACCGTGCCGCCGACTATGTCTCCCTGATTTGCGAACAGATGATTCCTGCCGCGGCGCGCGAGCGGCTCGCCGACGCCGTCGACGCCTTTTGCGAACGAATCGGGTTTTCAGCGGCGGAGACGCGCCGAGTCTTCGCCGCGGCGCGGGCGGCGGGCCTGCCCGTCAAGCTGCACGCCGATCAGATCTCCGATAGCGGCGGCGCAGGCTTGGCCGCCGAGTTCGGGGCGCTTTCGGCCGATCACTTGGAGCACGCCAACGATATCGGCCTGACCGCCATGGCGCGCGCCGGGACGGCCGCGGTGCTGCTTCCCGGTGCGTTCTACTTCCTGCGCGAGACCCGCCTACCGCCGATTGCGCGCATGCGTGCGCACGGCATTCCGATGGCGATAGCGACCGACTGCAACCCCGGCACCTCGCCCGTCACTTCGTTGCTGCTCATGCTCAACATGGCCTGCACCCTGTTCCGCCTCACACCGGGCGAGGCGCTGGCCGGCGTAACGCAACACGCTGCCCGTGCGCTCGGCCTTGCCGACCGGGGCCGGCTCGAGGCGGGCGCCCGCGCCGACCTCGCACTGTGGGATATCGACGACCCGGCGGAGCTCGCCTACGCGGTCGGTGCGAATCCCTGCGCCGGCATCGTGCGCGGTGGCCGCGTCGTCCGCTGGCCTTGACGTGGGCCCGATCGGCTGACACATTGCGGCGAGCGACGTGCCATCCGTCGCAGCAACGCGACATGGAGCGCTTCTACAACGCCTTCAATCGTTTCGACGCGTACCTGCTGCTGCATAAGCTGCAGCAGGCGGGTATCGCGGCGCACGTCTTCAACGAGCATGTACAGGGCATCGTCGGCTATGTGCCGCCGGACGTCGCGCCGCCGCAAGTCTGGCTTGAACAGGCCTCCGATCGATCACGAGCGGAACGCGTGCTCGCCGACCTGCAGTCAGAACGCAGGCAAAGCGGGACCGTGCACTGCGCCGCTTGCGGCGAGGACAATCCGGGTAATTTCGAGTTGTGCTGGCGCTGCGGCGGGAGTCTCTAGTCGTCGGCGTTGTCGTCGAGCAGCTTGCGCGCCTTTTCATCCGCCATCGCGCCGGAATCGGTCGCGGCGTTGCCTTCGGCGCGTAGCCGCCGCTGCAGCACGACCCACCAGACAGCGCCGCCGGCGAACAATAGGGCAAAGGGTCCGAACCACAACAGCCAGGTTACGGGCTTTACCGGCGGGTCGTACAGTACGAAGTCGCCGTAGCGCGTAACCAGGTACGCCCTGATGTCATCGTCGCTCTTGCCCGCAAGCGCAAGCGTGCGCACCTCGCGTCGAAGATCATCGGCGAGGTCGGCGTTCGAATCGGCGAGCGTTTGATTCTGGCACACGAGACAGCGCAGCTCGCTTTCCAGACGCTTCAGCCTGACGTCGAGCACGCTCATCCCGGGCGCATCACCGCCCTGCGGCAGTGGATCGATCTTGGTCGCAGCCGCCGCGCCGGCGAGCAGCAGCACCGCCAGCGCGACACGCGCAATCACCGCTGCAACTGCCGTACCAGCGGCAGGATTTCGCTCTGCAGTGCCTCGTCTGTCAACGGGCCAATCTGCTTGTAGCGGATGATGCCAGCCTTGTCGATTACGAAGGTCTCCGGCACGCCGTACACGCCGTAGTCGATGCCGACGCGTCCATCGCGATCGACAATTGACGCCGTGTATGGATTGCCGTGTTGCGCTAGCCAGGCGCGGCCGTCATCGGGCTTGTCCTTGTAGTCGAGGCCATACACCGGAACGATGTTCTCCTGCGCGAGGTGCACCAACAGCGGATGCTCGACACGGCAGGACACGCACCATGACGCCCACACGTTGAGCAGCCAGACCGTGCCCTTGAGGTCGGCGGTGGCCAGCGTTTCTCCCGGGGCGTGCAGCTTGGAGAGCTGGAACTGTGGCGCGGGCTTGCCGATCAGCGGCGAAGGGACCTCGCGCGGATCACGGCTCAGACCGACCCAGAGGAAAGCGACGAGGACGACGAAGATGACGAAAGGAATCGTCCAGCGCAGCGCTTTCGGCATCGCCCTGCCTCAATCGGCCGGCGCTGCGGAGCCCGCCCCGGCAAATCCGGTGGTGGCCTTGCGCCGCAGCGCGAGCCGGTAACGACGGTCACAGACCGCAACCAGGCCTCCGAGTGCCATCAGCAATGCGCCCGTCCAGATCCAGTCGATGAACGGTTTCAGATAGATGCGCACGCCCCACGCACCGCTCAACTCGTCGGCAGCGAGCGGTTCGCCCAGCGATACGTAACGGTCGCCGAATACGCCGACGGCGATGGCGGCAATCGTCATCGTCTGTCCCGACGCATTGTAGATACGCTTTTCCGGATGCAGGGTTTCGAGCAGGCTGCCGTTCCGGCGCACCTCGACCGTGCCGATCACCGCGCGATAGTTCGGGCCCGGCCCGGGGTGCACCCCGAGGAAGCGGAACTGGTAACCGCCGACGGCAACATTCTGTCCGACCTCGAGCCGGACGTCCTGCTCGACCTCGTACCCCTTGACCAGTGTGACCCCGGCGATGAACACCGCGACGCCGAGATGGGCGAGGAGCATACCGTAGTAGGAGGGCGAGTTGGCGGCGAGCTTGGCGAGCAGGCCTTTTCGGTGCGAACCCGCGAGCCGGTCGCGCAGGTTGACTACGCTGCTCGTCATGATCCACAGCGCGAGGAACAGGCCGGCGGCGATCAACGGCGACCAGCGCCCCAGCGTGAAAGGCAGCAACACGGCCGCGACGATCGCGACTCCGAAGGCCCAGCGCAGCCGCGTCCAGAGGCCGGGCAACGATGCCTTGCTCCAGCGCGCCACTGGACCGACACCCATGAGAAACAGCGCCGGTGCCAGCAGCGGATAGAACACGGCGTCGAAGTATGGCGGCCCGACGGAGATCTTGCCAAGATTCAGTGCGTCGAGAAACAGCGGGTAGAGCGTGCCCAGCAGCACACTCGCCATGGCGACGATAAGCAGGATGTTGTTGGCGAGCAGCGCCGACTCGCGCGAGATCATGCCAAAGATGCCGCCCAGGCCTACCTTGCCCGCGCGGTATGCGAACAGGACCAGCGAACCGCCGACGACGAGCGCGAGAAACGTCAGGATGAACACCCCGCGCGCGGGATCGGTGGCGAAGGCGTGGACTGAGGTCAGCACGCCCGAGCGGACCAGGAAGGTACCGAGCAAGGAGAGCGAAAACGCCACGATCGCGAGCAGCACGGTCCAGCTCTTGAACGCGCCCCGTTTTTCGGTCACGGCGAGCGAATGGATGAGCGCGGTCCCGGTGAGCCACGGCATGAAGGAGGCATTCTCGACCGGATCCCAGAACCACCAGCCGCCCCAGCCGAGCGTGTAGTACGCCCAGCCGCTGCCCAGCGCGATGCCGATGGTCAGGAACGCCCACGCCACGGTGGTCCACGGCCGTGACCAGCGGGCCCACGTCGCATCGAGCCGGCCGCCGAGCAGCGCCGCAATGGCGAAGGCGAAGGCGACCGAGAAGCCGACGTAGCCCATGTAGAGCATCGGCGGATGAATCACCATCCCGGGATCCTGCAAGAGCGGATTGAGATCGCGCCCTTCCGGCGCCGGCGGCACCAGACGGGCGAAGGGATTGGAGGTAAAGAGCAGGAACAGCAGGAAGCCCACGCTGACGAGTCCCATGACCGAGATCACGCGGGCGAGGAACACCGGCGGCAGGTGGCGCGAGAACAGCGCTACGGCAAAGGTCCAGCCGGTGAGCATCAGCGTCCACAAAAGGAGCGAGCCTTCATGCGAGCCCCAGGTCGCCGCAAGCCGGTAGTGCAGCGGTAGCTCGGAGTTCGAATTCGTGGCCACGTTCTGGACCGAAAAGTCGTTGCCGACAAACGCCGCGGCAAGGCAGGCAAACGCCACCACCACGAGGAAGAATTGCGCCCGCGCGGCGGGGCGCGCAAGCGCCATCAGCCGCGGCGCCCCGAGCGCTGCGCCGGCAAGCGGCAGGGTGCTCTGCACGATGGCCACGAGCAGGGCGAGAATGAGCGCAAAGTGGCCCAGTTCCGGAATCATTGGCTACCCCCGCTTGGTTTCACGAGCGTCTTGGTCACCATGGCCTCATGCGCCTGCTTGACGGCGTCGGCGGCCGCTGGCGGCATGTAGTTCTCGTCGTGCTTGGCCAGAACTTCGCTGGCGTGAAACGAACCGTCCGGACCGAGTGTCCCCTGCGCCACGACGCCTTTGCCTTCCTTGAACAGGTCCGGCAGCAGCCCAGTGTAGCTGACCGCGATCGTTTGCGCCGTGTCGGTGACGCGAAAGTGCACAGTGAGGCTGTTGGGCTCGCGCGATAGGCTGCCGGATTCGACCAAGCCGCCGATGCGGAACGGACGTCCCTGTGGCGCCTCGTGCGCGGCGACCTGGGTCGGGGTGAAGAAGAACACCAGGTTCGACCGAAAGGCGTTGAGCACCAGCGCCGCCGCCACGCCGAGCAGCGCAAGACCACCGACAATCCACGCCAGCCGCCGCGTGCGCGGTTTCATCCCGCCGTCTCCGGCAGCCGCGCGGCCCGACGCGCCGCGCGATAGCGCGCGCGCACCGCGACGATCTCCAGCGTCACGAGCGCGACGGCGACGCCATACGCGCCCCACACGTAGAAGCCGTAACCACCCATGGCGAAGAAATCGGCCACGCTCATTGCATCGCGCCAGCGAACGCGACCACCCACGCGGCCCGCCGCTCGCGCTCGAGGATGATGGCGCGGACCCGGACCATGGCCACCGCGATGCTATAAAACCACGCGGCAAAAGCCATGAGCAGCATCGCCGTGAGCATGACGGCTGCCATCTTGGGCGCCGCGGTCAGGCTCACCGACGCGCCCTGGTGCAGCGTATTCCACCAACGCACCGAGAAATAGATGATCGGCACGTTGATGGCGCCGACCAGCGCCAGCACGGCGCTGGCGCGATCGGCGCGACGCGGATCGTCGATCGCCTGGCGCAGCGCGAGGTAGCCCAGGTAGAGAAACAGCAGGATCAATTCCGACGTCATGCGCGCATCCCAGGCCCAATACGTGCCCCACGCCGGCCGGCCCCAGAACGCGCCGGTCCACAGGGCAATGAGCGTAAACAGCGCCCCGGTCGGCGCCAGCGCCTGGGCCATCATGGCCGACAGACGCGCGTTGAACGTGAGCGACATGGCGCACCAGCCAGCCATCACCAGATAGATGAACATCGACATCCAGGCTGCCGGAACGTGGATGAAGATGATGCGATAAGCGTCGCCTTGCTGCGCGTCGGTCGGCGCGACGAAAAGACCCAACCATAGGCCCACGCCGGCGAGCAGGGCCGCGGGCACGGAAAACCACCACGCGATCTTCCCGGCAAGCGGAAAAAACGACGCGGGCGACGCGAACCGGAACCAGTTGATCAAACGCGAATTCATCTCAATCCAGCGCAATACGAACCGCCGCGGCGGCGGCGAACGGCGCACCGACGATCGCGGCGAGCAACGCCGCGCCCAGTAGCGAGAGCTCCGCCCCCGCGCCAAGACCGGAGCGCACCGCTTCCACTGCGCCTGCGCCGAAGATCAGGATGGGAACATACAGCGGCAGGATGAGCAGCGCGAGCAACGCGCTGCCGGCCCGCAATCCGAGCGTAAGCGCGGCACCGATCGCGCCGAGCAGCGACAGCGTCGGCGTACCCAGCAACAACCCCAGCGCCAGCACTCCGAGCTCTGTAGCGCCTAGTCCGAACTGCAGCGCCAGCAGCGGCGACAACAAGGTAAGTGGCGCGCCCGAACTGAGCCAATGGGCCATTATCTTACCCGAAATGAGTGCCGGCAGCGGGTAGGGCGAGAGCCCGATCTGCTCCAATGTACCGTCGGCAAAATCGGCCGCAAACAGCCGCGGCAGAGACAGCAGCGAGGCCAGCAGCGCGGCGACCCACAGTACGCCGGAGGAGAGTGCCTGCAACAACGAGGGGTCGGCACCGACGCCGAGTGGGAACAGGGTGACCACGATCGCGTAGAACAGCAGCTGGACGCCGAGTTCGGCCTTGGAGCGCAGGGCCAGCCGCAGGTCGCGCCGCAGTGCCCACGCGAAGCCGGGCCAGACCGCCCCGTTGCCTGGCGCAGCTGCCGTCATTCGAGGCGCAGCGACCGGCTCACGCCGGCGGCAAGCGGCAAGTCCTGATGCGTTGCGATCACGGCGATGCCGCCCCCGGCGAGATGTGCCCCAAGGGCGCCCCCAAGCATCGCTGCACCGGCGTCGTCGAGCGCGGTAGTGGGCTCGTCGAGCAGCCACAACGGCCGCGACGCGAGCTGCAGGCGCGCAAGGCTCGTCCTGCGCCGCTGTCCCTGCGACAGAACCCGCGCGGGGAGCGCCCGTTGCCGGGTCAGCGCCCAGACGCCCAGCGCCTCGAGCACCGTGGCGCGATCGGCGGCAGCGCCGTGCAGGCTTGCAAGGGAAGCGAGGTTTTCTTCGGTGGTCAGTTCATCCTTCAACGCCGGGGCATGACCGATGAACAGCGCGCTCTCGCGCAAGCCGCGGTCGAAGGGGCCGACGCGGCGGCCGCGCCAGCGCACCTGACCCGCCATCGCCTGCGATACGCCGGCGAGAATACGCAGCAGGGTGGTCTTGCCGCTGCCGTTGGGACCGCGGACGAACAGGACGACACCGGGCTCGAGCGCGAAGTCGAGGCCGGCGAACAACGCCGCGTCACCGCGCCGCGCGGCCAGATCGTGCGCTTCCAGCATGGGCACCCTTCCGCGGGGACGTGACGGCGCGGATTATAGCCGAGGGTTTGGTAGGTCCCCGGAGCCGGGGGCCTTGCAGCCTCGCGGAAGCCGACCCCGCAGTCGTCGGGTGCGGTCGCAGTCCGGGATCAGGGCACAACCTGGTCGATGGTGACCCTCACGTCGCGGGCACCCGGCTTGACCGGCGGGCTCTTGCCGCTCAGGTCGCCCGGCTGCGGCAAGGCATTGCCGCTCTTGGAGATGCGCGCCTCGACGATCACTGCCGCGGCATTCGAAAGCTTCACACCGGGGGCCATGCCCATGCTGTCGTCGAGGCGAAACTGCTTGGGCAGCTCCCGCGCGGGCACGCGCAGCACCGCCAAGGGCATGCGCGGCCCGTCGACGGCTCGCGCGAAGATGAACACCGTGTCGCTGAGTGCGACCTTGGAGGCCAAGGCGGGAGCGATTTCGACCTCGCCGGCGATTGTCGCCGCGGCCGGTGCGGGCAGGGTAGCGGCAGCCTGGTCGGACCGCCGAGCTGGCATGCCGGGAGCAGCGGGGAGGCCCCGCCCGTCGTGGCGGTCGGATTCGATCTCGGCGACGATCGCGCCAATCTGCCGCGCGTCATCGGAGCCTTCCGGAAACTCTGCCTGCAGTCGCCGCCAGGTCGAGACCGAACCGTCGAGATCACCTGCCTGCAGCGCCGCGGTCGCCGCCAGCGCCAGCGCCTTGCGCTGCTGCGGGTCGATGGCGAGCGCGCGCCGGGCGAGCTCGGCGGGCTTGCCCGCGAGCCGCTTGCCCTGCGCCATGGCAAGCGCATCAGCGTAATCGGCCAGCAGGTCTGCATTGTCGGGAATGAGGGTGTCGGCGTGCGCGTACGCGTCCGCAGCCTCGGGGAAGCGGCCCAGCGCTGCATACGAGCGCGCCAGCAACACCCAACCCTCGGCTTCGTCGGGATGGGATTTCAATCGCTGCGCGAGCTGGTCGACCATTGCCGTGATCTGGCTCTCCGACAACTCGTGCGCGTTGCGGCTGTCGTTCGCTGCGCTGACGCTCGCCGCGCCCGGATTACCGAGGCGCGCGTAGAGCACGAGCGCGGCGGCCGGAACGAGCAGCAGCAGCGCCAGTGCAACCGCCCATGCGCGGCGCTGGCCGCGCCCGCTGGCAATCGCCAGCGGCGGTGCCGCGAGCTCATCGCCCAGGCGATGCGAGAGCTCAGCGACCGCCGCATCGCGCTCACCCGCGGAAATGACGCCATCCTCGCATTCGGCGTCGAGAGCCTGTTTCTGGTCACGATAGATCGCAACCGCCGCGCTCTCCGCGTCGGGTGCGGCCGCGCCGTGGCGAATGCGCAACAGCGGCCAGAGGAGCGCGGCCAGCGTGACGCAGAGAAGCAGCGTCGCAAGCGACCAGAAGATCAGCATCGGGCAAGCGCGATGGACGCGGACGGCATGCGGGGGTGGCTTGCTGCGGCAACAAGGCGCCGACGGGACACCGCATTATACCGGCGCCTCCACCACACACTGTCGCGCGGTGAGACCCGCGATGGCGCGACGGCGGGCGAAAGCGGGGTGCCCGCGCCGGACCCTGCGCCCAGGTTGCCGGGCTTGGCCATAGAGTCCACAATTTGCTGCCTGGCACTCCGAACGGTGAGGTCTGCCTCCGCGCCACCTGCATCGGCTGCGGCAACTGCGAGCGCAACTGCCCCTATGGCGTGATCCAGCCGACGCTTAACCCGAACCGGCTCCGAACGGCGCTCTGGTGGCGTTTTGGGGCGTCGGAGACGAGCCAGGCGTCGAGACGAAGATCCATGACAAGTCGATGGTCGAGAAGGCGGTGAAGTGCGGCACGTGCAAGGACCTGCCGCACGGCCCGGCTTGGGTCAGTGCCTGCCCGGCCGGCGCGGCGCTGCGCGTATCGCCAGAGCGATTCCTCGACTACACCAATCCGGTCGAAGCGTAGAGGGTCCCCATGTCTGACCAGGATATCCGTGAGAGCTCGCTCGAGTACCACCGCGCATATCCTCCGGGCAAGATATCGATCCTTCCGACCAAGGACCTCACTAACCAGCGCGATCTCGCGCTGGCCTATACCCCGGGAGTCGCTGCCGCCTGCGACGAAATCGTCCGCGATCCAGCTGAGGTAGACAACCTGACGGCACGGGGCAATCTGGTTGCCGTGGTCACCAACGGCACCGCGGTGCTGGGACTGGGCGCGATCGGGCCGCTGGCGAGCAAGCCGGTGATGGAAGGCAAGGCGGTCCTGTTCAAGAAATTCGCCGGGCTGGATTGCTTTGACATTGAGCTTGCCGAACGCGATCCGGACAAGCTCATCGACATCATCTGTGCGCTCGAGCCGACCTTCGGCGGCATCAATCTCGAGGACTTCAAGGCGCCGGAATGTTTCGAGATCGAGGACAAGCTCAAGGCGCGCATGAAGATCCCGGTGTTCCACGACGATCAGCACGGCACCGCCATCATCGTGGCGGCGCCGTGAAGAATGCGCTCTATCTCACCGGCAAGGCGATCGACAAGGTCAAGATCGTGACCTCGGGGGCGGGCGCCGCCGCGCTCGCCTGCCTCAACCTGCTGGTCTCGCTCGGGGTCCGGCGCGAGAACATCTGGGTCACCGACATCGAGGGCGTGGTCTATGAGGGGCGCACGACCCTGATGGATCGCTGGAAGAGCATCTACGCCCAGAAGACCGACAAGCGCCGGCTTGGCGAGGTCGTCGACGACGCCGACATCTTCCTCGGCCTATCGGCGCCGGGCGTGCTCAAGCCCGAGATGGCGG
>DASZFQ010000046.1:0-2518 GCA_035939595.1 Casimicrobiaceae bacterium
CACCAGCCCGGCGAAGACCGCCCCGCCGATGCTGCCCATCCCGCCAAACACGATGATGACGAGCGCCATCAGCAACGGCTGAAAGCCCATGTCGGGCCGGACATTGAACAGGCCGCCCAGGAGGGCGCCGGCCGCCCCGCCGAGCGCACCGGCGAGAAAAAAGACGATCGCGGCAATCCTGCGCCGCTGGATGCCCATCAGCGCGGCCGTCTCCTCGCTCTGCGCCATGGCGCGCATCATCCGTCCGAGATGCGTGCGATAGACGACGAGATAGAGGAGCGCAAAAAGGGCTATGGTGATGAAGACGGTATAGATGCGCGAAGCGTCGAGCCGCAGACCCCCTATAAGGATCGCCGAGTCGCGTCCCGGCATGTAGATCGTCCGGGCCTGGAAATCGCCCCACACCCGAAGCGCCAACGTCCCCAGCACCATGAACACGCCGAGCGAGGCGAGCATCTGGTCGGTGAGCGGGCGGTCGCGCAAGAAGCGAAACACGCCATATTCCAGCAGGACACCAAGCAGACCCATCACGACCATGGCGGCGACGAAGCCGACCAGATAAGGCGTCCCAAGCGCGGTGGACACGACGTAGGCGGTGTAGCCGCCGAGCATGATCTGCTGCCCGTGCGCAAGGTTGACCACACGATAGACGCCGAAGAGCAAGGCGAGCCCTGCGGCCGCCACTGCCAGATTCATCCCGTACGAGACGCCGTAGATGACTTGCTGAATGAATGTGGTGAGGACAGCCAACGTCTGATCCGCCCAAGCGCCGCGAACTCCGCGCACCCGTGTCCTTGGTGCTCCGCGACGTCCGCCTTGCGACAAAGATCAGGCGACGCCTTCCTTTCCGAAGGCGCCGCCGAGGTACTACGCTTCCTGGTCCAACGATTGCACGTCAGCCACCGATTGGAGCTCTACGATTTGGGCAGCTTGTTGCCGTATACCCAGGGTCCGTAGAAGATGGTCTTGTGGTAGTTGAGCCCTGTGTACACCGCCTGGTCGTTCTTGAAGGTGGTGATGTACTCGTAGGCGTAGAGCTGACCGGTGGGCTTGCCGGTGTCCGGGTCGACGAAGAATTCCTCGTCCGGCCCGCGCAGCCCCTTGAGCTTGAGGCTCTTCCATGCCGCCGCGATCTTCTCGTTGTCGGTGATGGTTCCGGCCTTCTCGATGCCGAAGAAGAACCACATCGCTGCGTCATAGGTGCCGCGGTCGAATGGGCTCGAAGTGCCGACCGGGGTCTTGCCGTACTTCTCGTTGTAGATTTTCGTGTACTTCTGGATCGCAGGCGTCTCGGCCAGCGCCGGATCGTGCTCGGAGAAGGCGTAGACCGAGCCGCCGTTGAGGTCCATGCCCTCCTTCTTGGCTTCGCCGGCGTAGTAGGTAAGGCCGAGCACGTCGTTGCCGAGGAGCACGATCTTGCTGGTCTGCCAATCGAGGCCCTGCTTCACCATCTCCTTCATGATGGCGAGCATGTCGGGGATCACGTAGACGTCGAGCAGAACGATGTCGGGCTTGAGCGCGGCGAGCTTCGCCACGAACGGGGCGAAATCGGTCGTCCCGAACGGGTAGTACACCACGTCCTTCGACAGATCGAAATCGAAGTGCCGGGCGCCCTTCTTCATCGCCTCGTCCCAGCCGATGGCGCCGTGGACGCAGTAGAGTTCGTCACGCGCGATGATCGCGGTGCGCTTCTTGCCGTTGAGGATCTTGGGATCGACGTTGTGCGCCTCGAGCACGTCGTCCGGCTCGTTGATGAAGGCGCCGATGCCGTGCTTCTCGATGACGCCGGTATCGGTGATGTCGAAGCCCATCGGCCGTCCGATCGTCATGGCCGGGCTCGAGCAGATCGAGCAGATGTTGATGATCTTCTTCGGGTCCAGAATGTGGCTCGCGGAGACGACCGCATCGTTCATGCGCGGCCCCCAGACGGCGCGCGCGCCATCTTGCTCGATCAGGCGGGTCACCTCGCTGATCGCGTCCTTCGCTTCCGACTTGTCGTCGTAGGAAGTGAACGTAATCGGAATTTTCTTGTCTCCGATCTTCAGACCGCCGCCCTCGCAGGGCTGCGCCGGAATCGACTCGACAATGCAATCACCCTTCATGAATTGCTCGACGGCAAGCCGGACTGCGGCGTCTTCGAACAATCCGAGGAACGCGGCCGGACCGGTCAGCGTGTACACGCCGCCGAACTTGAAGGTGTCATCGGCCGCGTTGCCGGTGCCGGGATTTGCCGCGGCCGCGAGCGTTGCCAAAAGCGCGGCTGCGCCAAGCCGCAATACGCGCAATCTCTTCATTTTCATTCCTCCCTTTTGAGTTTCACTTTGTACCGCTGTCACCTGGAACGATGGCGGCGGGTTGGGCGCCCTCGCTCCCGATTGATCGCCGCGAGCAGTCCGCCGCGCAAACTCGGAGCGCGCGAGCCGGTATCCTCAGGCGTTGTTGGTATTGGGGCCGTCACGCCGAAACTGGCGCAATCGCGCGCGACTGGCATGTGACTCTCGCAGAACATGATCCGTCC
>DASZFQ010000047.1:0-55986 GCA_035939595.1 Casimicrobiaceae bacterium
CGCCACAACTGCCTGACCGGTCAACAACTTATCGTTCCGGCCTACCTGGCCATTTCTCGGTTGTGGCACTTTTGTGCCACTTCCGCAGTGACGGGTTTTTCGAGCAACCTTTCTGCGGATGATCGTCAGCGGTATCGTTCCGCGTTGCTCCTGATTCGGCACCGACTCTGCCGCTTGCAGCAATTCGCCCGACCTCGGGCGCCATGTGCTGACGAGTGACGCCCTTTCGAGCGTGTCCCAGCAGTACCTGGCAATCGCGATCGGAAACACCCGCGGTGACCGAACGTGTGTTTCAAGTCGTGGGTACGCAACTTCGCAAATCCCGCCGGCGCCGGTTCCTGAAGCAGCTAGACGCGCTGCTCCAAAGCGGTCGTCAAGTTTGATGGAAACCGCCGTTCGGTGAGCACGTGCCCGCAGCTTCCTTCCAGACCATGGGCGGAAATTGCCCTATGCATCGCCTTGGATGGCGAGCGACCCTCGTGCGCTGTCGAGAAAGCCGCTAGTATAGCCAGCCCCGGGGAAGGAGGAATGATGAACCGGCTACTGCGGGCCATCTGCATTTTGCTCCTGTCGCTGTCGTCCGGGCTGGCCTGGTCCGCGCCGACGCCCTGCATCGAGGCTAACTCCAGTTGCAGTGAGATCGTTCCCCTGGCCGGCACGAAGGGCGGGACGACCGTGTACCGCAGCTACGCGCTCGGTACGGCGCAGCCGGACATGAAGCACGCGCTCATCGTGATCCACGGCCTCGGGCGCGACGCCGACAGCTACTACAAGAGCGCGCTCGCGGCGGCCTTCACGGCAGATGCGCTCGACGACACGATCCTCATCGCGCCCCATTTTGTCTCGAGCGAGGGTTCGTGCAAGGATAGCCTCGCGCCCGGCGAAATCGGCTGGCACTGCCAGCCGCGCAACGATACCTGGCGCACCGGCGGCGAGGCGGTCGAGGGGAATGCGACGTCGTTCGACGTGGTGGACGAGTTGTTGCGAAGGCTCAACGACGCGAAGGTGTTCCCGAACTTGAAGACGATC
This sequence comes from Casimicrobiaceae bacterium, assembly GCA_035939595.1. GTDB lineage: Bacteria > Pseudomonadota > Gammaproteobacteria > Burkholderiales > Casimicrobiaceae > PALSA-1003. Next base: position 1,030 of record DASZFQ010000047.1, read on the forward strand.
ATTGTCGTGGGCCACTCCGCCGGCGGGCAATTCGTGGAACGCTATGCGATGGCGAATACGGTCCACGATTCGCTCGCCCTAAAGCCGCGCTACGTGGTGATGAATCCTTCTTCCTATGCGTATCTCGACGAGCTGCGCCCCACGGAGAGCGCGTTCCCGAGACATATCGCCACGCTTCCGCCCGGATACCAGGCGCCCCTGCCCGAGCATCCTCCGGCAGCCTTCGCGCGCTTCCACGATGCGGAAAGCTGCACGGGCTTCGACCGGTGGCCTTATGGCCTCAAGGACCGGAACGGCTACGCCGCGAAGGTTTCCGACGAGCAACTGAAGAAGCAGGTCGTCGAAAGGCCCACGACCTACCTCGCCGGCGAGTACGACATCCTACCCCTCCATGGCTTCGACGGCAGCTGCGCCGCCATGGCGCAGGGCGGCACGCGCCTGGCACGCGCCTTCGCCTTCGCGGAGTACATCGACGAGCGGTATGGCGCGAAGCACGAGGTGCACATGGTCGAGGGATGCGGGCACAGCGGGCGCTGCATGCTGGTCGCAGGAGAGTCGCTGAAGATCCTCTTCCCGAGGCAGTGAATTACTGCAGCAACGTCTGCTTCGCGAACCCGACGGTCGCGTAGAACTGGTAGTCCGCGTTGGGCTTGAGATGCCGTCGGACGACACGGTGCCCGCTTGTGGCGGTCAGATTCTCGGTCTAACTCAAATGGCTGAGTTGAGGGTTTTGTGCATCAAATAGTGGCCGGTAGCGTCGGAACGTGATCGAACCCGATCACTCCTTGGTCTCCGCGACGCGGACCTTGATCAGCTTGCGCACTAGCGCAGTCGGTAGCGGCTCGTCCGACGAGAAATGGAGCGAGCCCTTCGTCTGGTCGTAGCGACTGAGGTCGCGAGCGAGGGTCTTGAGTGTCGAACCGCTGAACGGGAAATACGAACAACCCTTGGTGGTCGCGCAGAAGCCCGCGACCACGACGCCGTTGAGGCGGAAGGCCGGGATCCGATAGCTGATGCACTCTTCCGCGTCGGGAACGATGGACCGAATCTTCGCGCGCAAGTCCTCAAGTGCTCTTCGGCGATCTTCGCGGACGCTCTTGAGGTAATCGTCGATCGTCGGGGGTTTGCGCTCTGCGGTCATGTCACACGACATGGTACATGACGTCGCACGCGACGGAGCATCTTCGCGGTTGTCGATCGTGCCCGCATTACGCGCCCACCGCTACAATTCACTTCGGTGACCCCATACCCTCTGCTAGGCGCAAATACGGAGGCGATCCAAGATGCAATGGCTCATCGGCCGGCGTACCGTTCAGCGACTTTGGAGTCAGGGTCGCTTATCGACTAACCTGACCTTCGTTTAGGCTGGAAGGTTCATCTAACGCGCCGTACACCGGACTGACGCATCGCGGAGGAGTGTCGCTGTCTCGATTCAGCTGGGCTAGGCGAACCTCTGGGAAGGCCGATCACACATTGGTCTCTTTCTGCCAACTGAACATGAACAACGGCCGGCTCGTCGGAAAAAAGCTCGTGCGGTGAAGGCGATCGAATCCTTGGCGTCTGGCGCCGCTCTCCCACTCTGATAACGGGAAGCGGTTCTTGGACAATTCTAGGTAGCGAAGATAGCGGCGGACGCGGGGAATCGTGCATAGCGTCCGTCGCGTCCACGTGCGACGCATTAGGCGCATGGCCCAGGACTCGCCCTTGCGCCGGCCATTTCCGGCATTCGGCACGTTGCAGATAAGCACGCCTCCTGGGCGAAGCACACGTGCGAGCTCGCTGAGAACCAGTTCGACGTCTTCAACGTATTCGAGAACACTGGAAGCGACCACCGCATCGAACGCGCCGTCGGCAAGCGGGAGCCGGCGCCAATGTGTTGGGAGACACATCCACTTGATGTGGGTATTGCCAAACTCGCGACGCGCCTTGGCGATCATCTCGTCCGCTAGATCGCAGGCACTGACTGCGTATCGTTGCTGGTGAAGGTGCTGGGCCAAATGGCCTGTGCCGCAGCCGAAATCCAGCACTTTGGCCGGTGCGGGCACAAACTCATCCAATGCGTCGGAGAATTCGCCGAGCCGCCACGTCCAGCGCCCTCGCGCTCGGTACTTTCTGCCGCAGGCGTCTGCACGTTCATTGAACAGGTTGCGCACCCGTTCAGGGAACTGCGAGGGGCGAGGTTGCATCGACAGCATCACTTTCATCGCATCGATTTGAAAATCACCGCGGACAAAACGCCGCAACGTTGATTCACCAATGCTACGCGCGCAACCTTGCGCGACGCTGACGACGGCGGCCGGTCGTGGGTGACCGCGCTCGGTCACGACACCGGCGCGTTCACCGACGGCTCTAGCTTCCCTGGCCAGGCGCAGTTCAAGCAACTGGTCGTGAACGGCATCCTGTCGGCGATGGGCCTCTTGCCGTTCTGCAGCACCTCCGACTGATCTGACGGCGGATTCGCAGTCATCACGCCGGGACCCCGAGGGGTCCCGGCGTGTTTTTTGTGCGCAGGCCCACTGCTGCGGCGTCAGCTCCGCACCGAGCGCCGCTTCGAGCGAGAGCGGAAGCTTTGAACGATCGTTGCTTGGACGCGCGCTCGATCACCGCCAAGACAGCTTCGAGTCCTGTCGGGCGCGCCGGTTAACCGTCTGCAACCATCCGCAACCGGTCGATGCCGCCACGGCCTGCGCCGACACAGGCACACACGCGTTAGGTCCCACGCCTGTTAGTGTTTATCGCCGTTCGCGGTCTCTGCCTGCGCGGTCGCTCCATCGCCCTGGTTCCACCAGCCACCGCCGAGCGCCTGAAACAGTGCAGCCGTGTCGGCAAAGCGGTTGGCTCGTGCCTGCGCAAGGGTGATCACCGCTTGCTGATAGGTCTGTTCGGCATTCAGTAGCGACAAATAGCTGATCGAGCCCAGTTGCAAGGCCTGGCGGCCGATGTCGAGGCTCGTAGCCGCCGCGCGTTCGGCGCGCAGACTCGCGTCGAGCGCAGCTGCATCGAAATACAGGGCGTGAAGCACGTCGGCGACATTCTGGAAGGCGGTGATGACTGTGCTGCGATACTGCGCCGCGGCCTGCTCCAGCGCTGCATCTGCCGCCCGCTTACGGTGGAGCAAGGTCCCGCCATCGAATAGTGGTTGCAAGAAATTGCCGGCGACGCTCCAGAATCCGGTACCGGAGGTAAACAGCTGGCTCATCTGGGTGGCGCTACTGCCAATGCCGGCGCTGAGCGTGATTTGTGGCAACTGGTTGGCGATGGCGACCCCGACCTGGGCGCTGGCCGCGTGCAGTTGCTCTTCGGCCGAACGCACGTCCGGGCGCTGCTCCACCAGCTTGGATGGTAGGCTTAAGGGGAGCTCCTGCGGCAGTTCAAGTGCCGCGAGTTCAAACTTCTCGTCCGGTTCCGCACTCGGGACGCGCCCGGCAAGGGCGCTCAAGAGGTCCCGTTGCTGCGCCAGTTGTTTTTGCAGCGGCGGCAGTGTCGCCTCCGCCTGCGCCAAGGTTGCTTCCTGCGCCACCACGTCGGCCATGGCGATGGCGCCAAGCGCGTATTGGGCGCGCAGCAGTTCGAGTTGTTCGCCTTCGATGCGGATAACCGTGTTCGTGGCCGCAAGCTGCGCGCGCAGGGAAGCTTCCTGGATGGCCGCGGCGACGACGTTGGACGTCAGGGTCAGGTAGGTCGCGTCGAGCTGGAAGCGCAGGGAATCGGCTTGGGCCTGCAGCGACTCCACCTGTCGGCGGTTGCCACCCCAAACATCGAGGGTGTAGGACACGCTGACCTGAGGCGTGTAGAGGGTAAAAAGCGGCTCGCCCGAGGTCAGCGTCGGAGCGATGGTTCCGGTCGCATTTTTCTGGCGACTGGGCGAGAAGCTCGCATCAACATTGGGGTAGAAGAAGCCCTGCTGCGCGTAGACACTCTCCTGCGCTTGCCGCAGTGCTGCTTGCGCCGCTTCCAGGCTGGGATTGGACTTGAGAGCTTGCTCGATGAGCGAATTCAGGGCCGGCGAGTGGAACAGGGTCCACCATTGCCCGGGGATGTCCAGGCCCTGCAGCATGCGTTGCGCTTCGCCTCCGGCGATGTCGGCCGAAGCGGTCTGTGCCGGCAGCGGCTCCCGAGTGTAGGCGGCGGCATCGGGAGGGCCGGGGCGCTGAAAATCCGGTCCCACCGCGCAGCCGGCGACGAGCGCCAAGGCTGCCGCGATAAAGGCTGCGGCAATGCGGCGCGCGGCGCGGCGGCCGCGTGACCGGCCGGGGCGACGGACGGGCGGCCGCCGCCACACACCTGAGCAAGTTAGGTTGGCTGGGGCGGTCATGTTGCCGTCTAGCTTGGGCCTTCTGTTCCGGACTGCGGCATCCGGCGCGAGAAGCGCTCGATTAGCACCGGGAGCACAATCAGGATCAGGGCGGGCGCCAACAGGATACCGCCGACAACGACCAGGGCGAGAGGTTTCTGGACCTGCGACCCGATGCTCGTCGAAATGGCTGCCGGCAGCAGGCCGACGCAGGCGACGATGCAGGTCATCATCACCGGCCGCATCTGCGTTTCGCAGGCGCGGCGAATGGCGCTGGCGCGATCGAGGCCTGTCTCGAGCAGCTGGTTAAAATTGCTGAGCACGATGATCCCGTCCATCGCGGCGATGCCGAACAGGGCGACAAACCCTATTGCCGCGGAGACGCTAAACGGCGTACCGGTTACCCACAGCGCAAAGATACCGCCGATGAGGGCCATCGGAATGACGCTCGCGGCAAGGAGCATGTCGACAACCGAGCCAAAGTTGATGTAGAGCAGAATGCAAATGAGGGTGATGCTTAAGGGTACAACGATGGCGAGCCGCTGCAAGGCTTCCTCGAGATTGCCGAATTCACCGACCCATTCCAGGCGGTATCCGCCGGGCAGGGGCACCTGCTCCGCCACTTTCTGTTGCGCCTCGAGGACCGCGGTGCCGAGGTCGCGGCCGCGAACACTGAACTTGATCGGGATATAGCGTTCCTGCTGCTCGCGATAGATGAACGAAGCGCCTGATACCAGGGTCACCTGGGCGACATCGAGCAATGGGATGGGAACGATGCCCGTACCGTTCGGGTTAGGGGCACCGATGGTGATGCGCCGGATGGCGTCGAGGTTGTTGCGGTATTCGGGTGCCAGGCGGACGACGATCGGAAAGTTGCGGTCACTACCCTCTTCGTAGAGGTTGCCGGCGGCCTGACCGCCGATGGCAGCCTGGACGGTCGCATTGATGTCGCCGGGCGCGAGTCCATAGCGAGCGGCACGGGAACGATCAATATCGATCCTGACCGTGGGCTGACCGAGCGACTCAAGGACCGCGAGGTCGGCAATCCCCGGCACCGACTCCATCACTGCCTTGATCTTCTCCGCGGTTCGCTCCAGGGTCTCGAGGTCATTGCCGTAGAGCTTCACCGAATTCTCGCCCTTTACGCCCGAGGCCGCCTCCTCGACGTTGTCCTCGATGTACTGGGAAAAGTTGAATTCGACCCCCGGAAAATTATCCTCAAGCGCCTTCATCATCTGCTCAGTCAGCTTGTCCTTGTCCACGCCTTTGGGCCAGGTATCGGCTGGTTTGAGCGGAACGAAGAATTCCGCATTAAAGAAACCGGTGGCATCCGTGCCGTCGTCGGGGCGACCATGCTGCGAAACGACCTTTTCGGTCTCCGGGAAACCCAAAAGGACCTTGCGCATGCGATTGACGTGGCCGTTACCCTCCTGCAGAGAAATCGACGGCGGCATGGTGGCGCGAATCCAGAGGTTCCCTTCTTCGAGCTTCGGCAGAAACTCGAGCCCGAGACCGCGGACCGACAAGGCGGCGACGAGCAGCAACAGCACGGCTGCACCGAGCGTTACGATCGGATTGGACAAAGCAAACTCGGCGACCGGGCGATAGATTCGGTGCAGGAATCGCACGACCGGGGTTTCCGCGTCGCTGATAGGGCCCGCCAGCAAAATCGCACTCAGGGCCGGCGACACCGTGAACGTGGCGATCAGCCCCCCGGCGATCGCATAGGCGTAGGTCTTCGCCATAGGTCCGAAGATATGTCCCTCGATCCCGCTAAGGGTGAACAGTGGCACAAAGCCGGCAATGATGATCGCCGCAGCAAAGAAAATCGCGCGATTGACCTCCGCGGCGGAATTCGCGATGACCGCGAATCGACCGCGCAGTTCGTAGTGGGTACGAACCCGATGCATCAGGTACGCGTAGGAGACACTTACGAACTCGCCCTGCGCCAGATGCCTGAATATATTCTCCACCATGAGCACTGACGCATCGACGATCAAACCGAAATCAATAGCGCCCACCGACAGCAGATTTGCCGATTCGCCGCGCAAGACCATGAGCCCAATGGCGAAGGCAAACGCGAACGGTATGGTGGCGCTGACAATGAGGGCGGTGCGCAAATTGCCGAGGAAGGCCCACTGCACCAGGAAGATAAGGGCAATCCCCAGCAACATGTTATGCAGCACCGTACGGGTGGTCACGTCAATCAGCTCGCGCCGATCGTAGATTTTCTCGATCTGGACCCCCGGGGGCAGGACGCCTTGACCGTTGATCTTGTCGACTTCTGTTTCGACGCGCTGGATCGTGGGCAGGCTCTCCTCCCCGCGACGCATGAGCACGATGCCCTGCACGATGTCGTCATTCTCGTTGAAGCCGGCTATCCCGAGGCGCGGCTCGTTACCCACCGTGACCGTGGCGATATCGCTAAGCATTACGGGCAGGCCGTTGCTCGCCGTCAGCATGGTGTGGCGGACCTCGTCCATCGAGTGGATCAGCCCGATCCCGCGCACCACCGCCGCCTGCGGTCCGAAATTCACCGTCTGGCCGCCTACATTGATGTTGCTGTTGTTGAGGACTTGCAGCACCTGCGGCAGCGAAATCCCGTAATCGATGAGCCGGGGCAGGTCGACGGTGACTTCGTAGGTCTTGGTCTTGCCGCCCCAGCCATTGACGTCGATCACACCCGGCACCGCCTTGAAGCGGCGCTCCAGTATCCAATCCTGGATAGTCTTAAGGTCGGTTACGGAGTATCCGGGGGGGCCCACCACGCGGTAACGGTAGATCTCACCGATCGGGCTCCACGGCGAAATCTGGGGGATGGCACCGTTGGGCAATGGCGGCAACTGCGAGAGCCGATTGATGACCCATTGCTCGGCCTGGCTATAGGTGAATTCATAGGTAAACTGCAGCTTCACATCGGACAGGCCAAATAGCGAGATGGTGCGCACCGCCGTAACGTGCGGGATGCCCGCCATCTGCACTTCGATGGGGATGGTAATGTAGCGCTCGATCTCCTCGGCCGATTGCCCTGAGCTCTGGGTGATTACATCGACGAGCGGCGGGACCGGATCCGGATAGGCTTCGATGTTGAGCTTGAAGAAGCCGACGATTCCGCCGAGTATGACGAGAAGCAGCACGACAACGACAAGAACCCGCTGCTTGAGCGCGAGTACGACGATCTCGTTCATGTCTTGCTGGCGCCGGACGGTCGTGCGCTATCGCCGCAGCCTCGAGTCACGGTTCAGTCGCCTTTTGCTGCACGGTCGATAAACAGGCTGCCGCTTGTTACGACCTTCTCTCCCGCAGTGAGGCCCGCAACCGCCTCAACTTTGCCATGGCTGACCCGCCCGGTCTGGATCTGGCGCAGGGCGAGCGTGCCGTCCTCCCGCACGACCCAGACCCGTGCGGTGTCAGCTTCGTAGATGATGGCCTCCTCCGGCACAGCCGGGGCCGCTGACTCGACACCGGTACTGATGCTGAAGGTCGCGAACATTTCCGGTTTAAGCATGCCATCCTGGTTCGGGATCTCAGCCCGTACTGTCAGGCGATGCGTGTTCGGATCGACCGAAGGCGCGACATAGGTGAGCCTGGCCTTGAAGACGCGTTCGGGAAGCGCCAATACGCGAACCTCGACCGGTGCGCCACGCCGCATCCGCGGTGCGTCGGGCTCGCGCACGTTGGCGATCAGCCAAACCGTGGAAAGGTCGCCGATCGAGTAGACGGGATTGGGCGCGTTGGCTTGGACGTACTGACCGAGACCGACCTGGCGGTCGATGACCGTACCGCCGATGGGCGCCACGACCTGGGCCACCGGGTTCATCGTCTTGGCGCTCTCCAGGGCGCCGATCTGCGCGTCGGATTGGTCAAGGATACGCAGCCGGTTGCGCACCAGGCCGACTGCCGTTTCAGCGGCGCGCAGGTTGTCTTCGGCGGTGACGAGATCGGATTGGCTCTGCAGCCAATCCTGCAGCGAACCGGCCTTGGCGTCGTAGAGACCGTGCTTGCGCTGCTCGTTGGCCCGCGCCAGGTTGAGTTGTGAGCGCGCGGTATCAAGCGCGCTCACAGCCGCACGCAGATCGTTCTGGCCCTGGGCAAACTCCGTGGCGGCAATGGCCAGCAGCGGTGTGCCCTGCTTGACGTTGTCGCCCAGGTTGGCCATGACCTGGGTCACTCGCCCCGAATAGGGCGAAAACACCGGGGTGGTCTTATCGGCGTTGATCGCGATCTTGCCGTCGGCTCGCTCTTCGCCGTGGAAAACCATCGTCTCCACGGTCGCGACCTTGAGGCTCGCCATCTGGGCCGGCGTGGGCCGGAAGGCGCCGGGCGGCACAGGCGAACCCGCATTCGCCGCGGTTTTGACCTCCGCCGCGCCGCGCCACCATGCCAAGCCGAGCGCAACGGCCAAAAGCAGCGCCAGGATGAGTACGATCAGCAACTGCGCGCGTCGCGACAGCCGCCGCATCGGGGGGGGTGGAGATGGCGGTGCGGTCTCTTGCATGGTCCATTGCTCCGGCCGGCACTATCTCACAAGCAGATCGGCACAAAAATGACAGTGGCGCCGCTGGCCATTTGGAAGGCCAGCGGGACATCGGGCCTGCGCAACCACGCCCCTTTTTCGGGCAATCGCGTCGCCCCTGAAAGCAGGGTTCTTCACTCGAGAGCGGGTCCCCACTCCGGCACGAGCGAGATTGCCCGATTATTGCAACCTGGGCGCCCGCTGTGACAAGACTCGCGACGGGACGGGGGGCTGACCGGCCGCCATCGCTGCGAAATGAAAGCATACCCGGGTTCGCTTGGGCAAGCATGCACAGCGAACCGCGGACGTCGGCGGTGCGCGCGCGCTTACCGGCAGCGCCGGGTATGGCGATCAGAAGTGAATAATGGCATCGATGGCCAGCATCAGTTGGTTATTCTTTCCGCCGTTGGGGGTGTAGGTTGGATTGTCAAACGCCTGGGCACCGAAGGCCCTTTGGAAGAGCAACTCGGGGCGAACGGTGATCGTGTCGCCAAACCAGTGTGCCCAACCGATGAGACTTTCATAGTACTTGGTCTTGAACCCCGTACGCTGACCTTCCATGTCATTGAAATACCCGTTGCGAAATGTTATCGCGTCTCTTGGTCCAGCCTGATATTCAAGATAGTTGACCATGGCAAATTCCTGCCCGATGCAAGTACGGGCATTCGGGTCACTACACAGAGCACCAAAGGGGGCCCCGAACTTTGTGTTCGGGAACCGGGCAGCAATTTGTGCCGCGCCGCCCGTAATCGGGTTGGTGTTGTTGGCGTTTGGAACGTTTTTCTGCCACATGTACCAGGTTTCGGTATCCGTGTGCCACTTCTCATTGATCTTGTGATACCAGGTCACAACCGGCATCTGGATGTTATTCCATCCCCATTGTTGGTTGTTGAGGCCGTTGAGGCAGGGATAAATATTGTCGTAACCGGAATCGGAAGTCCAAGCGACACACGCCGCTGGCGTGAATTGCCGGTCTTGTTTGTCCCAAAAGGCAATATCGTTGCCTACCGAAGCTTCGAATTGCACGAGCCAATTCTTGCTCAGCTTCACGGTCGCGACGATACCCTGCTGGGTGTAGGGGTCGAAGCTGTAGAGCAGTGAGTGACTGTAGGTGTAATTATTCGGTGCCAGTTGCGCCTCAATGTCCGGGATGGATATGTAGCGGCCGACACGTATGTTCATCCCCTCCGCGACTTGGGGCACGTACAGCTCGACATATGCCATTACGGGATCGAAGCCATACCAGTAGGCGTGCTTTTCGTACTGCCTGCTCGCCGGGTTCGTGTCGTGAGCGAACGTATATTTATAGTCCGTGCCGAATAGGCCCGTAAGGCGAAATCCCCAATCAACGTGGTCGATCTGAACTTCGTCGGGTGTGCGCTCAAGATATAGTCCGATCTGATCCAGTTGGACCGTATTTGGCTGATAGGCATAAGCGGCTGGGTAGTTGCCGCCTGTTCCATTGACAAAGTTGAACTTCGCGTGCGATGTGCTTATGTTCCCACCCGCTTCGAGCCAACCATAGATCGTAAAGCGGCTGTCCTTCCAGGCCTGTCCGTTCTCCCCGCAATAAATCGTATCCATCAGCGCGCCGTAATACATGTTCTCGTAGCCGATGTTCTCTGAGCCGCCCAACGGCCAGTTGGTGAATGGAAAGGGGGGGCTATCAATCACAGTTGGCGCACCGCGATATTGTGCCGGGGGAGCGTTGGGATCATTGCCATTCCATTCCAAGTGCTCCTTGTAGGTATTGACAAATCGCTCCGCGAAACCCTGCTTGGCTTTGTCTCCACAATCTGCCACCGGCTGGGCTAATGCTGCGCTTCCACCAGCGAGCAATGAAAGACCGAGCACAACGCCGCACCAGGATCGTGCAAAGCTGACCGATTGACCGGGATGCGTGCCCGGACGAGCCCATCCCACACATGTAGAGTTCTCTGAAACAGGCTTCATTCCCCAGCTCCCATCGTGGCAGGACGAATCGGCGTTTCGGGCGATCGTCCTAGGTCTAACACTAAAGCGGTTATAGCGCTTCGAACCTAGTCTTATAGGGCGCTACGCGTAAACACGGTGGATATTTTCGGCCGCCAGATGTAAAGCACACATAAAGATGCAGCCGATAGTCGAGACACTCGAGGCAACCATTCAGTCGCTTTGGGGCTTGGTTGGGGCTGCGGCAAGACGGGCCGCACCTCCTGGCAGGAGAGCCGCCAAGCCATTGCTGGGCATGGTTTGCCGCGGGGCCTGCGTAGGATCAGATCATCGCTATCAAAAGCCGGTCGCAGATGCTTGAAGTTCATAGCGCCAAGCCTGCGTTGCGCACCATGCGAACGACGCGCGATGGGCGGCGTGCCTGCGGTTTGCCACTGTCGCATCCGCGATGGCATAATCGCGAACGCCTTAGTCGCGGCGTGCCGACGGGCTTGCTGGTGATCGCTTAATTTGATGCGCGGCGGTTTCGCGATATTGGGTCGCCTGCCTACGCGACTTGCTGGGGCAACGACGGTGGCTGTAGCTCAGCTGGTAGAGTCCCGGATTGTGATTCCGGTTGTCGTGGGTTCGAATCCCATCAGCCACCCCAAAATTCAAAGACTTACATCAGTTTTAAATTGCCGGCGTAGAAGATGCTGGGCTCGCACGGGTACTTTCTTGCCGCGCTTGTCGCAGCGTGCGTCACGGTACTGTGCCTCGGGCACTGAGGTGACTGCGCGCGGTTGCACGCGGCCAAAAGATCCCTCGAGGATTACGGTCTCGTGCTTCATTGTCGGCGCGGAACGGGTGTCAGTTTCCGATGCTCGTCAACACGCGCACGGGAACGAGGAGGCATCTCGATGGCCCGTCTACTCTCCGTCAACGTCGGGCTGCCGCGCGACATCGAGTGGCGCGGAAGGACAGTACACACCGGCATCTGGAAAGAGCCGGTAGAGGGCCGTCGTTGTGTCAAGCGGCTCAACGTCGAAGGCGACGGGCAAGGCGATCTCGCCGGCCACGGGGGCGAGCAGCGAGCCGTCTTCGTCTACCAAATCGAATCGTGTCGCCATTGGCAGGAACAGCTGAAGAGGACCGACTTCGTCCACGGGCAGTTCGGCGAGAACTTCACGGTCGAAGGACTGCCCGACGACGCCGTGTGCATCGGCGACCGATATCAGATCGGAAGCGCGTTGTTCGAAGTTACGCAACCTCGCGTTACTTGCTATCGCGTCGGCATTCGGATGAAAGAGCCGCGGATGCCGGCATTGCTGACATCGAGCGGCCGGCCGGGGTTCTACTTCCGCGTGCTGCACGAAGGCGAGGTCGGCGCCGGCGACGAAATCGTGAAGGTGGGAGTGGCGAAGGAGCCAATGACCGTCGCAGAGATCAACGCGCTCCTCTATTTTCCCGATCATGCGCGCGATCGACTGGAGCGCGCTTTGCGCATCGAGGCGCTTTCGCCCGGATGGCGCTCGTCGTTTGAGGCGTTACTTCAGAGCGAAACAAGCGGTAATGCGGGGCTCGTGCCGGAAGCGGCTGCGCATCCGGCTGCAGCAGGATTTCGGCCGCTTGCGGTGACGGCGATCGATCAGGAATCCGCGGACGTCCTCTCACTGACAATGCAGAGCCCGGACCGTCAGCCGCTGCCAGCGGCTCTGCCCGGCCAGTACGTGGTCGTGCGTCTTCAACCGGCCGCCGGCGGCCCGCTGCTCTTTCGCAGCTACTCGCTTTCCGGGCCCCTCTCGAAGGAGCGCTATCGAATCAGCGTGAAGATCGAACCGAATGGGGCGGCCGGAACTTACCTGGGGGAGCATGTGCGGGAGGGCGATGCTCTCGACGTCAGCTCGCCGCGCGGAAGCTTCATTCTGCAGTCCGGGGAGCGGCCGGTGGTGCTGCTCAGCGCGGGAATCGGGGCGACGCCGGTTCTGGCGATGCTGTATGCGTTGGCGGCGGCGCGCTCGACACGGCAGGTCTTGTGGCTGCACGCAACTCGGGATCGGGACCATCATCCCTTCGCCGCCGAAGTTCGCCGCCTTATGCTCGCGCTCACGCACGGTCGGAGCTACGTTTGTTACAGCAGGCCCGGCTCGCGCGACAAGATGGGCGAGGATTTTGACGCGACCGGTCACCTGTCGCGATCGGTCTTCGACGAGGCCGGTGTTCCACGAGAAGCGGATGTCTACCTCTGCGGGCCGACTCGTTTCATGGCAGACGTGAAAGAACCGCTCGCAACGTTGGGCGTTGCGCCGGAGAGGATTCACGTGGAATTCTTCAACGGCAGCGAGTCGATGACCCCTGGCGTCGTCGGCGCGACGAAGCGAACTCCGCATCTCCCCACGGACGACGCCAACACCGGTCCGCTGGTCTCGTTCGCGCGCAGCAGCGTCGCCGCACACTGGAAGGCATCGGCCTATCAGAGCATTTTGGAACTGGCGGAGGCGTGCGACGTCCCGGTCCGGTGGTCGTGCCGCACCGGCGTCTGTCACAACTGCGAGAGCGGATTGATTTCTGGGTCCGTCACCTACCGGCCTGATCCGCTCGATCCACCTGCAGAGGGAAATGTCCTGATCTGCTGTTCCCGGCCACAGGATGACGTGGTGATCGACATCTGAGCGGCGTCGCAAGTGTGGCGGCTAATTGATAGCCTCGCGATAATACCTATATAGTTTCGTGAAGCACGCCTTCGGTCCCATAAGGCGCACACAAGGGAGGAGGGGCAGGTGAACGCAAGATTCGCAGGGAAGATAACGGTGGTGGCGGGTGGCACCGGCGGCTTGGGACGCGCAGTGAGTCAGGCGTTCCTGGCCGAAGGCGCGACCGTAATCGCGACGTATCGAACGCAAGCAGAGTTCGATGACCTGGTCCAAGCGGCAGCCGCAAACGCTTCGCGGCTTGAAGGTCAGCGCGTCGATGTTACCGATGAAACGGAGTCGCGACGGTTTGTTGAGGGCACTCTCGCTAAGCACAAGCGGCTGGATGCCTTGGTCAACACGGTAGGCGGCTACGCCGGCGGCGTGAAGTTGTGGGACCTCGACCCCAAGGTTTTCGATCAAATGCTGGCATTGAACCTGCGCTCGGGTTACGAGCTGTCACGGGCGGCCGTGCCGGCAATGCTGAGGCAAGGACGTGGTTCGATCGTAAACATCGCCTCCAGGGCAGCGTTCGATCACCCTGCCGGCGCGGCGGCGTACGCCGCCTCAAAGGCCGCGGCGCTTGCAATGATTGATTCGCTGGCTGCGGAGGTGGCAGGAAGCGGCGTTCGAGTGAACTCAGTGCTTCCGAGCATCATTGACACGGCAGCGAACCGGAAAGCGATGCCCAATGCAGATTTTGCAAAGTGGCCGAAACCCGAGGAGATCGCGCGCGTGATCACGTTCTTGTGCAGCGACGATGCCAAGGTCATTCACGGTGCTTCAATCCCTGTGTACGGAGATCAGTGAAGGCTCACGACTGCATACGGGATTTTCTTAAAGTAAGTAATTGATTTCGTGCAGACTGGATGCGCGATTTCCCTCGATGGGGCGAAGTCGCCGGACCAGGGAGCATCCGCACTCATGAGCGAAAAGAATGCCTCCGCGTCACAAAGTGCCGCAGCGGACACTAAGGGCGTTCCACGCAACGCGCTTGCGCGCAAGCTCGTCGCGGTCGCTGCGGGCACCAAGATTCCCTTCCGTGTCGTGCTGGCAGACGGCACCGTGATCGAGAATGGTGGCGCAAGTCCCGCGTTTACCGTGACGTTCCGGACCCGAGGCGCAGAGCGTCGCACGATTGCATTTGGCTATGTCGGATTGCTGGAGTCGTACTTCGCCGGCGGTGTCGACATCGGCGGCGAGATCGCGCTTGCTTTTCGCGCCGGATACGATAGCGGCTACGACCGGGTGCCGAACCTGCTGGTGGGGTTGCGCAATCGCTGGCACGAACGGCGGTTCTCCAACCGATCAACCAGGCAGGCGAAGGCGAACGCGCGTTACCACTACGGCTTGGGCGAGGCGTTCTATCGCTACTGGCTCGATACGGTTGGCATGATGTACACCTGCGCCTATTGGCCAGAGGGGACGAACACACTCGAGCAGGCGCAGAAGAACAAGATGGATCACGTGTGCCGTAAAGTGCAGCTCAAGGCGGGCGAGACCTTCCTCGACGTCGGCTGTGGCTGGGGCGGACTGCTGTTTCACGCCTGGGAGCACTACAGGGCACTCGGGACCGGCATCAACACGACAACCGAGCAGGTGACGGAACTGCGCGCCGAGCTTGCGCGGCGAGGACTTGCTGACAAGATCCGCCTCGTCGAATGCGACTTCCGGGAGATGCCGGGCCAGTACGACAAGC
Organism: Casimicrobiaceae bacterium; assembly: GCA_035939595.1. GTDB lineage: Bacteria > Pseudomonadota > Gammaproteobacteria > Burkholderiales > Casimicrobiaceae > PALSA-1003. The sequence goes on from DASZFQ010000047.1 coordinate 16,140, forward strand.
TGCTGTCGATCGGCACGCTAGAGCACGCCGGCCGGGATCAGTTGCCCGAAGTGATCCGGGCGCACGCGGACGCGCTCAAGCCCGGCGGGCTCGGTGTGATTCACTTCATCGGCCACGTCGGCATTCGCGACACCGAGTTCTTCATCCGCAAGTACATTTTTCCCGGCGGGTGGATCCCGAGCCTGGCGCAGGCGTTGGACTGGATGGAGCGCTGCGGTCTCGAGGTGCTCGATGTCGAGAACCTGCGCCGGCATTACGCGCTGACGCTCGACTGTTGGGGGGAACGTTTCGACCGGAACTGGGATGCGATTCACGCCCTCGATCCGGACCGCTTCGACGAAACCTTCCGTCGTAAGTGGCGTGCGTATTTGTGGTCGTGTGCAGAGGTCTTCCGGTCCAGGACCTTGGAGCTCAACCTGTTTCAGGTGACCGTCAGCAAGGGTGAGTCCGGCTATCCGATGAGCCGGGAGTTTCTCTATTGCCCGCCAGGCAAACGGGCAGACCGGACCTAGAGCGGTCCGCAGTTTGGGCGCGCGCCCCGGTCTGCAGGACCCCACAGACTCGATCCAGCGGGGTTCACCGAAACTTTCAGGGAAAAATGTTGACTAAATTGATCGGATTTAATATACTTGAGTCCATTAATCAACTATTCATTTGATATAGGGCATTGATTTTTAAGAGAGGAGTGCCATGAGATTGACGACCAAAGGGCGCTTTGCGGTCACTGCGATGATCGATCTCGCGATGCAGCAGGGCACTAACCCGGTGACGCTCGCGGAAATCAGCCAGCGGCAGAAGATTTCACTTTCCTATCTCGAGCAGTTATTCGCGAAATTGCGCCGGCGCGCGCTTGTCGACAGCGTGCGCGGTCCGGGCGGCGGTTATACCCTCGCCAGGGATATGGCGCAGGTGTCGGTGGCCGATATCATCCTCGCCGTCGACGAACCCATCGACGCGACGCAATGCGGGGGCAAGGAAAACTGCCAGGACGACAAGAAATGCATCACCCACGATCTGTGGGCAAAGCTCAACGAGCACATCCTCGACTACCTGGGAGGCGTGACGTTGAGGCAACTGGTCGATTCCCAGAAAGCGAAGGCGACGGATGTGACCCCGGTCCAAGACATGCGCGAAACCATGCCGAAGCGCGACCACACCACGGTTCCGGCTTGATTTCCGGGTGAGTGACGATGGCTATTACATTGACTGAAAGCGCGGCGAGGCAAGTCAAGAATCAATTGGCGCGCCGCGGCAAGGGCTTGGGTCTGCGTGTGGGCGTGAAGAAAGTCGGGTGTTCGGGCTTTGCGTATACGTTCGACTACGTTGACGAAATTCGGGAAGGCGATCGGTCGTTCGAGTCGCACGACGTCACCGTGGTGGTTGCCGTCGACAGCCTCTCGTTCCTCGACGGCTCGCGCGTCGACTTCGTCAAGAACGGGCTCAAGCAGATGTTCGCGTTCGACAATCCCAACGTTGATAGCACCTGTGGCTGCGGCGAGAGCTTCAGCCTGAAGGAAGCGACCAAAGCATAGGGCAGATTCGGATTGAAGGAGATGGCGGAGCAATTCCAATGAGCACAGTACTGCAGAACCTGGTCAATCAGCCGTACAAGCACGGGTTCGTCACCGAAATCGAGTCCGATGTTTCGCCCAAAGGGCTCAACGAAGACACGATTCGGCTGATTTCGCTCAAGAAGAACGAACCCCAGTGGCTGCTTGAGTTCCGCCTCCAGGCTTATCGGCAATGGCTCGAGATGGACGAGCCGAAGTGGCCGAACGTCCACTATCCGAAGATCGATTTCCAGGCGATCAGCTACTACTCGGCGCCGAAGGCGAAGCCGAAATTGAACAGCATGGACGAGGTCGACCCCGAGCTACTACGCACCTTCGAGAAGCTCGGCGTGCCGATGAACGAGCGAGCGGTATTAGCGGGGGTCGCTGTCGACGTGATTTTCGACAGCGTGTCTGTGGCCACCACCTACAAAGAGAGACTCGCCGAGGTCGGCATCATTTTCTGCTCGATTTCCGAAGCGGTGCACAAGCATCCCGAACTCGTGCGGCAATACCTCGGTACGGTGGTTCCGGTAGGCGACAACTACTACGCCGCGCTCAACTCAGCCGTGTTCACCGACGGCTCGTTCTGCTTCATCCCGAAGGGCGTTAAATGCCCGATGGACCTGTCGACCTATTTCCGCATCAATACTCAGGACTCGGGACAGTTCGAGCGCACGCTGATCGTTGCCGAGGAAGGCGCGTCGGTGTCATATCTCGAGGGCTGCACAGCGCCCAAGTTCGACACCAACCAATTGCATGCGGCGGTGGTCGAGCTGGTGGCGCTCGACCGTGCCGACATCAAGTACTCGACAGTACAGAACTGGTATGCGGGAGACGCAAAGGGCGTGGGCGGCATCTACAACTTCGTTACCAAACGCGGCCTGTGCAAAGGCCTCGACTCGCGCATCTCTTGGACTCAGGTCGAGACCGGCTCGGCCATCACCTGGAAGTATCCGAGCTGTGTGCTGCTCGGCGACAACTCGATCGGCGAGTTTTACTCGGTCGCGCTCACCAACAACTACCAGCAAGCTGACACCGGTACCAAGATGGTCCATATCGGCAAGAACACGCGTAGCACCATCGTCAGCAAGGGTATCTCCGCGGGTCATTCGAACAACAGCTACCGCGGACTGGTCAAGATCGGCGCCAAAGCGGATGGCGCGCGCAACTACTCGCAATGCGATTCGATGCTGATCGGTGATCGATGCGGCGCCAACACCTTCCCCTACATCCAGGTGAACAACAACAGCGCCACGGTCGAACACGAGGCTTCGACGTCGAAGATCGGCGAGGACCAGCTGTTCTACTTCGCGCAGCGCGGCGTCGGCGCCGAGGAAGCGGTGTCGATGATTATCAATGGATTCTGCAAGACCGTATTCCAACAGTTGCCGATGGAGTTTGCGGTCGAGGCGACCAAGCTGCTCGGATTAAAGCTCGAAGGAAGTGTCGGATGATCCAGCAGAACGGCAGAACCCTGCTCGAGGTGCGCGGGCTGTGTGCGAGTGTGAATGGCATCGACATACTCAAGGGCATCGACCTCACGGTCAGAAGCGGTGAAGTGCACGCGCTCATGGGACCGAACGGCTCCGGCAAGAGCACCTTTGCCAAGGCGCTGGCCGGGCATCCTGCTTATGTTGTGACTGCCGGCCAAGTCCTCTATGAAGGCAAGAATTTGCTCGAACTCAAACCCGAGGAGCGCGCGCGTGCCGGTGTATTCCTCGGTTTTCAGTACCCCGTCGAGATTCCCGGCGTGGGCAACAGCCAGTTCCTGCGACTCGCCTACAACACGCTGCAGGCGCAGCGCGGCAAGGACGAGCTCGATCCGCTCGAGTTCGACGACTACGTGCGCGAGAAGATGAAGCTGCTCGGAATGAATCCCGATTTCCTCGACCGGAGCGTCAACGAAGGCTTCTCCGGCGGCGAGAAGAAGCGCAACGAAGTGTTGCAGATGGCGCTTCTTGAACCTCGTCTCGCAATCCTCGATGAGACCGATTCCGGTCTCGACATCGACGCACTGAGGGTCGTCGCCGGCGGTATCAACGAGCTTGCCACCAAGGACAATGCGATCGTGCTAGTAACGCACTACCAGCGTCTGCTCAACTACATCGTGCCCGACTACGTGCACGTGATGGATGCGGGTCGTATCGTCAAGACGGGCGGCAAGGAACTCGCGCACGAGCTCGAAACGCGCGGCTACGATTGGGTCGGCGCCGAGCACGGGGCTGCCGCAAAGGCGACCGCATGAGCGCAAGCCGAACTTTCGCCGCCGCGTACCTCGAAAGCCTGCTCGCCGGACAACCAGAGTTGCCCGAGAGCCCGCTGGCGCGGCTCAACAAGTTGCGCGCGGAGGCCGTCGACCGCGTCGGCGTATTGACGGTACCCACGATCCGTGACGAGGAGTGGCGTTTCACCGACCTGTCACTGCTCACCAAGCTGTCCTTCCAGCCAGTGCGCACGCCGGCCGGTCTAACGAGCGCTGACGTCGAGCGATTCCATGTCGAGGAAGCGACAACCCGGCTCGTGTTCGTTGACGGTATCCATGCGCCGGAGCTCTCCAGTGGTGCCCGCGACGGTGGCGTCGTGGTGACGAATCTGTTTGCGGCGGAATCCGTGCATGCAGCCGCGATCGAGCTGCATCTAGGCCGGCATGCGCAATTCCACGACAGCGTGTTCGCGGCGCTCAATACGGCGTTTCTGCACGACGGCGCGCTGGTCATCGTGCCGCGCGACGTGTCGGCCGCCGCGCCGGTGCATCTGCTGTTCATCGCGACGCAAAAGGGCGCTGCAAGCTACCCGCGTTGCCTGTTGGTCGCCGAATCGGGCAGCGCGGTGACGGTAGTCGAGGACTACGTCGCGCTGCAGACGGAAACCTATTTGACCAATACCGTCACCGAGATCGCGCTCGGCGATCGTGCGCATGTCGACCACATCCGGGTCCAGCGCGACAGCGGCCAGGCGTTTCATATTGCGAACTGCGCCGTGTCACTCGCGAACGGAAGCCGCTATCGGTCGGTGAGCGTCGCGCTTGGCGCTCGGATCTCCCGGTACGACCTTAATGTGCTCCATGCAGCCGAAGGTGCCGAGTGCACGATCGACGGGCTTGCGCTGATCGGAGAGCGCCAGCTCGCCGACACCCACTCTTGTATCGACCACGCGAAGCCGAACGGCGTCAGCCGCCAGCTGCACAAGTGTATCGCCGGCGGTGCCGCGCACGCGGTGTTCAACGGGAAGATCATCGTGCGCCCGGACGCCCAGCGCACCAACTCGTCGCAGTCGAGCCGCAACCTCCTGCTGACCCCGAAAGCGCACGTCGACACCAAGCCACAGCTCGAGATTTTCGCCGACGACGTCAAGTGCGCGCATGGCGCCACCGTCGGCCAGCTCGACAGCGAGGCTCTGTTCTATCTGACCAGTCGCGGCCTTTCCAACGCTGCGGCGCGCAACCTCCTCACTTACGCGTTCGGCGCCGAGATCATCGACCGCATCCCCGTCGCCTCGCTCAAGCTCTGGCTCGAACGCACCGTGCTCGAACAAACTGCACGCAAGCCATGACCGCCATCCAGACGGCACTTAAAGCCCGACCAGCGCCTGCGTTTCCCGTCGAACGTATCCGGGCCGACTTTCCGATCCTCAAGCTCGAAATCGGCGGCAAGCCGCTTGTGTATCTCGACAACGCGGCGTCGAGTCAAATGCCGCAGCCGGTCATCGACCGCATGGTGCGCTACCAGACTACGCAACACGCCAACGTCAACCGCGGCGTGCACTACTTGTCGGAGACCGCAACCTCAGCCTACGAGGAGGCGCGCGACAGAGCACGGCATTTTATCAACGCGCGAGAAGACCGCGAAGTGATTTTCACCAGCGGAACCACGGATGGAATTAATCTGGTGACGCACGCCTTTGGCCGAAAATTCATCGGGCCTGGAGACGAAATCATCCTCACGACACTCGAACACCATTCGAACATCGTACCGTGGCAGATGCTGGCGGAAGAGAAGGGCGCGAAGATTCGAGTGGTCCCAATCAACGACTCCGGTGAGCTGCTGGTCGACGAGTACGAGAAGCTATTCAACGCCCGTACCAAGTTCGTCGGCTTGATTCACGTCTCGAATGCGCTGGGCACCGTCAATCCAATCAAGCGCATGATCGCGTTTGCGCATGCGCGCAGTGTGCCGGTGTTGGTCGACGGCGCACAGGCGGTGCCACACATGAAGGTCGACGTGCAGGATCTCGACTGCGACTTCTATGCGTTCTCCGGCCACAAACTTTGCGCTCCCACCGGCATCGGCGTGCTTTATGGCAAGGCCGCGCTGCTCGAGCGCATGCCGCCTTTCAAGGGCGGTGGTGACATGATCCTGTCGGTGACGTTCGAAAAGACTACCTACAACGCCATTCCGCACAAATTCGAGGCCGGCACGCCGCCGATTGCGGGGGCGATCGGGCTCAGCGCCGCGATCGACTACCTGTCGACGATCGGTATGGACGCCATCGCGGCGCACGAACTCGATTTGCTCGAATACGCGACCGAGCAGATGAATCGGATCCCTGGCGTCCGCATCATCGGCACCGCCACGAACAAGGTCGCGGTGCTTTCGTTCACGCTCAACGGCGTGCATCCGCACGACGTCGGCACCCTGCTCAATCAAGAGGGCATCGCGGTGCGGACCGGGCATCACTGCGCGCAGCCGGTGATGCAGCGTTTTCGCGTGCCGGCTACGTCGCGTGCGTCGTTCGCGTTCTACAACAGCATGGCCGAGGTCGATGCATTGATCGCCGGCATTCGCATGGTGCAGAAGGTGTTTGCTTAATGGCCGACTCCAAAGCACTGTATCAGGAGGTCATCCTCGACCATAACAGGAAGCCGCGCAACTACGGCGTGCTCGAGCACGCGACCCACCATGCGGAAGGCCACAACCCGCTATGCGGCGATCACCTCAGCGTGACGCTCGATCTCGACGGCGAGCGCATCGACGGCATCGCGTTCGAGGGCGAGTCGTGCGCAATCTGCAAGGCGTCCGCGTCGATGATGACCGTCGCTGTTAAGGGCAAGACGCGCGCGGACGCGGAAACGCTGATTGGGGAGTTTCGCGATATGGCGACCGGAAAGCTGGATCTTGCCGGACCTCACCACATCGGACGTCTCACCGTGTTCGCTGGGGTGCGTGACCAGCCGACCCGGGTCAAATGCGCGATATTGCCGTGGCACACGCTGCACGCCGCGTTCAACGCCGTAACCAGCACGTCGACCGAGGCGGAAGACGATCCGATGCACGCATCGATCGGCGACGCCTGAACCCCGACCGCAAGATGCCAAAAATCGCCGAAATCGAAAGCACGCCCAATCCGAACGCGCTGAAGTTCGTTCTCAAGGAACCTTTGACCTGGGGAATCAAGCGATCGTATGACAGCGCCGAGGAGGCCAGGGACGACCCGCTCGCCGAGGCGATTTTCGAGATCGAGCATGTCACCAACGTGTTCTACATCGATCATTGGCTCACGGTTACTCAGGACGGCGGCGCCGACTGGCAGGAGTTGACGCGAAAGATTGCGGAGCCGCTGCGCGCTGCGCCGGCGGCCAGTGCGCAGACTGCCGCGACGGTAGCGGCGGCGACCACCGCGATCGCCGACTTGAGTCCCGAAGACCAGCAGCGCCTTGATATGATCAATGCGCTGCTCGATGAGCACATTCGTCCCTATTTGCAGGGTGACGGCGGCGACCTGTACGTCCTCGGCCTCGAAGGCAACAGGCTTGCCGTGCATTACCAGGGAGCGTGCGGCAGTTGCCCGAGTTCGATCTCGGGAACGCTCCAAGGCATCGAGAATCTGGTGAAGTCGATCGAGCCCAACATCGAAGTCTTCGCAGTCTAGACCCGAACGAAACTGCGAACGTGCGTCGAGCTGTTGCGGTTTCCTGAACGTATGAGCGAATGGGTGACGGTAGCGCGAGCCGGGGAACTCGCGCCGGGCGAGTGGCGAGTCGTGGACGTGGACGACGCGCAGATCGCCGTATTCAACCTCAATGGCGAGTTCTATGCCATCTCAGACGTCTGTACCCATGACGGCGGACAGCTCACCGGCGGCAAAGTCGAAGGCGACCAGATCGTTTGCCCGCGTCACGGCGCTCGCTTCTGCATCCGTACCGGCGCCGCCCTGTCGGCACCAGCTTACGAGCCGACCGACACTTTCCCCGTGCGCGTCGAAAATGGAGAGATCCAGGTACGCGACGACCGCTGGGATTGAGACGGTCTAAACGGCTCTGCTGGAATTGTGACGTTCAAGTCGCGATTGCGGGGCGGTGCTTCCAGAATTGGGTGACCTGCTCGAAGGCGTGCGCGAGTTGAAGCACGCCGAAGTCGTCTCGGTAACGCCCGACGATCTGTAGGCCGACGGGGAGCGGGGGATTATCGCTGGTGAATCCGGCGGGCACCGAAATCGCGGGATGACTGGTGATGGTGATGTAGTAGCAGCTCTTCATCCAGTCGAGGTAATTTTCCATCTTTGCTTCGGCGATAGCGCGCGGCCATTCCTCGGTGACCGGATAGGGTGGAAGCTGGTTTACCGGGCATAGCAGGAAGTCGTAGCGCTCGAGGAAGCGGCGCATGCGGTGAAAGAGCTCGGTACGCAAGCCCTCGGCTCGGGCGATCTTCTCGGAGCTGAGTGCGAGGCCCTGCTCGATGTTCCAGATCACCGTGTCCTTGAGCTTGTCGCGGTGCTGGCGGTAGAGCGCGCCATGGTTTTGCAGGAAGGCGAGCGCACGCAGGGTCTCGAACGATTCCGTCGCGCCCGAGAAGTCCGGTTCAGCTTGTTCCACGATGCATCCCAATGCAGAAAAGACCTTCTTCTGACGCTCGAGGACAGCGGTTACGCGAGGGTCCATCGGCAGTCCCCCGAGATCGCGGCTCCAGGCGACGCGAACTTTCCTGAAATTTCTCTGCAGCGGCCCAAGGAAAGCCCTGCCCTGTTCGTCGATCGAGGTCGGCGAGCGCGGATCCGGGCCGGCCATTGCACCGAATAGCAAGGCGCAGTCGGAAACGGTGCGCGCCATCGGCCCCAGCACGGAGAGCGTGTTCCATGCGTTGGAAGCAGGCCACGCTGGTACGCGCCCAGGAGTGGGCCGGAAGCCGACGACGTTGCAGTAGTTGCCAGGATTGCGCAGGCTCGCGGCGAGGTCGGATCCGTCGGCGAAGGGCAGCATCCCGCAGGCGACGGCCACACCGGCACCGCCGGAAGAGCCGCCGCAGGTCTTGTCAAGGTCATAGGGATTGAGCGTTGCGCCAAACACTTTGTTGAAAGTCTGGCTGCCCGCGCCGAACTCCGGAGTGTTGGTCTTGCCGACCAGAATCGCGCCTTCGGCACGCAGCCGCTCGACGAGAGCGTGATCCTCCTGCGGTACGTTATGCTCAAAGACCCGGGAGCCGAAAGTAGTTCGCACGTCCTTGGTCGGCACGAGGTCCTTGAATGCGATTGGCAGGCCGGCAAGGATGCCCTGTCGGCCCTTCTTTCTGTCCATCGCTTTGGCTGCCTTGAGCGCCTCTTCCGGCAGGAACGTGACGATGGCGTTGACTTTGGGATTCACGCGCTCAATCTGCGCGATGAATGCGAGGGTCAACTCAGTGACCGATAACTTGCGCGAACGGATCATCTGCGCGAGCTTGCGGGCCGGTGCGAAGTACAGTTCGGTGTCAGTGGGCATGACAGTCAACGCGAGCCAATTCAATTACGCGAGCCGAAGTGCTGAGGTTTCTAGCGTACGGGTCAACGGTCGATTTTCGTCGGCAGTAGGTGGATCGTGGCGCTTGTCGGTGAATGTCCGACCGAGGATTACCTCGGGCGCAAGTACATCAATAACACAGTGCGCTACAGGAGGCTCAAGCGCGCACGATTTGCGGGATTGTGGTAAGGGTGGCAATATTGTTTGGCCCGCTGCGAAGCGATCAAATAGCGACTGACGCTTGTGTTCGAAAGACTTTGGAAAACGGAATGGCTGATAGGGGCGACACAGAGCCGCCACTTGGTCGATTTTATTCCTCATTGCGTGCTAAGCAACTGAATTGCAGAGAAAAGCGCCCGGGTTGTGATTCCGGTTGTCGTGGGTTCGAATCTCATGAGCCACCCCAAATTGATTTAGAAGCGCGAAATGGCGACCGTCTAAGATGTTCCAAGAGCGCTTCACTGCAGGACCTCGACCGACCCGTCGGCGATCGTAGACTCGGTTCACGATCGCATCGGTCTTATGGCCAGAGACTTGTTGGGCGTCGCGCCCTTGCTGCTTCATGTCGGTGGTCGCGCGGATCGCACTTGCTTTGATTTGTGCCGCTGATCGGCGATCTTCATTAGGGAACGAGAGTCCGGAGGCATTGCGTTGGGGGAAAAGAAACGCCGCCTGGCGGCTGCGAATGTCCGCAGCGAGCGCCACGCAAGCAGGACCGCGCAGTTGCTTTACGAAGCTGAACAGGCTCATCGTGCCCATCGCTTCCAGGACGCGCGGGCGTTTTTTCAAGAAATCCTCGAGACCGATCCGCAGCAGGCCTACGCATGGCGCGGATTGGCCATGCTTGCGTGGCACGACGGCGCGCTAGAAAAGGCGCTCCCGCTCCTGGCCAAGGCGGTGGAGCTGGCGCCGGAGGTGGACGTATTTCGCTGGCAATATGGCTGTGGACTCCAGGAGATGCAGCGCTTCGCCGCTGCGGAAGAGCAATTCCGGGCCGCCTGCCGCCTGCGGCCCGATGTGGCGCGATATTGGGAGGACCTCGGCATTGTGCAGCAGGCGCTTGGAGAAACTGGTCAGGCCGCGGAGTCCTACCGTCGCGCCAATGACTTGCACCCCTCGCTGTCACGGCGCCTAAAGCAGGCAACGCTCGTCTCCCCGATCGTCGTGTCCCGTGAGGCGATTATCGCGGAGCGTCAGCGATTCGAAGCGGCCATGGACGCCTTGCTGGCCGTTCCGGCGCAGAGCGGTGCCGATCCGATACGGATGGCGCTGTGGCCGAATTTCCACTTGGCCTACCACGGACAGTGCAATCGCGACCTGCAAACGAAGGCGGGAGCGGTGTATCGCCACCTTTTTCCGTCGCTGGACTATGTCGCGGCGCATTGTCGCTCGCCGCGCAGGGTTGAGGGCAAGATTCGGGTGGGGCTGATTTCGCAGTTTTTCTATAACCATAGCATCGGCCGCACGAGTCGGGGCTTGTTCGCGCAGTTGTCGCACGAAAACCTGGACGTTACAGCGATTTTCATCGCGCCCGCGGTCGACGATCACTTTTCGCGCTTTATTCGTCAGCACGCCCAGCAAAGTGTGGACGTTCCGCGAGACCTGCCTTCTGCCAGGAGGTTGATCGAGGCGAAGAAGCTCGACGTGCTGTTTTACCAGGATATCGGGATGGATCCATTCAGTTATTTCCTGGCCTTTTCCCGACTAGCCCCTGTGCAGTGCGTCTCGTTCGGGCATCCTGACACCACAGGAATTCCGACAATCGACTACTTCATTTCCAACGATCTGTACGAAACTCCCGGGTCCCAGGCGCATTACAGCGAACGCTTGTTCCCCCTCCGCAATCTTGGCAGTCTGGCTTATTACTATCGAAGCGAACGGACGGAGCCGCAGAGAGATCGAAGCTATTTTGGTCTGCCCGACAACGAGCATCTTTACGTCTGCCCTCAGAACCTATTCAAATTCCATCCTGACATGGATGAACTGATCGCCGGCATCCTGCGCCGCGATGTCCGGGGCAAGCTCGTCATGATCAACGGCCGAATCGAACATTGGACGCATCTGCTCAAACGTCGTTGGGAGGCGATCGCGCCAGACATCATGGATCGGATCGTCTTTCTACCACGGATGGACAGCGAGGATTTCGTGAATCTCATCGCAGTGTCCGACGTGATGCTCGACACGCTACATTTCAACGGCATGAATACTTCCCTGGACGCCTTCACCGTCGGCACCCCGATCGTTACTTGGCCGGGTGTGTTGCAGCGCGGTCGCCACACTCAGGCCATGTATCGCAAGATGGGTTTGACGGAATGCATCGTGGACGACGCGCGGGCCTATATCGATTTGGCAGTTCGGTTGGGCAGCGATGCCGGACACCGCGCCGCGATGAAAGGCGAGATCCTGAAAAGGAACGCCGTCTTGTTCGAGGATATTCAAGTGGTGCGCGAATTCGAGCGCTTCTTTCAGGAGACGGCTTCCGCAGCATGAGGAAATCCATGGGAGGGATTCTCGATGCGCTACGAGCTCTACTACTGGGCCTCCATTCAAGGTCGAGGCGAATTTGTGCGGCTTGCTCTGGAAGAGGTCGGTGCGCCCTACGTCGATGTCGCACGCACCGCAGGCGGCGAAGCGCGCATGCTTGCGCTGCTTAGGGGCGATGCAACGGCCTGTCCGCCGTTTGCACCGCCATTTCTGAAAGCCGGAAAGCGCCTGATTGGGCAGACGGCGAACATTCTTCTGTTTCTCGGTGATCGCCATGGCCTTGCGCCAAAGCGTGAAGCGGGTCGTTTGTGGACGTTTCAGCTGCAACTTACTCTTGCAGACCTCGTAGTCGAAGCGCATGACAGCCACCACCCGATCGCGTCGAGCCTGTATTACGAGGATCAGCGCCGCGAAGCGAAACGGCGCGCAGCCGACTTCATCGCGAACAGGGTGCCAAAATACATCAGCTATTTCGAACGTGTGCTCGCAGGTAATGCTCATGGTCCCACGCATCTGGTCGGTGGCCGCCTCACCTACGCAGATCTGTCGTTGTTTCAGGTCGTTGCCGGATTGCGCTACGCATTTCCGAACGCGATGGCACGATATGCGAGACGGTACAGGCACGTCATAACGCTCTGCGCACGAATCGCGGCCCGCAAGCGGATTGCCCAGTATCTTGCCTCGGAGCGCCGGCTGCCGTTTAACCAGGAAGGCATCTTTCGCCATTACGCGGAACTTGACGAGTAACGGCGCAAAAGTCACTGCTTGCTAGGGGAGCGAGCCGGAATCGCTGCACAGCGACCCGGCACACGCGAACCTAGGGCGAAGACTGATTCCCTTCGGAACGAGGGGTGCTGTAGGCCGGTTCCCACCGTCGGTCGACGACGTTCTGGCGCAGTTCATCCGCGGTCGAAGCGGGCGCCAAACCCTCACGCTGCGCCTCGGCTCCGACCGCGACCGCCAATTCCACTGCAATACGGCGCAGATCCCGGATGGCGGGAAGCAACGGTGCGTCCAGACCCGCGAGCGCAGGCGTCTGCTCCCCTAGCTCCCGACCCGCGACCAGCAGCATTTGGTCGGTAACGCGACGGGCGCCACTTGCGACGACGCCAAGTCCCACCGCGGGAAAGATGAAGACGTTGTTGCACTGGGCAATCGGTATGCGCCGCTCGCCGACCTCGACCGGCGGGAAGGGCGAGCCTGTCGCGATCAATGCGCGGCCGTCGGTCCAACGCATAAGGTCCGCGGGGGCCGCTTCGGAGTGGTCCGTCGGGTTCGATAGCGGAAAGATGATCGGCCGGCGAACCTTGCGGGCCATCTCGCGCACAATCGGTTCGGCGAATGCTCCGCCCACCGTGGACAAGCCGATCAGGATAGTGGCTTCGACGTTTGCGATGACTTCGCTCAACGTAATCTTTTCGGAGCGCGCCGACTTCCAGCCGGCGATACGCTCTGTCGGTTGCGCGTAGCGGCGCATTTCCGGAGTGAGGTCGGTTCTTCCCGCGTGCAGCAGGCCATCGCGATCGAGCATCCAGAAGCGTCGCCTGGCGTCCTCTTGCGCAAGCCCGTCGGCAACCATTGCCGCATGGATATAATCCGCCACGCCGATTGCCGCCGACCCGGCACCGAAGAAGACGACGTTTTGCTCCCGAATCGTGGTTCCGGCGACCTTGATACCTGCACTGATCGCACCCAGGGCAACAGCAGCGGTTCCCTGAATGTCGTCGTTGAATGTAAGCAGCTGGTCGCGATAGCGGTCAAGAATCGGTCGCGCATGCGGCGTTGCGAAGTCCTCCCATTGCAGGAGTGTGTTCGGCATTTCCGCCTTGAGCGCCGTTACGAACTGGTCGATGAAGTCGAAATAGCTCTGCCCCGTGACGCGCTCGTGCCGCCAGCCGAGGTATTCGGGGTCCTGCAGCCGCGCGGTGTTGTTGGTGCCGACGTCGAGCACGATCGGTAGCGTGCGCGTCGGATGAATGCCGCCGATCAACGAGTACAACGAGAGCTTTCCGATCGGGATGCCCATGCCGCCGACACCTTGGTCACCGATGCCGAGGACCCGTTCGCCATCGGTGACGACGATGACGTCGACGACGGAGCGTGGCCGATTGGCCAGCAGCTCGCGGATCCGATCGCGCAGGGGATAGGCGATGAACAGGCCGCGCGGGCGGCGGTAGATGTGGGAAAACTCCGCACACGCCTGGGCGACCACCGGGGTATACACAATGGGCAGCATCTCCTCGACGTGATCGAGCAGCAGCCGATAGAACAGCGTCTCGTCGGTGTCCTGAAGGGAGCGAAGATAGATATGCCGTTCGAGGTCGTCGGGCTTTCTGCTGAATGCCAAGTAACAGCGCCGGCTCTGCTGATCCAGCGTCTCCACTACCGGCGGCAGCAAGCCGTCCAGGTCCAGCGCCACCCGCTCGTCCGAGGTGAACGCAGTGCCCCTGTTCAAGACCGGGTCCTCGAGCAGCGCGGTACCGCGCGGCGTAGCAGGCTGGGCCATGATGTTCCTTCGAAAGGACCTACCGGGCGCGAGCGCCCGTATCGACAGGCCTCAGATTGCTTCGTGCTCGAGCGCTTCGCCTAGGTCGACCGGATGCGCCATCGTGGCATTGAGTTGATCGCGATTGAGCTCCTTTTCCCAGCGACTGATAACCACGGTCGCGACGCCGTTGCCGATAAGGTTCGTCAGCGCTCGGCACTCACTCATGAACTTGTCGATCCCAACCAGAATCGCCAGTGCCTGGATCGGGATGTCGGGGATAATGGTCAGTGTCGCGGCCAGGGTCACGAAGCCCGCGCCAGTGACACCGGACGCGCCCTTGGAGGTCAGCATCGCCACCAGCAGGACGGTCATCTCCTGGCCAAAAGTCAGCGGAGTATTCGTGGCCTGGGCCAGGAACAGCGTTGCCAGCGTCATGTAGATGTTCGTACCGTCCAGGTTGAAACTGTACCCCAGCGGAATCACGAGCCCGACGACCGACGAGGACGCGCCGAGTCGCTGCATCTTCTGAATCATCCGCGGGAGGACGGTCTCCGATGAGCTCGTTCCCAGCACGATCAACAGCTCGTCCTTGATGTATGCGATGAAACGCAGGATTGAAAATCCCATCGTCCGCGCGATACCTCCCAGAACGATCAGGACGAACAGGATGCTCGCGACGTAAAAGGTGAGAATGAGCTCGGCGAGGTTGCGCAATGACCCGAGGCCGTAGGCACCGATCGTGAATGCCATGGCGCCAAAGGCTCCCAGGGGCGCAAGCTTGACGATGATGCCGATGATGCGAAAGAACACCTTGCCCGCGGCGTCGATGGCGGCGTTGACACGCTGGCCGAGTTTGCCCAAACGCGCGACGGCAATGCCACTGAGTATTGCGACCAGTAGCACCTGCAGCAGGTCACCATTGGCGAAAGCATCGACGAACGTGTTGGGGATGATCGCCAACAGGTGGGCGACGACCCCCTCTCCCTTGGCGCGTGTCACGTACCCCGCCACGGCATTCGGATCGAGGGTGCTCGGATCGATGTTGAAGCCTAGGCCGGGCTTGACGATTTCGCCGACGAGCAATCCGATGCCGAGCGCGGCCGTGGAGACAACCTCGAAATACAACAGCGCCTTCAGGCCGACCCGACTGACCTTGGCCAGATCGCTCATCGAAGCGATGCCATGCACGACCGTGCAGAAAATCACGGGTGCGATCATCATCTTGATCAGGGCGATGAACGCGTCGCCCAACGGTTTCATCGCAGTGCCGGTCTTGGGATAGAAGTGCCCCACCAGCACGCCGATCGTGATGGCGATCAGCACTTGGATATAGAGCACCTTGTACCAGGGCCCTGCTTGTTTCGGCACGGCCATGGCGGGTCCAGCTTCTGTCTCGCCCATTTCATTTCCCCCGGGTGACGTAGACGGCAAGGGAGCTACCGCCGTATCGCGTATGTGACCATCAGATTGCGTATCTGGACAGTCGTTTCATGCTCGCCAGTTCTTTCATGATGAACGGTTTTCAACTCGAAAGCGCACGATTCCAACCCTCCAACGCATAGCTCCCCGGGTGGGCGCGGTGCCATCGCCGTCACGCGCCGGTTACGGCGAGGAGGGCCTCCCTGACTTTTGCCTGTGCGACCCGTCCGATCAGCGCCAGGTCGAGATGCGGAAGGTTGGGCAGCTCGTCTGAAGCGACGACGGCGTCGATGATGGTTGGACCGTCACTGGCCAAGGCTTCTCGAATCGTAGCCAGCAGATGATCGGGTTTGGTGACCTTGAAGCCGCGACCTCCGCAGGCCTTTGCAAAAGCGACGAAATCAGGGTTGGGAAACTCGATGCCCTTTCGGAACGGTGGCAGGCCCACAGATTCCGCCTCCAACGGGATCAGACCGAAGGCAGAATTGTTGTAGATGACGGCCTTCACCGGCAGCTTGTGATGCACGGCGGTCATGAATTCGCACATGAGCATGTTGAAGCCGCCATCACCGCAAAGAGCGATCACCTGCCGCGAACGATCGAGAGCCTGAATGCCGTTCGCCTGCCCGAGCGCGGTCCCAACGGCGGCGTTGTTGAAGGACCCGACAATTCGTTGCGATCCGCTCTGGCGGATCCAATTGGCGGACCAGAGGGTGTTCAAGCCGGTATCGAAGGCGAAGACTGCGTCGTGGTTGGCGAGATCGCCGACCGCGCGTGCCACCGCCTGCGGATGAATGCGATCGACAGTTCGCGCCGGATCGGCTTGCTTGTCCAGCATTTCATCCCATTTCTGACGCTCCTTGGTCACCTCGTCGCGAAAGGTGGTGTCACTCTTTGACGCCACCCGACTCAGGAGCAGCTTCAAGGTCGGCCGTGCGGAACCGACTGCACCGAAGGGCGTCGGCGCCCTTCGCCCGAGCACTTGCGCGCGTTCGTCGATCTGGATGACGACACCATGGGTCGGTAGGAAGTTCGAGTAGGGATAGTCGCTGCCGACCATCAGCAGCAGATCGCAGCGCATGACCGCGTTGTAAACTGCCTTGGTGCCGATCATTCCAATGCCACCCATCCACCGCGGGTCGTCGTACGGCATGATGTCCTTGCCTTTGACCGAATGGATCAACGGCGCCTTGAGCCAATCGGAGAGGGCGCGCAACTCGTCGACCGCGCCATGGCACCCGTTTCCGCACATGATTACCACGTTTCTGGCCCGATCGATCCGGCGGGCGATTTCGGCGACGTCGGCTTCACTCGCGGCGAGCTCCGGCCGCGGTTTCAAGGTTTCGATGCTGGACACATCACCCTCCGCCCTCGCCGCGATGACGTCCTGTGGAAGCGTCAGGTGGGCCACGCCACGGCCCGCGTAGGCTGCGGCAATGGCTTGATGAATGACGCCGGGTGCCTGGCCTGCGGAGGAAACTGTTTCCGTATACAGCGCCACGTCGCGAAACAGCAGGTTCGGCTCCGTCGTCTGGATGTAGTCTGTGCCCTGCAGATTGCGCGCCATGTCGCCCGAAAGCGCCAGCACCGGCGCGTGGTCACGGCTGGCTTCATATAGGCCTGCGACCAGATGGGTGCTGCCCGGCCCGGTCGTCCCGGCGCAAACCGCAAGGCGGCCGGTCAACTTGGCCTGGCCGGCGGCGGCAAGCGCCGCGCCTTCCTCGTGGCGAACGCCGATCCATTCGATGGAGCTTCTGCGAATGGCGTCGGCGAGGGGATTAAGCGAGTCGCCGATTAACGCGAAGATGTGCTTGACCCCGATCTGTTCGAGCGTTCCGACGAGGACATCTGCGACTGTTTTTGACATTTGCATCTCCTTTGGTGCTGACCATGCCGTTCAAGGACTCGCGCGGCGGAACGCCTGTTGCGCCCGGTACCCAGGGCTGCACTTCGCGCGTTGATGAGCTGGGATTGTGAGTGTTCGCGGCGCAGGACGCATCCCTCACGGCAAGAGCTTCCAAACGATCGTTCGATCGGAAACAGAGGCCCTTGGCGCAGGTTGGCCTCGACCTTGGTACTCCTAAGCAATTGATTTTCAAATCCCGCTCAGGGTCATGCTTCCGTACTCCCGAGTTGGCCGTGAGCACCCCGGTTCCGAACCCACTCCGTACGGGCAAGCTACGGCGGTGAGCGTTTCGTTTTCGCGGCAATAGCCCCGGCAAGTGTCCCATCAAATAGCCGCCTTTTTTCTGCGGCCCTGAAGTTTGGCCACGCGTCGCTGCTAATCTAACTGATGCGCCCACCTGAGCCCGGCACCCTAATCAAAACTCCGGTGGTGCGGGTTGCCTCGACCATGCTCGAGGAAGGAGGAATGCATGTGCGCGTTTCCGCTTCGGGCGCGTAACGTCGCGCCGGCAGTCGGCTTGTGGGCCCTTCTCTGGCTCGCCAGCAGTGCCTCGGCGCCGGCCGACGGGGACGTCCCCGCACCGCAACTGGCAGTCGGCGATCATTGGCAATATCGGGTCACCGACAACCTGCGCCGGGGCGCCTTGTCGCAGCTTGATGCCGAGGTTGTTGAGGTAACGGGTCGCGCGGCGCGAATCCGGTTTAGCCATGTCGACGCCAGCGGCCGCAGGGAGTGGATCGACGAAGTCGACGGCGAAGGCGGCCTGCGCAGCGGATCGCTGTACCGCGAGCCGGCGCGTCCGTTCCATCCGCCGGCGCAGCTGCTGGCCTTTCCGCTCGACAAGGGCAAGACTTGGCGCCAGGTTATCGATACGGTCAGGAAGGACACGGGGCTCAAAGACCAGATCATGATCTACGGCAGGGTCGACGGCCCCGCTCCGACGACCGTGCCAGCGGGCAGGTTCGATGCAGTCTACGTGTATCGGACGGAACAACTCGACGACGAGGAGTTTTGGCGGACGCGAACTATGCGTCGCGTCTCCATCTGGTACGCGCCAGCGGCGAAGGCGGTAGTGCGGGAAAAGCGCGAGGCGCAGTATACCGAAAGGGACGGACGCAATCCCGCGGTGCGCACGGAATCGATGCTGCTCGAACTGGTGTCGTTTCAGCCAGGTGGGAAGTAGTCCCGCCACGTCTCGGCGGAGGCTGCAAAGAGAGATGCCCAAGCCACGCATGAGCCGGCTCAGCGTGCCCCGACTTTCGCGTGCGCAATGACGTTCGCGGCATCCCGCGGTGCAGAACGCCAATATTGCTTGGGAGCCTCAACGTGTGCCCCAAGTGTTGCCGCGGCATGCCATGGCCAGCGTGGGTTCCACAGCATCGCGCGCGCAAGCGCAACCAAATCCGCATCCTGCGATCGGACGATCCGCTCGGCCTGCTCGGTGTCGGTGATAAGTCCGACCGCCACCACCGGAATCGAGGCGGCCCGGCGAATGGCGCGTGCAAACGGCACCTGGTAGCCCGGACCCAAGGGAATTTTTTGCGCGGGTGAAATCCCGCCGCTCGACACGTCGATCCAGTCGCAGCCGCGCGCGAGCAAGCGCTGGGCGAATTCGACCGAATCGTCGAGCGTCCATCCCCGATCGACCCAATCGGTGGCCGAAATCCGGACACCGAGGGGCCTGTTCTGTGGCCACCGGTCGCGTACGCCGGCGAATACTTCGAGCGGGAACCGAACGCGGTTGTCGAACGATCCTCCGTATGCATCATTGCGCCGATTCGATATCGGCGACAGGAACTCATGGAGTAGATAGCCGTGGGCCATATGCAATTCGATCGCATCGACGCCGATGCGCAGCGCACGCTCAGCGGCATCGACAAAGTCGCGTTTGATTTGCACCAGGGCCTCGGCGTCCAGCGTCTTCGGCGGTGGCTCGCTTTCGAGTTGCGCAACAGCCGAGGGGGCCACCGGAATCCAGCCACCGCGGTCGATCGGAATCAATTGCCCACCTTCCCATGGCACTTGCGACGAGGCTTTGCGTCCGGCATGGGCAAGCTGCAGCGCAACGGGTATCGAAGGTGCGTTGGCGCGCGCGATCGCAAGACGTTCGCCGAGTTCTTGCTCGCAGGCGTCGTCGTAAAGACCCAGACAGCCAAAGGTGATACGGCCGATTGCCGACACCGCAGTAGCCTCGACGGTAAACATACCCGCCCCGGATTGGAGAAGCAGCCCCCAGTGAATCGTGTGCCAGTCCGTGGCGCGACCATCGACCGCCGAGTATTGGCACATTGGTGAGACGACGATGCGATTGACAAGCTTCAGTTGCCGCAGCGAGATGGGGGAGAAGAGGGATGTGGGCATCTTTCAACTGGGGGGAGGATGGGAAATCAATGCGAGTTTCGCACAGGATACTATGGCGGAAACCGAGAACGGCGGGCATCCGGAGGCATGCGAGCAAGCGCGCCCGCCGCGGAGCCTGTTGGTCGATGGACTTTGGCTGCGATCCGAGGCGCCACCGGAGCGCAACTAGGACAAGCCGACCGCGCCGGGCATCCGGTCGGGGAAAGGCACGGTTGACCCGCAGGGCCGAACACCCAATACTCGGGCACGCGCCCGGCGGCAACCGAATGCATGCCTTGTTGAGCCGGCGCCATGTGTGTTCGCCCTGGAAGGAAGTCCGTAGTGGCAACGACACTCGAACCTGTGCGGCCGATCGCACTGGCCGACATACGTGAAGCGCGCGAGCGGATTGCGACAATTATCACGCGTACGCCGTTGTTCCGACTCGAACTAGGGCCGGGCTACCCGGACATCCGCCTGAAACTTGAGAATCTGCAACCAATCAATGCCTACAAGTTGCGGGGCGCCGCCAATGCGGTGGCTCTGCTGTCCGAGTACGAGCGCAAGCAGGGCGTGTGGACGATCAGCGCGGGAAATGCCGGACAAGGTGTCGCTTACGCGGCAAGGCGGGCGGGCGTACCCTGTACGGTCGTCGTGGTCGAGACCGCGCCGGAATCGAAACTCGAACGGATGCGGGCGCTCGGCGCGAAACTCATTCCGGTTTCATACAATGTCGCCTGGAAGGCGCTCGAGGAGCGTTCGTATCCCGGTGCCGCAGGGACCTTCGTGCACCCGTTCGATGATCACAACTTCATCGCCGGTCACGCGACGATGGGCCTGGAAATTCTTGAAGACGCGCCCGACGCCGTGGCCGTCGTTGCAAGCATTGGCGGCGGCGGGCTAATCACCGGCGTCGGCAGCGCGCTCAAGGCTCTTAACCCAGAAATCAAGGTTTGGGGTGCCGAACCCGAGACGGCTGCTCCGGCTGCACTCTCGTTCGCCAGGGGGTCGCCACAGGTGTTCACGGAGTGGAAGCCCTCGTTTGTCGATGGTGCCGGTGGCCAGAGCGTCTTCCCCCGCATGTGGGAGCGGATGAAGCCCGTGGTTGACGGCTGCATCGTGGTTGGCCTGGACGAGACGAAGAAAGCGATGCGACTGCTGGCAGAAAAGGCGCGGGTTATATCCGAGGGGGCCGGCGCGCTGACGCTGGCGGCCGCCTTGACCGGAAAAATCGGTCAAGGACCGATCGTCGCGATCATTTCAGGGGGCAATGTCGATCTGGAAAAATTCTGCACGCTTATCGACGCGCGAACCAACTGAGATAATCCGCTGTCAGCATCTGAAGGTTACGGTTTGACGCGTACGCTCGAAACGGTGTCTCTTCGGCACACGCAACGATGAGCGCCATCGGCAGTCTCACCACCCCGCGCCTCGTCAGGGGCATCGGCATACGGCAGGTCCGCATTACCTGCGGCCTGATCCTGTTCTCCTATCTGCTGTCGCACTTTATCAATCACGCTCTCGGCAACATTTCCTATGCGACGATGGACGCCGGGCTCGACTATCACGTGAGGTTCTGGCGCAACCCAATTGTGATGGTCGTGTTCTACACCGCGGGTATCACCCACTGGTCGCTTGGGCTGTGGGCGCTCTATGAACGTCGGCAGTTCCGATACAAGG
Organism: Casimicrobiaceae bacterium; assembly: GCA_035939595.1. Lineage (GTDB taxonomy): Bacteria > Pseudomonadota > Gammaproteobacteria > Burkholderiales > Casimicrobiaceae > PALSA-1003. The sequence goes on from DASZFQ010000047.1 coordinate 37,721, forward strand.
CCGCGGAGATGACCCAGCTCGCGCTTGGGCTGTCGATCCCGTTCCTGCTTGTCGCGCACTTCGTGGGAGTGAGGCTGCAGTCACCGCTGTTCGGGCGTGATGTGGACTACGCACAGGCATTCATCACGTACTGGGTCAATCGCCCGTATTTGGAGTGGTTGCAGTTCGCGCTGCTGATCGTTGCGTGGGTTCACGGCTGCATCGGGCTCTATTTCTGGCTGCGACTGAAGCGCTTCTTCGTCCGCGCCGGGCCGTATCTGCTGGTGCTGGCAGCGTTAATCCCGACGCTGGCGCTGCTGGGCCTTGTCCAGGGCGCTCGCGAGGTCATCGAACTGAGCCACCAGCCGGCATGGAGTGCGGCGAATCTTGCGCCAGCGAACTTTCCCACGCCGCCGCAGCGCGACATGCTGGACGCGATCATCTTCTGGTTTCTGATCACCTACGCGACAGGTTTGGTCTTGATTGTCGCCGCGCGCGGCGTTCGCGCACTGCAGGAGCAACGTGGCGGCATGATCAGCCTTTCGTATCCGAACGGCGTGACCGTACGCGTGCCGAAGGGCTATAGCGTTCTGGAGGCGAGTCTGCGCAACGAGCTGCCGCACGCCAGTGTATGTGGTGGCAGAGCGCGCTGCTCCACCTGTCGCATCCGCGTCATCGGCGATTTGTCCCGATTGCCCAAGCCGTCGCGGCGGGAGGCCTTCGTGCTGGACCGTGTCGGAGCCGGTGTCGACCCAGCCGTACGACTCGCCTGCCAGTTGCGTCCGGAACACGACATTGCCTTTTTCCTCGTGTTTCCGCCCCAGGTCAGCGCGGGCGGGCCGCGGCGGCCGGCGCGCATTCGGGTAGGCGAAGAGCGCTATGTGGTCAGCATGTTCGTCGATATGCGCCGGTCGACCTCGATGGCCGAGAAGCGGCTGCCGTTCGACACCGTGTTCATCATGAATCGCTTTCTGACGGCCGTTTCGGCCGCCGTCGAAGGCGCAGGTGGCCGGCCCAACCAATTCGTCGGGGACGGGATCCTGGCGTTGTTCGGTCTCGAAAAGGACTCGGCCACCGCTTGCCGGCAAGCGATCAGTGCCATAGCGAAAATCGCCACCAACATCGAACAGCTGAACCGCGATCTTGCGCACGACCTGCGGGAATCGATCCAGTACGGCATCGGCGTGAACGGCGGCGAGGTCATCATTGGCGATATCGGCTATCGCGAGCACATCGTATTCACGGCACTGGGCGACCCGGTCAACGTCGCGGCTCGCCTGCAAGACATGACAAAGGGTCTCGGATGCGAAGTGCTCATCTCCGAGGAAGTTTGCCACGCGGCCGGACTCGCTCCCGGCGCCTTGTCGAGGCGGGAAGTGACGATTCGCGGCCGTGACCGGTCGATCGCGGTTCGACTCGCTGAACGGGCGAGCATGGTCTCCGCGCTGGACGTCTGAGCTCGGTAACTCGGCGATCGCGTTGAACGGCGACAGCCTCCAAGTCTGCCTCGGCGCCGCGGCGCTGCTCCCTGCGCGACGGCGCCGGGCGCGCACCTAGATATCCGGGTCTGGTCGAGGTGAAAGCGGAGATACTCTTGCGCAACCTTTATGACGATCCACGCTGGCGCGCATTCCTGCAGAAAATGGGGCTCGAGGATCCATTGTCGACGGCGACTGCGCCTCAAGGCGCGATATGACCGCCGGGGCCTCGTCTCTCGAACGAGGCCGGGCAATGCGAGCAGCGCGTCTGCACGCGTCCCATCCGTCTTCTGGCCGATTATTTACATGAGGGAACATTCATGAGTAGAAGGGCCACGAGACAAAAAATCGGCTTGTCAGACAGGATACATGTACCCATCATCGCGTGCTTCAGCAAGGCGACGGTTGGCCTCGGGGTCGACTTCGATGCCTTGATCGCGGCCATGCAGGTATTCGTCGACGAGCACGTCGCAACGGTATGGGGTACGCGGGCGAAGCTGGTCAAATCCAGGGGCTTCGTCCGAGGCCATTGGGCAATGGTTTTTCTCGACGACGCCGATCATGCTCACTCCCTGGCCTACCACGATGTCACGCCCGATGGCCTTCCCCAGGCCAAGGTCTTCATCAAGACGACGCTCCGGAACAACAAACTGGTAAGTGTTTCGGCCTCGCACGAGCTAGTGGAGATGCTGGTGGATCCGGCAATCAATTTGGTGACGATGAGGCCACACTCGAAGCTCATCTACGGATACGAAAGTGCCGATCCGGTCGAAGAACTCACTTTCCGGGTCAACGGAATCCCCATGGCCAACTTCGTCTACCCCACCTATTTCGAGTCCTTTCACAAGCCGGGCACTGTGCGCTTTGATCATCTCAACAAAATCGACAAGCCGTTCCAGATTCACTCCGGGGGCTACCTTGGCGTATACAAGAACGGCAAGTGGACCCAGATATTCGGTTCGGCGGCAAAGAAGAGACGCTTCGCGCGCGAAGACCGTCGCGGCCACCGCAGCGAGCGGCGGGCGGCGAAGAAGCCGGGCCGACCATCCGGCAAGCGCAAAGTGGGCGGCGATCGCAAGCGGTGAGGTGGGCCGATCGCCTCGGTCGTCAATAGATCTTGGTAAAGTCCCCGTGCCGGCCGAGACCATTCTTGAATCGCATGGCACCTGCGGCGCCATCTTTGACCAGCGCCTCGCGGCCGTTGTACCACTCCTGTATTAGTGCATCGCGCACCGGAAGGCCCTGGCTCTTGAGTGCCGAGCGCCGGTCCACCCGGACGCATGTTGGCGGAAAGCTCGCAATGTCCTGGGCGAGTTCCTCTGCCTTGGCGCGTACCTTCCCGTTAGGGACCAAATATTCGCAAAGCCCGATGCGCAGACACTCCTCTGCCGGAACCTTGCGCCCGGTCAGAATGATTTCGAGCGCCCGGCCCTGGCCCACGATCTTGGGCAGGCGAACGGTTCCGCCATCGATCAAAGGGACACCCCAGCGCCGACAGTAAACGCCAAAGTAGGCGTCTTCCTGCATTACCCTGAAATCGCACCACAGGGCGAGTTCCATTCCACCGGCGACGGCGGGGCCGGCTACGGCCGCGATGACCGGCTTGTCGAGTTCGAGTCGCGACGGGCCCAGAGGACCGCGCGCAATCTCGCCGCCGTTGCCGCGAGGCCCAGCGACAGGGATATCGAGCTCGCCCAGCGGATAACTCTCATCGAGCGTGCTCACGTATTTCAAGTCCCAGCCGGCGCAGAATGCGCCACCTTCCCCGTACAACACCGCGACGCGCGCCGTGTCATCCGCATCGAACTCAAGAAAGGCCCGGGTGAGCGCGTCCGCGCTTTCCGGATCCATGGCATTGCGCGCCTCGGGACGGTCGTGAATGACTGTCCAGACGAACCCCTTCTTTTCGACCTTCACCGTCATGCTTGTTCTCCCCGTTAGATGGCAATGCCGTCGCATCGTAGTCGTGGTGTCGTGCGCGTGACCCCAGGCAATGCGCCTGGGATCCATCGTCGCCGCCACCACTGCATGCGACCATGGCATGGGCGGTCGTCACCCGATTCGAGCGTCCCCATCGTAAATTGGACAGGAGCGAAGAGGAATCGTCCAGACCGTGCTCGCTTTTTTCCGGGCCGGCGCGCAGTAAACCGCCTCCGCGCCCGCCATTCGCGCCGGGGCGAGCCTCAGCCTGAGCAGTCGCACCACCTCGGGACACGGGGCCCGCAAAAAAGGGCGCTGGCGAATCGCGCGACGGGTTAAGGCCGTCGCAGCCGGCCGGGCAAGGTCTTGGGGGAGTCCTGAAGGCCGGAACGAGCCTGCCAGGTTAGTGCGCGACGGGCGCCGCGCTGCTGACGCTGTGGCAACCGCCATCGGCGGCTTTGACCTGCCCTGCAAGCGCGCCCGCGTCGCTGGCCCGGCCTTGTCGCTGCGCGACCAACGCCGCACTGCACAGCGTATCCGGATCGTCGGCAAGCAGCGAAAGCGCACGGTCAAACGCGACCTTTGCCTCGGGGAGCCGCTCCAGAGACAGATTGATATGTCCGAGGTTGTTCCACAGCAGTGCGTCTTGTGGCGCTAACGCGACTGCCTTGGCAGCGGCTTGGAACGCGTCGTCGAGTTGACGCATTTTCGCGTACCCGACGCTGAGCTCGTGCCATGCGCTGGGGTTGGTCGGTTCCTTTCGTGCCCATTCCGACGCGTAGAGGACGAGCACGTTCCAGTTGCCAGCCTGCTTGAGCTCCTGTACCCGGGCTTCAAAGTTCGGACGCGAATCGCCCGCGGGGGATCCACCAACGAGGGTTGCCTCGCTGGCCGGGGGTGGTGGTGGTGCACTCGGGGTAGGAGAAGGCGTGGCGGTGGATACCGCGGCCTGTGGTACCGGTTCCCGCGGCGAGGAAATGAGCCACACGACGGCGGCGACGGCTACAAGCGCGCCCGCAGCCGCGGCGGCCAGGTACTTCGATTGCATGGCCCGGGAACGGGCAACCGCATTCGTTGGCGCATCGACTGGGTGCGGTTCCAAGCCTCCGCCGCGCTCGCCAGTTCCCCGTGCCGGGTCGGATTTGCGCGCCCGACCTCGTTGCAGCTGCAATGCGGTCGCACGGGCGCGCAGATAGGCCGCAATCACCAGCGAGGCGTCGTTGGCGCCTTGGTCCACGGCCCGGCGCCAAAGCGCCTGGTCGATTCGGCCCTCTTGGTACTCCTTGGCCGCCTGGGCGAGAAACTCATCTGATGTCCTGATGCCAAGGTCGCGTTTTGCGTTCTCAGTGGACGCGGATTGGTCGCTTGCCTTACGCATTGCGTCACCTTCGGGAGCCGAGGATTCGGCCGCTTCGAGCGACAGCGCGTTGCGAGGGGGTGAATTGGCCTTCATCCGCTGCACAACGCAAACGCTATGCCAGGCTATTTGATATGAACGAATAGTTGTCTACAACATGACAGATGGGCACCTCCTCCGGGCTGCCGCGGTACCCTTGAGGGCGCGGCGTGCGGGTCGCGGACCCGAACGATGCGCAGAGACTACCGGGCCTTACTGACAGACGGTCCCGGGTGACACGAAGACCTGGCGGGTGATTGCCGCAGTCTGCGCCACGTCGGCGATCGTGTACGCAAACGTTCCTGTGTTGCCGTCGGTGAAAGTGAAGGTTGCGGTACCGACCGCGGTGGCCGTTACATTGGCGGAGAGGAACGGGACCGAATTAAAGGCGGGGCCGGATGTTTGATACAGGGTACCGCTGTACGTGGCCGCAGCAGTCAGTGGTGCCGTGACCGAAAACCATAGCGGCGTCCGATCAAGGTTGTAGGTAAACCAGGTGGCGAAGACCGTTTCTCCCTGCTGTGTGATATTGATGCCCCATCCGGGCTGCGAACCCGCGGGCGCAGCCCACCACAGATCCTGATAATTGTAGGCGAGCGTGAGGTCGGTCTGGATGCTGAAGGTGCAGGTCGGTAGCTGGCCGAACACTTGCCGGGTGATGGTCTTGGTCTGCGTGGTGCCGTTGACCGTGTAGGCGAAGGTCCCGTTGTTGAGATCGGTGAAGGTGAGCGTTCCGGTGCCGACCACGACGGCCGTCACCAGCGCGGGGTTGAATGGCAGCGAGTTGTAGGCCGGTCCGGCGTTCTGAAACAGCGTGCCGGAGTAGCTGCCGGTCAACGTTTGTTGCGCCGTCATGGTCAACCACCACGGCTTGCCGGATTGGTCGTAGGTAAACCAGGTTGTGAAAATCGTGTTGCCCTGATGTGCCAAATTAATGCCCCAACCGGATTCCGACCCGGCCGGGCTGTTCCACCACAATCCCTCGTAGTTGGCCGGGCCGGCCGCGATCACGTCGACGCTGGTTGCGGGAGACACGCTGCCGAACGGCGTGCCGTCCTGGTTCATCTGCCACTGAAAATTGTAAGTGCCCACCGTGGTTGGTGCGACGATATAGAAGGTGAAAGTTACGCTGGCGTTCGGTGCCACGGCGGTGGGCAGCGGAACCGGGCCGACGCCCCAGATCGTGTTGCCCGTGGGACCTGCCGACCCGAGGGTGTATCCATCGGAGGTCTGCCAAGTCATCGGCGTCGTGTTGGTGAACGTCTCGGTGACCAGGATGGTGGCACCGGCCGGCACCGTCGCGGGAACCTGTTGTGACACGAATTGCGTCGCCGTCGATACGATGACTGCCGGATTGGGGGTCTCTTCGCCGAAAGTCCCGTGTGTCTGCGACAGCATGCGAAACACAAACGGTGATGTCGCGGCGAAGCGGCAGGCCAGCGGCTTGACCACAAAATTGAAAGTGACTTGCTGGTTGGGAGCAACGGGGTTGTCAAGCACCACGCGGTTGCCGCTGTACATGCCGTAAGGGTTGTTCTGAATGCACCAGTAGTAGTTGTCCTGCGGATCCTGTGTGGATAGGAAGACGTCGCCAGGCTGCCAGGTTGCCGTGCCGGTGTTCTGCATGGTTACGGACGCCGGTGCCGGAGTCTGGAACTCGATGAACGGCGGCACGGTTTCGGTGACGTACTGCGCATCGTAAGCCGGCTGCGCCGTGCTGAGCGTGACCGACCCGAGCGCCCATATCGCTGCGACGAGCCGCACCCCGACCCGGTCGCGCCAGCAGATGCCTTTGATCCCGATCCGGTCGCTTGCCATGGCCACGGCAGCGGTGTCCCCTATATCTTCAGACTCATTATATTCAGACCTCCGCTCGACGCGGGGGTTCGGGCGGCCCCGACGCCCGCCTTTGCCCGTGTTCGGGTGGCGGATCCGGCGCTACGCCCCGATCGGATGTGAGCGTGCATTGCCGCACCGGATTTCTTGCACTATAGTTGCGCGTCTGCGACCACGCCTTGGCCTCGGTGAGCGGCGCGGGTTGCGCTGTCGTTAGCGCGTCCGGTGGTCGATACGCAGTCCAAGGCTGGGACATAAAAAAACGGCAGGCGGCTTGACAAGGGGAAACCCGGGCTCGTCGATCGCATCGCGATCTTGCCCGGACCGGACCCAACTCAATGGAGGATGGACGATGGCGAATCAGCGTGTTCCCCGCAAAGTGAGTCGACGCACGATCATCAAGGCCGCGGCGGCGGCCAGCGCACTGCAATTCACGGGCCCCTTTATCATCAAGGCGCGGGCCGAGGAGCCGGTCAAGATCGGTCTCGACAACCCGTTGACCGGAACCTACGCGGCCGTTGGCAAGAACGAACTCATCGGCTGCCAACTCGCCGTCGAGCAGATCAACGCCAAGGGAGGGATTCTTGGGCGCCAGGCCGATCTGCTGGTCGAGGACTCGACGAGTGGTGACGCCGGAACGGCGGTCCAGAAGGCGCGCAAGCTGATCGAACGCGACAACGTCAATTTCCTGCTCGGTAACGTCAACTCCGCTCTGTCGCTGGCCATGGCGGACGTCAGCAGCGAAAAGGGTGTAATGCACATCGTGCCGGGTGGGCACACCGATGCAGTCACGGGCGCCACGTGCCACTGGAACGTGTTCCGCGTCTGCAACACGACCCAGATGGAAGCCAATGCGGTGACGCCGTCGCTGATCAAGAACGCAGGCAAGAAGTGGTACTTCATCACGCCCGATTACGCCTTCGGTCACACACTCCAGTCGGGCCTGGAGAAGGCGGGCTCCAGGTTTGGTTACACGAAGGTCGGCGGAGACCTTACGCCGCTGGGTACCACCGATTTCTCGTCCTACCTCATCAAGGCACAGGCCGCGAATCCCGACGTCATCCTGTTCCTGGTGCAAGGCGACGACATGGTCAACGCGCTGAAGCAGGCGGTTCAATTCGGGCTCGACAAGCGCTTTCATCTGGCCGGTGGCCAGCAGGAGCTCGAGCCGCTGGAAGGCCTGCCGCCCGACGCCCGGATCGGTACCTGGGTCTTCGAGTGGTACTGGAATCAGCCGAACGTGCCGCACGTCAAGGAGTTCGTCGATGCGATCATGAAGAAATCCGGCAGGGTTCCGACGGCACGCACCTGGTTCGGGTTCGCTTCGACCTGGAGCTGCGCGCTGGCCGCTAATTCTGCCAAGTCGCTCGACGCGGTGAAAATGGCCAAGGCGCTGTCCGGCATGAAGTTGCCGCCGGAGGTATCGTTGATGCCGGACCAGGCGTTCTTTCGCGCCGGCCAGAATCAGCTCATTCCCAACCTGTTCGTCGGTCACGCGCAAGCGCAGGGCAGTGCGCCCGACGATCTGTTCAAGGTTACCGAAGTGGTCAAGGGTATCGATGCAGCCGGAACGCTCGAGGAGACCGGTTGCAAGATGACTTGGCCGGCGTAACGCGCCGGGCACGCGGACGCGGCACGCGCCGCGTCCGCACGTCGCCTCCACTTTCCCTCGCCGCCCGACCCGTGCGGCACTTCGTGCTCGCCGATTCCCGCCAGCACGGGGCTGGGCTTTGCACGGGTGCTGCGGTACCCGCATGCACGAGGTCCGGTTTCCCGGAAGCGATGGCCCGATGACCCAGCTGCTGCTGTTCAATATCTTTAACGGCCTGATCGTCGGCGCGTTCTATGCGCTGATGGCGCTCGGCCTGTCGCTGATCCTCAACCTGAGCGGGGTGATCAATTTCGCCCACGGCGGCTTCCTCGCGCTCGGTGCGTATATCGCCTACACATTGATTCCCTATGTCGGGTTCTGGGGTGGGCTGGCAATTGCGCCGTTCGCCACGGCGGCGGTCGGAATCGTGGTCGAGCGCGTGTTGATTCGCCGCGTGTATGGGCGCGACCCTCTCTATAGCCTGCTGCTGACGTTCGGGCTTGCCTACATCTTCGAGGATGTCCTGCGCGCCATCTGGGGTGCGCAGAGCGTGCCCTACCCCATTCCGCCGGAACTGTCGACGCCGCTGTCGTCTGAGTTCTTCTTCCTCACCGGCTATCGCCTGTTCATGGTCGGATTGGCCACGGCCGTCGTCATCGGCCTGTTCCTCATCCTCAACCGCACTCGGCTCGGCATGCGCATCCGCGCCGGGACTGCGGACCTCGAGACCGTCTCGGTGCTCGGAGTCAATGTCCGAATTCTGCGCACGCTCAACTTCGGCCTGGGCATTTACCTTGCAGGCCTCGCCGGTGTGCTCGCGGCCGGGATGCTCGGACTGCAACCGACGATCGGCACTTCGCTCATCATGCCGAGCTTCGTCGCGATCATTGTCGGCGGCCTGGGCAGTTTGCCGGGAACACTGCTCGGCGGCTTGCTGATCGGTCTTGCCTCCGGCATCACGACCGTGTTCTTTCCCTCGGCGACGGAAGCCGTGATCTACGTCATGATGGGGCTGGTACTGATGGTTCGTCCGCGCGGCCTGCTGGGTGAGGAAGGGAGAATCCAGTGAAGCGCGTACCGGCGGTGGTCTGGACGGGCGTAATCTGGCTGCTGCTGCTCACGATGCCCTATTGGATGAACGCCCTGGGCGGCTACACGGAGCTCGCCAGCCGCGTGCTCATCCTTGGCCTGGCGGCGATGTCGCTCAATTTTCTCCTCGGCTTTACCGGCGTTCTGTCCTTCGGTCATGCGGCCTATTTTGGCCTCGGCGCGTATGGGGCGGCAATGACGATCAAGTACATCTACCCCAGCACGCCGCTGGGCATCCTGGTCGGCGTTGCAACCGGGACGCTCGCGGCCATGGTGATCGGCGCGTTGATCGTCAGGCTGCGCGGAGTCTACTTTGCCATGGTCACGATCGCGTTCGGCCAGGTGTTCTACTTCATCGCCTTCCGCTGGAACTCGGTCACCGGCGGGGACGACGGCGTGAGCGGCTGGAAGCGCCAAGCGCTCGATCTCGGCTTCACCCAAATAAACCTTCTCGGCAACGACAAGGCCTTCTATTACTTCGTCCTGGTGTGTTTCGCCGTCGCGGTGACCCTGATGTGGCTGTTGCTGCGCTCGCCCTTCGGCCGTACCCTGCTTGCGATCCGTGAGAACGAGCGTCGCGCACGATTTCTCGGGATTCCGGTCGAGCGACACATCTGGCTTTCCTTCGTCATCTCGTGCTGTTTCGTGAGCCTTGCCGGAACGCTGTACGCGCTGCTCAGCAACTTCACCGACCCGCGCGCGTTGCGCTGGGATCAATCGGGCACTTTTGTGATCATGGCCGTGCTCGGCGGCATGCGCTCCTTCTGGGGACCGCTGATCGGGGCGGCCATCTTCGTGGTGCTTCAGGACTACGTGTCGAGCCACACCGAAAACTGGATGTCGTTCATCGGGCTGTTCTTCGTGCTTGTCGTGCTGTTCTTCCCGCGCGGCGTGCTCGGCATCCTGCGGCGGAAGGGCGTTGCATGAGCCTGCTCGTGGTGGAGAACGCCAGCCGGCATTTCGGCAGCCTGGTCGCCGTCGATTCCGTGTCGCTCGCGGTTCCGCCGGGCGAGTTGCGCGCCATCATCGGCCCCAACGGTGCCGGCAAGACCACGTTTTTCAACCTGATCAGCGGCTTCTTTCCGCCGACTTCGGGGCGCATTCTGTTCCAGGGCCAGGACGTGACCCGGACCTCGCCGGAGGAACGGGTTGCAATGGGCATGGCGCGGACGTTTCAAATCACCGAAATCTTCCCCGAACTGACGGTGCGCGAAAACCTGCGGATCGCCATCGAGGTCGCCACCGGGCTGCGGCGGAGCCCCTGGCTGGGGCGAGTGGTTAACGCGCAGATCCGGCAACGCATCGAGGAGCTGCTGGCGATGGGTGGCCTCGAGCCGAGGGCCGGCCGGCTGGTCGGCGAGCTTCCGCACGGCGACCAGCGGGCGGCCGAGATCATGATGGCGCTGGCGCTCAAGCCGAGGCTCTTACTGCTGGACGAACCCACCGCCGGGATGGGCGATCAGGAAACCTACAACATCACGCAGTTGATCCGCCGCCTGCACAAGAATCAGCAGCTCACGATCGTGCTTATCGAACACGACATGCGCGTGGTGTTCCATCTCGCCGATCGGATCACGGTGCTCGCCGAGGGTGCAGTACTCGGTGAGGGCACCCCGGATGAGATCGCACGCGACGAACGCGTGCAGGCTGCATACCTGGGGAAGGCCGCATGAGCGTGCTGGAAGCGTCGGGCCTGCACACCTACTACGGCAAGAGTCATATCCTGCACGGCGTATCGCTCGCGGTCAACGAGGGTGAGATTGTCGCGCTGCTCGGACGCAATGGCGCCGGCAAGACCACGACCCTGCGCACGCTGGTCGGGCTCACACCCGCGCGCGAAGGATCGGTCACGATCTTTGGCCAGAATGTAACGACCTGGCCGTCCTATCGCATCGCCGCGCTCGGCGTTGGCTTCGTGCCCGAGGGCCGCCGGATCTTTGCGCAACTGACCGTCGACGAGAATCTACGGGTACCCCTCGAACGGCCTGGCCCGTGGACGATTCAACGGGTTTACGAATTGTTTCCGCGGCTCGCCAAGCGCAAGTCCAACAAGGGACGCCAGCTTTCAGGCGGCGAGCAGGAAATGCTTGCGATCGCACGCGCCCTGCTGCTCAATCCCAAGCTGCTGTTGCTCGATGAACCTTCGCAGGGACTGGCGCCATTGGTCGTGCAGGAAGTCTTTCGCGTCGTCACGTCGGCACGCAACGAAGGGATTTCGGTGCTGCTGGTAGAGCAGAACGTGCGTGGCGCGGTGGAAGTTGCCGATCGCGCCTACGTGCTCGACGACGGCCGCGTCGTCTACGAGGGGCCCGCGGCAGAATTTGCCAAGGACGAAGCGCGCGTTCGCGCGCTCGCCGGCGCCAGCGCGGAGAAATGGGAAGTCGCCGAGTAGTATCTCGGCGTCAGCAACCGTCCACATTGCTTCGCTCGAGGCCGACTGCGTCGCTTGCTCCGGAGAGCCCGCGCCGGGCCCACCTCCGGCGACGCGATGGCTGCGTCGCGAACGCTCTTCGGATGGATCGATGCGCGCCGTCAGGCACTCATGCCGACGCCATCCGGGCCCGGCGCCAAGCGGCGTTCGAGCCAGTGATCGAGCGCGATCTTGCCCGGGCCGCAGATGGTGAGCACCAGCAGCATCGTTCCCCACAGGATGTGATCCTTGACCGCGATGTCGGGCAGGGCGGCGTAGGAAATCACGGCGACGATGTTGAAAACGAACAGCACGCCGGCAGCGAAGCGCGAGCCCAGGCCAAGGACCAGGAAGACGGGCATCGACAGCTCGGTGGCGGTCCCCAGCAGCGCCGCCACCGCGGGCGGCAGCATCGGCACGTGATATTCATCGGTGAACAGCGCCAGCGTAACGCTCCAATCGTGAATCTTGGTCAACCCGGACATGAAAAACACGCGTGCGACGTAAAGTCGCAGGCCGAGCAGCAGCAGCGGCTGCAGCTTGCCGATCAGGCGCGCGATCGGGCAATAGAGTGCGGCCAGACGACCGAGCGGCGAAGCGGACGAAAGGAAATTCATGCTGAGCCCTTAGGTAGGCGTGGATGGCGCGCGGAACGCGACAATGGTTTGCTGCGCAACATGGCGCTTGAGCACGTCGGCCAGGTCGAATGCCGCTTCGGCGGCCGCCCCGCGCTTTTCTGCTTCATCCAGGCGCCGGCTGCGGGCAAGGGCCGCGAGGAAAACGTGCTCGCCTGCCGCCAGCCGTTCGATGACGACCCCGTCGGGGGCGCGGCGCACCAGCAGCAGGTCGCCGCCTTCGCCCGCCTCGACCCGGCTGTCGCCGGCCTCACCGGGCTGATTGACCTGCCAGATGCGAAAGACCGGGTGCCGCGATTTGACAATCTGCACCGAAGAGTGCAGCGCGAAGCGCAGCGCGCCGAGCGCGGCGGCCGGAACGGCAGCCAGCGCGCGCAGATCGAGCGGCGGCGACTCGGCGGCAATGTTGGCTTGATCGAGTGCCCATTCAAGGCGCGCGACATCGGGCAGATAGACGAGCGTGCGCGCCGGCGGATACGTGGCGAGGAAGCGCGCCATGTCGCCGCCGTAGCGGTTCACGTCCCCATGCTGGGACGGGTACGCGCGGACGAAGGCAGCGACCGCCGCGTCGAAAAGTGCAGCGCCGACCAGCCGACGCACCACCGGATAGGTTGCCGCAAGCGCCTGGCGGTAATTGCCGAAGACGTTGTTGCGGTAGACGGCGATACGTGCAGCCGGGTCTAGCCCATCGGCGAGGATGCCGATCTCCGCCAGCGAAGCCGCGTCGTCGAACAGCGCGGCCGCAGTGAACCCGCGCTGCACCTCACGCAGCGAGCGCATCGGCTTGCTCCAGGATCGCCTGCGCCGTTTTCGCCTCGTCGAGTAGCACCTCGAGCGCGGGCAAATCGGTGTCCCACTCGAGCAGCGTCGGCTTCGGGCCAAAGCGCTCGATCGTCGCCCGATAGAGCTCCCACACCGGCGGTGCAACCCGCGCGCCATGCGTATCGATCAGGCAAGGGCCGGATGCATCGAAACCGGCGAGATGGATCTCTGCCACGGCGTCGCCGGGAATCGCGGCGAGAAAATGGAGCGGATCGAAGCCGTGATTGACCGCATTGACATAAACGTTATTGACATCGAACAGCAGCCTGCAGCCGGTGCGCCTGGCGACCGCGGCGACGAAATCCCACTCCGTCATGGAGTCCGTGTCGAAGCGCAGGTAGGCCGACACGTTCTCCACGAGCAACGGTCGCCGCAGGGCGCGCTGCACGGCATCGATGCGGTCGCAGCAGACGGTCAGTGCCTCGTCGCTGAAGGGTAGGGGCAGCAGGTCGTTAAGATGGCGGCCGTCGACGCGCCCCCAGCACAGATGCTCGGAGATCGCCGCCGGTTCGATGCGCTCCGCCAGACGCTTCAGGCGCCTGAGGTGACCGGCGTCGAGTGCGTCGGCCGAGCCGAGCGACATGCCCACGCCGTGCAGCGACAGCGGATAGTCGGCGCGAATCGCGTCCAGCGCCACGAGCGCCGGGCCGCCATCGACGAAATAGTTCTCGCTGTGCACCTCGAGCCAGCCGATCGCGGGACGATCGCGGCGAACCTGGGCGATGTGCGGAGCGCGTAAACCGATGCCCGCGACGGCGGGCAGCTGCGAGGCCACGGACATGGATCGGGAGGGGGGAAGGAAGGGTGGCGGCTTGCGCCGCCACCCGGTGCCACATTACATCTTCGGCGACATCGTGCCGCCCATCTTTTCGCACGTGCCCTTGTCGACGTATTTCCAGGAAACCGGATCCTTGTCGACGGTGCTTTGCCCGGCGCAGGCGTGCTTGCCGGCGGCACAGTCGTTCTGCCCCGCCTTGGCGACGCCGTAGCACTTGTCCTTGGTTGGCTGCGGAGCCGCCGGAGCTGCCGTGGCGGTGCTGGCCGCAAAGCCAAGCGCGAGGAGGCCGGCAACGGCGGCTTGGAGGGTGGTCTGCTGCTTCATTCGGTGTCTCCTTTGTAGAATTTGAAGGTATGCGTTAAAGACGGGAGCAGCGGTTGCTGGCGCCCATCTAGCCCCTTGGTCGCATTGGGCTTTGGCACCTTACATTGGGTACGCCGCCGCCCGCAACCCCTGCCGCCTGCGCCGCGCCGGGCGCGGCGCCGCCCCAAATGCCGCTACCATTGGGGCCTGCGTTCCCTTCGGCTCGCCGCAAACCATGCGCTTAACGGTCGCCACGTACAACATCCACAAGGGGTTCTCGCACCTGACCCGGCGCGTGGTCATCCACGAGCTGCGCGAAAGGTTGCACGGGCTTTCAGCCGACGTCCTGTTCCTGCAGGAAGTGCAGGGGGTTCATCGACGCCACGCCCGGCGCTACCGCAACTGGCCGGTGAAGCCGCAGCACGAGTTCATTGCCGACACCGTATGGCACGAGGTGGCTTACGGCCGCAACGCCGTATATCAGCATGGCCACCACGGCAACGCGGTGCTGTCGCGCTATCCGATTGTTTCCCAGACGAATTTGGACATTTCGGCGCATGCGTTTGAAAGCCGCGGCTTGCTGCATTGCGTGCTGCAGCCCAAACGCGGCCTGCCCGCGCTGCATTGCATCAATATCCATCTGGGCCTGTTCGAGCGGGGGCGACGCTGGCAGGTTCACACACTGTGTGAGCGCATTCGCGAGGCGGTACCGATGAATGCGCCGTTGATTGTCGCGGGCGACTTCAACGACTGGCGGCGCAAGGCCGACCGCACGCTGCAGCAAGAGCTTGGTGTGGTCGAGGTGTTCGAGGAGGCGCGCGGCCGGCCGGCACGCACCTTTCCCGCGGTGCTGCCGGTGTTTCGCCTCGACCGCATCTATTCCCGCGCCCTGGCCGTTGTTGGCACCGGTGTGCATTACGCCTATCCGCTGGCACGCCTGTCCGACCACGCCGCGCTGACAGCGACCTTCGAGCTCGAACGCCTCCCCCGTGGCAGCGCGCGCTGACCCCGCCGACCGCTATCGCCCGGGCAATCGCATTCGATTGCTCCGCAACGGCGCTGAGTATTTCGCGGCGCTGGAGCGGGCGATCGATGCAGCCGAGCACGAGGTCTGGCTCGAAAGCTATATTTTCGCCGACGATGCGGCGGGCCGGCGCGTCGCCGCAGCCCTGGCCCGCGCGGCGGGCCGCGGTGTCAGGGTGCGGGTAATGGTCGACGGCTGGGGCGCCAAGTTTTATCTGACCTCATCGCTGGAGCGATTCTTACGCGATACTGGTGTGGAGCTTCTCAAGTATCGGCCCGAGGTATCCGCGTGGCAATTCCGTTCCCACCGCCTGCGCCGACTCCACCGCAAGCTGGCTCACGTCGACGGCCGCCTCGCGTTCGTCGGCGGCATTAACATCATCGACGACATGAACACGCGCGGGCACAACGCACCACGGGTCGATTTTGCCGTCAGCGTCGAGGGCCTGCTGCTGCCCGCGATCGTGTACACGATGCAGCGGGTCTGGGCGCTGGTGCAGCTCGTCCAGCTCGGCACCAGCCAGCTGCCGCTGTTCCCCGAGCGCATGCGCGGCGAGCGCGTCGGCACCCAGACGGCGAAATTCGTGATCCGCGACAACCTGCGCCATCGCCGCGACATCGAGCAGGTGTATCTGGCGGCGATTCGCCGCGCCAAGCGCGAAATCATCATCGCCAACGCGTATTTCTTTCCCGGCATCACCTTTCGTCGGGCCCTTGCGGACGCGACCGCGCGCGGTGTCGCGGTGACCCTGATCCTGCAGGCAAAGGTCGAGTACGTGCTGCTGCATTTTGCCGGCCGGGCGTTGTACGGGCAGCTGCTCGACGCCGGCGTCGTGATACAGGAGTACTACAAGAGCATGTTGCACGCCAAGGTTGCCGTGGTGGACGATCATTGGGCAACGGTTGGCTCCTCGAACATCGACCCGTACAGCCTGCTCATGGCACGCGAGGCGAACGTGTTCGTGCGCGACCGCGAGTTCGCCGGCGAACTCAAGCGCGCGCTCGTGGAAATGATCGAGACCGGAGCGAGCCCGGTGGCAGCGTTGCATTGGCGCTCCCGCTCGCCCTGGTACAAGGCGGCGATCTGGATTGCCTACGGCATCGTGCGCCTGGCGATGGGTTTCGTCGGCTATGGCGGCAACGAATGGTTTTCGCGCCGCCCCTGACGTTTGCTCGCTGCTGACCCGCGCCGGCGCACCGGTCTGCTACACTCCCGCGTACCGGTCGCGCCCAAGCGCGGCTTCTTGTCGATGCGTCGCACCTCCTCCGTTTCGCTTCCTGCACCCGCCGATCGCGCCTACCGCAGCGACTGGCAGACCGTGCGCACCCTGTTGCCCTACCTCATGGCCTACAGGGGCCGGGTCTTTCTGGCACTGAGCTGCCTCATCGCGGCCAAACTGGCCAATGTGGGCGTTCCGCTAGTTTTGAAGCAGATCGTCGATCGCCTGACGGCCCCGGCGGAGCTCGTTCTGCCGCTTGCGCTGCTCGCCGCCTATGGCGCGATGCGCCTGTCGACGACGGTGTTCACCGAGCTGCGCGAGTTTCTATTCGCCAAGGTGACGCAGCGGACAGTGCGTACCGTCGCGCTCCAGGTATTTCGCCATTTGCATGCGTTGTCGTTGCGATTCCACCTCGCGCGCCAGACCGGCGGCCTTACTCGCGACGTCGAGCGCGGCACCCGCGGCATCTCGACCTTGATCGGCTATGCCCTGTTCTCGATCCTGCCGACGCTGGTAGAGATCGGGCTGGTGTCCGCGATCCTGATCGTTCGCTACAACATCTGGTTCATCGCCATCACGATAGGCGCTCTCGCGCTCTACATCGTGTTCACGGTGACGGTAACCGAGTGGCGAACCGGCTTTCGGCGCGCCATGAACGAGCTCGATTCCAGGGCCAATACGCGGGCCATCGATAGCCTGCTCAATTACGAAACGGTCAAGTACTTCAATAACGAGGAATATGAGGCATCGCGCTACGACGAGAGCATGCAGCGGTGGGAATCCGCCGCGGTGAAGAGCCAGACCTCGCTGTCGCTGCTCAACGTCGGGCAGAGCGCGATCATCGCCGTCGCGGTCACGCTGATCATGTGGCGGGCGGTGCTCGGCGTGGTCGACCACACGATGACGATAGGCGATCTCGTCCTGGTCAACGCCTTCATGATCCAGCTCTACATTCCACTTAACTTTCTCGGCGTGATCTACCGCGAGATCAAGCAGGCGCTTGCGGACATGGAGCGGATGTTCCGGCTGATCGAGGCGAATGCCGAAGTGAAGGATGCGCCCGGCGCGCCGCCGCTGCGCGTTCCGGAGGGCGAAGTGCGGTTCGAGCACGTCGATTTCGCCTACGAGCCGAACCGGCAAATCCTGTTTGATGTCTCGTTCACGATTCCGTCGGGACGCACGATCGCCGTGGTTGGCCCGAGCGGGTCGGGCAAGTCGACGCTCGCGCGACTTCTGTATCGCTTCTATGACGTCTCCGGAGGCCGCATCGTGATCGACACGCAAGACTTGCGCGCGGTGCAGCAGACCAGCGTGCGCGCGGCGATCGGCATCGTGCCGCAGGACACCGTGCTCTTCAACGACTCGATCGAGTACAACATCGCCTACGGTCGCCCTGGCGCGACCCACGAGGAGATCATCGCCGCTGCCCGGCTGGCGCAGATTCACGATTTCGTGGCGAGCCTCCCCGAAGGCTACCGCACGCCCGTTGGCGAGCGCGGGTTGAAGCTTTCCGGCGGTGAAAAGCAGCGGGTGGCAATCGCGCGCGCGATCCTCAAGAATCCACGCATTCTGATATTCGACGAAGCGACCTCGGCGCTCGATTCCAAGTCCGAAAAGCTCATCCAGGCGGAGCTCGAGCAGATCTCCGCGGATCGGACCACGCTCACCATCGCGCACCGGTTGTCGACCATCATCGGTGCCGATCAGATTCTCGTCCTCGAGCGCGGGCGCATCGTTGAGCGCGGCACGCACGCCGAGCTTCTCGCGCGGGCCGGCCCCTACGCGC
>DASZFQ010000048.1:0-39979 GCA_035939595.1 Casimicrobiaceae bacterium
AGCGCCGCGTTTTCCATGACCATGATCATGACCGGCGTCGCCAGAACCGGGGGCAATGTCGCATCCTTGAAGCGGCTGGCGAGATGGTCGGGAAGGACGACCAGACTGAACGAGCCCGTGGCCCCGATCGGTATCGATTGCATCGACTCCCCCTTAGAGTTTGACTGCGTCAAGCGAGCTTAAAGCTTGTTGCTGCAGGTGAACAGCTGTCCGTGCCGGGTGGAGCGGTGGCGCGCAATTTATTCACGCAGCCGGTGTTTTCGACAGCCGTTTCCTAGCCCAACTGGCGCACTAGGCACGCTGCGGCTTAATGCCTAGAATTGTGGCCGCTGCCGACGCCGTTCCAATCGTATCCCAGGCCACGTGTGGTCGAAACAGGCGAAAAACGATGACTTCCGAACGCTGGTTCTTCGCCCAGGGTCCGCTGCGACACCTGCGTGACGCCGTGTCGGAGGCCCTGCGGCGATGAAGTGCACGCTGGTCGGGTCCCGCTTTTTCGGCGCCAAGGTATTCGAGGTGCTGCGTGCCGACGCTGCCGAAATCGCGTGCGTGGTTGCACCGGCAGGTGACGACCGGCTCGCACTGGCCGCTCAGGCAGCCGGCGTGCCCGTCCACGTCCTTGAGAATCCCAAGCATGTGCCTGCGGCGGCGATTGCCGACGGGACCGAATTGATCGTCGCCGCGCATACGCATGCCCGGGTCAGCCAGGAGGCGCTCGTGCGCTCGCGTCTGGGCGGTGTCGGCTACCATCCGTCGCTGCTGCCGCGGCATCGCGGGATCGCCGCCGTGGAATGGACCATCCTGCAAGGCGATCCCATCGCCGGCGGCTCGGTCTACCATTTGGCCGAAACCATGGACGGCGGCGCCATTGCCGCGCAGGACTGGTGCTTCGTCGTCAAGGGCGAGACCGCGCGCGAGCTGTGGGAGCGCGCGCTGGCGCCGATGGGCCTCAAGCTGCTGGCCCGGGTGGTCCGGTACGCCCGCCAGCACGGTGAAGTGCCCGCCCAGCCGCAGGACGAGCGGTTTGCCACCCGAGCGCCGATGATCCGAAGGACCGTTTCGTTGACCGAGCAAGGCAAATCGGCGATCACTTCGCTGGTGGCAACGGTTACTGGCCCCGATCGTCCCGGCATTGTCAGCCTGCTGTCGGAGCGGGCACAGGGCTTCGGCGCCAACTGGGCCGGAAGCCGCATCGCGACCCTCGCCGGCAGGTTCGCCGGTCTAGTGCATTTTGAAGTGCCGCCTTCGAACGTCGAGTCGCTGGCCGCGGCGCTTGATGGTTTGCAGCGGTCGGGGGTGCACGTCGCCATCGCCACACAGGAACAAATCCCGGTACCAGCCGGTCGCCGCGCCGTCAAACTCGAATTAGCGGGTCACGACCGACTGGGGATTGTGAGCGAGTTGTCGGGAAGCCTTGCCCGGCGCCAGATCAGCATCGAGGACCTCCACACGGAGATCGTCGAGGGCGCTACGCCGGCCGAACACCTGTTCAAGGTCAAGGTCCTGCTGGTCGTGCCGGAAAGCGTTCCAATCGAGGAACTGCAGCGGGCACTGGAACCCTTTACCAACGAAATGACGGTCGACATCGCGCTCGGAGAACAGGCGCCCGGCGGGTGATGGGTGTGGCGGTGACGCACGCGGAGCATCCTCGAGGCGTTGTGCGGGGGCGGCTTCATCTGCAAGCACACTTTCGCTGTGGGTCGGATTTAACCACGAGATCGACGTCTCGGTCGTGTCGCCATTGCGGCGCGACGCTGGCGAATCGTGGTCGACCGAGGGCAACGGCTCGCCGCGGCCGATCGGCGGCAACTGGTAGCATTCGCCCATGGCCGATCTTGTCGACCCCGACATCACGGTCGCCTCCACTATCGATAGCGCGTTCTACCGGGACGAGGCGACGTACGCGCGGGTGCGTGAGCGCATCTTCGGTCGCACCTGGCAATGGATCGGCGATCTGGCTGACGTTGCCGACCCCGGTTCAGTGGCACCGCGCGAGCTGCTGCGCGGGCTCTATGAAGAGCCGTTGCTGCTGGTGCGCGACACGAAGGGAACGCTGCGCTGCCTGTCGAACGTTTGTACCCATCGTGGCAATATCCTGGTACGCGAGCCCTGCACCAAGGTCGAACAAATCCGCTGCGGCTACCACTCGCGCCGCTTCAATCTCTCCGGGCACATGACCTTCATGCCGGAGTTTGGGCAAGCGAAGAACTTCCCCTCGGCAGCCGACGACTTGCCGCAGATACCATTCGCCGCATGGGCCGATCATGGCTTCGTCTCGCTTGATCCGGTCGCCCCATTGGAAGCGTTTCTGAATGCTCTGAGCACCCGCCTGGCCTGGCTGCCGCTGGCACAGTTCCGCCTCGACACGACGAGCAGCCGCGACTACGTTATCAATGCGCACTGGGCGCTCTACGTCGAGAATTTCCTCGAGGCCCTGCACATCCCGTTCGTCCATCCGGCGCTCAGCAAGGTAATAGATTGCGCGAGCTACGAGCAAGAGCTCTTCCGTTACTCCAGCCTGCAACTCGCGTTGGCCGCGGAAGGGGAACTCGCATTCGACATACCGGAAAGCGCGCCGGATGGCCGGCGCCGTGTTGGCGCCTATTATTGGTGGATCTTTCCCAACCTGATGCTCAACTGCTATCCCTGGGGCCTGTCGCTCAACCGTGTCGTCCCGGAGGCGATCGACCGCACGCGCATCGAGTTCCGTTCCTACGTGTGGGACGAGGCGAAGCTACGCCAGGGCGCCGGTGGCGCGCTGCATCAGGTTGAGCTCGAAGACGAGGCGGTGGTTGAGGCGGTGCAGCGCGGTGTGCGCTCGTCTTTCTATCGCCGTGGGCGCTACTCGCCCACGCATGAGCGCGGCACGCACCATTTTCACCGGCTGCTCGGTGAGTTTCTCAGGGGGACACCTTAGGTCGCTCGACGCGCCGCCGCGGGAAATCGAAGCCGCGCCATGCCCAGCACCCACGCATCAAGCCCTATTTGCCGTGGAAGGGGGTGCGGCAACGGGCGGTGCGCTGCTTAGCGGCGACTAAGAAAATCGCGCAGACGCCTCACCCCGTCCAAAAGGCGGTCCTGACTGGAGGCGAAGCACCAGCGCACGAAGCCTTCGCCCTCGGGGCCGAACGCACTGCCGGGTGCGAGGCCCAGACGCGCTTCGCGCACCAGGCGCTTGCAGAACGCGAGGCTGTCGGTCACGCCGGCAATGCGGAAGAACACGTACATCGCGCCGGGAGGCGGAGCGGCCTCGACACCCTCGATCGAGGCCAATTCGTCTACCAGCAGCGCGCGCGCCGCGCGGAAGCGTTCGAGCGTGTGCACGACGGTAGCCTCGCCGTCGCGGAGCGCCGCTATCCCTGCACGCTGCACAAAGACCGGCGAACAGGATGTGTTGTATTCGATGAGCTTGCCGAGATCGGGCATCAGCGCCGGCGGCGCAACGATCCAGCCCAGCCGCCACCCGGTCATCAGCCATGTTTTCGAAAAGCTGTTGGTGCTCACGAGGCGATCGCCCGGAGCGGCGAGATCCAGGAACGACGGCGCGCAGCCTACGCCGGCATAGTACAGACGCTCGTAGACATCGTCGGCGACGATCCAGATGCCATGGCGGCGACAATGCGCGAGGATCGCCTGCTGATGGTCCCGCGCAAGCGTCCACCCGGTCGGATTATTCGGCGAGTTGACCATCACCGCGCGCGTGCCCGGAGTCAGCGCATCGAGCAGGCGGTCGACATCGAGCTGCCAGCCCTCGCGACCGAATTTCAGCGCGACGCGCACCACCTCCGCGCCGAGAATTTTCGGAATCTCGGTCAGGTTCGGCCACAGCGGCGTTACGCAGACGACGCGATCGCCCGGGTCGACGAGCGCCTCGATGGAAAGCATCAAGGCCGACATGCCCGACGCCGTGACCGCGACATTGTCGAGGGCAATGGGCCGATGAAGCCGCGAGACGTACTCGGCTACCGCGGTACGCAACTCTTCGATGCCGAAGTTCTGCGAATAGAACGTCTCGCCGGCATTGATAGAGGCTATCGCCGCCTCCCGGATATATGCCGGCGTAACTTCGTCGGGCTCGCCGAACCAGAAGGGCAGGATATCCGGCTCGCCCATGCCGGCGTTGGCGACCTCCCGGATCTGCGAGGCGACCAAGGCGCGCACCGCATCGCGCGCGGCAACATCCGGACGCAGAGCCGAAGTGCGATCGTTCATCCGCGATAGAATAGCAAATCGAGACCGGGCGGCTTGTGCCGGTGGTAACTCACATCGAGGAAGCGGTGCCCTCTTTCATCCTTCGGCTCCTTGCCATCGTCGTGTGCGGAGGCGGCGGCGCGCTTATCGCCTGGTTGATCGTCTCCTCGCTCGGCGGTACGGGAATCGGGGGCGGCATCGCCAGCGCCATGATCGGCATGGTCCTGGCGGTGCTGTTCTGGGTAGGCGGCACCGCGCTCATCGGCGCGCTCAGGCGCGACCGCTAGGCGAATGACCATCGCTGCCGACCGGGGAAGACTCGGCGGTCGCCGTGGAGCACAAGCCTCTCTTTAGAGGCGCGTGTCAGGCGGATCCGGCCGATAGATCCTCCCCGCTCGGCGGCGGTCGAGCTAGGCCACTGCGAATACCGCCAGGCCGAGCAAAAGGCTCGCGGCAAGGCCGATGGCGAAGCTCTGCATCGCCAGGAGTACGAGATACCACCAGACCCGTGAAGTCAGGGCGGCGGCGGTACGATTAGCGTTTGGCATGGCGTGGCTGCGTATGACGGTTTGCGGCCCGCGGCTGCGGCTGACGAAGGCGGTCGAGAACCCGCGCCCGCAAGGCAATGCAATCGAGGGTCGCATGGAATCTGCTCTTCACCGGGCCTCCTATGCCGACAGTTGAACCTGACGTCATGGCGCGGCGCGGTATCGAACCATGGCTTAGCGGCGAAGAATAATGGCAAAAACATGGCCGACGTCCCCCGATGCTCGGTCGCCGGCTCGTGGTGCGCTATAGTCGGACGTCACCCTCGCTACGGGAGCGGACATGAGCCGCCGTATCGCCATCGTCGAGGACGAGCCCGCTATCCGCGGAAACTACGTTGACGTCCTCCGCAAGCAGGGCTACGAGGTCGCAGCGTACGGAAATCGCGCGGATGCGCTCGCCGCGTTCCGCTCACGCCTCCCCGATCTCGCGGTTATCGACATCGGACTCGCTGACGAGATCGACGGCGGGTTCGCGCTGTGCAGGGAACTCCGCGCGTTGTCTGCGACGGTCCCGATCATCTTTCTTTCGGCGCGAGACTCTGATTTCGACATCGTTGCCGGCTTGCGCCTGGGCGCTGACGACTACCTGACCAAGGACGTTGGCCTGCCGCACTTGAATGCGCGCATCGCGGCGCTGTTCCGACGCAGTGACTTGCTCACGGCGCCTCCAGCGTCGGAGGACATTCTCGAGCGCGGCGCGCTGACACTGGACCTGAAGCGGCTGACCGCTCACTGGTCGGGCCGGCGGGTCGACCTGACATTGACCGAATTCTGGATGGTGCACGCGCTTGCCCGCTTCCCCGGCCACGTGAAGGATCGCGACAGCTTGATGCGCGACGCCAAGATTGTGGTCGACGACAGCACCATAACCTCTCACATCAAGCGCATCCGCAGGAAATTCCTCGCGTCGGACCCGCAGTTCGATTGCGTCGCGACGGTCTACGGCATGGGCTATCGCTGGAACTCCGCCGCTTAGGTCGCGATCCCTTGAATGATGAACAGGCCGCGCATCGCGTTGGGCATCCGCGCGCAGCTGCTGCTGGTGCTGACCGTCTTCCTGGCGATCCCCTGGCTGGGCTACGAGTACGTGCGCGAACTCGAGCGTTTCTTGCGCGACGCGCAAGAACGCACGCTGGCCGGAACGGCACAGGCAGTGGCGACCGCGCTACACGACCGGCCGCGACTATTCGAGGCGCGCGCTACGCCGTTGCAATCGCTTGGTTCAGGGCGTGCCAGCGACGAGCCCACGACGTCGCCGAGCATCCCAGTGGCTGCGGTGCCCGCCTCGCCAGAAATCGAACAGATCATTCGCGGCCTGTCGCGTACGACGGCGCGCATATGGGTCGTGGATCGTGAGCAGGACGTGCTCGCTCGCGCGGGCAGCCTCAGGCGCGTGGAGGCGCCCGCAACGGATGGGTCCCCGGTGCAGGGCCCCGTCGCGCGCGTCGGGCAGTGGCTCGAACGCGAGCTTCTGCAACCCCTGTACGCGCGCGTACTTCAGCAGCCGACCGAAGACTTCAACGATGAGCGTTCCGGACGCGTGATTGCCGCGGACAAAGACGTCGAGGGTGCCCTCGGCGGCATCCTCACCGTTGAGCGTCGGCCGACCGCCGACGGCAAGGCCGTGATCGTGTCCGCCGCGCATCCGATCTGGGTCGGGGACGAAGTGAAAGGTGCTGTTATCGTCGAGGAGACGACCAACGCGGTGCTCGCTGAGCGCAACCGGGCCTTCGCGCGCCTGTTCAACATCGTGCTGGCGGCACTGCTCATCGGCTCAGTTGCCTTGACGCTGTACGCTTCGTGGCTGTCGACGCGCATTCGCCGGCTACGCGACCAAGCTGAGGCGGCGATCGACGCTCAGGGCCGAGTGCGCGGGATGGTCACTGTCTCGAATTCCGGTGACGAAATCGGCGACCTGTCGCGGAGCTTTCGCAACGTGCTCGCGCGCCTCGCGCAGTACGCGACCTATCAGGAGGCGATGGCAAGTCGGTTGTCACATGAACTGCGCACGCCGATCGCCGTCGTACGTTCGTCGCTCGATGCGTTGCGGATGCAGCCACTGCCGGACGATGCACGCGTTTACATGGAGCGGGCGCAGCAGGGGCTGAACCGTCTGGCGCACATACTCACACGGATGACCGAGGCGACACGCCTGGAGCACAGCCTCGCCGATGCCGAGCGTGAGCGCTTCGACATCGCCCGCGTCATCGCGGGCTGCGTGGACGGTTACCGTGCCGCCTATCCGCAGCAGGCGATCGAACTCAGCCTGCCCGCGGGAGAAATATCCTTTGATGGCGCCCCCGAACTGGTTGCGCAGATGCTCGACAAGCTCGTCGCCAATGCGCTCGAGTTCACGGCTCCCGGAACCCCGATCAACGTTGCGCTCGAACGCGATGTCTTGGGTATTCGCCTCAGCGTCGCCAATCAAGGGCCGCCCCTGCCACTGAAAATGCACGGTCGGCTATTCGATTCGATGGTGTCGGTCCGGACCGAGCAGTCTCGCGACCAGCCGCATTTGGGGCTGGGACTGTACATTGTGCGGCTGATCGCCGAGTTCCATGGTGGACGGGCGACGGCGATGAATCGCACCGACGCCCAGGGCGTGATCGTCAGCGTCGACCTGCCTCTGGTTCGCGCGATGCGCTGATCAGGCCTTCTCGCGTCCCCGCGCTTCGGCAGCCCCCCTTCAAGCATACAAAGTCTCGCGCGCGCAGTCAGGGCGGCCGAGCGCCGATTCTATGCGCCACGCTCGTGGGCGGCGAAGGCGGGTCTCGGTACAGGCGTGGCAATCGGAGATAATGGCAGCCGCCCGGTTGCGGGCAGCTGAACATGACCGCCGTGCCAATCCTTTACTTTGCATCCCTGACCTCCTGCGCCTGCCGCGCGGCCGGCGCGACGAACGGACCCGAATCGGGTGCGGCCGTGGGCGATTCGGCGTCCGGTCCCGACGCGGTGACGGCATCCGGCTTGATCGCGTTCGCCGCGATACCGATGCGCTCAGGCGCGTCGGTCGCGCCTCGCCGCGCAACGCCATGAGCAGTCTGCGCGCGCTGCTCGACGAGGCCGCAAAGCGGGCCGCGGCGGGCAGCATCGACGACGCACTCGCCGCGTATGCGCAGGCACTCGCTTGCGCACCCGAGCTCCACGAAGCACATTACAACGTTGCCGCGCTGCAGATGGCCAAAGGCGATCTGGCCGGTGCCGAAGCGAGCCTTCGGGACGCGGCCCGGCTCAAGCCCGGCTGGGCTCAGGCGCATCTGGGTTTGGGACACCTTTATTTGCGCCAGAAGCGATTCGAGGACGCTGAGCGCGCGTTCGAGCATGCAGCAGAGCTTGCGCCGACGTCGGTGGAGGCGTTGTTCCACCAGGCGAAGGCGCTCGACCGGCTTCGTGCCTGGGGCGAAGCGTTGCCGGTGCTACGCCGCGCCCGCGCGCTTGCGCCCGATGATGAGGAGATCTGGTTTGCGTTGCGCCGCCACTTGCTGCTCTTCCACCAGCAGGAGGAGGCGTTCGACGACTTTCGGGCGTTTGAGGCCAACGCTCGGCTTTCGGTGCGCGTCGTGTCCGCGGGACTGCTTTCGGCGCGCATCGCACCGGGCGCCGATTACGAGGAGAAATATCTGCCGCTCGCGCTCGACTGGCCATACGGCAGCGGCGAATCAGGGTATGCCGGAGTTACTCTGGCGCAAGCGGAATACTTCGACGTATCGCGACCCACACTCAAGCGCCTACACGACACCTATAACCGCCTGCGGCAGGAAGAACGTGCCGGCTTGAACGACGTTGCCGTGCCGGGCATTCGTGCCCCGGGCACGCCCGGGCCGGCGCGCATCGGTTATCTCTCCGCGGATTTTCGCGATCACGTCATGGGGCGCTTGATGCTCGACGTGCTGCGCCAGCACGACCGGGCGAGGGTAACGGTGCATGCCTACTCGTTGGCGGTGCGCGAGCTGGAGGACGTCATCACCGAGAAGTTTCGCGCATGCTGCGAGCGGTTCGTCCAGCTCGACGGCCTCGACAATCGCAGCGCGGCGCAGATAATCGCGGGCGACCGACTCGACTTGCTCGTGGACCTGATGGGCCATTCGCGATCATCGCGGCCAGGCATCCTGCTCTACAAGCCCACACCGGTGATCATCTCGCACTTGGGGTCGCACGGCGCGGTCGGATTGGAGCAGGTCGATTTCAAGCTCAGTGACCGGCATGTTGACCTGGCCGACGCCGCGGCGTATCAGATCGAGGCACCACTGCGGCTCGACGGCTGCGTGCTGCCGCTGCGTCGTGTCGCTCCGGCGGCGGCACCGCCGGCTACGCGGGCAGAGCTCGGGATCGGGCCCGGCACGGTCGTGTTTGGCACATTTGTAAGCCTGCTCAAGCTCTCGCCGCGGTGCCTGTCCCTCTGGGGCGCGATCCTGGAACGGATTCCCGCCAGCGTGCTCGCCTTTTCCCCATACCGGGAAGCGGACCGGACGCTGTATCTGCGACGACTGGCGGCGTTTGGCATCGGCAGCGATCGGGTCACATTTGTACCGTGCACGATGGACGAGGCGGCCGATCGCGCTCGCTACCACCTCATCGACGTGGTCCTCGACACGCTGCCTTACACCGGCGGCGATACCACCGCGGCAGCGTTGGACATGGGGATACCGGTCGTGACGCGTGTCGGCGAGCGTGCAGCCGAGCGCATGACATGGAGCCTGCTCGCCCATCTTGGCGTGACCGAAACCGCTGCGCCAACCGACGCAGCGTACATCGCGATCGCCTGCCGGCTTGCCGAGGACGCCGCATGGCGGAAAACGATCGCGCAGGCGATAACCTCCCGACTTGCGCAATCGGGCCTCGCCGACCCCGACCGCTACGCACGTGCACTCGAGTCCGCCTACGAGCGCGCACTTGCAATCAAGCTGGCACGGACGACCTGAACGCACACCATGCATCTGCACATCCTAGGCATCTGCGGCACCTTCATGGGCGGTCTCGCCGAGATTGCGCGCGCGGCGGGCCACAAGGTGACCGGCTGCGACGCCAACGTATACCCACCGATGAGCACGCAGCTCGCGGCTTCCGGCATCGAACTGACCGAAGGCTACGCGGTTTCGCAGCTCGACAACGTCGCCCGCCAGGCCGACGTGTTCATCATCGGCAACGCGATATCTCGCGGCAACCCGCTGCTGGAGGCGATCCTCGACAGTGGGCGCCGCTACACGTCGGGGCCGCAATGGCTTGCCGACGCGGTGCTGCGCGAAAAATGGGTCCTCGCTGTCGCCGGCACGCATGGCAAGACGACCACAACCGCGCTGTTGACATGGATCCTCGATCGGGCGGAACTCGACCCGGGGTTTCTGATCGGCGGCGTCGCGACGGACCTCGGTGTTTCGGCACGCCTAACTGACGGCCCGTTTTTCGTCATCGAGGCTGATGAATATGACACGGCGTTCTTCGACAAGCGAGCCAAGTTTGTCCATTACCGGCCACGCACTGCGGTCCTCAATAATCTCGAATATGATCACGCCGACATCTTTCCCGATCTTGCCGCGATCGAAACGCAGTTTCATCACTTCGTGCGTACGATACCGCACAGCGGCCGGCTTATCGTCAACGCTACCGACGAAAACCTGCGGCGCGTGCTCGCGCGCGGCCTGTGGAGCGAAACCGAACGCTTTGGACCCGCCGACGCGCCCGGCGCCGGCCCCGATTGGACCATTGCGGGCGACGGTTCAATTCAGTTCCGCGGTGCGCCTCAGGGCGTGCTCCCGCCATTGGCGCTGCTTGGGCAGCACAATCGGCTCAACGCGCTGGCCGCGATCGCCGCCGCGCGCCATGTCAGTGTGCCAGTGCACGCGAGCCTTGCAGCGCTCGCGTCTTTCCACGGTGTGAAGCGGCGGATGGAGGTGCGAGGAACCGCCGGAGGTATCACGGTGTACGACGATTTCGCGCACCACCCTACCGCTTTCGCGGCATCGCTGGATGGTTTGCGACGGCACGTGGACGGGGCGCGTATCCTGGCCGTTTTCGAGCCGCGCTCGGCGACGATGAGGCGCGGCACGATGAAGGAAGCGCTCGCGGGCAGTCTACGCGCGGCCGACCTGGTGTTCTGCTACGCTGCCAATCTGAACTGGGACGCCGCCGCCTGGCTCAAGCCACTCGGCGAACGGGCGTTTGCCAGCGCGGATTTCGGCGCACTGGTCGACGCCATCGTCGCTGCGGCGAGGCCCGGCGATCATGTCTTGATCATGAGTAACGGCGGGTTCGACGGCATTCACGGCAAGCTGCTGGATCGCCTTGGGCCGCGGGCTTGATACGGATTGCATACCTGCATGGATTCAACAGCGGCTCCGCGTCGGTGAAGGGGCAGATTCTGGCGCGCGCGATCGCCGCGCTCCCCTCGGATGTACGCCCCGAATTTTTCCTCCCGCGGCTACCGCACCGGCCGTCCGAGGCCGTGCGCGTGACGGACCGCTGGGCCGAAAGCGGAAAATCAGATGAGCTGACCTTCGTGGGCAGTTCGCTTGGTGGTTTCTACGCAACGCATCTTGCAGAGGTTCACGGCGCGAAGGCCGTTCTGGTCAATCCCGTGGTCGATCCGGAGCGCATCCTCACGCCCTATCTCGGGTTGCAGCGCAATCCGTCAACCGGCGAGGTCTACGAACTGACTCCCCGACATGTGGCCGAACTCGCGGCGCTGAAGGTCGAGCGCATAACGCTTCCGGAACGTTATCTCCTGCTGGCTCAGGCGGGCGACGAGCTGCTCGATTGGCGACAGGCCATCGCGTTCTACGCGGGCGCGTGGCAGCTCATTCGGGGCGGCGGCGATCACGCCTATCGTGGCTTTGCCGACGAGGTTGCGCTGGTGCTGCGCTTTGCCGGCCTCGATTGTCTGGCGGCGGAGACCACTTGCTCATGACTCCCGCTACGTTAACGACGAACGCCGGCGGGATCGACCAGCGGCGCTCGCTTTGGCGCGCGACCGCGCCACCCGCGCCTGCTACCGCTCCGCTCGAGGGCCGCGTTGACGCAGAGGTCGTCGTCGTCGGTGCCGGCTACACGGGCTTGTCCTGCGCCCTTGCGCTGGCGGAAGGCGGCCGCTCCGTGATTCTGCTGGAGGCCGGTGATATCGGGCACGGCGCATCGGGGCGTAACGGCGGACAGGTGATCCCCGGCCTCAAGCACGATCCCGACGATCTCGTCGCGCGGTTTGGCAGCGCGCGCGGCGAGACGCTGGTGCGATTGGTCGGGGGAGCGGCCGATCGCGTCTTTGCCTTGATTGCGAAGCACCGCATCGATTGCGCCGCGATGCAATGCGGCTGGATTCAACCGGCGCACTCAGCCGCGGCAACGCAGGCGATCATGGCCCGGGCCCGGCAATGGGCCGCGCGCGGCGCGCCGGTCGAATTACTCGGGCGCGAACGCGTCGGAACGCTGCTCGGTACCGACGCTTACGGCGAGGGTTGGCTCGACCGCCGGGCCGGCGCGCTGCATCCGCTAGCGTACGCGCGCGGACTCGCCGCTGTGACGATAAAGCACGGGGCGCGCGTTCATACCAGATCGCCGGCGATGCGAATCGCGCGCGACAGCGAGGTATGGGTCGCGACCACGCCTCGCGGCGAGGTGCGAGCGCGCCAGGTTGTTCTCGCCACCGACGCCTACTCGGCTGACCTGTGGCCCGAGCTCGCCGCCAACCAGTTGGTCGCCACCAGCGTTCAGATTGCGACCGATCCTCTGTCCGAGATCGACCGTCGCGCGATCCTGCCCGGCGGCACGGTGGCCTCCGATACGCGCACGCTTCTGTATTACTTCCGGCTTGACGCGGACGGCCGCTTCATCATCGGCGGCCGCGGGTCGGCGACGGATTCCGTCCCGGAACACATCTATGCCAGGTTGCAACGCGCTGCCACCGGGATGTATCCGCGGCTGGCTGACATGCAATGGCCCTATCGCTGGTACGGCCGGGTGGGAATCACACGCGACTGGCTTCCTCATCTGGCCGAGGTGGCTCCGGGCATATGGACGGCGCTCGGGTATTGCGGCCGCGGCGTGGCAATGGCCACGACGATGGGACTGGTGCTCGCCGATATACTCAACGGGCGAGGCCTGCCGGCGTATCCGGTGTTGGCGCTCAAGCCCATTCCGCTGCACCCGCTGCGACAGCCGCTGCTGCGGGCAGCTATCGCGTACTATCGGGTTCGTGACGCAATGTCACAAGCCTACGGAGGGAGACGACCATGATCCTGCATCACGCCATTCGCTTGCTTGGCCGCGCGCTCACAGCCGCCGCGCTGGCCACAGTCGCCTATACCGGAGTTTGCCCTGCGCAGACGCCAACCTACAACGTTGGCTCGACGCCGACCGGTATTCCCTTCACCTTCCTCGACGTGAAGACCAATACGATCCAGGGCGCAATGGTGGATCTCATCACCGCGATCGGCGACGACGCGGGCTTCAAGGTCGTAATCCAGGCGACGCCTTTCTCTGCGCTGATCCCGTCGCTCACCAGCAACAAGATCGACATCATCTCCGCGGCAATGTTGATCACGGCGCAACGCAAAGAAGTGATCGATTTCAGCGACCCCGTGTTTCCTTATCCCGAGGGCATGGTAGTGAGCATCGACGACAACACGCCGTACAAATCATTCACCGAACTCAAGGGGCAAGTCGTCGGCGCGCAGGTCGGCACCGTGTACATCGACTTCCTGAAGAAAAATGGCGACTTCGCCGAGGTCAAGGTTTACGATTCCCTGGCCGACATCCTCCGCGACGTCAGCCTCGGCCGCATCAAGGCCGGCTTCGGCGACGCGCCGATCCTCAAGTATCAGCTGTCGCAGAACGCGAGTTTCAAGGCGAAGCTGGTACCCACGTACGAACCGAAGATGACCGGAAGCGTGGGCATCGGAGTGCGCAAGACCGACACCGAGCTGCTCAAGAAGATCAACGCATCGCTGGCCAAGCTGCAGGCCGACCATACGGTGGACAAGATCCTGGTGAAATGGAGTCTGAAATAACCGACGCATGAACGCGGCGCAATCGGGCCGATGCAGACTTTTTTCCGCGACGCGCAGGATTTTCTCCCGATCCTGTGGCAAGGCTGCGTCGTAACCATCGAGCTCACGCTTTGCGCGCTTGTCCTCTCCACGCTGCTCGGCTTCGCTTGGGCGCTGCTGCGCTTGTCCCCGGTACGCGTTCTCTCCTGGACCGCGATCGCCCTGATCACCGTCATTCGCGGCATCCCGATCCTGGTGCAGCTGTTTTACATCTACTTCGTGCTGCCCGATCTCGGCGTCCAACTCTCGGCCTTTCAGGCCGGATTCATCGGGCTCGGGATCGCGTATTCTGCGTATCAGGCTGAAAATTTCCGCGCCGGCATCGAGGCGGTCGATCCCGGACAGGTCGAGGCTGCCCAGTCGCTCGGCATGCGGCCCGCCTTGATCATGCGCCGCGTGGTTCTGCCGCAGGCGATACGCGTATTTCTTCCCCCTTATGGCAACACGATGATCATGATGTTGAAGGACTCCTCGATTGCCTCAGCGATCACGGTCGCCGAGCTCACGCGTGGCGGCCAGCTCATTGCCGCGTCGACGTTCAAGAACATGACCGTATTCACGCTGGTGGCCCTGCTCTATCTCGCGATGAGCCTCCCGCTGACGTACCTCGCGCACCGCCTCGAGCGCAGCTTCGGGCGCAAATGATCTCCGTGCGCAAGGTCGGCAAGTCATACGGGGCCCATCGCGTCCTCGACGGCGTCAGCCTCGAGGTCGCCAAGGGCGAAGTGGTATGCATCATCGGGCCGTCCGGCTCGGGCAAATCGACGCTGCTCCGGTGCATCAACGGCCTCGAGCACTACGATGAGGGTGCCATAGCAATCGATGGCACCGCAGTGCATCGCGAGCAGAAGTCGATTCACGCCCTGCGTACTGAAGTGGGTATGGTGTTCCAGCGCTTCAATCTGTTCCCGCACCGCACCGCGCTGGAGAATGTGATGGAGGGCCCACTGTACGTAAAAGGCGTGGCGCGCGCCGAGGCGAAGGAGCGGGCGGTCGCGCTACTGGCAAAAGTGGGCTTGGCGCAGAAGCTCGACGCCTATCCGGCGCAGCTCTCCGGCGGCCAGCAGCAGCGCGTCGCCATCGCGCGGGCGCTGGCGATGCAGCCGAAGGCGATCCTGTTCGACGAGCCGACGTCGGCGCTCGACCCCGAGCTCGTCGGCGACGTGCTCAAGGTCATGCTCACCCTCGCCCGCGAGGGCATGACGATGGCGGTCGTCACCCACGAGATGGGCTTTGCCGCCGAGGTGGCGCGCCGCGTGGTGTTTCTCGACCACGGCCGGGTCGTCGAAGAGGGGTGCACGCAGCAGATCCTGGCCGCTCCCGCACATGAGCGCACGCGCGATTTTCTGCAGCGCGTCCTGCGGCCTGTTTGAGCGCGCATTTGTGCACCGCAGCGGGCAGAGCGGGGAGATCGAAGGTAAAATACGCGCATGTCTTGGCGAAGTCGTAACCCGCTTCATTTCTGATTCGTCCGCCCGGCGCCGAGCCGGGCTCGACGGCCGTGGTTCGCATACCCCGCGTCTTATGCATCTTATGTGCGAGTGCGCACTCACGGTCAACGACGCCCGAGCGATTCGCCGGGCCGAAGGAGCCGTGTCATGAAGCCGGAAGTCCACTCCACCCGCAACGCCGATGCCGGCGAGGGCCCTTTGGGTCTGGCTGCGGCCGCATCGGGGCTAATCGAGACGGAGCGCCAATACGGCGCGCGCAACTACGAGCCGCTGCCGGTCGTCATGGCCCATGGCGAGGGCGTCTGGCTTTGGGACGAGCACGGTCGGCGCTATCTCGACATGCTCTCCGCGTATTCGGCGGTCAGCCATGGTCACGCCCATCCGCGCATCGTGCAGGCGTTGATCGCGCAGGCGCAACGGCTGGGGGTCACTTCGCGCGCGGTCTACACCGACAAGCTGCCGCCGTTGCTCAGGCGCCTGGCGGAACTGACCGGGCTCGACCGCGCACTTCCGGTCAATACCGGCGTCGAAGCGGTCGAGACCGCCCTTAAGGCGGCGCGCAAATGGGGCTATCGCGTCAAGGGGATCCCGACCAACCAGGCCGAAATCATCGTCTGCGAGCAAAACTTTCATGGCCGCTCGATAACCATCGTCGGATTCTCGTCTGACCCGCAGTACGGCGATGGATTTGGCCCCTTCGCGCCGGGATTCAAATTGATCCCGTTCGGCGACTCCGCTGCGCTTGCGGCCGCGATCACTCCGCATACGGCGGCGTTTCTGGTCGAGCCGATCCAGGGCGAAGGCGGCATCGTCGTGCCGCCTCCAGGGTATCTCGCCGAATGCGCGCGCATCTGCCGCGAGCAGCGGGTGCTGCTGCTTGCCGATGAAATCCAGACCGGCATGGGTCGTACGGGCAAGTTCCTCGCCTGCGAGCACGAGGGGGTGCGACCCGACGGCGTCATGCTTGGCAAGGCGCTCGGCGGCGGCATGCTACCGGTGTCCGCATTCGTGGCCACGGACGAACTGATGCAGGTCTTTCGGCCCGGCGATCACGGCAGCACGTTCGGCGGCAACCCGTTGGCCGCCAGCGTTGCCCTCGAGGCGCTCGCGGTCCTTTGCGAGGAAGGGCTGATCGAGCGCTCCGCACAATTGGGCGCTCATCTGCTCGCCCAGTTGAAGACCGTGCAGAGTCCGCTGATCCGGGAGATTCGGGGCAAGGGACTCTTCGTCGGCCTCGAAGTTGACGCCCGGCGCACCGATGCCCGCGCCATTGTCGATCGCTTGCTGCTGCGAGGGCTGTTATCCAAGGACACCCACGGCACGGTAGTGCGCTTTGCTCCCCCGCTGGTGATCACGCGCACGGAGATCGATTGGGCGGTCGAGCAGGTGCGCGCCGTATTCGCCGAACTCGGCAACGGCATGCGCCGCGCGGCATAGCGTCCCGCCTAGGGCTCGCAACGCGCTATCGCCGCGGCGGCGACGTCGCCCGCGTACGGAGAGGATTTGCTCGCTGCCATAGCCACGGCGGCGGCTCGGCGCTAGGATGGCGCATGCCCAAGCCGACGCTTGCCGACAAGCTGGTGGTCGCGATTTCCTCGCGCGCGTTGTTCGACCTGTCGGAAAGCCACCGCATCTTCACCGAGCAGGGCGTGGAAGCCTATCAGCGGTATCAGATCGGGCACGAAGACGAGATTCTCGCCCCCGGGCCCGCATTCACGCTGGTCAAGAAGATGCTGCGCCTGAACCGGCCCGAGAAGCAATACGTTGAGGTAATTCTGCTGTCGCGCAACTCCGCTGACACCGGACTGCGGGTATTCAATTCGATCAAGCACTATGGCCTCGGGATCAGTCGCGCCGCGTTCACCAAGGGTGAGCCGACGTCGCGCTACGTGCCCGCGTTCGGATCGCACCTTTTTCTGTCTGCTGATACCGAGGACGTCAAGCGCGCACTCGACGATGGCTATGCCGCGGCAACAATCTTCCCCAGCATCTACAAGAACGAAACCGACGAGCTGCGAATCGCCTTCGATGGCGACGCGGTTATCTTCTCCGACGAGGCCGAGCGGGTGTTCCAGTCCGGTGGGCTCGACGCCTTCGCGGCGCAGGAAACCGCCTCCGCGCGCGATCCATTGCCCGGCGGGCCGTTTAAGAAGTTTCTGGCCGCACTGCATCAGATCCAGTCGGATTACCCGGAAGACAAGAGCCCGATTCGCACGGCGCTGGTCACTGCCCGCAGTGCGCCTGCTCACGAACGCGTGATTCGTACCCTTCGCGCCTGGAATATCCGCATCGACGAGGCGCTTTTCCTAGGCGGCCTGGACAAGGGCGAATTCCTGCGCGCATTCGGCGCCGATTTTTTCTTCGACGACCAGCGCACCCATGTCGAATCCGCGGCGAAGCATGTTGCGTCCGGCCATGTGCCGCACGGGATCGCGAACGAGTAGGGCAAACTCGGCTCGTCGCGGGTAACGGCCAGTCCGTCCCAAGACGGCCGACGAGAAACCGGCTCAATGCGTCGCCTTGCGCGTGAGCGCACAGGAGGCGGATCGGCGAGCTGGGCCCGGCGCAGCGGGCAGAGATCGGCGAGACGACGCTAGGCGACGATCCGGCCGTAAAACGGGTACTGCGGATCGTTGTACCCCGGCGTAGACGGATGCCCCGGCGTAACCAGCGAATCGATCAGCGCCTCGTCGTCTGCGTCGAGCGACTTGCCGACCGCGGACAGATAATCAGTCCATTGCTCGAAGGTGCGCGGTCCCGCAATCACGGCACTGACGATCCGATTGTTGAGCACCCACGCCAGCGCAAACTGGGTTGCCGTAAGGCCTTTCTTTTCGGCGTGCGTCTTGATGGTCTGCGCCATGGCGATCGATTCGGGACGAAATTCGGTTTCCATCATGCGCGGGTCCTTGCGTGCAACCCGTGATTCTGCGGGCGGCGCAGCGCCCGGTGTGTATTTGCCAGTGAGGATGCCGCGCGCCAGCGGGCTATAGGGCACCACGCCGAGTCCGTAGTAATCGCAGGCGGGCAGGAGTTCGACCTCGGGCGTGCGATTGAATGCGTTGTAGTACGGTTGGCACACGATCGGACGCGGCACGTTGAGTTCGGCGCACAGGCCTACTACCTCCGCTACACGCCACCCGCGATAATTTGATACGCCAAAATAGCGGATCTTGCCGGCACGTATCAGGTCGCCGATCGCTTCGATCGTCTCATCGAGCGGCGTTTCGGTGTCATCGCGGTGCAGATAGTAGACGTCGATAGTGTCGGTTGCCAGGCGTTTCAGGCTGTCCTCGCAGGCCTGTATCACCCAGCGCCGCGACAGCCCTCCGTCGTGTGGCTTGCCCGTCATCACGTTGCCAACCTTGGTGGCAAGAATCCAGCGCCGGCGGTTGGCGGCTATCGCGGCCCCGACGATCGTTTCCGACGCTCCCTTGACGTACACGTCGGCGGTGTCGATGAAATTGATGCCCGCATCGAGCGCGGAGGCGACGATTCGCTGCGC
Organism: Casimicrobiaceae bacterium; assembly: GCA_035939595.1. Lineage (GTDB taxonomy): Bacteria > Pseudomonadota > Gammaproteobacteria > Burkholderiales > Casimicrobiaceae > PALSA-1003. The sequence goes on from DASZFQ010000048.1 coordinate 18,734, forward strand.
GGCGGCGGTGTCGGTGCGGTCGCCGAACATCATCGTGCCCAGGCAGATCACCGAGACCTCGAGGCCAGACTCGCCCAGCCGGCGGAATTCCATGGACGTCCTGAAAGGGTTGATTTGCGCAGAACCGCCATGCTGAAGCAATCGGCCCAGGCGCGCAATGACCTCCGCGCCCCCAACTGCGTGCCGGGGCTGGGGTATAATCCGGGCCCACTTCCCGCGGCGCGCGCGGGTTCCATCCACCGGACCGCGCGCCAAGATTCATGCACGTCTTTTTCGAGGACGACGGCACGTTCAAGGCCGGCACGGTTCTCGCCGACAACGACACGTCGCTGCAGGTGGAAGCGGCATCGGGCAAGCGGCTCAAGATCAAGTCCGCAAGTGTCCTGCTGCGCTTTGCCGAGCCCTCGCCTTTGGCGCTTCTCGCGGACGCACAAAAACTCGCTGCCGGGCTCGACCCGAATTTTCTGTGGGAGGTGAGCGACGGGCGCGAGTTCGCAGTCACCGATCTCGCAACCGAATACTACGGCCATGCGCCACGGCCGGCAGAGGCCGCGGCGCTGGCGCTCTGCCTGCACGCCGCGCCGGCCCATTTTTACAAGAAGGGCAAGGGCCGCTATCGTGCCGCACCGGCAGACGCCCTCAAGGCGGCGCTGGAGGGAGCGAAGCGTAAGCGCCGCGAGGCGGAGGAAATCGCGGCCTGGACGGAGCAGCTCAAGGCACACCGGCTGCCCGAATCTTTCGGCCCAGCCCTGCCGATGCTCCTCTATAAGCCGGACAAACTCGCGCTTGAAACGCGGGCGGTCGCGGCGGCCTGTGCCGCGCAGCAGACCAATCCGATCGCTCTGCTCATGGCCTGCGGCGCGATCCCGTCGACACACGAATTCCACTTCAACCGCTTCCTGTTCGAGGCGTTTCCGCACGGTACGGCGTTCCCTTACCACGGCGATATGCCGTTGCCACCCGGGATGCCCCTTGCCGCCGTGCGCGCGGTTTCGATCGATGATGCGGCGACAACCGAAATCGACGACGCCTTTTCGGTTCGGCCACTCCCGAACGGACACATCGAAATCGGAATTCATATCGCCGCACCTGCGACGGCGATAGCGCGTGGCTCACCATTGGATGCCATTGGGCGAACGCGCCTGTCGACTGTTTACATGCCCGGGCGGAAGATCACCATGCTGCCTGAGCCCTTCCTCGACGGTTTCACCTTGGCCGCGGGCAGCACACGACCGGCGCTGTCGCTCTATGTCGAGACGACGCCCGACGGAACGCCAGTCAGGCAGGAGACCCGGCTCGAGCGCGTGTCCGTGGCGGCAAACCTTCGCCTCGACGCCATAGGCGAGCGCTTTGCGGCGCCCGCAGTGACAGGCGAACCGGAATGGACCGATGAACTGCGCATGCTGTGGCGGGTCGCGCAGAAACTCGGCGCCGCGCGTGGAAAGCCCGAGGCGCCCCGCGTGGAGTACAACTTTCGGGTTGATTGGGCCGCAACGCCGGAAGGCCGCGTGACAATCGTGCCGCGACCGCGCGGCTCGCCGCTCGACAGACTGGTGGCCGAGTTGATGATCTACGTCAACAGCACCTGGGGAAAGTTGCTCGCGGACGCGAGCGTACCCGGGCTCTATCGCACGCAGCTGGCCGGCAAGGTGAGGATGAGCACCAAACCGGAAGCGCACCAGGGCCTCGGAGTCGCGCAGTATCTGTGGGCCAGCTCGCCCCTGCGCCGCTACAGCGACCTCGTCAATCAACGCCAATTGCTTGCCGTCGTCGCCGGCGACAAGCCGCCTTATGCAGGGGGCGACGCAGAACTGTTCGCCGCCGCCGCCGACTTCGAGGTCACCTATGCGCAATACGCCGACTTCCAGAGCCGCATGGAGCACTACTGGTGCCTGCGCTGGCTGTTGCAGGAGGGCGTGACGCAGACTACCGCGACCGTCATGCGCGAAAACCTGGTGCGGTTCGATTCGCTGCCTCTGGTGACCCGCGTCGCCGACCTGCCTGGGCTTGCGTCCGACACGCGGGTACGGCTGTCTGTCGGGCGCATCGACCTGCTGGCCGTCACGCTCGAGACACGGTACGCGGGGCTCGCCGCGGATTAGCGGACGAAGATGGCTGCGGACCGGTCCTCCGGTCGGCAAGGCAGGGGGGCTATACTTGGAGGGAAATGCCCGCCAAGCCCGCGCGCAAACGACCTGCACCGGTACTCCGCACGGCCGCGCGCACGCCCGGTCCGCGGCGGGCTCCGCGCGCCGTGCCGATCGTCCATCCGCGCACGGTGTCGTTGCCGTTTTTGGTCACCGATAACACGGGCAGCGACCAGCTGCTGACGCTGGCGATTGCCGGATCGATCCTGTTCCACGCGCTGGTACTCGCGCTCCGATTCACTCCACTCCTGCTCCCTGGCTTCGATCGCAACGGCCCTCCGCTCGAGGTCGCGCTGGTCAACGCCAAGTCGAAGACCAAGCCGACCAAGGCCGAAATTCTCGCCCAGGCCAGCCTCGATGGCGGAGGCAATACCGACGCCGACCGGCGTGCGAAGTCTCCCTTGCCCATACTGCAACGCGACAGCGCGCACCGGGAGCTCGCCGTGGCGACGCAGAAGGTCGAGCGGCTTGAAACGCAGGCGAAACAGATGATGGCCCAGCTCAAGGCCGCGGCGGCGGTGACGCCGCCCGTCGCCAAGCCGACCGAGGTGCCCGATCCGGTGGAACTCCCGAGCTCCACCGAGCAGATGCAGCACACGCTCGAAGCATTGCGATTGGAAGCACAGATCGCCAAGGAGATGGACGCGTATGAAAAGCGGCCGAAGCGGCGGTTCGTCGGTGCGCGTGCGGCGGAGTACCGATTTGCACGTTACGTCGAGGATTGGAGGCTCAAGGTCGAGCGCTTCGGTAATCTCAACTACCCCGAGGTGGCGCGCACGCGGAAGCTATACGGAAGCCTCCTTCTTACGGTGGGTATTCGCGCCGACGGCAGCCTCGAAAGCATCGCTGTCGATCGCACGTCCGGGCAGAAGATCCTCGATCTCGAGGCGACGAAAATCGTCGAGATGGCGTCGCCCTATGCCCCGTTCCCGCCCGATATCAAGCGCGATACCGACATTCTCTACATCACGCGCACCTGGACCTTCGCGCCGGGCGACGCGCTGATTTCCCAGTAAGACCGTGCCATGGCTCCCCTCGGCCGCTGGCTGCTGTGGACGGTCGCGCTGGCGATGGCCGCGCTGACACTGCTGCAAGGCTGGTACGCAGTTCACATCTGGTGGTGGCGAGACCACCCGCCGCGAGAGACAGCGTTCATGGCGATGCGCCTCTCCGAAAGGCGCACCGAGCATCCGGACGCCCGAATTGCGTACACCTGGGTTCCCTATGAGCGTATCTCGGTCGAGCTCAAGCGGGCGATGGTCGCCGCCGAGGATGCCAGGTTCATCGAGCACGAGGGCTTCGACTGGGATGGGATCGAGCAGGCGATCGACCGCAATGCGCGCCGCGGCCGCATCGTCGCCGGCGGGTCGACGATCACGCAGCAGCTGGCGAAGAACCTCTTCCTCTCGTCGCAAAGGAGCTATTGGCGCAAGAGCGAGGAAGCACTGATCACATTGATGCTCGAGGCAATCCTGGACAAGCGGCGCATTCTCGAGCTCTATCTCAATGTAATTGAGTTGGGAGACGGTATTTTTGGGTCTGAGGCCGCGGCGCGTCACTACTTTGGTCTCAGCGCCGGGGCGCTGACCGCCGAGCAGGCGGCGCGACTGGCGGCAATGGCACCCAACCCCCGCTACTACGAGAAGCATCCCGGAGCCCGCGGGCTGGCGCGCAAGATCCCGATCATTCTCGCGCGCATGCCCGCGGCGGAGTTGCCGTAGTCCGGATTGTCGGGCACGATTGACGGCATGGCTGCCACCCACCGCGCGCTGCCGACGTTGCTGCGCATCTGCGCAGGGATCGATCAACTGTTCATCGTCGAGGTCGGTCCGTTTGGACAGCAGTTGGCTGAGGACGCACGCAACGCGTGGCTGGCGACGGGCAACAAGATCCGCCCTGCCGATATCGAACAGTACATTGCCTTGCTGGCGCAGCACGTCGAGGATCCCGAACGGCGCGAAGCGTTCGTCAACGATGCACTAAGCTGCGTCAGACTCTAGGCAGTCGCAAGCATAACGAGGGAGACAATAAATGCTCTTAAACCGCTCGATTACCACCCAGTTCGCCATCGTTTTCGTGCTCGCGCTGCTGCTGATCATCGGCTCGTTCTATCTGGTCCTGGACAGCGTGTATCGCAGCGAGCTCAAATCGCAGGCCGAGACCGTCGCCGACAACGTCGACGCCTTCGGCAGCTGGGTGTCGCAGTATGGACGCGTGTGGGTTCGCGACGACAACAAGAGCTACCTTGGCCAAGTGACGTTGGTTAGCGCTCCCGATGGCACTGGCGCGCCCGCCGACATATGGCATTTTTATTCAAAAAATCCGGCACTCGCGCAGCGCGAGTTCTCGGAGGTCGTCGAAAAATCCGCGTCATCGGCGAAGTTCCGTGTGACTTCGCACAATTTCATGAACCCGGTCAACAAGCCCGACGCCTTCGAAGCCAGCGCGCTGGAACGCATCCGTGCCAACCATCTGGCGGAGTACTACGAGATGACGCCCGACAGCTTCCGCCTTGCGCGCACGCTGTACGTGAAGGCCTCATGTCTCACCTGCCATGCCAGCGCCGAAAACGCCCCCGCTGACGTCAAGATCCGCTACGGTACCGAACACGGCTTCGGGTTTAAGGAAGGCGAGGTGGCCGGCATCATCAGCGTCCGGCTGCCCGTGCGCTCGTTCTGGAAGGTGACCAGCGACGTGGTCGGGCCGTTGCAGATCGGACTCCTGGTGAGCGCGTTTCTGGTTGCCGTGCTGTTCATCCAGTTCGCCGTGGTACGGCCGATCAAGCGTGTCACTCGGGCGGCGGAGCGAATTTCCGTCGGCCAGCAGGCCGATCTGGGCGCAGCGGGCCTCAAGCGGACGAGCGCCAACGAAATCCATCAGCTCGTCCTGGCGACCGAAAGGTTGCGCGCCAGTCTGGCGCTCGCGATGCAGCGCCTGGTCAGGAAGCCGAATCCGCCGGCCTAGGCACGGACACCGAGCCCAGCTCGCGCCGGCCCCTGGCCGTTCGCCCCCTGCCGATGCCTTTCGTCGCATCACCGCTTGTGCGCGCCACGCGCGGCGGCGATGCTTGGCCGCATGTTGCCCGCCGCGATCCCGGTTCCCGTCCTGGTCCACCTTGCCGCCGCCGTGTCGGCACTCCTTCTCGGCATCGTCATGCTTGCGCGGCGCAAGGGCACGGCGTCGCACAAGGCGCTCGGCCGCACCTGGGTCGCGCTGATGCTGACCGTGGCGCTAAGCTCGCTTTGGATTCCCCGCTTTCTGCACTTCACCTGGATTCATTCGTTCACGCTGCTAACACTGGTGTCGATTCCGCTGGCGATCTATCGCATCCGGACGGGCGACGTCAAGGGCCACGCGAGGACGATGCAAGGGCTGTTCTTCGGCGGGCTCGTGATCGCCGGCATCTTCACGCTCGTTCCCGGCCGCATGCTGGGCAACCTGCTCTGGAGCGCATTGGGTTACTAAAGGGTTACCGGACCACGCGGCGTTTGCAGCATGGCGACCATTCGCGGCTGCGCCCCATAGGTGACCTTGATCGTCTCGCCGAGCGCCAGGACGGCGAGTGCGGATCGAATGACACCCGGATGTGGATGCGCGCCGGCGAGCGCGAGTAGCCGCAGTCCGCTGTCCGGCAGCGCGTCGGCCGGATGGCGGTGGTCGGCCCATTGGATGAGCGTCGGCAGCACGCCCCCGGCGGGAAGCGCTCCGTCAACCGGCACGGTGATCCGCCATTTGAAGCCATTCCGCGTCATCGCTTGGACCGCGCCTGGGTCGACGCCAAGGGATCGTCGCGCGGTGTCGATGTCGTCCGTGCGCGCGACCCAGTGAATCAGCCGGGGCAAGGTCGACTGAAGGGCGACCGTGTCGAGGGCGAACCAGCGGGGCCCGCGCGGCGGGCTCGCCTCCGGATCGATGGCGATGACTTCGATATAGCGCTTCGCACCGAGGCCGATGAGGCTGTTGTGGGTGCCCATCAGGACGTGCTTGCCACCGCGCTGCGGGCGCACCCCAAGCCGCTGCTCGAGATAGGTCTCGCCCTGCTCGAGCGTTGCCGCCGCGACGACCAAATGGTCGAAGGCGGCGGGCGCCATCAGGCTTGGGGTGATTCGTCCGCGGCGAAATCGAGCTCGACGCGCGCGCCGTTCGGGTCGAAAAAGAAGACCTGCCACACCCCCGAGCCAACCTGCCTGCGGCAGACGTGCTCGACCTTGTGCGCGGTCAAGGTTTGCAGCGTCGTCGCAAGCCCGTGGGCGGAGAAGGCGATGTGGTCGATCACGCCGGGGCGCAGCGCCTCAGACGGCCGCCCGCCGACGATATGCAAAATCGCCTGGTCCTCAGCGTAGAGCCACGCCCCGGGGAAATCGAGATTCGGGCGATCGCCGGAAGTCAGGCCCAGCACGTTGCCGTAAAAACGCACGGTCTCCGCCACGTTGTCGGTGAGCACCGTGAAATGGTTCATGCCCTCGATCGTCATCGCCGCTCTCCTTGCCTTGCCGGCAGCGGTCACCGCGCTAGCGCATGCTCTGCGCGAAAAACGCGCCGAACAGCGTGGTCGCATCGGGCGGCCGGGGGTCATTGTACGCAAAAGCACTGTCGCCACCACTCCAGGCATGGCCCAGTTCGGCCACGCGCACGAGGCGAGCGAGAAGTCGCCCGTCGCTGCAATAATCGTCGGTGGTCATCGTCTGACCGCCCGGCAGCGCGGTCGTCGTCGCCACATCGGCGGCGGGAAGCGCGTCGCCGGCGCCGACGCTCAGCGGTGGATAGCAGTTGAAAACCAGAAACTGGCGCATCACGTCGAGCGCATTCTTACCGGCCACGACGTCGTCGCGCTGGCCGTGAATGACGCATATCGGGAGCGGCAGCGCGCGCGAGGAGGTGCGCTCGCGCGCCTCCCGGGCGATTGCCGCGAGGTCCGTGTCCGCGCCGGTGGCAAGCGTAGTCAGGGCCGCGGCAGGACTCGACGCCGCACCACAGGCGACGCCCGAGTGCAAACCGACGGCAGCAAACAGTTTGGCAAAGCGAAGCCCGAGCACGGCGGCAAGACAGGCGCCGGAAGACATGCCGAGAACAAACATGCGCCGAGGGTGCGCGCGGTAGAGGCGGCGCACGGCACGCACCTGCGCGGCGACGATCGCAGCTTCCCCCTTGCCCGCCACCGTGCGTTGGTCGAACCAGTTCCAGCAGCCCCAGGCATTGGCGTGCTTCGCCTGGCGCGGCAGCATCACCAGCCAGTCACGGGCGTCGGCCAGCGCGGTGATGCGCGTTCCTCTGGCAATCTCCTCCGCGGACTGGCGGCAGCCATGAAGAAGCACGACCAGCGGCCGCCGCCGCCAGCGTGAGTGGCCGCGCGGTACGTAAACGAGGTAGTCGCGCGACGGCCATACCCACGGCGCGACCGGGACCCAGCCCTGCCAGGAGAACTTGCTCCCGGTCTCGAAGCGCCCGGGCTCCGGCGGTGCGCGCCGGAGAAGCCGCCTGAAGAAGCCGCGAAGGCGCGGCCAGAACGCGCCGCCGTGGTCAGATGAGAATGACGTCGTACTGCTCCTGCGTATACAGGCTCTCGACCTGGAGCGAGATCGGCTTGCCGATGAAGTCGCCCAGCTGCGCCAGGCTCTGCGACTCTTCGTCCAGGAACAGATCGATCACCGACTGCGAGGCAAGGATGCGAAACTCGCGTGCGCTGAACTGTTTGGATTCGCGCACGACATCGCGCAGGATTTCGTAGCAGACGGTTTGCGCGGTCTTGATCTCGCCCCGACCGGCGCAAGTCATGCAGGGTTCGCACAGGATGTGGGCCAGGCTCTCGCGCGTGCGCTTGCGCGTCATTTCGACCAATCCGAGCTGGGTGAACCCGTTCACCGTCAGCCGCGTGCGGTCACGATCCAGTGCCTTGTTCAACTCCTGCAGCACCGCGGCGCGATGGTCGGCGTTCTCCATGTCGATGAAGTCGATGATGATGATGCCGCCGAGGTTGCGCAGCCGCAGCTGACGCGCGATCACCTGCGCGGCTTCGAGGTTGGTCTTGAAGATCGTGTCGTCGAAGCTGCGCCCGCCAACGAAGCCACCGGTATTGACATCGATCGTCGTCATCGCCTCAGTCTGGTCGATGATGAGGTAACCGCCGGACTTGAGCTCGACACGCCGCGCCAGGGCCTTCTGGATCTCGTCCTCGACGCCGTTCAGGTCGAACAGCGGGCGGTCACCATTGTAGTGGTCAATCCGCTCGACGATGGCCGGCGTGTACTGCTGCGCGAAGTCCAGCATCTTCTGATAGGTCTCGCGCGAATCGACCAAGATGCGCACCGACTCCTCGGTCGCCATGTCGCGCAGCACCCGCTGCGCCAGATTGAGGTCCTGATAGATGGGGGAGGGAACCGGAAGTGAGCCCGACTTGGCGGTCAGATCGTGCCAGAGCTTGGTGAGATACTCGATATCGTTCTGCAGCTCGCGCTCCGTCGCGGTCTCCGCCATCGTCCGGATGATGAAGCCGCCGGCCAGGCCTTCCGGAAGCAGCTGCTGCAACTTGCCCCGGAGGCTTTCGCGCTCGGCCTCGTCCTCGATGCGTTGCGAGATGCCGATGTGCGAATCCTGCGGCAGGTAGACGAGCAGCCTGCCGGCCAGGCTGACCTGGGTGGAAAGGCGAGCCCCCTTGGTGCCGATCGGGTCCTTGATCACCTGCACCAGCAGCGACTGCCCCTCGTGCAGGATGCGCTCGATCGGCTTGCTCTCGTGGCCATTCTGGCGGTGTTCCCAGATATCGGCGACGTGCAGAAACGCCGCCCGTTCGAGGCCGATTTCGACAAAGGCTGATTGCATGCCGGGCAGCACGCGGGCGACCCGGCCGACATAGATGTTGCCGACCAGGCCGCGCGCGGACGAACGCTCGATGTGCAGCTCCTGCACGACCCCCTGTTCGAGCATGGCCACGCGCGTTTCCTGCGGCGTTACGTTGATGAGGATCTCGTGGCTCATGGCGCAGCGGTTATATCACCGGAAAGCCGATGCGGGCCAGGATCTCGGCCGTTTCGTGCAGCGGCAGGCCCATGACGCCCGAGTAGCTGCCCTCGAGATGCTGCACGAACACGGCGGCCCTGCCCTGAATCGCGTACCCGCCGGCTTTATCGAACGACTCACCGGTAGCGACATAGCGCTCGATCTCGTCGCGCGCAATCGCGCGCAAGGTCACGCGCGAAGTCGACACCGCCGCAACCAGCTGTGCCTGCCAGCGCACGGCGACCGCGGTGAGCACTTCGTGCGTTCGTCCCGACAGCGCGGCGAGCATGGCCACGGCACCCGCCGCGTCCGCTGGTTTGCCCAGGGCCTGGCCATCGAGCACGACCTCGGTATCGGCGCCCAGCACGGGCTTCGGCGGCAGCCCGCGCCGGCCCATGCGGTGCCAACCGACCGACGCCTTCAGGCGGGCGACGCGCTTGACGTATTCGATCGGCGACTCATCCTTGCGCGGCGCTTCGACCACGTCGCGACGCCGACCCAGCGCCTCGCGCAGCAACAGCGATTCGAACTCGACGCCGAGCTGGCGCAGCAACTCTTGCCGGCGCGCGCTCTTCGACGCGAGATAAACCGCAGGACGCTCGGTGAGAACGAACAGTTCGCTCATTCGCGGTGGTAGGGATGGCCCTGGAGGAGACTTGCCGCGCGGTAGATCTGCTCGACGAGCACGACCCGGGCGAGGCCGTGCGGCAATGTTAGCGTGGAAAGCGCCATGATGACATCGGCATTGCGTTTGACGGGCGCAGCGAGGCCGTCGGCACTGCCGAGCACGAACGCGACCGGCCGCCCGCTGTCGCTCCAGACACGCAATCTGGCGGCGAGCTGGGACGTGCTCCAGGCTTCGCCACGCTCGTCCAGGGCGATGACCATCGAGCCGCGGGTCGCCGCGGCAATGCGCTCCCCTTCTACGGCGAGAACCTGCGCCGGGGTCTTGCCGCGCGCGCGTGGACCGGGCTTGAGCTCGATCAACTCCAGCGCGAATTCGCGCGGCAGGCGCCGCGCGTAATCGTCAAAGCCGGCGACCACCCATGCGGGCATGCGGTGGCCGAACGCTACAATACGAAGCTTCATCGGCCTGCACGCGGCCGATTAGCGTCGGCCCACGACGTCAGGCAGGCGCGGCAGCCTTGGATTGCCGGCGCGGCGCGTGCGGCGTCCACAACTCTTCGAGGTTGTAGTACGTGCGCGTCGCGGGTTGCATGATGTGCACGACGAGTTCTCCGGCGTCGACCAGCACCCATTCGCCGGTCTGCTCGCCTTCGACGCCGATGATGTCCGCGCCGGCTGCCTTGAGCGCGTCGCGCACGTGCTGTGACAGCGCCTTCACCTGCCGGCTCGACTCGGCAGTGGCGATGATCATGGTGTCGTAAAGACTGGTTAGCTTGCGCACATCGAGCACCGTGATGTTGCGGGCTTTGATGTCCTCGAGCGCGGCGACGGCGGTCTTCTGGAGCTTGGTGCTTCGAGCACGATGCGACACCTTGCGCGCGGGCACGATCGGACTCAAGCGCGCGCAACCTGGCGCCGCACCCGGCGGACGCCGCGCCAAGGGCTTGCCGCGGAGGGAGCGGTCTCCCGCTGCGCCGCCGCCGTTTGCCGTGCCCCGCTGCGCACCCGCGGCGGCTGATTCGCAACAGCACACACCGGTCGCATCAGGTCGGGGTTTCCATTAGGACGCAGCGGGATGAGGCCGGTAGAGTTGGTGCCGGTCAATATAGTCTAGAACTGCGGCGGGAAGCAAACCACGAATCTCGGCCCGACCCTTGGCTCCGCGCGCGAGGGCGGCGCGGATAGCGGTCGCGGCGATCGGCTGCGGCGACACTTGCACGCGCACGATGGAACCGGAAAGTGTGCGCTCGAGGCGCGCAGGGTCGGTGGTCAGCCGCCGCTGCCAATGAACCTCGAGCGCCGGCGGCAGAGCGACTGCGGCCGGGTCCGCGCCGGGGCGGTCCACGACGACGAAGTGCGCGAGGGTAAACAGGCGCTCCCAGCGCCACCACTGCGTGAGACCGGCAAACGAGTCCATGCCGATCAGCAGTGCAAGAGGCAGCGCTGGTTGTTCGGCGTGCAGCTCCTCGAGCGTCTGCACGGTGTAGCTGGGGCCCTCGCGCTCCACCTCGTGGCCATCGGCGACAAGCCCAGCAAATTCCTTGCAGCCAAGGGCGGTCATCGCCAGGCGGTCTGGCGCTGAGGCCACCGGCGGAACGCGATGCGGTGGGCTGCCGGTTGGGATCAAGCGTACCTCCGGCAGCGAAAGCGCAGCTTTGACTTCGGCGGCCAAGCGCAGGTGTCCGTAATGGATCGGGTCGAAGGTTCCGCCGAGCAGCGCCAGCACACGGGCGGAACGGCTCATCGCGTCAATCGGACACCGCCGCGCCGGCGGCGCGGGACGCGGCGCGTCCGCGGACCCTCATGCGCGGTTCCAGCCCGGTCCTGCGCAATTTGCCGGCCGCCCCGACGAGCGCGACCGCGAACAGCGGCCCCAGCGTGTTTTCGATCGTGCCCATGCGGTCTATTGTAAACGCCGTCGTCTCGGCCTCGGCCTGGTCCTTGCCGCGCTTGCGGCGCCCTAGAAGCGTGACCCTGGCGTGCGCAGGAAGGCAATTTCTTCCGCCGTCGATTCGCGTCCGAGAATCGCATTGCGGTGGGGAAAGCGGCCGAAAAGCTGGACCACCTTGGCGTGCCGTTCGGCCCACGCCAGCGGTTCGGCAAGCCCGGTACTGTCTCGTAGTCGCCCGAACAACTCAAGCGATCGCTGCTGCGCGCGCGACGACTCGGCGTGCGCGAATGGCAGGTACATGAACCAGCGCTCGACGGGAACAAGATAAGCGTCGTCGCCGCGCCCGACGGCGGCCTCGGCGAGCGACAGCGCCAATCCATCGCCGGCAAAAGCGCGCGGCGTGTCGCGAAAAGCGTTGCGCGTGAACTGGTCGAGCAACAGAATGCGCGCCAGCGCCGAGCGCGGAGAGGTCCAGGCGGTGAATCCACCCCCTAGCGCAGTCTCGATCGCTGCACCGAAGCGCTCGCGAATCTGTGCATCGAACGCCGCATCCTTGCGGAACCATTCGTCGCGCGCGCTGCGGTGACCGTCGCTACCTTGCCGCCCGAACCAGAAATCGAGAATCTCCTCCGCCATGAGCCCTGCCCCGAGCCAAGTCGCCAAGGCTGATATAGTGCAATCACGTCGATCGCACAAGTCGCCTTGTCGACTCGCGGCCCGGCCGTATGCCCATGATCGCGGTACCGAGACGGAACAATGCTTATCCCTGGCCCTGGCAGGCGGTATCGCCAGCGGTTTTCGCTTGCGCACGCGCTGAAAGGGCGAAGACCCAGGGGCTCAACGACTTGATCATATTTGCGGTGATGGGCGTTTCGTCGTTTGCCTCGGGCGCGCTGATCGATGCTGCCGGCTGGGGAAGCGTGAATGCCGTGGTGCTGCCCTTCATCGCCGTGGCAGCCCTTGCCACGGCGTGGCTTGCCATGCTGGCCCAGACGCCCGCCACGCCTGGGGCGCGCCCGCCGCAGAGGGGTTGGTGATGGCGAGCGCGGGGATGGCGGCAGTCGATCGCGACGCGCTTCACTCCTGGGTTGGCCGCAGCGAGACACGCGACGACACCCTCGACGCGAGGCCGATCGCACTGCTGTCGGCGACGCTCGATCGCGACGACCCTGCGCCGTGCCCGGGGGACGTCGTGCCACCGCTGTGGCACTGGCTGTACTTTTTGCCGGCGTACCGACAGTCCGAGGTCGGCGCCGACGGGCACGCGCGCCGGGGCGGCTTCCTGCCGCCGGTGCCACTGCCACGCCGGATGTGGGCGGGCAGTCGCATCCAATGGCATCGGCCGCTGACCATCGGCGCGACCGCGACGCGAATTTCGCGCATCGTATCGGTGACACCCAAGCGTGGCCGGAGCGGCGATCTGGTGTTCGTCGTGGTCCGACACGAAATCTCGGTTCCCGCCGGCCTCGCGCTGACCGAGGAACACGACATCGTCTATCGCGATCTCGCGGCCGCGCCGCCGGAACCGCAGGAGAGCCCCGACCAGCCGGTGCCGCAAGCCGCCCCATGGCTGCGCCGCATCGTTCCCGACGAGGTGCTGCTGTTTCGCTACTCGGCGCTCACGTTCAACAGCCACCGCATCCACTACGATCGCCGCTATGCGACCGAGGTCGAGGGCTACCCGGGGCTGGTCGTCCACGGTCCATTGCTCGCGACCTTGCTGGTCGACTTGTGGCGCCGGGCGCAGCCCGAAGCCACCCTTTCACGCTTCGAGTTCCGCGCCCTGCGGCCGCTGTTCGATACCGCAGCATTCGACCTCTGTGGCCAGCCCGAAGCCGACGGTCGCTTCGCGCTCTGGGCGCAACGTCCGGACGGGGCGGTGGCGATGCGTGCCACCGCGATCTGCCTCGAACCGTCAGGACGTGCTCGGGAACAATGACCGTGCGACCGCTCGACGGCATCATCGTCGTCTCGCTCGAGCACGCGATAGCCGCGCCGTTTTGTACGCGGCAGCTTGCCGAACTTGGTGCGCGCGTGATCAAGATCGAACGCCCGGGGGTCGGCGATTTTGCGCGCGCTTTCGACCACCGCGTGCGCGGCATGGCCTCCCATTTCGTCTGGACCAATCGCTCCAAGGAGAGTTTGACTCTGGACATGAAGCAGGCACCGGCGCAGGCGGTGTTGCGCACACTGATCGGACGCGCCGACGTGCTGGTACAGAACCTCGCGCCTGGGGCTGCCGGGCGACTCGGTTTGAGCGCAGCCGCGCTGCGGCCGCTGCATCCGCGCCTGGTGGTGTGCGACATCTCGGGCTACGGCGCCGATGGACCCTATCGCGACAAGAAGGCCTACGATCTGCTCATCCAGAGCGAAGCGGGCTTTCTCGCCGTGACCGGCACGCCGGCGGAGCCGGCCAAGGCGGGCTGCTCGATCGCCGACATCGCCGCGGGCATGTACGCCTATACCGGCATCCTTGCTGCCCTGCTGCAGAGGCAACGAACCGGCCAAGGGTCGCACATCGAGGTGTCGATGCTCGAAGCGCTCACCGAATGGATGAGCTACCCGCTGTACTACGCCTTCGAGGGCGCAAGCGCACCGGAGCGCTCCGGCGCTGCGCACGCCACGATCTATCCCTACGGACCGTTTGCGGCCGGCGACGGAAAGATCGTCATGCTCGGGCTGCAAAACGAACGCGAATGGGGGACATTCTGCGCCTCCGTTCTGCGCCGACCGGAGCTCGCTGCCGATCCGCGTTTCTGCTCCAACGCCGAGCGCCACGTCAACCGGGCGGCGTTGCAAGCGATCATCCTCGAGACATTCCAGAAGCTGACCGCGGCCGCGGTCGTCGCCCTCCTCGATGCCGCCCAGATCGCCAATGCCCGCGTCAACAGCATGGAGGAACTGTGGCAGCATCCCCAGCTCGCGGCGCGCGGCCGGTGGGCCACGGTCGATTCGCCGGTGGGGTCGCTGCCGGCGCTGCGGCCACCGGGGTGCTGCGATGCGTTCGACTACCGCATGGACGCGATACCCGGCCTGGGCGAGCACACCGGCGCCATACTGCGCGAGCTTGGCTACTCGGATGCCGACATCGCTGCGCTGCGGGCCGAGGGCGCCGTCTGATCCACCGGGCCGGGTGCCGCTACGCCTCCGGTCCGCGGCGCGGAAACTTCCAGTACACCGCGTCGATCGTTTTGCCAAGCTGCGCTCGGGCATGCGCCTTCAGCGCCTGCCCCAGCGCATACGACTCGGTGTCGTGTCCGGCCCAGTGCCCGGGCTCGACGCGGACGAAGACCACGCTGCTGTTCGCACCGAGCACGATCGACCTAATCTCCGCTGGCACGCCGCGCGCGGCGAGGAATTCCATGGCGGCGCGATCGAGCGTGGCGTCCGCGGTGTCGATGAGCAACCTGCGGTTGCTCGCGGCGAGGAACAGCGCCATCGCGCCGAGCATCAGACCCACGACGATCGCGACCGTAGCGTCGAACGCCGGATGCGCTCCCGCGGCGAACGACACGCCCGCGACGAGCAAGGTGAGCAGAATCCCCACCAGCGCCACCGCATCCTCGAGCACGACGGCCAGCACCGTCGTGTGGGCGCGGTTTGCCGCCAGGCCCTTCCAGCCACCTATCTCGCGCAAGGCAACGACGAAGGTAACCGACTCAAGCACCAGTGCAAACAGCAGCAATCCGAGCACCAGGGGAGTGAACGGCTCGACTGTCGCCGGCGACAACAGCGCGAGCACGCCGTGGTAGATGTTGACGCCGCAGCCGATGAAGAACACGCTGACCGCGGACACCAGCGCCCAGAAGAACGTTTCCTGGCCGCGGCCGAACGGATGCTGCGGGTCGGGACCGCCGCGGCCGCGGACCTCGCCAACCTTGAGCAGGATCTGGTTCGCGACGTCGGCGATGGAGTGAACCGTCTCGGCGAACAGCGTCGGCGATCCGGTGACCAGCCAGCCGAATCCCTTCGATGCGGCAATCGCCGTGTTGGTGGCGATGGAGAGCGAAACCGACGAAGACACGCGCTAAGTGCGGACCTGGCCCGCACCGAGCACGATCCATTTCTGGCTGGTGAGCCCCTCGAGGCCCACCGGCCCGCGCGCGTGCAGCTTGTTAGTCGAGATGCCGATCTCGGCACCAAGGCCGTACTCGAAGCCGTCTGCCAAACGCGTCGATGCGTTGACCATGACCGAGCTGGAGTCGACCTCGCGCAGGAAGCGCATCGCGTTCGGGTGGTCCGCGGTGACGATGGCATCGGTGTGCTGCGAGCCGTACTTGGCGATGTGCTCAATCGCGGCGTCGAGCGACGGCACGACACGCACGGCGAGGATGGGCGCCAGATACTCCGTATACCAATCGTCTTCGGTGGCGATTCTTATCTCCGGCACGATGCCGCGCGCGGCCGCATCGCCGCGGAGCTCGACACCCTTTTCACGGTAGATCTTCGAAAGCGGCGGCAGCACGCGCGATGCGATCTCTGCATGCAGGAGCAGCGTTTCCATGGTGTTGCATGGGCTGTAGCGCTGCGTTTTGGCGTTGTCGGCGATCGCAATGGCCATCGCGACATCGGCGTGTTCATCGACATAGACATGGCAGACTCCATCGAGATGCTTGAGCACCGGGATGGTTGCCTCTTTGACGACGCGCTGAATCAGGCCCTTGCCGCCGCGCGGGACCAGAACGTCGACGTACTTGTCCAGCGCGACCAGCAGCCCGACCGCGGCACGGTCGGTCGTGCCGAGCAGTTGTGCCGCGTGTTCCGGTAGGCCTGCGGCGCGCAGGCCCTCATGCACGCAGGCCACGATCGCCTGGTTCGAGTACAGCGCCTCCGAACCGCCGCGGAGGATGCAGGCATTGCCGGCTTTCACGCACAGTGCCGCGGCGTCGGCGGTCACGTGCGGGCGCGCTTCATAGATGATACCCACGACGCCCAGCGCCACCCGCATGCGACCTACCTGGATGCCGCTCGGACGGTACTTCAGGTCGCTGATCTCACCGACCGGATCGGGCAGCGATGCGAGCTGCCGCAACCCATCCGCCATGGCGACCACCGCAGTCGGCTTGAGCGTCAACCGGTCGACGAATGCGGCGTCGTTGCCCGCGGCGCGCGCGCCGGTGACGTCGTGCGCGTTGGCGGCCAGCAGACGTTCGCTGTCGCGCAGGACCGCACCGGCCATGGCCTCGAGTGCCGCGTTCTTCGCCTGGGTACTGGCGCGAGCGAGAACGCGCGCCGCGGCGCGGGCACGCTCGCCGACCTCGCGCATGTATACCGGTAAATCCAGTCCGGGAACGCTCAGGTTGGTCATGCGCCCATTGTAACGCCAAGCGCTCCCTGGCCTCGCAAGCGCCGGCAGCTAGAACTTGTGCGCATCCAGAATCTGCACCCCATCATCGGTGCCGACCAGGATCACGTCCGCGCCGCGACGCGCGAACAGGCCATTGGTGACCGTGCCGGCGATCTGGTTTAGTTGCGCTTCCAGTTCGGCGGGGTTGAGGATGGTCAGGTCCTCGACGTCGAGAATGATGTTGCCGTTGTCCGTCAGAAAATGCTCGCGCAACTGCGGCTGGCCACCGAGCCGGACGAGCTCCCGGGCGACGTGACCGCGGGCTATCGGGATCACTTCGACTGGCAGGGGGAAGTTGCCCAGCACGTCGACCAGCTTCGACCGATCGACGATGCACACGAATTTTGCTGCCACCGCGGCAACGATCTTCTCTCGCGTAAGCGCGCCTCCACCCCCCTTGATCATCGCGCCGTGTGCAGTCGTTTCGTCGGCGCCGTCGATGTAGACCGGCAAGTCGTTGACCGCGGTCAGTTCGACCAGGTGAATGCCGTGCTGCTTGAGGCGTTCGGCGGTTTTCAGGGAGCTCGGGACGGCGCCCCTGATCTTGTGCTTCATCGCCGCCAGCTCCTCGATGAAGTAATTGGCGGTTGAACCGCTGCCGACGCCGACGTACGCGTCTTCGACCACGTACTTGATCGCCTCGCGCGCGACGAGCCGCTTCTGTTCGTCTTGGGTCATGGTTTCTTTCGCATCGGCGGCAGGTCAGTGCACACGCCTTCAAATACCTCGGCAGCAAATCCGACCGATTCGGAAAGCGTCGGGTGCGGGTGGATGGTCCTGCCGACGTCGACTGCATCCGCGCCCATCTCGATCGCGAGCGCGATTTCGGAGATCAGGTCGCCGGCGTGGGTACCGACGATGCCGCCGCCGACGATGCGGTGCGTGGCGGCGTCGAACAGCAGCTTGGTGAAGCCTTCGTCGCGGCCGTTGGCGATCGCGCGGCCCGACGCGGCCCAGGGAAAGAGCCCCTTCTGGATCGTCACGCCCTGGGCCTTCGCCTCCTCTTCGGTAATACCCGCCCAGGCAATTTCCGGATCGGTATACGCGACCGAGGGAATTACGCGCGCGTCGAAGAACGATTTCTCGCCCGCGGCCGCCTCGGCGGCAACGTGCCCCTCGTGCACGGCCTTGTGCGCAAGCATCGGCTGCCCGCTGATATCGCCGATGGCGTGGATGTGCGGCACATTGGTGCGCAGCTGAGCGTCCGTCGGAATGAAGCCCCGATCGTTGACCGCGACTCCGGCCTTGTCGGCGCCGATCTTTTTGCCGTTGGGGCTGCGTCCTACCGAGAGCAGGATCATGTCGTACGGCTGCGCTCCCGACGGGGCCTGTTCGCCTTCGAAGGTCACGTAGATCGCATCCTTTCTCGCCTCGGCGGCGACGACCTTGGTCTTGAGCAGGACACGGTCGAAGCGGGCCTTGTTCATTTTCTCCCAGACCTTGACCAGGTCGCGGTCGGCGCCGAGCATCAACCCGTCGAGCATCTCCACCACATCGAGGCGGGCGCCGAGCGTCGAATAGACGGTGCCCATTTCGAGGCCGATGATGCCGCCGCCGACAACCAGCAGCCGCTTCGGCACCGTGGCGAGCTCCAGCGCGCCGGTCGAATCGACGATGCGCGGGTCATCCGGCATGAACGGCAGCCAGACCGACTGCGACCCCGCGGCGATGATGGCTTTGTTAAAACGCACGATCTTCCTGCCACCGGTCTTCTCCTGACCCTGACCCGCGGTCAACTCGACCTGGACATGATGGGGGTCGAGGAACGCACCCACGCCCCGCACCACGTCAACCTTGCGCGCCCGGGCCATGCCCGTCAGGCCCCCGGTCAGCTTGCCCACGACCTTGTTCTTCCAGGCGCGCAGCGCGTCCAGGTTGACTTGTGGCGGCGCGTAGGCGACCCCATGCTCCGCCAGCGTCGCTGCCTCGTCCATGACCCCTGCGATGTGAAGCAGCGATTTCGATGGAATGCAACCGACATTCAGACACACACCACCCAAAGTTGCATAACGCTCGACGAGCACCGTTTTCAACCCCAGATCCGCGCTGCGAAATGCGGCGCTGTAGCCACCGGGCCCGGCGCCGAGGACGAGCATCTCGCATTCGATGTCAGCAGCTCCGGCGTGCGTCGCCGCGCCGGGCACGGAGGCAACCGCTCGCGCGGGCGGTTGCTGTGTCGCCGTGGGCGCGGCCACCGGCGGCGGCGCAACCGAGGGCGGCGCGGTGGCGGCCGGTTGGGCGCTTGCCGCGACGGCAGCCGCGTCGAGGGTCAGGATCGGGCTGCCTTCGCTTACCTTGTCGCCCACCTTGACCTTGAGTTCCCTGACCGTGCCGGCAACCGGCGCGGGCACGTCCATGGTCGCCTTGTCCGACTCGAGCGTGACCAACGAGTCCTCGGCCTTCACCACGTCGCCGGGCTTGACGAACACCTCGATGACCGGCACGTCCTTGAAGTCGCCGATGTCGGGAACCTTGACTTCGATTGTGCTCATTGCAGCCCCAAGAAAATCTCTACCGGAAACACGCAAAGGAGGCGAGCCACGCCCGTCGGCCTGCAGTTTGCATCCCCTGCGGGGAGCCCGGGTGTTTTCATTCCGCCCTCGATCGCCATCATCGACGCTCGCGACCGAACGCCGCTCCGCCGCGGCGCCGGGCGAGGTTCGTCGGCGTCATAGCAAGAGCCTCCGGAGGTCTGCGAGCTGGGCAGAGAGGAAGCTGTTGAAGCGCGCCGCCGCGGCACCGTCGATCACACGATGATCGTAGGACAGCGACAGCGGCAGTATCAGCCGGGGAGTGAATTGTTTGCCGTCCCATACCGGTCGCGTGACGGAGCGGGAGACGCCGAGAATGGCGAGCTCGGGCGCGTTGATGATCGGGGTGAAATAGGTGCCGCCGATGCCGCCGAGGCTCGAAATCGAAAAACAGCCACCTTGCATGTCGGCCGGACCGAGCTTTCCCTCGCGCGCCTTGGCGGAGAGTTCGCCCATCTCCTTGGCGATCGTCAGGACGCCCTTCTGGTCGGCATTCCTGATCACCGGCACCACCAGACCGTTGGGCGTATCGGCGGCGAATCCGACGTGGTAGTAGTGTTTGTAGACCAGGTTGTCGCCGTTGAGCGAGGCGTTGAATTCCGGGAACCTCTTGAGCCCCGCCACGCAGGTCTTGATGAGGAATGCGAGCATCGTCACCTTGATCCCCGCCTTCTCGTTTTCCTTGTTAAGCTCCACGCGGAACGCCTCGAGCTCGGTGATGTCCGCGTCCTCGTGGTTGGTGACGTGCGGGATCATGACCCAGTTGCGATGCAGGTTGGCGCCGGAGATCTTCTTGATCCGCGACAGCGGCTTGCTCTCGACCGGGCCGAACTTGGCGAAGTCGATCTGGGGCCATGGCAGGAGATTGAGTGCGGCGCCCGCGGCAGAAGGTGCCTGCGCCGCCGTTGTGCCGGCCAGCGCCTGCTTGACGTAGCCCTCTACGTCCTCCTGCAGGATCCGCTCCTTCGGCCCGCTGCCCTTGACCTTTGTCAGGTCGACGCCGAGCGCGCGTGCGAAAGCGCGCACCGAGGGCGATGCGTGCGCGCGGCGGAACGCGGTGTCATCCACCGGCGCGACAGGCGCTGCTGCCGCCGGCGGCGTCGCCGCGGCGGGTGGTACGGGCGGGGGCGCCGGTGACGGCGCCGCCGGGCGGTCCGCCTGCGCGCCTTCCCCAGCTGCGCTGGCGACCGCTCCCGCAGCGTCGAGCAGCAGGATGAGGCTGCCCTCGCTGACCTTGTCGCCGACTTTGACCTTGAGCTCCCGGACCACGCCCGCCGACGGCGCGGGTACATCCATGGTCGCCTTGTCGGATTCCAGCGTAACCAGCGGATCCTCCGCTTTCACCGCATCGCCGGGACGGACCAAGACCTCGATCACTGGTACGTCCTTGAAGTCGCCGATATCGGGCACCTTGACCGCAGTCGACCCCGACCCGGCAGGAGCGGCAGCGGGTGCCGCAGGTGCCGCTGCTGCCGCGGCGCTCGGCGCGGTGGCTTGCGCTGCTGCGGCAGTAGGCGGGCGATCGGGCGGCGCGGACGCAGGCGCCGCTGCTGCCGGGGCGCTCGGCGCGGTGGCTCGCGCTGCGGCAGTAGGCGGGCGATCGGGCGGCATGGATCCAGGCGCCGCTGGCGCGGCGCTGGCAGCCGCCTCGAGCGTCAGGATTGCGCTGCCCTCGCTCACCTTGTCACCCACCTTGACCTTGAGTTC
>DASZFQ010000049.1:0-2125 GCA_035939595.1 Casimicrobiaceae bacterium
CACGTTCTACGTTCTGGCTGCCTTCATTCTGTTTCTCGGCGTCTCCGCGATCATGGTCATGCCGGAGGACATCTTCCCGGAGATCAACATTCCGGTGGTGTCGGTGATCTGGCAGTACACGGGCCTGAGCGTGCCGGAGATGGAGCAGCGCGTCACGACCTACAGCCAGTACTCGATGAGTACCAGCGTGAACGGCATCAAGAACATGGAGGCGCAGACCCTCAACGGCATCTCGGTGCAGAAAATCTATTTCCAGCCCGACGTCAACCTCGACCTCGCCATCGCGCAGATCGTCTCGGCAACGAATACGATCCGCACCGTGATGCCGCCCGGCATCCAGGCGCCAATCGTGGTGTCGTACAATGCCTCGAGCGTTCCGGTGCTGCAGCTCAGCCTCAAGTCCGACCGTCACAGCGAGCAGCAGCTCTATGACTACGGGCTCTACAACCTGCGGCAGCAGCTTGCGCCGGTTCAGGGCGTGACGTTTCCCGCCCCGGATGGCGGCAAGTACCGGCAGGTCATGGTCGATATCGATCCAGTCAAGCTTCAGGCCAGAGGCTTGACCCCGACAGACGTGGTGAACGCTGTCAACGCCCAGAACCTGACACTGCCCTCTGGCCTCGCCAAGATCGGCGACACGCAATACACGGTGCGCACCAACGCGATGCCCGTGAGCATCACCGATCTCAACGACATTCCGATCAAATATGTCAATGGGCAGACGGTGTTCCTCAAGGACGTCGGCCAGGTGCATGACGGCTGGGCCGTGCAGCAGAACGTCGTCCGCAACGACGGCCGGCGTTCCGTGCTGCTGAGCGTGCTCAAAAACGGCAACGCCTCGACGGTGGCGGTCGTCAACGGGGTCCGCAAGGTCCTTAATACCGCGCGCGCGGCGGCGCCTCCCGGTCTCAGCATCAACGAGCTGTTCGATCAATCGAAGCTCGTCACCGCATCGATCGCCGGCGTGCTGCGCGAGGGCGCGATCGCGGCCGGCCTCACCGGGCTGATGATCCTGTTGTTTCTCGGATCATGGCGGTCGACCCTGATCGTGTTGATCTCGATCCCACTCTCGATCCTCACCTCTATCGTCATCCTCTACTTCATGGGTCATACGCTCAACACCATGACGCTCGGCGGCATGGCCCTGGCGGTTGGCATCCTGGTCGACGATTCGACGGTGACGATCGAAAACACCCACCGGCTCCGCAGCGAAGGCATGAGCCTTGCGGCGGCGACGCTGCACGGCTCCGCCGGCATTGCCGTGCCGACCATGGTCTCGACGCTGGCGATCAGCTGCGTATTCACCTCGGTGGTGTTCCTCGAAGGGCCGGCAAAATTTCTGTTCACCCCGCTTGGGCTTGCGGTCGTGTTCGCGATGCTCGCGTCCTATGGGCTGTCGCGGACGCTGACGCCGGTCATGATCGGCCTGCTGCTCAAGGGCGAGCACCACGGCGAAACAAACGGGTCGGGCAACCGGTTCGCGCGCTTGCACCAACGCTTCGAGCATGGCTTCGAGCTGTTTCGCCGGGGCTATGTGCGCGTGCTGACAATGTTGCTCAAGCGGCGCCTCATCATTCCGGTCGCCGCCGCGCTGATGCTCACGCTGGGCGGCCTCATGGCAACGCTGGTTGGCCGCGACTTCTTCCCCGACATCGATGGCGGACAGATCAAGCTCCATGTCCGCGCACCGGCGGCAACCCGCATCGAATCGACCGAGCGCATCTTTCAGGAGGTCGAGGACAAGATCCGCGAGGTCATCCCGGAGCGCGATCGCGACCTCATCGTCGATGACATTGGCGTTCCACAGCGGCCGTATAACCTTGCCTTCACCGACGGCTCGACGATCAACGTCAATGACGGTGTGATCCTGGTGTCGCTGAAGGAGGGACACGCGCCGACGGCCACCTACGTGCGCAAGCTCCGCGAGGTGCTGCCGGCCGCATTTCCATCGGCGACCTTCTATTTCCAGGCCGCCGACATGATTACGCAAGTCCTCAATTTCGGATTGCCGTCACAGATCGACGTTCGGGTCGTCGGTCGCGATCGCGCGACCAACAGGCGTGTCGCGGAGGAGCTGCGCCGCCGCCTCGCGGCCATTCCGGGTATCGCCGACGCCCATCTTCAG
>DASZFQ010000050.1:0-2125 GCA_035939595.1 Casimicrobiaceae bacterium
GAGATGGAGAAGCTGTTGTTGGAGTTCTTTCCGGACGCAACCGATGCGCTGGTCTACAACCACGACGTCTTTGACAAGGACTACGCGGGCGACCGCACGGAAGACCAGGACAGCAACAACCCGGGGGTGAACGCCAATTACGCCAACCTCGTGCACAACGACTTGAACGACAACAGCGGCCGCGTGCGCTGCCGCGAGCTGCTCACCAAAAACCTGCGGAACTTCGGGCGCCCGCAGCACTACACGGAGGAAGAAGCCGATAGGAAGATGTCGCGGCGGTTCGTGTCGATCAATCTCGCCAAGCCGATCGAGACGGTCGAGCAGTTCCCCTTCGTGCTCTGCGCCTGGCCCTCCTTCGCCGACCAGCCGTACATCAACAACTACCGGATCTACGACGACCGCGTTGGCGAGACCACCCGCTTCACCTACCGTCCCGACCACGAGTGGTACTGGTTCCCCCGGCAGACGCCGACGGAGGTCTCGATGCTGAAGTGCTACGACTCCGTCACCGACGGCTCGGTCTCGCGCTGGTCCTTCCACACCGCCTGCACCGACCCGACCGCGCCCGCCGACGCCCGCTGCCGCAAGAACGTCGTGGTCCGGTCGTTTGTCTTCTTCTAGTAGCGCGTTCTGACGCGACCGGGCAGAAAAGATAAAGACGCGCCACTTCAGCGCGGAGTTTACTCCGCGCGCAGTGGCGCGCCCCCGCAACTCTAGTTATTATTTCAGCCAGAGCTTGATCGCGTAGCCCACGGCCGCGGTGACGCCGACGCCGGCCAACCACAGGCCCACGAACCACAGCCACTGCCGCGGTGCCGGCATCAGTGATAGCCCTCGGGCCCGGTCTTGCCGCGGAACACCCAGTAGGAATAGCCAGTGTAGGCCAGGATGATCGGCACCATGACCAGCGCCCCCGGCAACATGAATTTCAGGCTCGCAGGCGGCGCGGCGGCGTCCCAGATCGTGATCGTGGGCGGAACCACGTAGGGGAACAGGCTGATGCCGAGGCCGGCGAGGCTGAGCGTAAACATCAGCAGCGCCATCAGGAACGGCGTGTAGGTGAGACGCCGCTTGAGGCTGGTGAAGAACGCCAGGGTGGCGATGGCGACCAGCACCGGCACCATCGCCGTGAACAGGACCTGCGGGACGGCGAACCAGCGTCGCCAGTAGACGTCGCTCAGGAACGGCGTCGCCGCACTCACCGCGCCGATGGCGACGATGGTCGCGATGCCCAGCCCGAGGGCCAGCCGATAGGCGCGCGCCTGCAACGTGCCCTCGCTTTTCATGATCAGCCAGGTCGAGCCGAGCAGCGCATAGCCGCACACCAGGCTTGCGCCGACCAGGATGCTGAACGGCGTCAGCCAGTCGAACCAGCCGCCGGCATAGGCACGGTTTTCGATCGCGATGCCCTGCAGCAGGGCGCCCAGAGTGACGCCCTGCGCGAAGGCCGCCATGATCGAGCCGATGCTGAAGGCGATGTCCCAGTAGGGACGGTGGCCCGGATCGCGCCAGCGGAATTCGAAGGCGACGCCGCGGAAGATCAGCGCCAGCAGCATGGCGACGATCGGCGCATAGAGCGCCGACAGGATCGTGCTGTAGGCCAGCGGAAAGGCGGCCAGAAGGCCACCGCCGCCCAGCACCAGCCAGGTCTCGTTGCCGTCCCACACCGGGGCGATGGTGTTCATCGCCGTGTCGCGCTCGCGGCCCGCCGGAATCCAGGAGAAAAGGATGCCGATGCCGAGATCGAAACCGTCCATCACGACATAGGCGAAGATCGCGAAGGCGATGATGAAGGCCCAGATGGTGGGTAGGTCGAAGGCGAGCATGGTCAGGTCCCTCCGCCCGGCGAAGCCAGGCTGTCCGGCACCGCGGGCGAGGGCGTGAGGCCGGCCGCCCGCACCGGCTGGCCGCGCTCGGGTCCCTCTTCGCCCGGCTGCGGCGAGTGGCTCATCAGCCGCAGGATGTAGAAGATGCCGGCGCCGAACACGATGCAGTAGACGGCGATGAAAGCCAGCAGCGAGGTACCGACCGCCGGCACCTGCAGCGGCGAGGCGGAGTCCGCGGTGCGCAGCAGGCCATGCACCGTATAGGGCTGGCGGCCGACCTCGGTCGTCACCCAGCCGGC
>DASZFQ010000051.1:0-2806 GCA_035939595.1 Casimicrobiaceae bacterium
GAGGCAGACACAAACCAAACAATCAGCCGGGGGCGCGAGGTAACTCCTGTCCGCAACGCGAAGATGATTTTTGTCGCTCGGGAGTCCGCCCTTCGGCGAGCCCCGCGAACCACCTCCTTTCAAGCTGAACGCTTCCCTCAAGCGCCATCTACGTTAAACTCATTTGTCAAAGCCGAGCACATTCTTGACGGCATCCATGACAGTCGTTTCGCGATGTTGGAAGCAGTATAGCTTCACCTTCTCCTCATTCTTTTTCATTTCCTCGGGTTCGATGATCGTGTTGTTTCGTTTACCGTTGTAGTATCCGCTAAGCCACATCACGGCGTACTGCGAGAACGTGATTGTATTCATGAAAAATTGCTGGCAGGTTATTTTAGAAACGTCCACTGTCACTTGTGCTTGCGTCGGCATCTGCACAAACACGAGTAGAGCGCTGGTGAGAAGCAGCCGAGCTTTCACGGTCCCCTCCATAGGCTTGCAGACTTGGCATCAAGCTTATTGTGCGATTTCTACCATGCTGCGCCTTACGTGGGAACCTTTGCATCGGGCGTTGTATGCACCGGACTCACACATGAGGATAGCCATCCGTTACGAGGGGGGACGATGATGACACTTTCGCGGCCCCGCGGCTTGCGCCGTGGGCTGCTTTTGCAGTTTAGTCCGCCAGTCCGCAGCATACTATGTGTCACGCCCGGGCGCGCTACGACCACCGCTTAGTGATTGAGCCAGACCGTCATGCCGGGCTCGAGCCCGGCCGGATCGCCCAGCGGGTCGAGGCGTAGGCGCAGCGTGCTGCGGTCGTGATCGCCGATCGCCCGCTCCGCCTGCCAGGTCGCGAACGACCCGAGCGGCACCAGCTCGGTGACGAGCGCCGGCGTCGGCTCGCGCGCGCCCGCCCGTGCGACATCGACCTTCGACCCGACCGTGAGGCCGTGCAGCGTGTCTTCACGCGCGTTGAACGACATCCACTGCTTGTCGGTCGCCTCGATGACGAGCACGGGCTGGCCAACACGAATGTTCTCCCCGACTTCGGCGACGATCACGCTAACAATGCCGTCGGCCGGCGCCCGCAGGACGGTCTTTTCGAGCCGGCGTTCGAGCACCGCGAGCGCGGAGGCCGCTGCCTTAACCTGCGCGTCTGCGATGGCGCGCTCCTCTTTGGTCGGCCCGGCAATTGCCGCGTCATAGTTGGCTTGCGCCTCGGCGACGTCAGCGCGTGCGCTCGCCGCGTCGTTTTCTGTCTGGTCGAGCGTCTGTTGCGAGGCGGTCTCACTGCGCGCCAGGTAGGCGGTACGGCTGAGCTGCTGTTCCGCATATTCTAACCGCGATTTCGCTTTGGCGATCTCGGCCGCCAGCGAAGCGATCTGCTCCGCGCGCACGCCGGCATAGACGTTGTTGCGGTCGGCGGTCGCCGCGTCCAGCGCCGCACGCGCCTGCCCGACGGACGCGGCCAGCTCAATCGCTGACAGCTCGGCCACGACGTCGCCGGCCCGGACGCGATCTCCCTTCCGCGCTTTGATCGCCGTAAGCTGGCCGTCGACCTCGGGCGCGATGCGGACTTCGGTCGTACGCACAACGCCGACGATCGGCAGCGTCGTCTCGGGGCGCGATAGCCAATAACCGCCGGCGCCGGCCGCGATCACGATGAGGCCAAGCGCGACAATGCGCATGGAGGTGTGACTAGCCATGCACCCGGCTCCGCTTCACCAGAAACGCGGATATCACCGCGAGCGCGAAATAGATGACCGCGAGCGCCCAGAGCCCGCGCCAATCCCGAACCACTTCCCATAGGCTCGCGCCCAACTGATCGATGCGCACGAGGCCATCGATTGCGAAATCCGATGGGAAGATGTAGCCCACGGCCTGGACCGACTTGGGAATCGCCTCGCGCGGCCAGGCGAAACCCGTCAGAAAAAACTGCGGCAGGCTGATGCCGAGGAAGATCAGGGTCGGAGTCTCCGGGTGCTTGAACCATGCGCCGGCCGCCTGGCCCATGAAGCTCGTCGCCAGAACGAACAGCGAGGCGAGCGTGAACAATTGCAGCGGCTGGCCGAGCGTGGAGAAGCCATAGACCCGCGGCAATACGATAAAATAGAGTGCGAGCGCTGGCAGATAGATAGTCAGGTGCGCGACGGCGCGGCCGAGCGCGCTCGCGAATGCTCCACCGACAGGCTGCGCCAGCGCGACCACCGTGAGCAGCGACGCGCCGACCAGCAGCAGCTGCTGCAGAATCAGCACGAAGGCTGCGGGCACGATGTAACTGGCATAACCGCCGACAGGGTTGAAGATCGGCTGCAGCAGAATGTCCGCTGGACTTGCCGACGCGAGCGTCGCCTTTACCAGACTGCCGTCCGTGCGCGCGCCGCCGGCAGCGAGCTCTGATGACAGCGTATTAATCGCGACTGCGATACCATTGGCCATGGTTCTAAAAATGAACAGGTAGGTGGCATCCGCATAGATCGGAATATGGACAGTAGTACCTTTGAGCACGTCGCGCTCGGTCTCGGGTGGGACGCCGACTACGGCAAATACCTTGCCGCGTTCTAGCGCTGCGTGGGCTTGTGACAACGTTTCGGCGCGGACAGCCACTTTCACGGCCCCGCTCGCGTCGAGCGTCTGTACGATGCGTCCGCCCAACTCGCTGAGGTCGTTGTCGACGACCGCTATCGGGATCTTGCGCAGGATTTGATTGAGATAGGGCTGCGGGTAGAAGACGCCGTAGACCAGCGGCGCAACCACCAGCAGGATGAAAGCACCACGGAGCGCGAGCACGCGGTGCCACTCGGCGACGAAGGCGCCGCCGATG
>DASZFQ010000052.1:0-14960 GCA_035939595.1 Casimicrobiaceae bacterium
GGTACCGATCCGAAGATGGGTTCATGACCATCGTGACAAGCGTCACAGATCGAGACCGGGACTCCTTGCTAGTGGCTTATCCACCAGCAGGGAGAACCATCATGCAGAACTCGGCTTCAATCGGACAGGCTCAGCGAGCGAGCAAAAGCTCCGTGCTTGTGGCGGGTTTGGGCGCGGCCCTGGTCGCCTCCGCCCTGACTTTCGTCATGGCGCCGGGAAACCCGGCATCAGCCGTCTCGGCTCAGGCGGCATCGACAAATCAGTGCCAGAGCCTGCCGCGCTCGATGCTGGTCATGACGAACACCGGCGGCGGCACCGTTCGTTTTCGCGAAGGCAACTACCTCTCGCCTCCAATTGTATTGAGCAGGCAGCCTCAAACCGTGGTGTTTCCGCTGCCGCGCCCCGTAGACGCCCCGATTGATGAAATCATCACGATCGAAGGCGACGCGACCGATCTGATCATCGCAAGCCCCGTCACCAACGCGCGAACGACCTATCCGCAGCTAACCGGCACTTTCTCGATGAAGAAAAACTGGGTGCCGATGAATTCTTGCGGGACGAGCGTCAGTCAAGCTACGACCGCCAACAAATAGACCGGGCATCCCGGCACGGCGAAGCAACAGCAGACATCGGGCATTCGCTGCCTGATGTCTGCTTTTTGCTGTTTGACCCGAACCGGATATCGAGCAGGTGCCCCAATTCGCCTGGCGCAAGGTTTGCGGCTGTTGTTGAGCTTTAGCTCTTGCGCTGAAACACGTAGTCCGCGGAATACGGAACGCTGAGGTAACTGCCTGCGCTTTCGCATGATCCTTTCGCGACCCCGCCCTTCGTGTTGACGCGCTGGACGGTCGTCGCATCGGACAAGATGCCGTTGCCGCGATGGTCGACCACGTCGAGATTGAGCCACGGAATGTCGTTCGGCTTTGCTCCGGGCGTACTGGCGGTCACCTTGGCTTTCACGCCGCTGCCGTCGATATGATCCCAATTCGGGCCGGCGTAGTGCCGCCCGATTGATTTTCCGTCCGCGAATAGCGCGGCAACGGGCTCGCGAAATTGCCATGTCAGGGCGTGAACCTCAGCTGGAGATTTGCCGGGGTCAAGCTTGCACTCGTAGATCTGAGCGCCCTCTGCGTGAAGCGTGGCGATCACCGTGCGGTCGCGTTTCGCAACCGCCTCGGAGACTTGCGCCGATACGTTGGCGGTCAACCAGATGGCAGGAAGCCACACCGTGTTGAGCAGCACTTTGGAAACCCGGTTCATCGATCCTCTCCGCTTTGTTGGATTTCATTCTCTTCAAGGCTCATTGGAGCCCTTACCGCTCGCGCAGCGTCTCCTGCCGGTAGCGGCGCAACGGCGACAGCAGATAGCTCAGAATGTTCCGCGATCCGGTCTTGATCTCCACCGTGACCGCCATGCCGGGCGACAGATTGACCATCCTGTCATCGATCCGCATTTGGCTACGGTCGAGCGAAATGCGTGCACTGTAGTTCAGTTCCTGGCCTTTCGGCTCGCTGGTCTCGTTTGCACTCCCAAGCGCCCGGTCGCCGGAGCGGTCCTGTTGGTGGTCGCGCATCACGGCATCCTGCGAGACCGAAAGAACCTCGCCGTGCAACAGGCCGTAGCGGGTGAAATTGAAGGTGTCGACCTTGATCTGGGCTTCCTGTCCGGCATGGACGAAGCCGATGTCGTTGTTTGAAACAAGGGCCTCGATCTCCAGACGGCTGTCGCTCGGGACCACTACCAGGAGCGGCTGCGCCGGCGTGACCACGCCGCCGACCGTGTGAACCGCGAGCTGCTGCACCACTCCGTCCACCGGAGCCGCCAACAGTTGCAGCCTGGTCTTCTGCTCGGCCTTGATCAGGTCCTGCGTGAGCCCGTTCGCCTTTTGCTCGGCCTTGGCGAGGTCGTCGGAGATGGTGTGGCGATATTCCGCCGCCGCCTGACCGCGCGTCTCGCGTATCGCTGCGATGGCTGCTTCAGTCTCCTGCAGATGGCTCTTCTGAACGCTGAGCTCCTCCTGTTGCTCGACCAGCAGCTGGAACACCTCGAAATAGGTCAGCTTCGAGCCCAGCTCTTTCTCCACCAGTGTCTTGCGGATATCCACCCGCGACTGGATGACCGGGATGATCGTTTCGAGCTTGTGGATTGTCGCCGCCGTCGTGGCCTGTTCGGCTTCCTTCTGCGCTTGCTGACGGAAGAGCGCGGCAATCTTGGCGCGGTGCTCGGTCACCTGGTTGAGCAACAGCTGACGCTGGGTGCTGATCAGCTCAGGGTCTGCGCCGGCCGGCGGCACGAAATCGGCCACCGGATCGCCGGTCGAAAGCGCCGCCCGCAACCGCGCGATGTTGAGCCGCTCGGCAAGCAGGTCATTGCGCAGGTGATCGCGCTCCGCCTCGCTCGTCGTCGGATCGAGCTCGATCAGGATGTCGCCGGCCCTGACCGCCTGGCCATCCTGTACCCGAATGGAACGTACCACCCCGGTCTCGAACGGCTGAATGACCTTGACGCGACCGCCCGGCAGTATTTTGCCGGTCGCCGACGCAACGATATCGATCGTGCTCCACCAGGCCCAGATCAGCGCCATGCAGAACAGCAGGATAATGGAGCTTCCGATCGCACGGCCGATCGGTGACGGCGGCGTTTCCACGATTTCAAGAGCGGCCGGCAGAAACGCCAGCTCTTCGCGGCGCCTCGGTCGCGGACCCCGAAACGGGATGATGCGTTGCGCGGGCTTAGCGGGCGTCCGCGGTTCAGCCGACCTCATGGAACCCTCCCTGCAACCGATGCAGCGACGCATAGCGGCCGCCGGTTTTGATGAGGGTGTCGTGACTGCCGTCCTCGACCAGGCGGCCGCGATCGAGCGTGACGATGCGGTCCGCCGTCCGCACGGTCGAGAGTCGGTGCGCGATGATCAGCACCGTCCGCCCTTCGGCGATCTCCTTCATGTTCTGATGAATGATGCGCTCGCTCTCATAGTCCAGCGCGCTGGTCGCTTCGTCGAAGATCAGGACGGGCGGGTCGGTGACGAGCGCGCGTGCGATGGCGATGCGCTGGCGCTGGCCGCCCGACAAGGTCGAGCCGCGTTCGCCGACCACGGTGTCGTAGCCCTCGGCGAGTTCGAGGATGAATTCATGCGCTCCGGCGAGACGCGCCGCCGCGATGACACGCTCCATCGGCATCGCCGGATCGACGAGCGCGATGTTGTCGCGCACCGATCGGTTGAACAGCACATTCTCCTGGAGGACGACGCCGATCTGGCGGCGCAGCCAGGCGGGATCGGCCATGGCGAGATCCATTCCGTCCACCAGGACGCGCCCGCGCTCGGGGACGTAGAGGCGCTGAACCAGTTTCGCGAACGTGCTCTTGCCCGACCCCGAGGGCCCGACGATACCGACGGTCTGGCCCGCCGGCACATCGAAAGAGACGTCATGGAGGACTTCCTGCCCGTCGATGCGATAACGGAACGAGACGTGGTCGAATTTGATATCGCCGCGGATCGCCGGCAGCCGCGCCCGCCCCGGCGAGTAGGTCGGCTCGGCGGTGGTGTTGAGGATGTCGCCGAGCCGCGCGATCGACAGCCGCGCCTGGTGAAAGTCCTGCCAGATCTGTGCCAGACGCAGCACGGGCGCACTCAGCCTGCCGGCCAGTATATTGAAGGCGACGAGTTCGCCGACCGAAAGGCTGCCGTCGATCACGAGTCTGGCGCCGCAATAGAGGATGCTTGCCGTGACGATCTTGCTGATGAGCTGCACCGTCTGGCTCGCGCTGTTGCCGAGGCTCAAGACCCGGAAGCTTGCGGCCACGTAGCCGGCAAGCTGCTCTTCCCAGCGGCGCTGCATCTGCGGCTCGACAGCCATGGCTTTCAACGTCTCGATCCCGGTGACGCTTTCGACCAGGAAGGCCTGGTTCTCGGCGCCGCGCCGGAATTTTTCGTCCAGCCGGCGCCGGAACAGCGGCGTCGCCCCGGCCGAGATCGCGATGTAGAACGGAAATGAGCCGAGCACGATCCAGCTTAGGAGCGGCGAGTAGAAGAACATCACGCCCAGGAAGACGAAGGTGAAGAACAGGTCTATGAGGAGGGTCAGCGCCGAGCTGGTGAGGAAATTGCGGATGTTTTCCAGTTCGCGGACCCTTGCCACGGAGTCGCCGACCCGCCGTGCCTGAAAATAGGCCATCGGCAGAGCCAGCAAATGCTGAAACAGGCGCGCGCCAAGTTCGACGTCGATGCGGTTGGTGGTGTGTGCGAACAGATAGGTCCGCAGGATTCCCAGTACGGTCTCGAACGCCGCGATCGTCACCAGTCCGAGAACAAGAACGTCGAGGGTGCTCAGAGAGCGATGCACCAGCACCTTGTCGATCACCACCTGGAAGAACAGCGGCGAGACCAGGCCGAGCAGCTGCAGGAAGAACGACGCGACCAGAACTTCGCTCAGGAGATGTCGATATTTTTGGATCGCCGCCAGAAACCAGGTGATGTCGAACCGGCGGCCAATATCCGACAATCCGGCGCGGCGGGTCATCAGGATCAGCCGGCCGTCCCAGACCGCGACGAGCTCGTCCCGCGTCATCAACACGGGCCGGGGCACAAGCGGCGACTGCACCAGTACCCTGTCGCCGTCGGTCTTGGCGAGCAACAGGAACCCGCCATCGCGGAGCGACGCGATGGCGGGCAAGGGCGTGCCACCGAGCCGTGACCAGTCGGTCCGGTAGGCACGTGCCTTTAGGCCGAGATCCCTCGCGCACCGGAGCATCTCCGGTGCGCCGATCTTGTCCGTTCCAAGCCGATGCCTGATCTGTTCGGCATCGGCCGCAACGCCCTGGAGATGCAGCAGCGTCACAAGCGTCTCGAGACCTGGATCGGTCGGTCTCGCGCCGTTGGTTTCGATGCTCATGGGTGCTCTCCAGGGCGTGGTGGCGTGCGTCAGGCAGCGTGCGGCAGCGCGAGCTGCGGCTGCGGGGTCGCCGACGGATCGGCCATCGACACCGCACCGTGAGCTTCACCCGCCGAGACGAAGCTCGACGCCATGAACTGGCTAAGCAGGGCAGCTCCTGCGGCCCGCGAGTTCGCCGTCACGCCATTGGCGGCGACCACCGGGGCGTTGCTGACGAAGTTGTTGCCAGTTCCGCCGTCGAGGGTGTCTTGCCCGCCATTGCCGATCAGGATGTCATCACCTGCACCGCCGCTCAGCGTGTCGTTGCCGCGGCTGCCGATCAGGATGTCATTGCCGTCGCCGCCATTGGCGGTGAACAGCATGGCACCGCCAAGCCCGGTTGCGTTGATGACATCATCGCCGCCGAGGCCATTGATCACGATACGGTCGGTGGCATCGAAGCCAGTGATCGTCACGTCGGTCGCAAGACCCGAGACCGTGACCACGCCGTTGTTATCGGTGACGTTGATGACGTCGTCGCCGTTGGTCGCGTTGATGACCACCGTATCGTCCTTGCCGTCGCCGACGCCGCTGCCTGGCTTGGCTGACAGGTCGATGGCGACGTCCTTGACGCTGGTCTTGGACAGATCGTTCACCGTGATGGTGTCCGCGCCGTCCAGGGCGTTGACATCGATGGTCTCCATGTTGGTGAGGTTCATCGTGACGAGGCCGACGTCACGGGTGAGCGTCACGCCCTTGCCGTTGGCCGAGATGTCGATCTTCTCATCGACATTGGCGCCGTTGAACACGAGCCTGTCGTTGCCCGCGCCGCCGTCGACCGTGTCGCTGCCGTCGCCCGGATTCCAGACGAAGGTGTCGTCGCCCGCCCCTAGCGAGGCCACGTCATTGCCGCGCCCGCCGATGACGGTGTCGTTGCCGGCGCTGCCGATGATGGTGTCATTGCCGTCACCGCCGTTGAGGGTGAGGTTGACCTGGCCGGCGTGGAGCGCGGAAGCGTTGATGACGTCGTTTCCGGCGCCCCCGTTGACGACGAGCGAGTCGAGGCTGCCGGCGTCGATGCCCTTGATCGTCACCTGCGCAGCCAGTCCATTGACGTCAATCGACGAGCCCCTGCTGACGACGCTGATGCGGTCATCACCGGCGGTGCCGTTGACGCTCACGGTGTCTGCAGCGCCGTCACCCTGACCGCCACCCAGTGTCCCGGACAGGTCGATCGCGACCTGCTTTGCGTCGGTCCCGGAGAGGTCGCCGACATTGACAGTGTCGGCGCCGCCGAGGGTAGCGAGCTGGATGTGCTCGATGCCGCCAAGGTCCATGGTGACGTTGCCGACGTCGCGGAACAACCTCACCCGCGAGCCATTGGCCGAGATGTCGATGTTCTCGTTCACATTGGCGCCGTTGAAGACCAGCGTATCGGTGCCGGCCCCGCCCTCGACGGTGTCGCTGCCGTCGCCCGGATTCCAGACGAACGTATCGTTGCCGTTGCCGAGCATGGCGACGTCGTCGCCACGCCCGCCGATCACGGTGTCGTTGCCATCGCCGCCGATCAGAATATCGGCCCCCGCGCTGCCGGTGATGGTGTCGTTGCCGGCACCGCCATCGATCACAAGCCGCACGTTTCCAGCCGCAAGGCCGGCTGCGTTGATGACGTCGTTGCCAGCACCGCCGTTGACGGTGAGCTGATCATTGGCGCCCTCGGCCCCGGCAAGGGTGACTGTCGCCGGCAAGCCGGCCACGGTGACCGCGCCTCCCGCTCCGGTCACTTGAATGTTGTCGTTGCCGGCGGTGCCGTTGACGGTCACGGTATCGGCAGCGCCGTCGCCCACGCCGGTGCCAGGTACTCCCGCGAGGTCGATATTAACTTGGGTGACACCGGTACCGGTGAGGTCGCCGACCGTGATGTTGTCGGCGCCGCCACGAGCGGCGAGATCGATGTGCTCCATGCTGTTGAGATCCATGGTGACGTTGCCGACATCACGGGTAAGCTTCACCCGCCCGTGATTGGCAGTGATCCCGATGTTTTCGTTGCCGTCGGAGCCGTTGAACACCAGCGTGTCGGTGCCGTCGCCGCCTTCGACCGTGTCGCTGCCATCACCGGGATTCCAGACAAAGGTGTCGTCGCCGCTGCCGAGGTTCGCGAAATCGTTGCCGCGGCCACCGGTGATGACGTCATTGCCGTTACCGCCGAGCAGCGTGTCGTTGCCGTCGCCGCCGGTGATGGTGTCGTTGCCGTCGCCGCCGTCGATGGTGAGGTTGATCAGGCCGGCGAGACCGTTTCCGGCGGTGAAGACGTCGTCGCCGCCGTTCATGTTAAGCACGAGATTCTCGGTGGTGCCGATGTCGAGCGAGAACGGCGCCGGGCTGATGCGGTCGAAGCGCACGCGGCTGCCGTTGGCGGTGAGGGTGAACACTTCGGCGCCATTGCCGCCATTGACTTCTGCGGTGTCGTTGCCGTCACCCCCCTCCATGAGGTCGGTGCCTTCGCCCGGGTTCCAGATCATGCGGTCGTTTCCGGCCCCGCCGAACATCTGGTCGTTGCCGGTGCCGCCAATCAGCGTGTCGCTGCCGTCGCCGCCGAACAGCACGTCGTTGCCGCCCTTGCCCAGCAGGATGTCGTTGCCTGCGCCGCCGAACAGCGTGTCGTTGCCGGAGCCGCCGGTGATCGTGTCATTGCCGGCACCGCCGAACAGTTGGGCGGCGGGCAGCGCGCCATTGGTTTCGTCGAGCGAGATCTTGTCGTCGCCGCCCGTGCCGAACACCTGGATCAAGGAGGTGTTGGCTACCGTCGCCGTGCCGCCCGTGACGGTGACCGCACCGCCGTTGATGAGAATCGTCCCGGCCGCGTCGCGGCTGACGGTGATCGTGTTGTTGAGGTTATCGTCGAACACGGAAAGCAGGCCGGCGGTCGGGGAAAAACTAGCCTTGATAGCCATGGGGGTCGTCCTTTCAGAATTGATGTCAGCGCAAATGCGCGTCGGGGGAGGGAGTGATGACTTGGTTGGAGTTCGTGCCGATTTGCTTTGAGGGTCCGCGCACGCAAGCGCGGCCGAAATTCAGAAGGTTCAGAAAAATTCGATGCTCATATCGAGGCCGTAGGTTGCCAAAAGCAGCGCAACGACCAGGCCGGCCCCGCAAAACATCGCGACCATTCCAAGCATATCGACGTCAGGCCGCGGTGCGGACGCGCGGGAAGGAACTCTCGCCTTGGTCGCCAAGCCCGGGCCTGGCGAAACACTTGATCCGGTAGCCATTGTTACCTCCGTTATCTTGACGCGCGTGTGCGCGGCTGCGGGCCACCAGAAATGGCGGCCCTGCGCTACGGAAGTATTTCAGGCAAGGGCAATCGTGTTACGGTTGTAACCTGCCGGGCGATCGCAGGCAGCGCGCAAGTGCTGTGGCAAGTTCGGCATTTTCCAGCGGCCAGCGCAGCACTTCGGAGATACCGGCGTCCGCCAGCACATCGACGCTGACATCGGCGGCAGATGCGACGGCAAGCAGCACAGGTTGCAACGGCGACACCACGTGCAGGGCCCGCGCCAGGTCCACCGCGCCATCGGGCTGCGCCCCCGGGTTGACGAGGATGACGTCGAATCGACCGGGTTCGGAACGGCAGGCCGCAAGAGCATCCGCCGCAAGCTCAAACCCGACCGGCTCGTATCCTAACGCCGCCAGCTTCTCCTCATCCCGCAGCAAACGATCTCGTTCGCTTTCGACGATCAGCACGGTCTCGCCGCGTCCAAGCGGAAGCGCCGACGCTCCGTCCCACACGATCGTGCCGGCCACCACGGCGGGCAGCCAAATCTCGAAGCGGCTTCCGCAGCCCGGTTCGCTCTGAACGTTGATGGCCCCATCATGATCGCGAACGATTTCGCGAACCGTCGCGAGACCGAGGCCGGTTCCCGCCACGCGCGTCGTAAAAAACGGCTCGAACATTCGCCGCGCGACGCGTTCATCGATTCCACGTCCGTTGTCGCTGACCGAAAGGCATACGTAGCGGCCGGGTGCGAGCTCGCCGGCGTTCATTGCAACGAAAGTGGCGACCTGTTCCTGCGTCGCCGCCACGCGGATACACCCATTATCGTCGATTGCTTGCGCGGCGTTGGTGCACAGATTGAGGATGACTTGCTGGAGCTGCGCGGGCTCACCCGACACGGCGGCGTCGGCGGGAACGTTTTCGAACACAAGCTCGACATCCGATGGCAGTGATGCACGCAGCAATGAGGCTGCCTCCTCGAGCAGCGTGCGCACCTGCACCGGCCGCGCGCGCCCGTCGGTCCGCCGACCGAAGGTGAGGATATTGTCGACCAGATCGCGGCCGCGCTCGGCCGCCCGGCGTATCTCGTTGATATGCTGCGCCGGCTTGGTCGCGCGTGCGAGCTGCGGCTCGATCATCTCCGAATAGCCAAGAATAGCGCCGATGATGTTGTTGAAGTTATGCGCTATTCCACTCGCGAGCGATCCGACCATTTGCATGCGACGCGCCCGCTCCAGCCGGGCCGAGAGTTTCGTCCGGTCCCGCTCAAGAAATTCACGCTCAAGGGCATTAGCCACAGCGTCGCCGGCAAGCCGCACGATCGGAACAGGATAAGTCCTGTTCCGTATTGGCTGGAAGCGATCAAATCCCATGATGCCCCGAACCCGGCCCGGTCGGATCAGCGGCACACAAGCCCAGGCCCGCACGCCCGCTTCCGTCAGCGCGTCCCTGACGGGACCGGGAGACAAGGTGGCTACGTCCGGAAGGGTGAGACTGTCCGATTTAGCCACGCCGAGTTGCTCAGATACTGTCAGCGCCTGTTGAGGCCAGCCTGATGGGAACGTTATTCCATCCTTGGACCACATGTACACACGGATGGGCTTTTCATCCAGCACCACATAGGCGCGGTCCGCCCTGATCGACAGGCTGAACGACTCGAGCACTTGCTTTAGCCGCGTCCCGGTTTCGGCTGGTGAGCAATTGATCAGACGTGTCGAATTCTCGGCGATGAGATGTTCGAACGCGGCCCGCCGTCGCAGTGCGATGGCGCGAGCGCGCAGCCTGAGGCCGAGAAACACGAGCATTAAGAGCAAAAGCAGGGAGACAACGTATAGCAACAGCCGAAAGCGCTGCTCCGCGGCTTCAACCGCGGACCGGCGATGGGAGAACAGCGCACGAGCCTCCTCGAGCGCCTGGGCGCTGGGCACTGCGATGAAGGCCTTCAACGTCTCATCGACGGCAGGCAGCAGATCGTACAGCAAACGAGTATGCGCCAGCATGACGCGCGCTACTTCCGCATCCGGCCCGGCCGCAGGCGCCTGCTGCGCAAACTGGTTGATCCGTTCCCGGAGCGTCTTGAGGGCATCGGATGATCGATCGCGCGAGAGATAGAGGATCGCCGCCGCCAAGGCACTCGTTGCTGACGCAAGCTGGGTATCGTGGACGCGGAACGCCGGACTTGTACTGAGCAGACCGACAAAGGACAGCGAGTTCTGCAACAGGGCGTTGCTGGTCTTGAACCGCTCCATCAGCTCCTCCTGCTCGACGACCACTGCCTCAAGCCGGTCAACCGGTCTCGCATCTAGGCCCTCGGCCTGCGCGCGAGAACGAAGCCGGATGACAGCGTCCTCCATTGCTCGCACCGCAGCGGTGAAGGTGTCGTAGTCGCGAAGCAGACCGGCCCGCGCCTGCAGGACGTCGCGGTGAAGAGAGGCCTCGGCAAGCGCGTAATCGTCGAAGGTCTGGAGCGTCATCGCATAGGTGGACGCGTTGGTATCGATGCCGCGCAGAAGCAGCCAGGTCAGCAGCGCGAGCAGCAGCGAGACACCAAGAACGAATGGCAAATTCCTCATGGAATCGGCGAGCCGGCGCGCGGCGCGGGGACAGCTGGCCTCACAGCTTGATCCCGGTAGGTGCCGGTCAGCGTGTTGAGGAAGGCGACGATGGCGGCGATTTGCTCATCGGTCAGCACCCGGTCGAGCTGCGCGATGCCCATCGCCTTGACCGCCTCGGCAAGCGTCGACGCACTGCCGTCGTGGAAATAGGGCGCAGTGGTTGCGACATTTCGCAAGCTTGGGACACGCAGTAGCGCGGGCTCCGGCGAGCCCAAGGGATGGAAGATGCCGTGCCGCTGGAATAGATTGCCGCCCACATTGACGCCCTGGTGGCAGGTGACGCAGCCCAGCGATTTGAAAACCTCATAGCCGGACAGCTCATCCGCCGTGATTGCGTCCGCTTCTCCTGCGAGCCAGCGGTCGAAGCGGCTGTTCGGCGTAACGAGAGAACGTTCGTAGGTCACGATCGCATCCAGCACGGAAGGGACATCGGGCTCCTTGCCATAGGCGTCGCGGAACTGCCTTGCCATTTCGGGGTCGGCTCGCAGTTTGCTCACAACTTCGTCCGCGCTCGATGCCATAATCGCAGGATTGCGAAGGCTGTTCCTGACTCCTTCCTCCAACGAACGGAAATTCCCTTCCCAATTCAGGCGAAAGCTCAGACTTACATTGAAGACCGTTGGCGTATTGAGCGCCGTCGGTTGACCCTCGGGGGTGTCGTGGACATTGGCACTGGCGCCATTGGTTCCTATATCGTGGCACGATGAACAGCTGTGTGTGTTATCGTGAGACAGACGCCGGTCGCTGAACAATCGTTCTCCGAGCAGCAGACGCTGCGGGTCCCGGGCTCGCGGCGGAGGAATTGGCGTTATCGGCTCCTGGCCGGCGCGAGCCTCATAGACTGGCGATTGAGCGTCTGCCTGCGAAATCGCGTTGAGGCTGACGAGCGTCAGCAGGAGACACGAAAGAATGCGAGCGTGCACGGCCGCCGTCACCGCAGGCACTGGCGTTGAAGGAACTGGACGTAATGAATGGTTCATCACCGAGTGACCCGAGTCTTCGCGGAAGCGTTGATCGCCAAGTGTGCGTCCTCGTCGTGGAGGACGATCCTGCCTTGCAGCGCATGATCCTAAACTATTTCGGCGAGAACAACATCCGTACCCTTCTGTCGTCCAATCGCCAAGAGATGGTCGATCAACTTGGCAACGCTGAGGTTAATCTGGTGATCCTCGATCTTCGGCTGGGGCTGGAGGATGGCCTCGATCTGTTGCGAGAGGTCCGGCTCGGCTCCGACGTGCCGGTCATCATTATTACCGGTCATCGCCGCGACGACATCGATCGCGTGGTCGGATTGGAGCTCGGTGCCGATGATTACGTGACAAAACCATTCAACTTGCGTGAACTTCTCGCGCGTGTGCGTGCGGTTCTACGACGGTCCGATGTCAGCCGAACAACGCCGACTCGCGATCCCGAGCGCGGACGATTTCGATTTTCCGGCTGGCAGCTTGACCGCCGTGCTCGCCAGTTGACCGACCCGGCCGGCGCACCGGTAGCGCTGACCAAAGGCGAGTACGCGATGTTGCTCGCCTTCCTCGAAGCCCCGCAGCGTCCGCTTAGCCGAGAACACCTTCTGCAAGCGACCCGCGTTCACGAAGATGTCTTCGATCGCAGCATCGACGTCCAGATCCTCCGCCTCCGGCGCAAGCTCGAACGAGACCCCAGCGCGCCGCGGGTCATCCAGACCGAGCGCGGCGTCGGATATGTATTCGCCGTTGCCGTGGAACGCGTCTGGACGACTGGGGCCTGGTGATGCGGGCGCTGTCGCATTTCTGGCGGGTGACGCGGGAGGATGCGGCTGGCTGGCACGGGCATCCGGCTTCGCTCTGACCATGTCAGCGGCTACTGCATGCTAACCGCGGCGGCGGCCATGGCCGGACAACTCGATGTCGCTACCGCCGCGTTGCACGAACTGCGGCGCGCACAACCCAATTTCTCGATGGCCTGGATCATGCAGAACATGCCGTTCGAGCACGAGGCCGACCGCGAACACTATCTCGAAGCCTTCCGCCGCGCTGGCTTGAGCTAGTTTTCTTGACTCTAATGCCTACGATAATTCGCCATCCATCCTTTGCGGGGCGCGAAGTCCCAGTTGGCGAGTTTGACCGAATAGGGATATGAATCTCCTGAGGATAGGACGGAATAGCACCGATCAGATGAGACGCTCATGAGGTCTCACTTTGTGGACGCCAAGCGCAAGCAGGCACGGCTGCGGCGCGCGTTTGCCGCCATAGCGGGTCTGGCGGCGCTGATCGCGGCCGGAGATCCTGCGGGCGCCACAGACCACAGGAGCGAACGCGCCATCGAGTCCATGGAGTCGCGCGCAGCCGGCGAGCCTGTCATGGCGATCGTCTCGCTCCACAGCCAGCGGATTACCGTCTATGACGCCAACGGATGGATCCTGCGGGCGCCGGTGTCGAGCGGCCAGAAGGGACGCGAAACGCCCGCCGGCATCTTCAGCGTCATCCAAAAGGAAGCGGAGCACTACTCGAACCTTTACGACGATGCCTACATGCCGCACATGCAGCGCATCACCTGGTCGGGCATCGCGCTCCACGGTGGACCGCTGCCAGGATATCCAGCGTCCCATGGCTGCGTCCGGATGCCCTTCGATTTCGCAGCACGCCTGTTCGACGCCACTCGGCTGGGCATGCGGGTGATCGTGGCACCGACCGATGTGGCGCCGATTGAGATAGCCCATCCGGTTCTGCTCCTGTCAAAGCCGGGTGCTGGCGCCCTGGCTGCCGCCCGCACCGCAGAGGCTGAGGAGGCGACCAGGAAGGCGGATCGGGCGAAGCTCGCCGCCGGCACGGCTTTCCGGGAGGCCGCGCAGGCGATGGTGCCGGTGCGCTCGGCCGAAAATCTAAAGCTTAGGGCCGAGGCGCAATTGGCGGCCGCCGAGACTACGCTTGGGTCCGCAAGCTCGGCCGAGGCAAAGCAACAGGCTGAGGACACCAAGGCGAAGGCAATCGCGGGGATTGCCGAGTTGCAGGCGCAATTGGCCGCCGCAAAGGCGGAGCTGCAACCGAAGCTCGACGCCCTCGCATCGGCGCGTGACGCCGCCGCCGTCGCAGAGACTGCGCGGGTCGCAGCGGCCGAGGCGGCGCGCCAAGTTGCTCGCGAGCTCGAGCCGGTATCGGTGTTGATCAGCCGCAAGACCCAGCGGCTTTATATCCGGCAGGCCTTCGAGCCCATACTGGAGAGCCCGGTTACGATCCAGGATGCCGACCGTCCGATTGGCACGCACATCTTCACCGCCATGGAACGGACCAGCGGCGACACCAACCTGAGATGGAGCGTCGTCTCATTGGACGACGGACGCCCGCGCGGCGTCGTCGAGCCAGAGGTCCGGGGGCGCGGAGGCCAAGCTCGCGACATCGAGCCCATGGACCCGGGCAGTGCAAAGAGCGCGCTCGATCGGATTGTCATTCCTCAGGACGTGTTGGATCGTATCGCAGGAA
The DNA here is from genome assembly GCA_035939595.1 of Casimicrobiaceae bacterium. Lineage (GTDB taxonomy): Bacteria > Pseudomonadota > Gammaproteobacteria > Burkholderiales > Casimicrobiaceae > PALSA-1003. The sequence continues at coordinate 14,219 of DASZFQ010000052.1, forward strand.
TAGCGCCGCGATCTTCCCTTATCATCACCGACGAGGCGTTGAGTTCGGAGACCGGCAACGGCACGGATTTCGTGGTCCTGTTGAGCGGCGAGCCGCAAGGAGGCATCAAGATCAGGCGACGCGGTCCGGGCAACGAATTCAGCTACGCTCGCCCACGCAATCACCTGCTTTATTGGCGATCGCCTTTCGCGGGTCCGTTTTCCAGCTGGTGAGTCTGTTCTATTCACGTCCGATAAGGCGTTTGACGGACGTCGCGGTCGCATCAACGCACGTCCGCTCCCTGCGTTTAAAGACCGGACCCCTGAAGCGCGATGGCGGGCGGCGTCGGCTTCAGATCAGCCACGATCGTCTGTGACATGGTCAAGGCCCGCTCCGTCTCCTTCTGCGTCAGAAGCGATTCGAGACCCGTCAAACGTTCGACCACGTCTTTCGACCCGAGATGCCGCGCGACGTTGTAATGGGCCCAGGAAGCGACGAAATCGCAGCGCGACCGATGGATCGCGCCGAGCGAGAAGTGGATGCCGCTATTGGAATAGGGCGCGCATTTCGCAATGTACTCCAGCGCCTTTGAATAGTTCCGCCACGGCGGATCGCGGCCGTCGCAGCCGTAGAGGCAGGCGAGCCGGCTCGCCGCCCAGGCGGAATTTCCGGAATTGAAGGCTCGCTCATAATACCGGACGCCTTCTTCCGGCGTGTCGACCAGCTTCTTGTAGTAGCGGCGGAAGATGAGATCGGCGAGCAG
>DASZFQ010000053.1:0-137158 GCA_035939595.1 Casimicrobiaceae bacterium
CGCGGTGGCTCGCGCTGCGGCAGTAGGCGGGCGATCGGGCGGCATGGATCCAGGCGCCGCTGGCGCGGCGCTGGCAGCCGCCTCGAGCGTCAGGATTGCGCTGCCCTCGCTCACCTTGTCACCCACCTTGACCTTGAGTTCTCTGACCGTGCCGGCAACCGGTGCGGGCACGTCCATGGTCGCCTTGTCCGACTCGAGCGTGACCAGCGAGTCCTCGGCCTTCACCACGTCGCCGGGCTTGACGAACACCTCGATGACCGGCACGTCCTTGAAGTCGCCGATGTCCGGAACCTTGACTTCGATTGTGCTCATGGTGACCTTCTTATTTGGCGGGGCACAGAGGCACCGAAAAACTGCCCTGATGTTATCGGTACCTCGGCCTCACGCAAGCAGGACGCGGCATCACACCGTCCATGGCGCGGGCTTGGCCACGTCGATGCCGTATTGCTTGATCGCTTGCGCGACCGTGGCGGCTGGCAAAGCACCGTCGTCGGCGAGCGCCTTCAGCGCGGCGACCGTGACATAGTGACGATCGACCTCGAAGAAGCGACGCAACTTCTCGCGCGTGTCGGAGCGGCCAAAGCCGTCGGTCCCGAGGACGACGTAGCGTCCGCGGACGTAGGGGCGAATCTGCTCGGCGAATGCACGCACGTAGTCGGTCGCGGCGACGACAGGGCCCTGTGCATCCTTCAACGACAGCTCTACGTGCGCGAGCCTGGGCTTCGCCGTCGGGTTCAGCATGTTCCAGCGCGTGGTCGAATACCCGTCGCGGGCGAGCAGCGTAAATCCCGGGCAGCTCCACAAATCCGCGTCGACGCCCCAGTCCCGCTGCAAAAGGTCCGCCGCAGCGATGACTTCGCGGAAGATCGTACCGGAGCCTAGCAACTGCACTCGCGGCGCCTTGCTCTTGGCGCCCGCCTTGAACAGGTACATGCCCTTGATGATGTGCTCCGCCGCGCCGTCCGGCATCGCCGGGTGGACATAATTCTCGTTCATCACCGTCAGGTAGTAGTAGATGTCTTCCTGCTCGGCGTACATCCGCCGCAGTCCGTCCTGAATGATCACGGCGACCTCGTAGCCGAAGGTCGGGTCGTAGGAAACGCAGTTTGGAATGGTCGCCGCCAGCACGTGCGAGTGTCCGTCTTCGTGCTGCAGGCCCTCACCGTTGAGCGTGGTGCGTCCGGCCGTTCCGCCGAGGAGGAACCCGCGCGAGCGCATATCGCCTGCCGCCCACGCCAGGTCGCCGATGCGCTGGAAGCCGAACATCGAATAGAAAATGTAGAACGGCACCATCGGCACGCCGTGGGTCGAATACGACGTTGCCGCCGCGATCCAGTCGCACATCGCGCCCGGCTCGTTGATCCCCTCCTGCAGGATCTGACCGTCCTTGCTTTCCTTGTAGAACATCAACTGGTCGGAATCCTGGGGCGTGTAGAGTTGGCCAAGCTGATTCCAGATACCGAGCTGGCGGAACATTCCCTCCATGCCGAATGTGCGCGACTCGTCGGGCACGATCGGAACGATGTGCTTGCCGATGTTCTTGTCGCGCAGCAGTGTCTGCAGGATCTGCACAAACGCCATCGTGGTCGAGATTTCGCGATCCTCGGTGCTCTTCAGGAAACGCTCGAAGATGGACAGCGGCGGCACAACCAGCGGCTCGGCCTTGCGGCGGCGCGCGGGCAGGAACCCGCCCAGGTCCATGCGCCGGGCCTTCATGTATTCCGCCTCGCGCGAGCCGGGTGCGAAGGTCATGTAAGGGACCGCCTCGATCTCCTCGTCCGGTACCGGGATCTGGAAACGGTCGCGCATCGACCGGATCGATTCGACCGACATCTTTTTCTGCTGGTGGGTGATGTTCTGCGCCTCACCCGACTCGCCCATGCCGTAGCCCTTGATCGTCTTGGCAAGTATCACCGTGGGCTGGCCCAGGTGTTGGACCGCCGCGTGATACCCCGCATACACCTTGAACGGATCGAGCCCGCCGCGATTGAGGTGCCATATGTCGTCGTCGGTCCAGTCGGCGACGAGCTCCTTCAATTCCGGGGTGTTGAAGAAATGCTCGCGCACGTAGGCGCCATCCTTCGACTTGAATGTCTGGTATTCGCCGTCAACGCACTCCATCATCCGCCGCATCAGGATGCCCCTCCGGTCGCGGGCGAATAGCGGATCCCAATGGGTGCCCCAGATAACCTTGATGACGTTCCATCCGGCACCGCGAAAGTCGCTTTCCAGCTCCTGAATGATCTTGCCGTTGCCGCGCACCGGGCCGTCGAGGCGCTGCAGGTTGCAATTGACTACGAAGATCAGGTTGTCGAGCATTTCGCGTCCGGCCATGCCGATGGCACCCATCGATTCGGGCTCGTCCATCTCGCCGTCGCCGCAGAAGCACCAGACCTTGCGTCCGTCGGTCTGCGCCAGCCCGCGGTCTTGCAGGTATTTCATGAACCGCGCCTGGTAGATCGCCATCAGTGGTCCGAGACCCATCGATACGGTCGGGAACTGCCAGAAATCGGGCATCAGCCACGGGTGTGGATAAGACGAAATGCCCTTGCCGTCGACCTCCTGGCGGAAGTTGTCCATCTGCTCCACGGTCAGGCGCCCGAGCATGAATGCGCGCGCATAGATGCCCGGCGCCGAGTGGCCCTGCACGAACACCAGGTCGCCGCCGTGGGTTGCAGAGGGCGGGTGCCAGAAGTGATTGAAGCCGACGTCGTAGAGCGTCGCTGCCGACGCGTAGCTCGCAATATGACCGCCCACATTGGTGTGCTTGTTGGCACGCACGACCATCGCCATCGCGTTCCAGCGCGCGTAGTTGCGGATCTTTTCCTCGATCGCCTGGTCTCCCGGCATGTGCGGCTGCTGCTCGACGGGAATCGTATTGATGTAGGCGGTGTTGGCCGAGAACGGGACGTACGCGCCGCGCCGACGCGATTTGTCGATCACCTGCTCGATAAGAAAATGCGCTCGCTCGGCGCCCTCGTGGTCGATGACGCCATCGATCGCATCCTGCCACTCCCGCGTTTCTTCCGGGTCAATGTCGGACTTCATGTCCATGGGGAACTCCTTGCGATGAGTTGCGGCGTTGCTGCTTTGCTTCGGGTCGATTGTGGGCGCGGTGCCCGGCGAGCGCATCGCCCGGCACGGCCGCCGGCGAAGCGACGGCAAGGTCATGCTACCACGCAGCGAAGGAGGCTTCTAGGAAAGCCGGACCCGCGCCCTGGAGCGCGATCATGCCCATTGCGGATCGGCCCGCGCCGCCTGCCGGCGGCAGCACTCCCGGACGCTACATTCGCGTTACAGCCGCGGCCGCGGTTCCAGCGTGCGCCGCTCGGTGACGATGGCGTCGACGGTGAGGTCGTGCGGTGCGGTGGGGACCCGGTCGACGAGCTGCAACTCGAAGGCGCCGGAAATGCGGTGCGCATCTTGTTGCAGCAGCGGCAACAGCCGGTCGTAATAGCCACCGCCGTAGCCGACGCGGTGGCCGTTGGGGTCAAAGGCGACGCCGGGCACCAATACCCAGTCGATGGCCGCGAGCGCGACGGGGGCGCAATGGGCCAAGGGCTCCGGTATGCCGTGAAACCCCGGGGCGAGGTCGAAATCGGGATCGGTAACCCGACACAGTTCGAGCATCCGGCTGGCGGCGTGAACACGGGGTGCGACGACCGTTTTTCCCGCCTCCAGGCCTGCGGCAAGCAGCGCACGCGTGTCCCATTCGCTACGAAAGGAAAGCGCAAGCAAGATGGTGCCGGCGGCACGGAAGTCGGCGCGCGCGGCGACCGCCGCGGCGATGGCGGTCCCGGCCTGAAGCCGCTCCGCGGGAGGCAGTTCATCGCGGGCGCGCAGGATGCGCTCACGCAGCGCGCGCTTGGCCTCGCGCAGCGAGGCACCGACGACGGTCCGTGAATCGAGCGAGGGCGTGGTCACGAGCGGATAGTAGCGCACCCGGGTCCGGCCCCGGTCGACCGGCATGCGGCAGCAAAGGGCGCGAAGCAGCCTATAATTAGCGCCTTCTTTTGCCTGCCCTTGCCGACTCCCCATGCACCACAGCCACCAGCAACAGCGCGACCGCCGCGCGCGACTCATCGCCGAAATGCGCGCACAGAGCGGCGGCGGCATCGCTGCCGTTCCGACCGCGCCGGAGGCAGTCCGCAACGCCGACACCCTCTACCCGTATCGGCCGGACAGCCACTGCTATTACCTCTCCGGCTTTCCGGAACCCGAGGCGGTCGTGGTCCTGATCGCCGGACCGGAGGCGGGCGACTCGCGGCAGATTCTATTCTGTCGCGACAAGAATCCGGAACGCGAGATCTGGGACGGCTTCCGCTACGGCCCGGATGCGGCGCGGGAGATTTTCGCTTTCGACGAGGCGCTGCCGTTCTCCGAACTCGCGCCCAGGCTCGTCGACTGGACCTGCGACCGGCCGGCGCTGTATACGCCGCTGGGTCTGTACCCGGCTTGGGACCAGACGGTCACGGCGACGCTCAACGAGGTCCGCAATCGGGTGCGCACCGGCGTCGCGGCCCCGGAAGCGGTGGTCGACGTGCGGGGCTTGATTGCCGCGATGCGCGTGGTCAAGGACACCGCAGAGCTCAAGCTCATGCGTCGTGCGGCAGAAATCTCCAGCGATGCCCATCGGCGTGCGATGCAGCGCACCCGGCCGGGGTGGTTCGAATACCAGGTCGAGGCCGAGCTCGCGCACGAGTTTCTGCGCTCCGGCGCGCAGGCGGTCGCCTATCCGTCGATAATCGCCTCCGGTCCCAATGCCTGCGTTCTGCATTACCGTGAAAATAACCGCCAGACCCAGGCGTCCGATCTGCTCCTCATCGATGCCGGTTGCGAGTTCCAGGGCTACGCCGCGGATATCACGCGCACCTTCCCCGTCGGGGGCAAATTCAGCGGCGCCCAAAGGGCGGTCTACGAGTTGGTGCTTGCCGCGCAGCTTGCCTGCATCGATACCGTTCAGCCGGGGCGCCCCTTTCACGACTATCACCAGGTTGCCGAACGCGTACTGGCACAGGGATTGATCGATCTCAAGCTGTGCGAAGGAACCCTCGACGCCGTGCTTGAGTCGGGTGCGTACAAGCAATTCTATATGCATCGCGCCGGGCATTGGCTCGGTCTCGACGTTCACGATGTCGGCCTGTACCGGGTTGGTGGCGAATCGCGCCTGCTCGAACCCGGCATGGTGCTTACCGTCGAGCCGGGCTGCTATATCCGCCCGGCAGACAAGGTGCCCGAGGAATTCTGGGATATCGGCGTGCGCATCGAAGACGATGTCCTGGTCACTGCCGTCGGCAATGAGAACTTGACCGGAGCGACACCGAAGACCATTGCCGATGTCGAGGCCGCGTGTGTCCGCTGAAGGCGGCGATCGATGCTCCATGATCTCGTTATCGTCGGCGCCGGGCCGGTGGGCGCAACGCTGGCCTTGGCGCTGGCCGAAAGTGATCTCGACGTTGTCGCGCTCGACGCGCGTGCGGCGGGCGCGATCGGCCGCGGCGACCGGTCACTCGCCCTGTCCCATGGCGCGCGGCTGATCCTCGAGCGCGTCGGGGTGTGGAGCGCGGTGGCGGCGGGCTGTGATGCGGTTACGCCGATCACCGCCATCGACATCTCACAGCGCGGTGGCTTCGGCCACATGCGCCTCGACGCGCTCGAGCAGGAATTGCCCGCGCTCGGTTACGTCGTCAGCTACCGTGCGTTGCAGGCCGCGCTGGATGCAGCGCTCGCACGCGCCGGCATCGACGTGTGTTACGGCGCCGGGGTGGGCGAGATCAGGGCCACGCCAGCGTACGCGGTAGTCACCACGCTGCGCGGCGACACGAGGAGCGAACTAACGGCGCGGCTGGTGGCATTGGCCGATGGCCGCGGCGACATCGCGGCCGGGATAGCGCGCCGTCGCCACGACTACGGGCAGGTGGCGCTGATCGGCAAGGTGTGGCCACGTGAACCGCATCGAGGCGTCGCCTTCGAGCGTTTCACGCCGCAGGGTCCGATTGCGCTCCTGCCGGAGGGCGATCATTACGGCTTGGTGTGGACCACAACGCCGCAGCAGAGCGAGTCCCTGTTGGCGCTGCCGAACGTGGAATTCCTGGCTGCGGTGGAGCGTCGATTCGGGCCGCGCGGTGGAGCGGTCGGCGTCGTGCCGCATGCGCCACCGGCATTCGAGCGCGTCGCCGATCGTCGCGTCTTTCCGTTGCAACTCGACTACGCGCGCAGCGTGGTCGGTGAGCGCATGGCGCTGTTAGGCAACGCGGCGCAAGCATTGCACCCCGTTGCGGGGCAGGGCTTCAACCTTGGCATGCGCGACGCATATGAGCTGGCGCAGGAGTTGCTTGCGACGCCGCGCGAGGCAATCGGCTCGCACGCTCGACTCGCGGCGTATGCGCGCCGGCGGCGCGGCGATCGTCTCGCTGGCATCGCGTTTACGCACGGGCTGCTCGGCATATTCGGCAGCGACGCACCGTTGCTGCGCTGGCCACGAGGGTTGGCGCTCACTATGCTCGACGCGTTGCCTGTGGTGAAGCGCGCGTTCGCGCGCGCGATGTCGTTCGGCATGCGCGGCTAGTCGCGCCGGCTGATGCGCAAACGCAACACTGCAAGCCGTTGTTGCAGCGCGGACCAACACGGGTGCGCAATCTCGGTATAATGCGCTGCTGTCTCCGTAACGAACTCCGACGAATCACTCTCCGGCTCCTGGCTGTGCGCATCGGTTCGTATTCCATTGCCAACAACCTCGTCGTCGCGCCGATGGCCGGGGTGACCGACCGGCCGTTCCGGCAGCTGTGCAAGCGGCTGGGCGCGGGCTTGGCGATTTCGGAGATGGTCGCGTCGAACCCGGAGCTTCGCGCCACCGAAAAGTCGCGTCGACGCACCGACCATCGGGGTGAAGTCGAGCCGATCGTCGTGCAAATCGCCGGGGCGGACCCGGCGCTCATGGCGGATGCCGCGCGCTACAACGTCGAGCGCGGGGCCCAGATCATCGACATCAACATGGGCTGTCCGGCAAAGAAAGTCTGCAACGTTGCCGCAGGCTCGGCCCTGCTCCAGAACGAGCAGCTTGTTGCCGCGATCGTCGACGCCGTGGTGCGCGCAGTCGCCGTGCCGGTGACACTCAAAATCCGTACCGGCTGGAGCCGGCAGCATCGCAACGCGTTGCGCATTGCCCGCATCGCCGAGGATGCGGGGATCGCCGCGCTGTCGATTCACGGCCGCACGCGCGAATGCGGCTTCGTCGGCCCGGTCGAATACGAAACCATCCGCGCCGTCAAGCAGACGACGCGAATCCCGGTGATCGCCAACGGCGACGTCGACTCGCCCGCCAAGGCGCGCGAGGTGCTCGCGCGCACCGGCGCCGACGCGATCATGATTGGCCGTGCCGCGCAGGGACGGCCATGGATCTTCCGCGAGATCCGCCATTACCTCGACCACGGCGAGGAGTTGCCGCCGCCGGAGGTCGAGGAGATGCGCCGGCTCATCCTCGATCACCTCGCCGATCACTACGCGCTGTACGGCGAGGTCCCCGGGGTGCGCAGCGCGCGCAAGCACCTCGGATGGTACGCGGCGAGCCTCGTCGGGGGCGAGACTTTTCGCCACGACATCAATCGCCTCGAAACGTCCGCGGCCCAGATCGCGGAGGTGAATCGGTTCTTTGATCGGCTCGCGGCGAACGCCGACCGGCTCGAATGCACGCCGGCGGCGACAACGACCGCAGCTTCGTGGGTAGAGGAGGCCCTCGCAGCGTGAAAAGAAGCCTACGCCTCAACGGCACCAATGAAATCGGCCGCAGTGTCGAGAAATCGCTCGAGGAGTATTTCCGCAAGCTGGACGGGGAAACGCCGCACGGCATCTACGACATGGTGATAACCAACGTCGAGCGATCGTTGCTGGCGACGATCATGCATCGCGCCGGCGGGAATCAATCGCAGGCGGCCGGTATGCTGGGGCTCAATCGCAACACGTTGCGCTCGAAGCTTTCCAAGTACGGAATCCGGTAAGTGCGTCCCCGCAGAGACACCGCGGGGCAGATTTGCATCGTGGTTCGCTCGCTCGCGGGTGCCTAGCGGCGCGAGCCGCTCGCGAGTTGGGCGGATTCCTTCGATCGTTGGACTTAGTTCAATCACCCATTGTTCGTGTCCGCACCGATTACTTTGGCGCTGTTGTCGGTCTCGGACAAGTCGGGGCTGGTGCCCTTTGCGCACGGCCTGCATGCGCTCGGCGTGCGCCTGCTCTCGACCGGCGGCACCGCGCGTGCGCTCTCCGATGCCGGCGTGCCGGTTACCGAGGTCAGTGCGCATACCGGCTTTCCGGAGATACTCGACGGCCGGGTCAAGACCCTGCACCCGAAGGTACACGCCGGGATTCTCGCCCGGCGGGAGCTCGCGCCCCATCGAGCCGCGCTCGCCGAACACGGCATCGCGCCGATCGATCTGGTCGTCGTCAACCTCTATCCATTTCGCGACACGGTGGCCAGGCCGGGTTGCAGCCTGGATGATGCGATCGAGAACATCGATATCGGCGGCCCGGCCATGGTCCGCTCAGCGGCCAAGAATTACGCCCACGTCGGCGTGGTCGTCGACCCGGCCGATTACCCCGCGTTGCTCGACGAGCTTCGCGCCAACGGCACCGCGCTTTCGCTCGCCACGCGGTTCCGCCTGGCACAGAAAGCGTTCGCGCACACGGCCGCGTATGATGGCGCGATCAGCAGCTACCTGGGCGTTCGCGACGTCACCGGCGCCGCCACGGCATTCGCCGCGCGCTGGAACTGGCAGGGCACCAAGGTCGACGACCTGCGTTACGGCGAAAACCCGCATCAGCGGGCGGCGCTGTATCGCGACGACCCGCCGCTCGCCGGCAGCATCGCAACCTTTCGCCAGCTGCAGGGCAAGGAGCTGTCGTACAACAATATTGCCGACGGGGACGCGGCCTGGGAATGCGTGCAGACCTTTGCCGAACCGGCATGCGTCATCGTCAAGCACGCCAATCCCTGTGGTGTCGCCATTGCCTCGGACATGCTCGTCGCCTATCGCAAGGCGTTCGCGACTGACCCGACCTCGGCCTTCGGCGGCATCATCGCCTTCAATCGCGAGGTCGATGCGGCAACCCTGGAGGCCGTGAGCGCCCAGTTTGTCGAGGTGCTGATCGCGCCGGGTTACGCGCCGGACGCGTTGCCGGTGATCGCCGCTAAGGCTAACGTCCGGGTGCTCGCGATAGCGGGGGCGGCCGGGGACGGCAGCGCTTGGGACATGAAGAGCGTCGGCGGCGGCATGCTGGTGCAGACGAAGGACGCGCGCAATGTGCGGCCCGAGGAGCTCAAGGTGGTCACGCGCAAGGCGCCCACGGCGGAGCAATGGGCGGACCTGCTGTTCGCCTGGCGCGTCGCCAAGTATGTCAAGTCTAACGCCATCGTCTATTGTGCGGCCGGGCGCACGCTCGGCATCGGCGCCGGACAGATGAGCCGGGTCGACTCGACGCGCATTGCCGCGCTCAAGGCGGCGAACGCAGGCCTGTCACTCGCCGGATCGAGCGTTGCGTCGGATGCGTTCTTTCCCTTTCGCGACGGCATCGATGTCGTCGCCGACAACGGCGCGATAGCGGTGGTCCAGCCCGGCGGCAGCGTGCGCGACGGCGAGGTCATCGCCGCTGCTGACGAGCGGGGGCTGGCCATGGTATTTACCGGCATTCGCCACTTCCGCCATTAGGTCCGATCGGCAACAACCAACCACAGGGAGACAGGTCTTGAAGCGACTCGTGATAGCCGCCGTCGTACTGAGCTTGTCCGGCACGGCCCACGCCCTCGAGTGCTCCGACTTCTGGCCATGGGTCGAGGCGGGCTGCCGGCACGTGGTCGATACCTATGAGGACGGCGACAATGCGCTCCTCGTCTCCGGCTATTCCTGGCACACTCCCTGGACCTGGACGGCCGAGCGACGCGCCATGGAGAATTCTGACGCGTGGGGTGGCGGGTTGGCGCGCTCGCGAGAGATGCCCAACGGGGACACCGAAAACGTGTACTTCCTGGTGTTCGACGATTCCCACCGCCAAGCGGAATACAACGTGGGGTACAGCTGGTCGACCTACTGGCTCGATCGCGATGGCATTCAGCCCGGGCTGGGTTTCACGGCGATGATCATCAAGCGTCCGGATATCGCCAACGGGTGGCCGGTGCCGATCGTGCTGCCCTTGTTCTCGCTGCGCTATCAGAAGGTCGAAGTGCTCTCCACCTACATCCCGAAGCTAAACGGCGGCGTCAATCACGGCAGCATCCTCTACGTCTTCGGCAAGATCGATCTCAAGTGAAGGGCGTGCATTGAACGTACTCGTCGTCGGCGGCGGCGGCCGCGAGCACGCCTTGGCGTGGCGGATCGCGCGCTCGCAGCGCGTGGCCAGGGTGTTTGTCGCTCCCGGCAATGCCGGCACCGCGCTCGAGCCCGAACTCGCCAACGTCGCTCTCAGCGCGATCTCGGAACTGGCCGACTTTGCGCGCACCGAGCAGATTGGTCTGACCGTCGTCGGCCCGGAAGGCCCGCTCGCCGCGGGCATTGTCGACGCGTTTCGTGCCGCCGGCCTGAGGATCTTCGGGCCGACGCGCGCCGCCGCCCGGCTCGAGAGTTCCAAGGATTTCGCCAAGGCGTTCATGCGGCGCCATGGCATTCCGACCGCCGCCTATCGCTCCTTCGCCGACGCCGCGGCAGCGCACGCCTACGTCGATGAGCGCGGTGCGCCGATCGTGGTGAAGGCGGACGGGCTGGCCGCCGGCAAGGGGGTGGTGGTGGCGACCGAGGTCGACACGGCGCACGCCGCGATCGATACCTTGCTCTCCGGCAATGAGCTTGCAATCGAGCACAACGAGGGCGGCGCGCGGGTCATCATCGAGGACCATCTCGCCGGCGAGGAAGCGAGCTTCATCGTCATGGTCGACGGCCGCCAGGTGCTGCCGCTCGCCTCGTCGCAGGATCACAAGCGCCTCGAGGATGGCGATCGCGGGCCCAACACCGGCGGCATGGGTGCGTATTCCCCTGCGTCGATCGTAACGCCGGCCGTGCATGGGCGCATCATGCGGGAGATCATCCTGCCGACGGTCAAAGGCATGGCCGCGGACGGGGTTCCCTATACCGGATTTCTCTACGCCGGGGTCATGATCGATGCCGCCGGCACACCGCGGACGCTGGAATTCAACTGCCGCCTCGGCGATCCCGAAGCGCAGCCGATCATGCTCAGGCTGAAGTCGGATCTGGTCGCGCTCCTCGAGCATGCGATCGACGGCACGCTCGACGGCTGCGATGCGGAGTGGGATCGTCGTGCCGCGCTCGGTGTCGTCCTCGCGGCAGCCGGCTATCCCGGAGCGCCGCGCAAGGGTGACCCGATTGTCGGTCTCGGTCCGGTCGCGGAGGACTGCAAGGTATTCCACGCCGGAACCGCGCTGGCACCCAATGGGCCGGTCACGGCCGGCGGCCGCGTGCTCTGCGTCACCGCGCTGGGTGAAACGGTGCGTCAAGCGCGGCGCACCGCGTACGAAGCTGTCGCCGGGATCCACTTCGACGGCATGCAGTACCGCAAGGACATCGGCGAGCGCGCGCTGGGGGCGCGCCGCGACTGACGAGAAGCGGGGCAGGATCATCATGGACACCGCCGGCGCACGCGATTATTTCGCCGATCTTCAGACCCGGATCGTGGCGCGGCTGGAAGCGCTGGACGGCGGCGGCTTCGCCCGCGACGCCTGGACCCGAGACGGCGGCGGCGGCGTAAGCTGCATCATCGAGCAGGGTGCACTGTTCGAGCGCGGCGGCGTCAATTTCTCGCATGTGCGGGGCGATCGTCTGCCACCCACGGCCAGCGCAACCCGCCCCCAGCTCGCCGAACGCGCATTCGAAGTAATGGGCGTCTCGCTCGTGCTGCATCCGCGCAACCCCTACGTGCCGACCGTGCACTTGAACGTGCGCCTGTTCGCCGCCCGGGATGCGGACGCCGGCACCGGGGGCGATCCGCTCTGGTGGTTCGGCGGGGGGATGGACCTGACGCCCTACTATGGGTTCGAGGAAGACGCGATCCACTTCCACCGGCGCTGCCGCGATGCCCTGAGCCCATTCGGGGAGGACTACCATCCGCGCTTCAAGCGCTGGTGCGACGAGTATTTCTTCCTGCGCCACCGCGGCGAGCCGCGCGGCATCGGCGGTATCTTCTTCGACGATCTTTCCAGCGGCGGTTTTGAGCATTGCTTTGCGCTCACCCGCAGCGTCGGCGAGCATTTTCTGCCGGCCTATGAACCGATCGTGCAGCGGCGCCGAAACATCGCCTTCGGCGAACGCGAGCGGGACTTTCAGGCGTACCGGCGCGGGCGCTACGTCGAATTCAATCTGGTCTACGATCGCGGCACGCTGTTCGGCCTGCAGTCCAACGGTCGCACCGAGGCGATCTTGATGTCGCTGCCGCCGCTGGTGAAATGGCGCTACGACTGGCAGCCCGAGCCCGGATCGCCGGAATCGCACCTGTACACGGATTTTCTCGTGGCCAAGGATTGGCTTCAGGCATGAGTGGGGTAGACCCTGCACCGAGCGCCGCGCGCCTGGTCGAGCTCAAGGTCGACAGCGAAGCGGTGTTCGACGGCAAGCTTCTGCATGTGCGACGCGACACCGTGCGCCTTGCCGACGGCACGCTCGCCACGCGCGAGTACATCGTCCACCCGGGCGCCGTGCTGATCGTTCCGGTCCTGGCGGACGGCAGGCTGGTGGTCGAGCGTCAGTACCGCTACCCGCTTGGTCGGGTGATGGTCGAGTTTCCCGCCGGCAAGCTCGATCCCGGCGAGGCGCCACTCGACACCGCGCGGCGCGAACTACGCGAGGAGACGGGCTATCTTGCGGCGAGCTGGCGGCCGCTCGGCCGCGTGCACCCGGTTGTCTCGTACTCGACCGAGGCGATCGAGTTTTTTGTCGCCGAAGACTTGACCCAGGTGGGGGCGCAACTCGACGCGGGCGAATTTCTCGAAATTGCGCCGATGGCGGTGCCCGACATGCTGGCCGCGATCGATCGCGAGGAAATCACCGACGCCAAGACCATCGCCGCGCTGCTGCTCTACGTGCGGCATGCAACCAGCGCTGTGCGGCCATGACGACCTGCCGGGTGACCATCAGCGGTCGCGTGCAGGGCGTCGGCTTCCGCTACGCGCTGGCCGACGAAGCGCGGGCACGAAAACTCTGCGGCTGGGTCAGGAACCGGCGTGACGGCAGCGTCGAGGCGATCATCGCCGGTCCCGAGGCCGACGTCGAGGCCCTCATCGCGTGGACGCATCGGGGCCCGCCCGCTGCCCGCGTGACCGCGGTCACGGTCGAACCGGCGACGACCGACGCGCACGAGTTCGAGATCGTCACGACGGTCTGAGCACGGTGCCGCCGCCGTAAATGTCCTTCCAGGCTGCGTAGCTTGCAGCTGCCAGGAGGGGAAGGACGGCGATCAGTCCGACCCAGAATGCCATCAAGCCGATCATGATCAGCGCCAGCGACAGCAGACCGAACAGCAGCAGGGGCGCAAGGTTGAGGCTGAAGGCACGCGCGCTGGTCGCGAAGGCATGCCCGAAGGCGGCATGCTCGAGCAGCACGGTCAGGGGGACGAAGACGAAGGGCAGGGAGGCGAGGGTCGCCGCGGCGCCGACGACGAGCAGAGCCGACGGGGTCATGCGCGCATCGGTCGGGTCCACCAGCAGGTTCGCGCCGGTCAGCGCATAGGCCACCAGCGATTCGATCGCGGAAACGAACAGCGCCGAGAGGACGATGGCCGCCAGGGCCGGCGCAGGCGCCTTGAATGCCGCCCAGGCGAAGCGGATCTGCAGTGGCGCGGCGCGGTCGACCGCGGCGGCGCCGAGCAGCATGCCGCACTCGACCACCGGAACGATTACCGCGGCGGCGGCGACCCCGATCCCAGGCACGCTTTCGAGCAACAATTCGCTGCCCAGGGTGATCGCTCCAAGCACGCACCAGCGCAAAGGCGCACGCTTGAACATGCGCATCGCGGCTTCGAACCAAGCGAACGCGTGGGTAAGGGGCACCGCGCGTGGCGTGAACAAGGCGGGCGGAGCGAGCGGCGCAGCCATCGCGCGCGATCCTTTGGGCGGGGCTAGGCTGCTTCGCCGAGATAGGCTTCGCGCACCTTCGGATCGGAGAGCAACTTCTTGGCTTCACCGTGCAGCGTGATCTCGCCACTTTCCATCACGTAGCCGCGGCTGCTGACCTCCAGCGCCAACCTCGCGTTTTGTTCGATCAGCAGGATCGTCACGCCCTCCTTGGAGATGGCGATAACCGTCTCGAAGACCTTCTGCACCATGAGGGGAGCGAGTCCCATCGACGGTTCGTCGAGCAGCAGCAGCTTCGGCCGCGACATCATGGCCCGCCCCATGGCCAGCATCTGCTGCTCGCCGCCGGAGAGCGTTCCTGCAGTCTGCTTGCGCCGTTCCTTCAGACGCGGGAACAGGGCGAAAACGCGTTCGACGTCGGCCTTGACCACCTGCCGGTCGTCGCGCGTGTAGGCGCCCATCGCCAGGTTTTCCTCGATGGTGAGGGCGCCGAACACGCCCCGGCCCTCGGGTACCATCGACAGCCCTTTGCGCACGAGTTGGAACGCGGGCTTGCCGGTGATGTCGGCGCCGGCATAGTGGATCTTGCCCGACTTGACCGGCTGCAGG
This sequence comes from Casimicrobiaceae bacterium, assembly GCA_035939595.1. Lineage (GTDB taxonomy): Bacteria > Pseudomonadota > Gammaproteobacteria > Burkholderiales > Casimicrobiaceae > PALSA-1003. Next base: position 14,675 of record DASZFQ010000053.1, read on the forward strand.
CCGGTGATTCCCTTGAGCGTGGTGGTCTTGCCCGCACCGTTGGCGCCGATCAGGCACACGAGCTCGCCCTGCGCGACCTGAAGATCGATCCCCTTGACCGCTTGGATGCCTCCGTAAGCGACCTTCAACGCCTTGAGTTCGAGCAACGGTGTGGTCACGTGGCACCCTTCAAATTGAGGCTCACCTCGCCACCCAGATACGCGGCGATCACTTTCGGATCGTTCTGCACGACGCTGCAGGAGTCTTCGGCAATTTTCTTGCCGTAGTCGAGAACCAGCACCCGAACGCACACGCTCATCACCAGCTTCATATCGTGCTCGATCAGGAGGATCGTCGTGCCGTCGCGCCGGATGTCTTCGAGCAGCCGTTTCAGCGCTTGAGTCTCGGTCGCGTTCATGCCTGCAGCCGGCTCGTCGAGCGCGAGAAGTTTCGGTTCGGTCGCCAGGGCTCGGGCGATTTCCAGGCGTCGCTGGTCGCCGTAGGCGAGATGCTTGGCGAGATCGTTGGCACGCTTGGCAACGCCGACGTATTCAAGCAGTTCGTAGGCGCGTTTTTCGATTGCGGCTTCCTCGGCGAGGGTGCGCTGGTCGCGCAGGATGGCGCCGAACACCCCGGCCTTGGTGCGCACATGGCGGCCGATCATGACGTTTTCGAGCGCGGAGAGGTTCTGGAACAGCCGGATGTTCTGGAACGTTCGCGCGATGCCGCGCTCGGCCACTTCGTTGGGCTTCGCCCCGACGAGCGGTTCGCCGTCGAAAAGGAAGGTACCGCCATCGGGCGCATAGATGCCGGTCAGCACGTTGAAGAGCGAGGTTTTGCCTGCGCCGTTGGGCCCGATCAGGCCGTAGATCTCGCCGTGGTTGATGGTGAAGGAAACGTCGGCAAGCGCCTGCACGCCGCCGAAGCGCTTGGAGATGTCCTTGGCAACGAGCAGGCTGAGCTGGCTCATTGCTCGGCGACCTTGGGTGCCTCGAATTCGCGCTTGCGCACCGCGGACGGCCACAGTCCCGCGGGCCGATAAAGCATGATCGCGACCAGCGCGATGCCGAAGACGAGCAGCCGCACCGTTTCCGCGTCGAGCAGCACGCGGCCAAAGAGGGCGTTCTGCAGCGGTTCCATCGTCGCGCGCAGCACTTCGGGCAGCAGGGTGAGCAGAATGGCGCCCAGGATCACTCCTGGAATATTCCCCATGCCGCCGAGCACGACCATCGCCAGCACGATTATCGACTCGAACAGGCCGAAGCTCTCCGGGCTGACGAATTCCTGGGTCGCGGAGAAGATGCCGCCGGCGATGCCGCCGAATGACGCGCCCATGGCGAATGCAAGCAGCTTGACGTTGCGCGTGTTGATGCCCATTGCCTTGGCCGCGACCTCGTCCTCGCGGATGGCCTCCCAGGCACGGCCGAGGCGGGAATTTTGCAGGCGCAGGTTGATGACGATAACCACGATGGTGAGCAGCAGCAGCACGTAGTAATACTTCTGTGGACCCGAGAAGGGAATGCCGGCAATGCTCTGCACCTTGGCAAAGGAGAAGCCGTTGATACGAAAGGGGTCGATGATGTTGATGCCCTGCGGGCCGTTGGTTACGTTGACCGGCGCATTGAGGTTGTTGAGAAAGATGCGAATGATCTCACCGAAGCCCAGGGTGACAATCGCCAGGTAATCGCCACGCAGCTTGAGCGTTGGTGCGCCGAGCAGCACGCCGAACAGGCAGGCCAGCCCCGCGCCCATCGGCAGGATGATCCAGAACGGCAGGTGGATGTTGAAGTGGGGCGAGGCGAGCAGCGCGTACATGTAGGCACCGACCGCGTAGAAGGCGATGTACCCCAGATCGAGCAGGCCGGCGAAACCGACGACGATGTTGAGCCCCAGCGCGAGCATGATGTAGATCATCGCGAAGTTGAGGATCCGTACCCAGGCCTGGCCCGCCAGCGCGGCAACGAACGGCAGGACGGCCAGCGCCACGGCGATCAGGACCACGCCGGCCCAAGCCTTGGGCGGGATTGACTTGTTGCGCCGGTGCCTGGTCATGCGCGCTCGCTCACCCGCTCACCGAGCAGACCCGACGGGCGGAAGATGAGCACGAGAATGAGCACGAAGAACGCGAACACGTCCTGGTAGTTGCTGCCGAACAGGCTCACCTGGCCGTCACTCGACGCGCATTGCTGCTGCAGCGCATCGGACAGGAACGGGAAGCCGCAGATGTTGGTCACGTCGCCGATGTAGCCCGCGCCGAGCGCCTCGATGATGCCGAGCAGGATTCCCCCCAGCATTGCCCCGGCAAGGTTCCCGATTCCGCCCAGTACCGCCGCGGTAAACGCCTTCAGGCCCAGCAGGAAGCCCATGTAGTAGTGGGCAATGCCGTAATAGGTCATCACCATCAGTCCGGCGACTGCGGCGAGCGCAGCGCCAATGACGAAGGCCGCGGAGATGACCACGTTGATGTCGATGCCCATCAGCCCGGCGACCTGCGGGTTCTGCGCCGTTGCCCGCATCGCCATGCCCAGGCGCGTTTGCTGCACCACGAATACCAGCCCGGCCATGAGCAGCCCGGCGAGCACCACGATGACCACCTGCAGATCGGTAATCGACGCGCCGAGAACGTTGTAGGGCGTCGGCTGGATCAGCGTCGGGAACGTGCGGTAATTGCGGCCCCAGACGATCAGCGCGACATTTTGCAGGATGATCGACATGCCGATGGCGGTGATGAGCGGGGCCAGGCGCGGCGCCTTGCGCAGTGGCCGATAGGCGATCTTCTCCATCGTGTAGGCGATCGCCATGCAAACCAAAATGGCGACGAAAAGCCCTGCCAGGATCAGCACGATGGGCGGCAGCGGCACGTGCATTCCGAGCAGCCCCGTGACCACGGAGAGCGACACCATCGCCCCGATCATGACCACCTCGCCGTGGGCGAAGTTGATCAGGCCGATGATGCCGTAGACCATCGTGTAGCCGAGGGCTACCAGGGCGTAGACGCTGCCCAGGGTCAAGCCGTTGATCAGTTGCTGCAGCAGGATGTCCACGCGCGCTCCCCTCCCGCCCGCAAAGGCGCCGGTCGTGTCCGAATTCTCTCCTGCGCGCGGCTGCGCAGCAATCCCCGCCGCAGGGCAGCCGGGCGGCGGATACAAAAACGGCGCCCCAGGGGCGCCGTTGTCAGGCTTGCAGCGCGATTATTTCTTCATCGCGTCCTTCTTCATCTCGCCCATCGGGGCTGCCGGCATTGCAGCGGGCGCCGCTTGGGCTGCCACCTTCTCCGTCTTGCCGCCGACATTGACCGCCATCGGCACCAGCTTGCCGTCGGCTACCTGATAGAGCGTGATGGCGCCGTTCTTGGTGTCGCCATGCTCGTCGAACTCGATCTTGGCTGTGATCCCGTCATAGGAGATCTTCGCAAGCTCCGGCAGATACTTCGCCGGATCCGCCGAGTTGGCCTGTTTCATCGCCGCGATCAGCGTCATCGCCGCATCGTACGAATAGGGCGCGTAGACCTGGATCGGACCGTACTTGGCGGTGAAGCGGGTGACGAAGTCCTTGGCGTTGGGCATCTTGTCGGGCGGCAGGCCGGCCTGCGTGCAATACTGGCCCTCGGCGGCGCCACCGGCGAGCTTCGGCCATTCGGCCGAGCACACGCCGTCGCCGGCGATGAACTTCGCCTTGATCCCGAGCTCCTTCATCTGCTTGACCATCGGCCCGCCCTGCGCGTCCATCCCGCCGTACATGATCACATCCGGGCTCTTGGCCTTGATCTTGGTCAGAATCGCCTTGAAGTCGGTCGCCTTGTCGTTGGTGTACTCGCGCGCGACCACGGTTGCGCCCGCGGCCTTGGCTGCCTTCTCGGTCTCGTCGGCCAGACCCGCGCCGTACGCGGTCTTGTCGTCGATGATCGCGATCTTCTTCGCCCCGAGCGAGGTCACCGCTTCCTTGCCGATCACGCTGCCTTGCTGCACGTCGTTGGCCATCACCCGGAAGACGTCCTTGAAGCCCTGCAGCGTCAGCTTCGGATTGGTTGCCGAGGGCGAGACCATCGGAATGCCGGCGTCGTTGTAGATCTTCGAGGCCGGAATCGACGTGCCGGAGTTCAGGTGACCGACCACGCCGGCGACTTTGTCGTCAACCAGCTTTTGCGCCACGATCGTGCCCTGCTTCGGATCCGCCTGGTCGTCCTGCGCATCGAGTTCAAACTTAACCTTCTTGCCGTCGATCACGACGCCTTGGGCGTTGGCGTCGTCGATAGCCATGCGCGCGCCGTTTTCGTTGTCCTTGCCCAGATGCGCCTGCGGGCCGGTGGTCGGGCCGACATGGCCGATCTTGACCACCGCCTCCGGCGTGGCCGGAGCGGCAGCCGGGGCGGGCGCGGCGGCCTGCGGTTTCGGTTCTTCCTTGCCGCAGCCGTAGACGGTGAGCAAGGCCGCGGCGACGAGCGAGAGCCCGAGCGAGCGGTTAAGTGTCATGAATTTCCTCCCAAAAGGCGTCAATGAAACGAAGGTAAACGGGGAACGAATTAGAATAACGACTTGCTGAACCCTGCATTATTCTCTGGCAGGCGTAAGCTGTCAATTCTGGGGCCCCGGGCCGCCATGCCGTGCGCGGCCCCGACGGTCTGTCGGCCCAAGTTGCGGCTGCCGGCCACGGCGCGACATTTCGTCGCCTTCGCGTTGTACGGGCGCCGCGGCAGCGCCTACACTCGCGCACTTTTCGAATCCGGCGCGTCGGGTCCCGGCATCCAAGCTGGGAACGGGGCAGCTGCAGGTTGTCCCGAGCCGGCCGCAGCGCGGCGAGGGTCGGCCGCGCCGCAGCTGCGTCTTACGGGGAGAGGTTGGCTCATGGCAGGACGGTTCACACGCCGGCGCACGTTTGGCGGCCTGGCCGCGGTGCTCGTTTTGATGGCTCTGGCGGGAAGCGTGGCGCTAAGGGCCAGCAAGAGCGGGGTCGATGCGCCAGATCCCAAGGCGCCGGTTCCGCTCGAGTTCGTGGCCACCGATTTGGCCCACGTGGAGCCGCGGGCGCTTACCCGGTGGCTGCCGCTTTCCGGCACGCTGCAGCCGCTCAACCAGACGACAGTCACGGCGAAGGTCGCCGGCGAGATCCGCCAGGTGACCGTGCGCGAGGGCGAGTCGGTCAAGGCCGGACAGGTCATCGTGCGCTTCGACACCGCCGATCTCGAGGCCCAACTGACCAACCGCATGGGTGCCCTCGAGTCAAGCCGCGCCCAGCTCGCCCTGGCCGAGAAGACGCGGGCCCAGAACCAGCAGCTGCTCAAGCAGAAGTTCATTTCCCAGAATGCCTACGACAGCGCCGAGAGCAACCTGTCGGTGACCCAGGGGACGCTCAAATCCAACGAGGCCCAGGCGCAGCTGGCCCGCAGTTCGCTCAACTACGCGATCGTCACCGCACCGCTGTCCGGCGTGGTCGCCAAGCGCAACGTCCAGCCGGGGCAGAAGGTGGCCCTCGATGCGCCACTGATCACCATCGTCGATCTCTCGCGCATGGAGCTGCAGGCAATGGTGCCAGCCAACGACATTCCCGAACTCGCCATCGGCATGAAGGTCGACGTAGCGATCGATGGCTTCGGCGACCGGCGCTTCCCGGGGACCATCGAGCGGATTAATCCGACCACCGAGCCCGGCACGCGGGCGATCCTGGTCTTCATCCACATCCCCAACCCGGATGCGGCGCTGCGTGGCGGGATGTTCGGAACCGGCAGGGTGACCCTCGCGGCGGGTGCGCCGGTCCCGACGCTGCCGGCAGCGGCGATCCACACCGAAGCGGGGCAGACGTTTGTGTGGACGATCGAGGATGGCAAGCTGGTGCGGCGCATCGTAACAGTCGGCAGGCGCGACGACAGCGCTGGCCGGGTGGAGGTCAAGACCGCGCTCAACCCGAGCTACCCGATCTTGGCCGCGCCGTTCGACAACCTCAAGGTGGGCGCGCCGGCGCTGGTGCGCGCGGCGACCTTGCCGAAGTCTGCCGGCGCGAGCTAGCGACGCCGGCCGGCATAACGGGAGGGCAGGTCGATGTGGGTCACACGAGTCTCGATCAATAACCCTGTCTTCGCCAGCATGGTGATGGTGGGCATCGTCGTGCTGGGCCTGTTCTCCTACGCGCGGCTGCGCGTGGAGCAGATGCCCGATGTGACACTTCCGTATGTGCTGATTCTGACTGCGTACCCCGGCGCCTCGCCGGAAGTGATTGAGACGGACGTCACCAAGCCGATCGAATACGCAGCCAACACCGTCTCCGGCGTCAAGCGCATCTTCTCCAACTCGCGCGAAGGGCAGAGCCAGGTATTCGTCGAGTTCCGACTTGGCACCGATGCGACACGCGCGATCCAGGACGTGCGCGACAAGATTGCCGCCGTGCGCCCGGGTTTCCCTCGCGACGTCAAGGAATCGCTGATGGTTCGCGAGCAGATCGACGACAACCAGCCTACCGTGTCGCTCGCGGTGCTGTCTCCAACCGTCGACCTGCGCGAACTTACCTCGCTTACCGACCAGACGATCGTCAAGTCGCTTGAGAACATCCCCGGCGTGGCGCGCGTAATCGTCAACGGGCGCCTGACGCGGCAGATTCTCATCCAGATCAAGCCCTCGGCACTGACCGCACTCGGCATCGGCATCGATCAGGTCATGACGGCAATACAAAATGCCAACCAGGACGTCGCCGCCGGCCGGGTCACGCGCGGCCAGAGCGATGCCGTAGTGCGGGTCGAGGGCAAGATCAAGGATCCGGAGCAGTTCGGGCGCATCATCGTCGCGCAACAGGGCGGCGGCCCGGTCTATCTCAGCCAGGTCGCCGACGTCATCGACGGCGAGAAGGAGCCCGACTCGATATCGCGCATCAACGGCCGGCCGTCGATCACCATCGACCTGCAGAAAGCGCAGGATGCCAATGTTATCGAGGTAGGGCGCAATGTACGCGCGGCCCTGGAGTCGCTGCGGCCGCGGCTGCCGCCCGATGTGGAGGTCCGAGTCGCCTATTCGCAGGCCGATGTGGTTCAGGCGAGCATCGACCAGGTCAAGAGCACCATTGTCGAGGGCGCACTGCTCACGGTGCTCATCGTGTTCCTGTTCCTGCACTCGTGGCGGAGCACCATCATCACCGGGCTCACGTTACCGATCGCCGTCATCGCGACGTTCATCGCGCTCTACGCGTTCGGGTTCACGCTCAACATGATGACGTTGATGGCGTTGTCGCTTTGCATCGGGCTGCTGATCGATGACGCCATCGTCGTGCGCGAGAACATCGTGCGCCACTTGGGGATGGGCAAGAACCATCTCGCGGCGGCGCGCGAGGGGACCGACGAGATCGGGCTGGCGGTGATGGCGACGACCTTCGCGATCGTCGCGGTGTTCGTCCCGATCGCCTTCATGCGCGGGCTTATCGGCCAGTTTTTCTTCCAGTTCGGCCTGACCGTCGCCGTCGCGGTGCTGGTCTCGCTGTTCGTCAGCTTTACCCTCGACCCGATGCTGTCGTCAGTCTGGCGCGATCCGCCGGGGTCGCGCTTTCGCCGCGTCCCATGGCTGGGTCGTTTCATGGATCGCGTCGAGCACGTCATCGAATGGGTGCACGCCGTCTACGGACGGATACTCGAATGGGCGCTTGCCGACGTCCGGCACCGGATTTACGTGCCGGTCATCGACTTCGTGACCGCGTGGCGCAGCCGCAGCTGGAGCGCGCTCAAGCCGAGCTCGGCGACGCTCAGCAATCGCGGCATCGTCCTGTGGATGGCCGTCCTCATCTTTTTCGGCAGCTTCGGACTCCTCCCGTTCATGCAAACGGAACTCATGCCGCAGGTAGACGAGAGCTTCATTTCGCTGCGGCTCAACACGCCGGTCGGAACGAGCCTCGAGTTCACCGACAGCAAGGTGCGCGAAGTCGAAGCGCTACTCAAGCAGTTTCCGGAGATCGTATTGGCCATCACGACGGTCGGCACCGAGGATGGGCGCAACTACGCGCGGGTCAACATGCGACTGACACCCCGCGGGTCTCGCGCGCGCTCGCAGAAGGACCTCGAGAAGGCGATCCGCGCCGCCTTGCGACCCATCCCGGGGATCGAACCCGCGCTGGGCTACGACCGGCCGATCTGGTGGAATCTGCTTGGGCCCGATCCGGACACGTTGAAGGCCCTGATCGCCCGGTTCGCGCAGGAAGTCGCGAAGGTCCCCGGCATCGCGGACATGGAAACCTCGGAAAAGGCCCTTAGTCCGGCGCTGTCGATCCGGCTCAACAACGCCGCCGCCGCCGACTTGGGCATCTCCGTGCAGGAGGTGGGAGCCACGGTGCGCCCGCTGCTGGCGGGGCAAACGGTGAGCTATTGGCTCGGACCCGACGGGCAGAACTACGAAGTCAACGTGCAGTTGCCCCGCGACGGGCGCCGCTTGGCGTCCGATGTGGGCAACCTCTATCTGTCGACCAACCAGCGCGGGCCGGGCGGCGAGTTGCGCATGGTCCCGTTGCGCCAAGTCGCCGAGATCGTCGAGAGCACGAGCCCGCAGATCATCAAGCGGCAGAATCTGCAGCGGCGCGTCGCACTGTACGCCAACGTCGAGGGCCGCGCCTCCGGCAACGTGGGGGACGACGTCAAGAAGATTGCCGATAAAATTCAACTGCCGCCCGGGTATCGGTTCGCCGTCGCCGGGCAGCAGGAAGACCTGCAAGAGTCGACCGACGCGATGTTCGCGTCACTCGGTCTGGCCGTCATCTTCATCTATCTGGTCCTCGCGTCGCAGTTTGCGAGCTTCACTCAACCGGTCGCGATCATGGCGTCGCTGCCGTTCACCCTGATCGGCGTATTGCTCGCCCTGCGGCTGACCGGAACGACGCTCAACATGCTGTCAATGATCGGATTCGTGATGCTGATGGGGCTGGTGACCAAGAACGCGATTCTGCTGGTCGACTTCGCCAATCGCGCGCGGCGCGGCGGTGCCTCGTTGCGCGACGCGCTCATGTCAGCCGGACAAGTGCGACTGCGACCGATCCTGATGACGACGGCGGCGATGATCTTCGGCATGCTGCCACTGGCGCTGGGCCTGGGCGAGGGCGGCGAGACGCAGGCGCCGATGGGGCGCGCGATCATCGGCGGAGTGATCACCTCGACGGTGCTCACGCTCGTCGTGGTGCCCGTCATCTACACTTATCTCGATCGCCTCACCGAATGGCGGAAGGCACGGCGCGCCGCGCGCGTCGGCAGCGTCGCCGCGGCGGCGCCCGCCGATTGACATGCGATAATGACACACCGCTGCATCGATCGAATTCGGTTTTGCTGAGCACAGAGGCGACGCGTGGACTTCGAACAGGCACGATTCAACATGGTCGAGCAGCAAGTGCGCACCTGGGACGTTCTCGATCAGGAGGTGCTCGATCTGCTGTTCGAGGTCAAGCGCGAACATTTCGTTCCTCCGGCATACCGTGCCCTTGCGTTCGCCGATCTCGAGATTCCACTTGGCGACGGGGAGCACATGTGGACGCCCAAGATGGAGGCCCGGGTGGTGCAGGAACTCGAGCTCAAGCGCGACGAGTCGACATTGGAAATCGGCACCGGAAGCGGGTACCTGACGGCACTGCTGGCGCGGCGCTCGGCGGAGGTCACGAGCGTCGAGATCAACCCGCGTCTTCTGCTGCAGGCAAGCGCCCATCTCGCGAGCGCGGGAATACGCAACGTACGTCTTGACAAGGGCGACGGCGCCCACGGCTGGCGCGACCAGACCTACGATGCGATCGTGCTCACCGGTTCGACGCCCATGCTTCCCGAGTCCTGGTTCAAGCAACTCAGGCCCGGCGGACGGCTGTTCGCCGTCGTCGGCGACGCGCCGGCCATGGCAGCCCGACTGGCGCGCTGGAGTGCGCCGGGGGCGATCGTTCAGCAGGATCTGTTCGAGACGGTTGTCGCGCCGCTCAAGAACGCACCGCAACCCGAGCGCTTTGTCTTCTGAGCGATGCTGAGGCGCACGCTTGCGATCGCGCTCGGCGCCGTCATGGGCGCCGTTTTGCCCGCCGCGACCGCGGAGGACCTGGTGCAGATCTATCGCGAGGCCGTCGCCAACGATCCGACGCTGGCCTCCGCGCGCGCGACGTGGATGGCGACTCAGGAAAACGTGCCCCAGGCGCGTGCCAACCTGCTGCCGTCGGTGACCCTCGCGGCGAACGTGACGGAAACGAATTTCTACGAACGGCTGCACACCGATCCGGCGGTCTCGGTTTCGCAGAACTTTCCGCAGTACCAGTACACGGTGACGGCCAGCCAGCCGCTCTACCGCAAGCAGAACGTGGTCGCGCTCGACCAGGCCAGGGAAACGATCGGGCAGAGCGAGTACGTGCTCAGTTCGGCGCAGCAGGATCTCATCATCCGCGTCGCCCAGGCGTACTTCGACGTTTTGCTCGCCCGCTTCACGATCGAGTTGACCGAGAGCCAGAAAGCCGCGGTCAGCGAAAACCTCGCCCAGGCCAAGCGCAACTTCGAAGTGGGCACGGCCACGATCACCGATACCAATGACGCGCAGGCCAAGTACGACCAGATCGTGGCGCAGGAAATCGCGGCGCACAACGATTTCGACAATAAGGCTGCCGCGCTGCGGGCGATCATCGGCCGACAGCCCAAAGAGCTCCGACGCTTCGAGGCGAAGTACGATCCCCAGCTGCCCACGCCCAATGCCCTCGAGGCGTGGATCGAGGCCGCACTGCGCGACAACTCTCAAGTCCGGATCGCGCAATCGAACTACGACATCGCGGTGCTCGAAGTCGACCGCCAGCGCGCCGGCCATTACCCGACGCTCGATCTGGTCGCGAGCTTCAACCAGGGATACTTCGGCGCCGGGACGCAGGTGACGATCAGCTCCTTTGTGGCGAACGACCAGCGCCAAGGCCAGATCGGCGTGCAGCTCAACGTGCCGCTCTACCTTGGCGGCTCGATCGAGTCGAAGGTGCGGCAGGCAGTCGCCGGGCAGGAGAAGGCGCGCCAAGACCTCGAGGCAGCCCGCCGGGCCGCCGAGCTCTCGGCGCAGACGGCGTTTACCGGCGTTACCAGCGGCGTGGCACAGATCAATGCCTTCAAGCAGGCGCTCGTCTCGGCGCAGGTTTCCTACGACTCGACCAAGCTCGGCCTCGAAGTCGGCGTGCGCACCAATCTCGACGTGCTCAACCAGCAGCAACAGGTCTACCAAACGCGCTTTAATCTGGCCCAGTCGTATTACAACTTCATCCTGAGCAGCCTGAGGCTCAAGCAGGCGGTGGGCACGCTCTCCGAGGCCGACGTCGACGAAGTCAACCGGGCGTTTGGCGGCTGAGCGTCGCGGCCGAGGGCAACCGCGGTGCGAGCCAGGCCCACAGGCGATCGGCCGCGCCTCGATGCAGTTCGTGAAAACGGTGCGCGGCGGCGCGCATCGCGCTGCGGCGTCGCGGATCAGCAAGCAGCGCGGCGAGTGTCGCGAGCAGGGCGTCGGCGTCGGCGACGCGCAAGGCCGCGCCGGCCGCGATCGCTCCGGCAGTCGCTTCGGCGAAATTGAACGTGTGCGGGCCGACCACCACCGGGGTGCCGACGGCGAGCGCTTCGATCAGGTTTTGCCCTCCTAAGGGCAGCAGGCTGCCGCCGATGAAGGCGACGTCAGACGCGGCGTAATACGCCGCCATTTCGCCCATCGAGTCACCCAGCATCACGCGGGTATCGGCAGGAACCGGCGCGCCGTCGCTGCGACGGACAAACGCAATGCCGCGCGCGCGCAGCAGTTCGGCGACCAATTCAAAGCGCTGCGGGTGCCGGGGCACGAGCAGAAGCAACGGATTGCCGGGAAGCTCGCGCCGCGTCCACGCATCGAGCAGCAGGGCCTCCTCGCCGTCGCGCGTGCTCGCCGCCAGCCAGACCGCACGCGTCGCCCCGAAGCGCAGGCGCAAGCCGGCAGCAAGCTCGGGCGCGGTCGAGGGGATGCTGACGTCGAACTTAAGATTGCCGGTGATGATCGGATCGGGAGCGCCGAGGGCGACGAGCCGCGCCGCGTCGGCTGGCGTCTGCGCCGCGACCCCGGAGAGCCGCTGCAGCATCGGCCGGGTCAGGGCGCGAAAGCGACGATAGAGACCTTCCGAGCGTTCCGACATGCGCGCGTTGACCAGATACAGGGGAATGCCCGCCGCCTGCGCCGCGCTGATGAGGTTCGGCCACAACTCGGTTTCGAGCAGAAAGCCCGCCTGCGGGCGGTAATGGGCGTAGAAGGAGGACACGGCGAAGGGGACGTCGTACGGCAGCCATGCCTGCACGACGCGGTCGCCGAATAACGCCTGGCCGGTGGCCCGACCGGCTGCCGTCATGTGCGTGAGCAGCACCGTCGCCTGCGGATAGGTGGCCTTGAGTCGGGCCACCAGCGGCGCGGCCGCGTGCGTCTCGCCGACCGACACCGCGTGGATCCAGAACGTGGGTCCGGCCACCACCCCGCGGTAGCGCCCGAAGCGCTCGCCGATCGCGTGCCGGTAACCGGGCTCGCGCCGCCCTCGCCACCACAGCCTGAGCGGCACCAGGGGCAACAGCGTCAGGCCGAGCAGCGTATACGCGCTGCGCACCGGTTCCATCAGCAGGCAGGCGACGCGCGCAGCAGGGCGCCGGCCGCGGCGATTGCTTGCGCCGGCTCAGGCACGCGACCCGGGCCGCCGACATCGCGCGCCAGCGCACTGGCGGGCTCGACGCCGTTGAGCAGCGGATCGGTGGCCGTGAAAAGCCCCAGTGTGGGCCTGCCCAGCGCGGCGGCGAGGTGCGTGGGTCCGGTGTCGACACCGACGACGAGCAGCGCCCGCGCCAGCAGCGCGGCGAGCTCCGGCAGCGCGCGCCAGGGTGGGACGACCACAGCGGGCAGGCCCGCGGCCAGCCGCTTGCTGCGCGCCTCTTCGGCGCGGTCACCCCAGGGCAGCACGACGGCGAGGCCGGCGTGAGCGAAGTGCTCGAGAGTCGTCCTCCAGTGCCCCTCCGGCCAGAGTTTTTCCTCCTGGCTCGTGCCGTGAAGACACACGACGTAGGGCGCGTCGGGCACGGCGTTGGAGGAGGGCGGGGTGAGATCGAACCGCGGCGCGCCCTCCGGCTCGTAGCCCAGCACGTTGCCCGCCAGACGCCGGCAGCGAAGAATCAGATGTTGGCGCGTTTCGATGCGGTGCCGGTGGCGATAGAACAGCGCCGCCACCGCCTCGTGTGCGCTGGCGTGATCCGGCCCGTGCACCGGCCCTTGCGCAAGCCAGGCGAGCAGCGCGCCCTTGACCTGCTCCTGCAGGTCGATGACCGCATCGTAGCGTTCGTGCACGAGCTCGTCCCGAAACGCCTTCACCTCGCGCCAGGTTGCGCGCGACAGCAACCGATACCGCCAGCGCCGCAGGGCGACGGGGACGACACGGCGCACGCCATGATTCAGGCGCACCAGCGGCGCGAACGGCTCTTCGGCAACCCAGTCGATGCATAGATCCGGATTATGGCGGCGCATGTCGTGCACCACCGGCAGGGCATGCACGATATCGCCCAGCGACGATGAACGGATGATCAGAACGCGCTGCATGGTTGGCGCGTGATGCCGCGTCGGCAACTGCATTGCCAACGCGAATACGGCCGGTGGCTTGCGGGCGGGTTTGGACGTAGAATGGGCGGCGCCTTCGGGAACCTTGCGCGGTGCAAAAGCAAGAATCGTTGCCGCGCCCTGCCGTCCGACGCGATGTCCGATCTGCTTCCCCCGCTCGCCTTGTCGCTCGTTGTCATCACGCGCGATGCGGGCGCACCGCTCGCGGACTGCCTTGCCTCCGCCGCCTTCGCTGCCGAAGCGCTCGTCGTCGACTGCGGCAGTCGCGATGATACCGTAGAAATCGCCCGCCGCTCGGGCGCGCGCGTGATCGCGCACGAATGGCTTGGCTTCGGCCGGCAGAAGAACTTTGCGGTGGCCCAGGCATCGCATGACTGGGTTCTGTGCCTTGATGCCGATGAGCGCGTGTCAGCGGAGCTCGCGCGCGCCATCCGGGCCGCAATGCAGAAGCCGCAGTACAAGGCCTATGCGATGCCACGGCGCAATCGCTTCCTCGGCCGCTGGCTCGCTCACGGCGAGGGCTATCCGGACTGGAACCTGCGGCTGTTTGACCGCCGCCATGCACGCTGGAGCGACGATGACGTGCACGAGCGGGTACTGAGCGAGGTCGCGGTCGGCCGCCTCGATGGGGATATTCTGCACGCGTCGGCGGAATCGCTCGACGCGTATCTGGCCAAGCAGAATCAGTATACGACGCTGCAGGCGGCGGCGATGCACGCTCGCGGCGAGCGCTTTTCCGGCGCCCGCCTCGTGTTCTCGCCGCCGCTTCGTTTCTTGCGCTTCTACCTCCTGCGCGCCGGTTTTCTCGACGGGACCGCGGGCCTGGTACACATCGCCATCGGCAGCTTCAGCAGCTTTTGCAAGTACGCGAAGTTGCGCGCGCTGGAGCAGGAGGAGCGCGGACGATGACGGCGGCGCCGCGCGCATGGAGCGACCCGGGGACCGGCCTGCGCCACGGTCTAGCCGTGCGCAAAGGAGCGCGGGCATGAAGGTCCTGGTTACCGGGGCGGCAGGATTTATCGGCATGCACGTGGCGCTGCGGCTCAAGCGCGACGGTGCCGCGGTAATCGGCGTCGACAATCTGGATCCCTATTACGATGTTGGTCTCAAGCGCGCCCGCGCCGACCGCCTTGGTGCGGCGGGTGTAGCTTGCGAGACGGTTGACCTTGCCACCGCCGCCGCCGCCGACCTGCTGCGCCACGGGGCTTTCTCGCACGTGGTGCACCTCGCGGCGCAGCCGGGCGTGCGTTATTCGCTGGTCAATCCGAAAGCCTATCTGCGCAATAACGTCGACGCCTTTGGCGCCGTCCTCGAGGGTTGCCGTCACGCCGGCGTCGCCCACCTGGTCTACGCCTCCAGCTCGAGCGTCTACGGCGCGAATCACACGCTGCCCTTCTCCGAGGAGCAGAACGTCGACCATCCGGTCAGCCTGTACGCGGCGACGAAGAAGGCGAACGAGCTGATGGCGCACAGCTACAGCCATCTCTACGCATTGCCGACGACCGGGCTGCGCTTTTTCACCGTTTACGGGCCTTGGGGCAGGCCGGACATGGCGCCGATACTGTTTACGCGGGCGATCCTTGCCGGCGAACCGATCAAGGTATTCAACCACGGCGACATGCAGCGCGATTTCACCTACGTGGACGATATCGTCGAAGGCGTCGTGCGCGTGCTCGCGCACCCGCCGCGCGCCGGCGGCGGGAACAGCGCGCCCTACGCGATCTACAACATCGGCAACCATCGGGCGGTGCAGATCGAAGCATTCATCGGCGAGCTGGAACGGCTTCTCGGCCGACGCGCGATCAAGCACTACCTGCCGCTGCAACCGGGGGACGTGCCGGCAACGTTCGCCTCCATTGCCCGCATAACCGCCGCGACCGGCTTTGCGCCGACAACGCCGCTCGCGGAAGGGCTCGCGCGCTTCGTGGCCTGGTATCGCGAGTACTACGGCGACGGAGAGGCGAGCCACGCATGTTAGAATTCGCGCCCCCTCGATAGGCAGCGCTTATGCTTCTGGTGACCGGAGGTGCCGGCTTTATCGGCTCCAACTTCATCCTCGACTGGTGCGCGGCGAGTGCCGAGCCGGTGGTCAATCTCGACAAATTGACCTACGCTGGCAATCTCGGCAACCTGGCTCCGCTCGCGCGCGATCCGCGCCACGTTTTCGTGCGCGGCGACATCGGCGATGTCGCGCAGGTCGAGGCGCTCCTGGCGCAGTACCGGCCGCGGGCGGTCCTCAATTTCGCCGCCGAAAGCCACGTTGATCGCTCGATCCACGGACCGACCGAGTTCATCGCCACCAACCTGGTGGGCACCTTCGGCTTGCTCCAGGCAGTCCGCGGCTATTGGAACGCCCTGCCCGCGCCCGAGCGCGCGCGCTTCCGCTTGCTGCATGTCTCGACCGACGAGGTATACGGCTCGCTGGATCCGACCGCGCCGGCGTTTCGCGAAACGACGCCGTACGCTCCGAACAGCCCCTACGCCGCGTCGAAAGCCGGCGCCGATCATCTGGTGCGCGCGTACAGCCACACCTACGGCCTGCCGACGCTGACGACCAACTGCTCGAACAACTACGGGCCGCGGCAATTCCCCGAGAAGTTGATTCCGCTGATGCTCCACCACGCGCTCGCAGGCGAGCCGCTGCCCGTCTACGGGGACGGACTCAATGTGCGCGACTGGCTCTACGTTGGCGACCATTGCGCGGCGCTGCGCGCAGTGCTCGAGCGCGGACGGCCTGGCGAAACCTACAACATCGGCGGCAATGCGGAGATGACCAATCTGGAGGTCGTACGCGCGCTCTGCCAGCTTTTGGGCGAGCTCCGGCCCGGACGTGACTACGCGGCGCAAATCACCTTCGTCAAGGATCGCGCCGGCCACGACCGTCGCTATGCGATCGATGCCGGCAAGATCCGCAGCGAGCTCGGCTGGACGCCGGCCGAAACCTTCGCCACGGGTCTCTCGCGCACCCTGGCCTGGTATATCGACAACGCGGCTTGGCTGGCTGCGGTGACCAGCCGGGAATACCAGCAGTGGATCACGCTTAACTACGCCGCCCTCTCCACCGCCGCATGAGCGCGCGCAAAGGCATCATTCTCGCCGGCGGCTCCGGAACGCGCCTGTACCCGGTGACGCAGGTCATTTCGAAGCAGCTCTTGCCGGTGTACGACAAGCCGATGATCTACTATCCGCTGTCGACGCTCCTGCTCGCCGGCATCCGCGACATCCTGCTCATTTCGACGCCACAGGACACGCCGCGATTCGCACAGCTCCTCGGCGATGGCGCACGCTGGGGCATTCGCCTCTCCTACGCCGTGCAGCCTTCGCCCGGCGGGCTCGCCCAGGCGTTCATCATCGGCCGCGACTTCGTCGGCCGCGATCTTTCCGCGCTGGTGCTCGGCGACAACATCTTCTATGGCCACGAGCTGCAGCCGCTGCTGCAGCAGGCCAATCGGCGCACCGAGGGCGGCACCGTCTTCGCCTATCCCGTCGCCGATCCGGAACGCTACGGCGTGGCCGAATTCGACCGCCACGGCCGGGTGCTAAGCCTGGAGGAGAAGCCACAGCATGCGAAGTCGCGCTACGCGGTGACTGGCCTGTATTTCTACGACAACCAGGTGCTCGACATTGCCGCTGCGCTCAAGCCGTCGCCGCGCGGCGAACTCGAGATCACGGACGTCAACCGCGCCTACCTCGCGAAGGGCGAGCTGGCGGTCGAAGTGCTCGGACGCGGCATGGCCTGGCTCGATACCGGGACCCACGAATCGCTGCTCGAAGCCGCCCAGTACATCGAGACCATCGAGCGCCGCCAGGGCCTCAAGATCGCCTGTCCCGAGGAGATCGCCTATCGCCTGGGCTATATCGACGCCGCCGCTCTGGAGAAGCTCGGCGAGGCGATGGCCAAAAACGCTTACGGCCGCTACCTGCTCGGTTTGTTGCGCGAGCCGCTCATCCGCTGAAAGCGCATCCGGCTCACGCCCCGCTTATTCGCACCCGCGTCTGGACCCTGCCGTGAACGTGACCCCGACCGCACTGCCCGACGTGCTGCTGATCGAGCCCAAGGTATTCGGCGACGAGCGCGGATTCTTCTTCGAAAGCTGGAACCAGCGGCTGCTTGCCGCTGCAGGACTGGAGGCAGGCTTCGTGCAGGACAACCACTCCTGCTCGGCGCGCAACGTGTTGCGCGGGCTGCACTATCAAATCGAGCACGCGCAGGGCAAGTTGGTGCGGGTCTGCAGCGGTGCGGTGTTCGACGTGGCCGTCGACATCCGCAGGGCGTCGCCCACCTTCGGCCGCTGGGTCGGCATGACGCTTTCCGCCCAAAACAAGCAGATGCTCTGGATTCCGCCCGGATTCGCCCACGGCTTCCTCGTTCTCTCCGAGGTGGCAGAGTTCCTTTACAAGACCACCGACTACTGGTACCCCGAGCACGAACGTACCCTGCTTTGGAACGACCCGGCGCTCGGAATCGTCTGGCCGCTTTCCGGCCCGCCGACGCTGGCAAGGAAGGATGCGGCGGGGCAGCCTCTGGCGCTCGCGGACGTCTTTGCGTGACGACGTGACCCGGCCAACGATTCTGCTCACCGGCGCAAACGGGCAGCTCGGCTACGAAATCGCGCGGCTTCTCCCGGAGCACGGCGAGGTCACGGCGCTTGACCGCTCGCGCCTCGACCTCGCCGACGTCGACGCCATCCGGGCCACCGTCGAGGCGATCCGGCCGCAGCTCATCGTCAACGCAGCGGCCTACACTGCCGTCGACCAGGCCGAGCGCGAGGAGCCGCTTGCCGAGGCGATCAACGCGCGCGCGCCCGCGGTCCTGGCGGAAGAAGCGAAGCGCTTGGGCGCGGTGTTGATCCATTTTTCGACCGACTATGTCTTCGACGGCAGCGCGTCGACGCCCTACGACGAGCAGGCGCCTACCCGTCCGCTCAATGCCTACGGCCGCAGCAAGCTGCACGGGGAACAGGCCATTGCCGCGACCGGCGCAGCCGCCATCACGCTGCGCACCAGCTGGGTATACGCACGGCGCGGCCACAATTTCCTGCTGACCATGCTGCGACTGGGCCGGGAGCGAAATGAGCTGCGCATCGTTGCCGACCAGTTCGGCGTGCCGAATTGGAGCCGACAACTCGCGCAAGCGACGGCGGCGCTGGTCGCCAACGGGCTGCCCGCATTGGCCGCGCGCGCCGGGCTCTACCACCTGAGCGCGCATGGCCAAACGAGCTGGTTTGAGTTCGCGCAGGCCATCTTCGGCGCGGCGACGCGGCCGCGCCTGGTACCGATCAGCAGCGCTGAATATCCGACCGCCGCGGTGCGTCCCGGCTTTGCGGTCCTGGCGACGGCAAGGTTTGAGCAGGCTTTCGGCATCATCCTGCCGCATTGGCGCGACACGCTGCAGCGCTGCCTGGCCGCAGCGGACTAGATTAGGCACTGAACCGAAACTCGGGCGAGGCGCTCGGTCCGGCATAGAAAAGGCGGCCTCGGGGCCGCCTTCGGATCACCGTCGCGAATCCGGGGCCTCAGTGCAGCCCGGCGGTGTACTCGGCCACCGCGCGCATGTCGTGCTCGTCCATGCGCGCGGCAATCTGCGTCATGATCTTGCCGTTGATGTCCTTGCCTTCCTTGTCCCAGCCGCGCTGGCCGGCCTTGAACGCTTGCAGTTGCGCGAACGTGTAATCGGCGTACTGGCCGGAAAGGCGCGGGTAGCGCACCGGAATGCCGCTGCCGTCCGGCGCGTGGCACGATGCGCAGGCGGGTGTACCGTTGGCGGCGATCCCGCCGCGGTAGAGCTTCTGCCCCGCTGCGGCAAGCGCCGCATCCTTGGCCGCAAGACCTTTGGGTGTCTTGGAGCCGAAGTAGGTGCCGAGGGCTTGCATGTCTTCCGCCGTCAGGTTGGCCACGATGGCCGCCATGACCGGATTGCTGCGCACTCCGCTCTTGAAGTGCGTCAACTGCAGGGTGATATACTCGGGCAGCTGTCCGGCGAGTGAAGGATTGGCCGCGCTGGCGCTGTTGCCATCGGCGCCGTGACAGGCAGCACAGACCGTATTGACGATCTGCTGCGCCTTGGCGAGGTCGGGTTTGCCGCCGCTGTCCTGCGCCGAGGCGCCCGACGCAATCGCCGCGCACGCCGCCAGCAGCACCCACGTTTGTTTCATTTCCAAACCCCCCTCGCGCTGCCCCTGCTTCGCTCGACCGTGCCGGACACGGCCATAGCCTCGTTGCCGGACGGGTTATGCGCGCCGCGTATTTTACCCAAAAGGGCCTATGCGGCGAAATGCAGGTCGCGATCCGCCTGCTGCCAGGGGAGGGCAAAGCCTTGAAGCATCCGTTCCAACACGCCGAGTTTGTGACAACGGCTGCGAACTGGCACCAGCTGCCCGGCGGTGATGCGCCGGAAGTCGCGTTTGCCGGTCGCTCCAACGCCGGCAAATCGTCGGCTATCAACGCGCTCACGCAGCGCTCCCGGCTGGCCTACGTCAGTCGCACGCCGGGTCGTACTCAGCACATCAACTTTTTCCGCGCCCCCTCCGGTGTCCTGCTGGCCGATTTGCCGGGCTATGGATACGCCGCGGTGCCGCCGAAAATCCGTCGCCACTGGGAGGCCTTTGTCGCCCGTTACCTAAGCCAGCGGGAGCCGTTGCTGGGCCTCGTGCTGGTCATGGACGCACGGCATGCATTCACCCCGCTCGACCGGCAACTGCTCAACTGGTTCCTCCCCAGCGGGCGCCCGGTGCGCATCCTGCTCACCAAGGCCGACAAGCTCGGCACCAGCGCGCAACGCGACGCGCTGCGCAACGCGCAGGGCGTTCTGGCGAGCGACTTTGCCGCCGGTTGGATCGAGGTGCAGTTGTTTTCGGCGACGAAGCATGTCGGCCTCGCCGAAGCGGAGGCCGCGCTTAGCCTCTGGCTCGGGCCCCCGCAAAGCGGTGGCGCGGATAAAGAAAGGCCCCGGCATCAAGGGGAGTGACACGGGGCCTAAAACGCCCTGCGATTGGTGAACACTCACAACCGTAGGACACCCGCTCAGGGAGGAAAGCGGGAGACGTTACAACCGTCCACCATGATGGACCGCCGACCGGCGTGAGAGTTCCTTCGCCGCAACACAGCGCAATAGTCGAGATGCACGTCGGGTTAACGGCCAAGCCGGTTTGCGCCGGGCGAGCTTGCCCCTGATGGAGCGCGCGCGCTAGGATGCGGCGAGCCGGCGCCGCGGGTGCTCTCGCGCCCGCGCGTCGGCGTCAACCGAGCCCTGCGGCGATGCACTTTGTGGGAAAGTTCCCTGAACGACGACCGCGCCGCATGCGGCGCGATGACTTCTCGCGCCGGTTGATGCGCGAAAGTCAGCTCGGTTCCGACCACCTCATTTACCCGGTGTTCGTGCAGGAGGGTCACGGGCGCGAGGACGCTGTGCCGTCCCTGCCCGGCGTGGCGCGCAAAAGCATCGATCGGCTCCTCGGCGATGCCGAACGCTGCCTCGAGCTCGGCGTGCCGGCGATCGCTTTGTTTCCGGTCATCGGCCCGGAATTAAAATCGCTCGACGCCGCCGAGGCGTGGAATCCGCAGGGGCTGGTACCGCGCGCCGTGCGGTCGCTCAAGGACCGCTTCCCCACGCTCGGCGTCATTACCGACGTCGCGCTCGATCCGTACACAAGCCATGGCCAGGATGGGCTGGTCGACGCCAGCGGGTACGTGGTCAACGACCCGACCGTGGCGGCGTTGACCAAGCAAGCGGAGTGCCTCGCTGCGGCCGGCGCGGACGTCGTGGCGCCCTCGGACATGATGGACGGCCGCATAGGCGCCTTGCGCGCCGCGCTCGACCGCGGGGGCTTCGATCGCGCCCGGATCCTCGCTTATTCCGCCAAATACGCCTCAAGCTTCTACGGGCCGTTCCGCGATGCAGTGGGCTCGGCGGCCAATCTCCGGGGCGGCGACAAATACACCTATCAAATGGATCCCGGTAACTCGGACGAGGCGCTGTGGGAGGTTTACCTGGATCTGCAGGAAGGCGCCGACATGGTGATGGTCAAGCCGGGGCTGCCCTACCTCGACATCGTCCGCCGCGTCAAAGATACCTTCGGGGTGCCAACTGCGGTCTATCAGGTGAGCGGTGAGTTTGCGATGCTCAAGGCCGCCGCGCAGCACGGCTGGCTCGACGAGCGCGCCTGCGTGCTTGAGACCCTTACCGCCTTTCGTCGCGCCGGCGCCGACGCGATCCTGACTTACTTTGCCCTGGATGCCGCGACCTGGCTGCGCTCGGACAAGTCTGGCTAGCCGTCCTTCTGCGCGCCAAGCAGGTCCCGCAGCTGGTCTACGGTCAGGCGTTCTTCCGGCGGTGCCGCTCGGTCGCGCCGCGGCCGGTTGCGCCGCTGCTGCGGGGTAAGGATCACCAGCCGCAGCGTCGCCTGCGGCGACTCCAGCCGCAGCTGCGGCTCCCGCCCCGGCGTGGTCACCGCGGCGTAAGCGACTCCCGCGTTGATCAACGACAATTCGACCGACTTGGCGTCTTCGGCCTCGAGTTCGAGCCGTACCTCGCTGTGGACCGTGGCCCAGCCGGCCGCAACCGCGCCGGTGAGCAGCGGCTTCCATTGCGCCAGGCGCTCCATCCAGCTTAGCGCGTCCAGGCGCTGGGCACGCAAGGATGCTTCCTGGGCGGTGCCTTGGAATAGGGTGTTGTAATCGCGCAACGCCTGCTCGACCTCCTCGTTGCCCGGCAAGGCCTCGTGGTCGGGAAGGCCAAGCTGGCGACAGGCCTTGCGCTTGGCGGCCTGCCAGTCGTTTAGGCCGTGCTCGGCAATCAGCCGCGCGGTGGCCTGGGCGATTCGCGCCCGATTGCGAAGCGCACGCAAGGAGTCGGGGCGAGGCACTAGGGCGGGCGCTAGAAGAGTTGGTTGCGGATCTCGCCCGGGATTCGCTGGCTCCCCGGTGCGAGCGCATCGTCCCGTTCTTTGGGAGGGAACTCGGCGTAGAAGTATTCGCTGATGCCGCCTCGGTCCTCAGGCTCGCGCAGACCCGTATCGGGGTTGATCTTGACGACCAGAATGCCGTCGGGCGGCCGCAGCGGAAGCTCCGGCACGCCCTTGAGCACCTTGGACATGAAGTACATCCACGTGGGTAGCGCAGCCACGGCGCCGGTTTCGTTATTGCCGAGCGTCTTCGGCTGATCGAAACCGATCCACGCGATCGCGACCCTCGACGCGTTGAAGCCGCAGAACCAGGCATCGACGTTGTCGTTGGTGGTGCCGGTCTTGCCGGCGAGATCCTGTCGTCCCAGCTGCATTGCCCGGGCGGCGGTTCCGGCGCGCACCACGTCGCGCAGCATCGTCGTCATAATGAAGGCGTTGCGCGCATCGATCGCCGGCTCGGCCCCCTGCATCGCCACGCTGGGCTGCGCGCTGGAAAGAATATTGCCGCGACTGTCGACGACGCGATCGATAAGGTAAGGTGTGACCCGGAAGCCACCGTTGGCGAAAATGGCGTAGGCCCCGAGCATCTGCATGGGAGTCGCTGCCCCCGCGCCCAAGGCCATTGGCAGGTACGGCGGGTGCAGCTTGGGGTCGAAACCAAAGCGCGCGATGTAATCCTGTGCATATTGGGGGCCGATCGCCTGCATCACGCGCACGGTGACCAGGTTCTTCGATTTCATCAGGGCGGTGCGCAAGCGCATCGGTCCCTCGAACTTGCCGTCGTAGTTCTTCGGTTCCCAGGGTTCGCTGCCGGTCTGCGCCGCATCGAAGTACAGCGGCGCGTCGTTGACGACCGTAGCCGGGCTGAAACCCTTCTCCAGCGCGGCCGAGTAGATGAACGGCTTGAATGCCGATCCCGGCTGGCGCAGGGCCTGGGCGACATGGTTGAACTGGCTGCGGTCGAAATCGAAGCCACCCACCAGGGCCAGGATCGCGCCATCGGAGGGTCGGGCGGAGACGAGCGCGGATTCCACCTGCGGCATCTGGCTGATCTGCCAGTGCCCCTTGTCGTCACGGCTCACCCGAATGACCGCGCCACGACGGATGCGGCCTCCCGCCGCCGCCTTGTCCGACAGCGACCGCGCCGCGAACTTGAGCCCGTCGCCACTGATGGCGACCGTGTCGCCGTCGCTTAGCACCGCCTTGACCTCGCTGGGTGAGGCCTCGAGGACGATTGCCGGATCGAGGTTGTCGCTCTCCGCCAGGTCCTGGAAGGCCGCGTCCAAGGCCTGCTCCAATTCCGCCGCGTCTCCGGGCAGGCTCACATAGCCTTCCGGACCGCGGTAGCCGTGGCGTCGATCGTAGTCCATTACGCCTCGCCGCACTGCAGCATAGGCGGCTTCCTGATCCGCCTTGTGGAGGGTCGTGTAAACGGTCAGGCCGCGGGTATAGGTGTCCTCGCCGTAGGCTTCGAACAGGGTCTGGCGCACCATTTCGGCGACGTAATCGGCGTGGGTGGTGTTGTCGCGGGCGCTTTGCCGGACCACCAGCGGTGTCGCCTGCGCCGCCTCGAATTGCGCGTCGGTGATGAAGTGCAACTCGTGCATGCGCCGCAGCACATAGAACTGGCGCGCACGCGCGCGCTTCGGATTAGCCACCGGGTTGTAGGCCGAGGGCGCCTTGGGGAGTCCGGCCAGCATGGCCGCCTCAGGGACGTCGATCTGGGCCAGCGGCTTGCCGAAATAGATCTGTGACGCCGCGGCAAAGCCATAGGCCCGCTGGCCGAGGAAAATCTGGTTGACATAGAGTTCGAGAATCTGGTCCTTGGACAGGTTGGCCTCGATCTTGTAGGCGAGCAGGACCTCGCGCAGCTTGCGCGTCAGGGTTCTTTCCCGGGTAAGGAAGAAGTTGCGGGCGACTTGCATGGTGATCGTGCCGGCGCCCTGCTGGGTGCCGCCGCCGGCGTTGGATAGCGCCGCGCGCAGCACCGAAAGGTAATCGACACCCCCATGCTGGTAGAAACGCTCGTCCTCCGCGGCAAGGATCGCTTCGCGCATCACGGCGGGGACATCCTTGATCTTTACCAAGGCCCGCCGCTCCTCGCCGAACTCACCCAAAAGCTCTCCTTCCGCGAAGACGATTCGTAGGGGGATCTTGGGTTGATAGTCGGTCAGGGCCTCAAGCGAGGGCAAAGTGGGATAAAGCAGGGCAAAGACAAAGGCAACCAGCAGCGTCCCGACCAGCGCCAAGCCAAAAAGCACGGACGCCAGGTAGATAAGCCACCGCTTTAGCATGGGTGAATGAAAGTTACCGGAGGAACGGACAGGAGCCGCGATTATATGCAGGGTTAGAAGCAAGATAAACTTGAAAAAAAGAAATTGCCATGGTTTATACTTGCTGCTAGGATTTAATGTAGTTTATATGTAACGCGGCTAAGCACCCCATGCTGAAGGAAAAACTCGCCCCCGCTTTTGCATTCTTGCAGACGACGTCGCCGCCCTTGATCGGCGTCGACATCAGTTCGTCCGCGCTCAAGCTGGTGGAATTGTCGGAAGCCGGCAAGGGCGCCTATCGTCTCGAGCGCTATGCGGTCGAGCCGCTCCCCAAGGACGTGGTCACGGACGGCAACATCGCCAACCTTGACCAGGTCAGCGAGGCCCTGCGCCGTGCCCACAAGCGATTGGGCTCGCGCAATAGAAACGTCGCCATGGCCCTGCCCACGGCGATGGTTATCACCAAGAAGATCATCGTCCCGGCCGGCCAGACCGAGGAAGAACTCGAACTGCAGGTGGAGGCCGAGGCCAACCAGTACATTCCCTTTGCCCTGGACGAAGTCAATCTCGACTTCCAGATTCTCGGCCCGGCGCCGAACAATCCGGACGAAGTCGAGGTCCTGATCGCCGCCTCGCGCAAGGAAAAGGTCGAGGACCGGGTGGCGATCGCGGAGGCTGCCGGGTTGAAGCCGCGGGTCATGGATGTCGAATCCTACGCCACCGAGGAAGCGTTCCAGATGATCGCACCGTCGCTGCCGGCCAACGGCCGCGATCAGAACATCGCCCTGGTCGACATCGGTGCGCATGTGATGCATTTCTACGTCGTACGCAACAACCAGATTCTGTTCTCCCGCGACCAGGCCTTCGGCGGCAATCAGCTCACGCACGAGATCCAGCGCGCCTTCAACCTATCACCCGAGGAAGCCGAATCGGCGAAGAAGAATGCGGGTCTGCCGGAGAATTATGACGCCGATGTGCTGCAGCCGTTCATGGAAACGCTGGCCCTTGAGGTGACCCGGGCGCTGCAATTCTTCTTCACCTCGACCTCGTACAACCAGGTCGACCAGATCGTGCTCACCGGCGGTTGCGCGTTGGTTCCCGCCCTGGACGAGCTCGTCGGGAAGCGTGCCGGCGTCAACACCATCATCGGCAACCCGTTCGCGAACATGTCGGTGTCGGATCGTATCCGGCCGCGCCAGCTTGCCGCGGACGCCCCGTTGCTCCTCATCAGCTGCGGTCTGGCGATGCGAGGCTTTGACTGACATGGTCCGCATCAATCTGCTTCCCCACCGGGAGCAAAAGCGCCAGGCCCGGCAGCGGCAATTCATCTCGCTCTCCGTCGGGCTGGTGATCCTGGCGATTGCCGTAGTGGGGCTCGTCCATATCATTATCGCCGCGCGAATCGAGGATCAGAACAGCCGCAATGCGCTGCTCAAGTCCGAAATCGCCAAGCTCGACGACCAGATCAAGGAAATCGATCGCCTCCGCGACCAGACGCAGGCGCTGCTGGCGCGCAAGCAGGTGGTCGAAACGCTGCAGGCGAACCGGACCGAGGCGGTGCATCTTCTCGATCAGCTCGTCCGGCAGCTGCCCGACGGGGTTTACCTCAAGTCGGTGAAGCAAAGCGGCACCAAGGTCACGCTCGATGGGTATGCGCAATCCAACGCCCGGGTTTCGACCTTGATGCGCAACATCGAGGGCTCGCCCTGGCTCACGACGCCGGAGCTCATCGAAATCCGCTCCGTGGCGCTGGACAAGCAGAAGGTCAATGAATTCACGCTCGCAATGCAGATCAAGCGTGCGCAGCCGGCCGCCGACACCTTGGGCGGCAAGCCCGGAACGCCGCCGCCGAAGAAGGCTCCGGCCGGCAAGACCGCGTCCGCTTCCGTCAACGGACCACCCGCATGACGCTCGACGACATCCGCCGCCTCAACATTCGCGACGCCGGTAACTGGCCGCTGCCGGCCAAAGTCGTGGCGCTTGCGCTCGTTTTCGTGCTCATCCTCGTCGCCGGCGGTTTGCTCGACTGGCGCGACCAGTTCGACGCGCTCAACCAGGCGCAGGCCGAGGAGGGCAAGCTGCGGGAGGCGTACGCCTCGAAGAAAGCCAAGGCGGTCAATTTGGAACTCTACGTGCAGCAGCTAAGGGAGATCGAACAGTCCTTCGGTGCCCTGCTCAAACAGCTGCCCAACAAATCCGAGATGGATGCCCTGCTGACGGACATCAACCAGGCCGGACTCGGCCGCGGCCTGCAGTTTGAGCTGTTCAAGCCGGCAACGACGGAAAAGATGGCCGACTTCTACGCCGAGCTTCCGATCAACATCAAGATCACCGGCAACTACCACGACATGGGCGCCTTCGCGAGCGATGTCGCGCAGTTGCCGCGGATCGTGACGCTCAACGACATCAGCATCCAAGCCGACAAGGGCACGCTCACCATGGATGCGGTGGCCAAGACCTTCCGCTATCTGGACGAAGAAGAGGTGGCCAAGCAGCGCAAGGCGGCGATGGATGCGAAGGCCAAGAAGCGATGAATCCGCGGCTTGCCTGCTACCTTGGCATCGGTCTGCTCCTCGCCGGCTGCGGCGAGAGCCACCAGGACTTGCGCGCCTGGATGCAGGAGCAGGGCAAGGGAGTCAAGGGCAAGCTCGACCCCCTGCCCCAGGTCAAGCCCTATGAGCCGTTTACCTATAACGCCTTCGATCTGCCGGACCCGTTCAAGCCGCGAAAGATCGAGCCCCTCAAGGGGGGTAGCAACCTGGCGCCCGATCTCACCCGGCGCAAAGAGCCGCTGGAGGCGTATCCGCTCGAATCGCTGCAGATGGTGGGAACGCTGCAGCGGGGCAAGGCGACGTATGCGCTGGTGCGAACCACGGAAAAGGACATCTACCAGGTCAAGGTCGGCAATTACCTGGGCCAAAATTTTGGCGTGATTGTTGGCATTACCGACAGCGAGATTCGGCTCAAGGAACTCGTCCAGGACGGCACGGGGGACTGGACCGAGCGATCGAGCACCCTTCAACTTGCGGAAGCGACGGATCAAAGACAGGAGCGAAGACGATGAGCCCCTTGCCATCCACCGGATCCCCACGCCGCCGCTGCCGCGTCTGGGCGACAATGCTTGCCGCCGCAACCGTGGCTGTGTTCGCTACGGCGCCGGTTCTCGCCCAGACGCTCAACAGTATCGACAACTTGAGCGTGTCCAAGACGACCTCGGGTCGCACCGTGGTCAAGTTCACCCTCAAGGCTCCGCTGGCGAACCCGCCAGCGGG
Organism: Casimicrobiaceae bacterium; assembly: GCA_035939595.1. Taxonomy (GTDB): domain Bacteria; phylum Pseudomonadota; class Gammaproteobacteria; order Burkholderiales; family Casimicrobiaceae; genus PALSA-1003. Next base: position 42,664 of record DASZFQ010000053.1, read on the forward strand.
TTTCACCATCGCCAATCCGCCGCGCATCGCGCTCGATTTTCTCGATACCGGCAACGGCCTGGGCCGGTCAGCTCAGGACATCGGCGATGCGACGTTGCGCAGTGTCAACGTGGTCCAGGCGGGGTCCCGGACCCGGGTTGTGTTCAACCTCAACAAGCCACAGACATTCGAGACCCACGTCGAGGGCAACACGGTGTTGGTGACCTTGGCCGATCAGAGCGGGGTCGCCGGGAGCCCGGAGACGTCGGTGGTGTCGCGTTTCGCCGAAGCGCGACCGGGCGAGGCCTCGCACACCTTGCGTGACGTCGATTTCCGCCGCGGCAAGAACGGCGAGGGCCGGATCATCGTCGACCTGTCGGACAGCACGACCGGCATCGACATTCGCCAGCAGGGACGTACGCTGGTCGTCGATTTCCTCAGGACCACGCTGCCGCGCAACCTGGAGCGCCGGCTTGACGTCGGCGACTTTGCCACGCCGGTTGCGACGATCGATACCTTCACCCAGGGCAGCAACACCCGGATGGTGATCGAGCCGCGCGGCCTGTGGGAACACTCTGCCTACCAGACGGACAACCGCTTCATCCTCGAAATCAAGCCGATTCAGGAGGATCCGAACAAGCTTACCCAGGGCTCGCGCCAGGGCTACAAGGGCGAGAAGCTGTCGCTGAACTTCCAGAACGTGGAGGTGCGGGCGGTGCTGCAGGTGATCGCCGACTTCACCGGACTGAACATCATCACCAGCGACACGGTGACCGGCAGCCTGACCCTTCGGCTCAAGGACATTCCCTGGGACCAGGCGCTCGACATCATCATGCAGACCAAGGGCCTGGACATGCGCAAGAACGGCAACGTCGTTCTGATCGCGCCGCGCGAAGAACTCGCCCTGAAGGAGAAACAGGCGCTCGAAAGCAGGCAGCAGATAAGCGACCTCGAGCCGCTGCAGACGGAGAGTTTCCAGCTCAATTACCAGAAGGCCCGCGACGTCAAGAACCTGCTCGATGGCGTGTCGACGAGCGTGAGCGCGAACATTACCGGCCCCCAGGGTAATACCGCCACCGTCTCATCGGGCGGCAACAGGGGGCAGCGCTTTCTCTCCCCGCGCGGCACCTCCGTGTTCGACGAGCGCACCAACACGCTGTTCGTGCAGGACACCGCGTCCCGGCTCGAGGAAGTACGGCGCCTGATCCGCCAGATCGACGTCCCGGTGCGCCAGGTGCTCATCGAGAGCCGCATCGTCATCGCCAGCGACACCTTCAGTCGCCAGCTTGGGGTACGTCTCGGGGTCCAGACCGGCTTCACCTTCGGTAGCCGTTACTCCGCCGGCATCGGCGGCAGTTTGTCGACGCAGCCGGTCGTGACCTGCACCTCGACTGGTACCGGCAGCGCCCAGACCTGCACCCGGACCACGAACACCCAGACGCCGTTTGAATTGGCCTCCGGCATCGCCAGCGCAGGCTATTCCAATCCGGAGCAACTCAACGTCAATCTGCCGGTCCCAAGCCCTGCCGGCCAGCTGGCCCTGACGCTCATCAACCTCGGCAGCGGCAACCTGGTGAACCTGGAGTTGTCGGCACTCGAAGCCGACACGCTGGGCAAGGTTGTGTCCAGGCCGCGCGTCGTGACCGCCGACAACGGCAAGGCACACATCGAGCAGGGCACGGAAATTCCTTACATCGTCAACGGCACGCTCACGACCGCGCCGACGGTGGAGTTCAAGAATGCCGTGCTCTCGCTTGACGTCACGCCACAGATCACACCCGACAACCACATCATCATGCGGGTCGAGGTGCGCGATGACACGGTGGGCCAGACGGTGATCATCCAGGGCAGCGAATACCCCGCGATCGATACCAAGAGCGTGGTCACCCAGATCATGGTGAACAACGGCGACACCGCGGTCATCGGCGGCATTTACCAGGAGACGGTCAACAACAATGTGACCAAGGTGCCGTTCCTTGGCGACATCCCCGTCCTGGGTTACCTGTTCAAGCAGACCTCAAAGGATATCGAGAAGACCGAGCTGCTGATCTTCCTGACCCCGCGCGTGGTCAAGGAAGCGGTCACAGCGGAACGCTAGAGGCGGCGCTAACTCGCGTCGGCCGCGACGCTAAACTACAATGCCCCGATGCAGCTGCATCGGGGCAATCTTTTTCTGGTCGGCATGCCAGGCTGTGGCAAGTCAACGCTTGGCCGCCTGCTTGCCAAGCGACTCGACAAGCCGTTCTACGATGCCGACGTCGAGCTCGAGCGCCGGCTCGGGGTGACGATCCCGGTCATCTTCGAGCTGGAGGGCGAGCCCGGCTTCCGCGATCGCGAAGAAGCCGTCTTGTCCGACCTCGTCCTGCAGAGCAACGTCATCGTCTCCACCGGCGGCGGCGTCATCCTGCGCCCGTCGAACCGGGAGCGGCTCAAGCAGGGCGGTACGGTGCTCTACCTGCATGCTACGCCGGCTACGCTGTGGGAACGCACGCGGCACAGCAAGCACCGGCCGCTTCTGCAGGCTCCCGACCCGTTTGCGCGTGTGCAGGAGCTCTACGCGACGCGCGACGCGCTCTATCGCGCCGTCGCCGACGCGGTGGTCGAGTCGGACCGGGAGCAGGTCAGCCGCCTCGCCCATCGGCTGGAGCAACAGCTGCGGGCTGCGGCTGGAGCGTGACCGCCGTGCCGGCGCTCACCGTCGCGCTTGGCGCGCGCAGTTATCCGATTCACATCGGTGCCGGGCTGCTGGCTCGCAGCGGCGAGCTGCTCGCGGCGCTGCCGGCTGTGCACGTCGTAGTGGTCACCAACCCGACCGTCGCCCAGCATCACCTCGAGGCGCTGCAATGCGCGCTGACCGCCGCCACCCTGCGCCACGACGTCATCGTCGTTCCCGATGGGGAGCAGTACAAGGACTGGTCAACGCTGCATCAGATCCATACGCGCCTGCTCGAGCTCGGCGCGGAACGCTCGACGACGTTGCTCGCGCTTGGCGGCGGCGTGATCGGCGACCTCACCGGCTTTGCGGCAGCGACCTACCAGCGCGGCGTTGCCCTGGTGCAGCTCCCCACGACGCTGCTCGCGCAGGTCGACTCCGCGGTCGGTGGCAAGACCGCCGTCAACCATCCGCTGGGCAAGAACATGATCGGCGCGTTCCATCAGCCGCTGCTGGTGATCAGCGACACGGATACCCTGCGCACGCTGCCGCAGCGGGAGTACGTCGCCGGGATCGCCGAAATCATCAAGTGCGGCGCGGTCCGCGATTCCGCACTCTTCGAGTGGCTTGAAGCGAACATGGAGCTTCTGCTGGCCCGCGACCCGATCGCCATTGCGCACGCGGTGAGGGAATGTTGTCGCATCAAGGCGGACGTTGTCGCGGCGGACGAGCGCGAAACGGGCGAGCGTGTGTTGCTCAATTTCGGCCATACGTTCGGACATGCGATCGAAGCCGGAACCGGGTACGCCGGCTGGCTGCACGGCGAGGCCGTCGCGGCCGGAATGGTGCTCGCTGTCCGGCTCTCGGTGCGCATGTCCGGTCTTCCTGCGCAGGATGCCGACCGCTTGCGTTTGCTGCTCGAGCGCGCCGGACTTCCGACGCAAGCGCCGCCGCTCGGCGCGGAACGCTACATGCAGCTGATGGCCCGAGACAAGAAAGTCGAAGGCGGTGCAATGCGCTTCGTTCTTCTTGCCAGGCTGGGACGGGCGATCGCTCGACGCGATGTCCCGCTCTCGGAAGTTCGCGCGATCGTCGCCTAGACTAAAAAAACGGCGCCCCGGGGGGGCGCCGTCGTAGTCTTGCGCGCCGGCCTCGCGCCGGCACTCGTCGTCAATTGCACGTCACCGATGCCGCTGCGGTCAGCTGCGGCTTGCTCGCATCGCCGATGAGGATCGTATTCTTTCCCGAACCGTCGGCAAAGTTGCTGATGCCGAATGACCCGGGCGAGGTCGTGACCGGATTCGGTACGATGACCGCGCCGGAGGACGCGACGCTGAACGGCGCTGTGCCTCCACTGAGCGTGAAATTGAACGTCTTTCCGGTGCAGCTACCAGCGCCCATTACCGTGTAGGAGGGCGGCGAGACCGTGATCGGCGACGGCGGCGGCGTCGGCGGTGTCGCGGTGCCGACCAGATTGAGCAGGGTCGCGGTTGTCTGCAGTCCGGTCGCATCGCGAATCGTGAACACCAGCGGGTTTACGCAGGTGCCGTTGGTGACGGCCCTGAAGGCACCACCGCTCATCAGCACCGGCACACCGAAAACGCCCACCGCATTGGGGAAGGTCGAGGCCACGGTGTAGGGCGGCGTGCCACCATAAATGTAGTAAGTGACGGTGAAGCCGGCCGAACAGGTCGCGTTGTCGGGTCCGGTAATGGTCGCGGTGGCCGGTACCACCGACAGGACGGCCGAACCGTTGATCGTCTGCACGATCGTGAACTGGCCAGTCTGCTGTTCGCCGCTCGTAACGTCGGTGGCGCGCAGCTGCGCCGGCTGGGTCGGTGCGGCGACATTCGCTTGAATAATCACCTGGGCGTGGCCAAACTGGTCCGACACGACGGTAAGCGAGGCGACCAGCGGATTCGCTGGGTCACTGCTCTGGATGGCGAAGGCACCGCTGATGACATCGAAGCGTACCTGACGGCCAGGGATTCCGGCGCCGCCGGGTCCGGTTACCGTCACGGCCGCCGTTCCGGTCTGGCCGGAACAAATCGTATTCGCGCCGCACGCAGACGATGCCGGCGTGATGGTCAGGGTGTTGAATATGGGCGCCGGCTGGACGGTCGCCGTGGCCTGGGCCTGGGTTCCCGCCGAGTCGGTCACGGTAATGAGCACCGATTCGGTCATTGCCACATTTCCGGGCAGCAAGACGACGGTGCCGGTGCTCGTGGACGACCCTACAGGCAATAGCGCAGGATTGGCGGAGGCGACTAAATACGGTGCAACGCCACCGAGTATGGTCAGCAAGGCCGGCGTGTTGGCATAGACCGTGATGCTCGAGGGGACGATAAGCAGCGGGCCGGGTGCGACCGGCTTCGGGGCGTAAGGATTGTTCGGCGCACCGCTTCCGCCACCGCAACCGCCGAGTAACGCGAGCGCAGCGAGCGCCAGCGTGGCGAGGGCGGGCCGCAGCCAGCGAGCATTCAAACGGTTTAGCGCCATGAGCGAATCCCTGATGATGTTGTCCTAAACATTGGCCGCCGGCCGGCGGTTTTGAACGTTGCTACAAGTATATAGGGCACTTTGTTGAGATTAAAGCGCAAGTCTTAGGCGGGCGCAAGTGCTTTCGGCGGTTGAAACGCGCCGTTGGCGCAAAACGACGGCCTTGGTTGCCGCGATGCAACAATGCCGCTAGTATGAAAAGAAAGGGGCAGCGCCCCTGCGACGCGGGATCGTGTCCGCGTCGCCTGGCCCGCCGCGGCGACGCGCCGGCCACGCCCCAGCGTGAGGGACGACGTGAGCGAGCATTCGAACCAACCGCAGCATCTGTCGCCGCCCAGGCAGGGGCTGTACGACCCGCGCCACGAGCACGATGCCTGCGGTTTGGGTTTCATCGCCCACATCAAAGGTCAGAAAAGCCACGCCATCATCACCCAGGCGTTGCAAGTGCTCAAAAATCTCACCCACCGCGGCGCGACCGGCGCCGATCCGCTGCAGGGAGACGGTGCCGGAATACTTATCCAGATGCCCGACGCCTTCCTGCGCCGCGTCTGCGGCCGCCAGGGCCTCACGCTGCCGGCCATCGGGCAATACGGCGTGGGCATGGTGTTCCTGCCCAAGGAACCGGCTTCGCGCGTTGCGTGCGAACAGGAAATCGAGCGCGCGATCGCCAGCGAAGGGCAGATCCTGCTCGGCTGGCGCGACGTGCCAACCGACAATTCGGGCCTGTCCGAGCGCACCAAGGAAGTCGAGCCGGTGATCCGGCAGGTGTTCATCGCCCGTGGCGCGAGCGAGATGGACCAGGACGCCCTGGAACGCAAGCTCTACATCATCCGTAAAAAATCCGGGCACGCGATCCAGGCGCTCAAGCTTCGCCACGGCAAGGAATTCTACGTGCCCTCGATGTCGACGCGCACCATCGTCTACAAGGGCATGCTGTTGGCGCACCAGGTGGGCGAGTACTACCGCGACCTGACCGAACAGAGCATGGTCTCGGCGCTGGCCATGGTGCACCAGCGCTTCTCGACGAATACCTTTCCGACCTGGGACCTCGCGCACCCGTTCCGGCTGGTGTGCCACAACGGCGAGATCAATACCCTGCGCGGCAATGTCAACTGGATCCGCGCCCGGCAGCAGGCGATCGCAAGCTCGGTGCTCGGTGCCGATCTCGACAAGGTGTGGCCGCTGATCTACGACGGTCAATCCGATTCCGCCTCCTTCGACAACGCGCTCGAGCTTCTGCTCATGGGGGGGTACCCGCTGGCCCACGCCATGATGCTGATGATCCCCGAGGCATGGGCCGGCAACGCGCTGATGGACGAGGATCGGCGGGCGTTCTACGAGTACCACGCCGCGCTCATGGAGCCATGGGACGGGCCGGCGGCGATGGCGTTCACCGACGGCCGGCAGATCGGTGCCACTCTCGACCGCAACGGCCTGCGCCCCGCGCGCTACATCGTCACCGATGACGATTACGTGATCATGGCTTCGGAAGTCGGGGTGCTCGACATCCCGGAGCGCAAGGTGATCCGGAAATGGCGGCTGCAGCCGGGCAAGATGCTGCTCGTCGACACCGAGCAGGGCCGGATCATCGACGATGATGAGCTCAAGCGCACGCTGGCGACGGCGAAGCCGTATCGCACCTGGATCGATCGCTCCCGCGTCGCGCTCGAAACGCTGCCCGATCCGGCGCCGCCGCAGCAATCGACCGTGCCGCTGCTCGACCGGCAGCAGGCGTTCGGCTACAGCCAGGAAGACCTCCGAATCATCCTCGCGCCGATGGCGCAGAACGGCGAGGAGGCGGTCGGCTCGATGGGCAACGACGCCGCGCTGCCCGTGCTGTCGAGCCGGCCGAAGGTCCTGTACAACTATTTCCAGCAGCTCTTCGCGCAGGTGACGAACCCGCCGATCGACCCGATCCGCGAGGAACTCGTCATGTCGCTGGTCACCTTCATCGGCCCGCGGCCGAACCTGCTTGCCGTCGACTCCGGGGCCGACGGTTCCGATCCGCCGATGCGCCTGGAAGCCGAGAAGCCGATCCTCACCGCCGAGGAGATGGAGAAGATCCGCCATATCGCCCTGTTCACCGACGGGGCGTTTCGCTCGCTCGAACTCGATATCTGCTATCCGGCGGCCTGGGGCGCGGCCGGCATGGAAGCGGCGCTGGCGAGCCTTTGCGCGCACGCCGAGGATGCGACCCGGCAGGGCTACAACATCCTCATCGTCTCCGACCGCAAGGTGTCCCCCGAGCTCATGCCGATCCCGGCGCTGCTCGCCACCGCAGCGGTGCACCAGCACCTGGTGCGCAAGGGACTGCGCACCAGCACCGGGTTGGTAGTGGAAACCGGCTCGGCGCGGGAGGTGCACCAGTTCGCCTTGCTCGCCGGCTACGGCGCCGAGGCGATTCACCCCTACCTGGCGCTGGCATCGCTCGCGCAACTGCACGAGTACGCGACCGAGATGGCACCCGAGGAGGCGGCGAAGCACTACGTCAAGGCGATTTGCAAGGGCCTGTACAAGGTCATGTCCAAGATGGGCATCTCGACCTACCAGTCATACTGCGGCGCGCAGATCTTCGAAGCGGTGGGCCTGAGCTCGGCATTCATCGAGAAATATTTCACCGGGACGGCGAGCGCTATCGAGGGCATCGGCCTGTTCGAGGTGGCGGAGGAGGCGTTCCGCCTGCACCAGCTCGCCTTTGGCGACAGCCCGTTGTTGCGCGACGCCCTCGACGCCGGGGGCGAATATCTCTATCGCATCCGCGGCGAAGAGCACATGTGGACGCCCGAGTCGATTGCCAAGCTGCAGCACGCCGCGCGGTCGAACAGCTACGCCACCTACCGCGACTATGCACGGCTGATCAACGACCAGAGCAAGCGCATGCTGACCTTGCGCGGCCTGTTCGAATTCAAGTTCGCGCCCGAGGCAATTCCGCTCTCCGAGGTCGAGCCCGCGGCGGAGATCGTCAAGCGCTTCGCCACCGGGGCGATGAGTCTTGGCTCGATCTCGACCGAGGCGCACGTGACGCTCGCGGTCGCGATGAACCGCATCGGCGGCAAGTCGAACACCGGCGAAGGCGGCGAGGACGCGCGCCGCTACCCGCCGGTGCGCAAGGGAGAGACGCTGCGTTCGCGCATCGACGCGGTCGTGGTCGACGTCCCACTCAAGGAGGGCGATTCGCTGCGTTCCAAGATCAAGCAGGTCGCCTCGGCGCGCTTCGGTGTCAGCGCCGAATATCTGGTCAACGCCGACCAGCTGCAGATCAAGATGGCGCAGGGCGCGAAGCCGGGCGAGGGCGGGCAGCTGCCCGGGCACAAAGTGTCGCCCTACATTGCGCAGCTGCGCTTTTCGGTCCCGGGCGTCGGCCTGATCTCGCCGCCGCCGCATCACGACATCTACTCGATCGAAGACTTAGCGCAGCTCATCCACGACCTGAAGAACGCCAATCCCCAGGCCTCGATTAGCGTCAAGCTCGTCTCCGAAGTCGGCGTCGGCACCGTGGCCGCGGGGGTCGCCAAGGCCAAGTCGGATCACGTGACCATCGCCGGGCACGACGGCGGCACCGGCGCGTCGCCGGAATCGTCGATCAAGCACGCGGGCACGCCGTGGGAACTCGGACTCTCGGAGACCCAGCAGACGCTGGTATTGAACCGTTTGCGCGGGCGCATCGCGGTGCAGGTCGACGGCCAGATGAAGACCGGACGCGACGTCGCAATCGGGGCACTGCTCGGTGCCGACGAATTCGGCTTTGCCACCGCACCGCTGGTCGTCGCCGGCTGCATCATGATGCGCAAGTGCCACCTCAACACCTGCCCGGTAGGCATCGCGACGCAGGACCCGCTGCTGCGACAGAAATTCGCAGCCCTGCCGGAGCACGTCGTAAACTATTTCTTCTTCGTCGCCGAAGAAGTGCGCGAGATCATGGCCAAGCTCGGTATCCGTCACTTCAACGCGTTGATCGGTCGCTGCGACCTGCTCGACACGCGCACCGGCGTCGAGCACTGGAAAGCGCGCGGGCTCGATTTCTCGCGCGTGTTCTATCAGCCCAAAGTGCCGGCAACGGTCGCGCGCCACCACTGCGAAGTGCAGGATCACGGCCTGGAGCGCGCGCTCGACCACCGGCTTATCGCCGACGCCGCCGCGGCGATCGAGCAAAAGACGCCGCTGCGCCTCGAATACCGGATTCGCAACGCCCACCGCTCGGTCGGTGCGATGCTCTCCGGCGCAATCGCCCGCCGCCACGGGCACGAGGGCCTGCCCGAGGACACGCTACACGTCGCCTTCACCGGCATCGCGGGGCAGAGTTTCGGCGCCTTTCTCTCCCGCGGCGTTACCTTCGAGCTGCAGGGCGCGACCAATGATTACGTCGGCAAGGGCCTTTCGGGCGGCCGCGTGGTCGTCTATCCGGATCCGGAATCGCCGGCGCGGCCGGAGGAGAATATCGTCATCGGCAACACGGTGATGTACGGCGCGATTGCCGGTGAGGCATACTTCCGCGGCGTGGCGGGGGAGCGCTTCTGCGTACGCAATTCCGGCGCATCCGCCGTCGTCGAGGGCAGCGGTGACCACGGCTGCGAATACATGACCGGCGGCACTGTCGTCGTGCTCGGCCGCACGGGGCGCAACTTCGCCGCCGGCATGAGCGGCGGCATCGCCTACGTCTATGACCCCGACGGCACCTTCGCCCAGCGCTGCAACGGCGCGATGGTGACGCTCGAACACGTCGTCGCGGAGGCCGCACAGGCCCGGGTCGAGCGGGAGCTCGCGGCGGAGGGCAAGGGGCGCCTGCTCCATGCCGGGCAGTACGACGAGCCGCTGCTGCGCGGATTGATCGAACGGCACCTGCGCTTCACCGCCAGTACGCTTGCACTGTCGCTGCTCGATCATTGGGAGTCGGCGCGCGGCAAGTTCGTCAAGGTGTTCCCGCACGAATACCGGCGCGCCTTGGGCGAGCAGTACCTGGCGCAGGTCAAAGCGGACAAGGCGCTCGAAAGCAGGCACGAAGAGACCGTGTGATGGGCAAGATCACCGGTTTCATGGAGCTTGAGCGCGTCCAGGAGGTTGCGCAGCCGATCGGGGAGCGGGTGCGCCACTATCGCGAGTTCATTCTCAGTCTCGAGGATGAAGAGGCCGCTCGTCAGGGTGCGCGCTGCATGGATTGCGGCATACCCTTCTGCCAGTCGGGCTGCCCCGTCCACAACGTCATTCCGGACTGGAATGACCTCGTCTACCGGCACCAGTGGCGCCAAGCGCTCGACGTGTTGCACTCGACGAACAACTTCCCCGAATTCACCGGGCGGGTTTGTCCGGCGCCGTGTGAAGCGGCCTGCACGCTCAATATCAATGCCGACCCGGTGGGCATCAAGTCGATCGAGCACTTCATCATCGACCGCGGCTGGGCAGAGGGCTGGGTGGTGCCGCAGCCGCCGCGGGTGCATACCGGGAAGCGGGTGGCGGTGGTGGGCTCCGGACCCGCGGGCATGGCCTGCGCCCAGCAGCTCGCGCGCGCCGGTCACAACCCGGTGCTGTTCGAGAAGAATGACCGCGTCGGCGGGTTGTTGCGCTACGGCATCCCCGACTTCAAGCTGGAGAAGTTTCACATCGACCGCCGCGTCGAGCAGATGCGCGCCGAAGGCGTCGAATTCAGACTCTGTACCCACATCGGCGGCGGCGCGTCGGCGCTCGCGCTGCTGCAGGAATTCGATGCCGTGGCGCTGACCGCGGGCGCGGAGCATCCGCGCGACCTCGCCGTTCCCGGACGCGAGCTCGACGGCATTCACTTCGCGATGGATTTTCTGCCGCTGCAGAATCGGCGCGTCGCGGGCGACACGGACGTGACCCCGCTGACCGCGCACGGCAAGCACGTGGTCATTATCGGCGGCGGCGATACCGGCTCGGATTGTGTCGGCACGTCGAACCGCCAGGGCGCCACAAGCATCGTGCAGTTCGAGCTGTTGGCCCAGCCGCCGGAGCACGAGAACAAGCCCCTGGTGTGGCCCTACTGGCCGATGAAGCTACGCACCTCCGCATCGCATGAGGAGGGCTGCCAACGCGACTGGGCGGTGCAGACCAAGGCCTTCAAAGGCGAGGGGGGCAGGGTCAAGGCGCTGTGCGCCTGCCGCGTCGAATGGAAGGACGGCAAGCTCTCCGACGTGCCTGGGAGCGAATTCGAGCTCAAGGCCGACCTGGTACTCTTCGCCATGGGCTACCTGCACCCGGTGCACGAGGGGATGCTCGCACAGCTCGGTGTCAAGTACGATGCCCGGGGCAATGTCGCCGCCGACACCGAGACCTACCACACCTCGGTGCCCAAGGTGTTTGCCGCCGGCGACACGCGCCGCGGCCAGTCGCTGATCGTCTGGGCGATTCGCGAGGGCCGGCAATGCGCGCGGGCAATCGATGAATTCCTCATGGGAAGCTCCGAGCTGCCGCGCTAGCGCAGTTCCGCTGCACCCGTTCGCGCCATGACCACCGTCATCTCCCTCGACCTCACGCAGTGGCAAGTGCCGCATGAGAGCGCGGCACAGCAGGACACCATCCGCGCCCTCGAACAGGGGGACGTTCTGCTGTTGCCGCACCTGGCATTCGAACTGACGGCGGAAGAGCGCCGCTTTCTCTCGCCGGCGTGGTCGGACGCACGGGCAAAAAACATCAGTCTCGAAGCAGGCATCCTCAACGGCGCACGCGGCGAGGCGAAGGATCTCGACCGACTCGCGCGCATGATTGGGCGTTTCGCGGCATGCGCCGGCGACCTGGTGGCCGCGCTTTTTCCGCGCTACGCCCCGTACGTCAAGACGGCCCGCACCAGCTTCCGGCCGCAACCCGCAGCCGGCAGGGCTCTGTCCTGGCGCAAGGACGATTCGCGGCTGCACATCGATGCCTTTCCGTCGCGGCCAAACCACGGCGAACGGATCCTGCGCGTGTTCGCGAACGTGAATCCGGCCGCGGACCGGGTGTGGCGCGTCGGCGACGCGTTTGCGCCGATGGCGCAAACTTTCCTGCCACGGCTTCGCCGCCAGTTGCCGGGGACGCCAGCCTTGCTCGCGCTGCTGCGCGTAACCAAGGGCGTGCGCAGCGAATACGATCACCTGATGCTCGGTCTGCACGACAGCGCCAAGGCCGACCGCGAATACCAGACGAGCTGCCCGCAGCAGACCGTTCGCTTTCCCCCGGGCTCGACCTGGCTGTGCTTCACCGACCAGGTGATGCACGCTGCGGTGTCGGGGCAGCACATGCTCGAACAGACAATCCATCTGCCGGTGACGGCGCTCTACGATCCGGAGAGCTCCCCGCTCGCGATCCTGCAGCGGATCTGCGGGCGCCGCCTGCTGCCGGCGCACTGAAGCGGCGCCAGGGGCGGGGGACCGCCGCGTCGCCTCCAAGTTGTCCACCACCCAAGCGATGACGCGACTGCGCAACGATTCGCTGCTCCGGGCGCTGCGGCGCGAAGAAACCGCCCACGTGCCGATCTGGCTCATGCGCCAGGCCGGGCGCTATCTGCCGGAGTACAACGCGACCCGTGCGCGCGCGGGAAGCTTTCTCGGGCTGTGCGCGGACCCGGAGCTTGCCACCGAGGTCACGCTGCAGCCGCTCGCACGCTATCCTCTCGACGCGGCGATCCTGTTCTCCGACATACTCACCGTGCCCGGCGCGATGGGCCTGGGATTGACGTTTGCCGAGGGTGAAGGCCCGCGTTTCGAGCGGCCGCTCTCCGACGAAGCGGCGATTGGCGCGCTCGAAGTGCCCGATCTGGCACGCCTGCAATACGTGTTCGACGCCGTGGCATCGGTCAAGCGCGCACTGGACGGCAGCGTACCCCTGCTCGGTTTTGCCGGGAGCCCGTTCACGCTCGCCTGCTACATGATCGATGGCGAGGCGAGCAGCGATTTCGGACGTACGCGCCGGCTGCTGTATGCGCGTCCGGACCTGTTGCAACGGGTCCTGGCAATCAACGCCGAAGCGGTTGCGTCCTACCTGATCGAACAAGTCCGTCATGGCGCCGACGCGGTGATGATCTTCGACACCTGGGGCGGGTTGCTCGCCGCGGACGGCTATGTGCGCTTCTCGCTCGCCCACATTGAGCGCGTGCTGGCAGACTTGCGCCGCGCCTGCGGCAGCGTGCCGACGATCGTCTTTACCAAAGGCGGCGGGCAGTGGCTGGAGCAAATCGCCGCGAGCGGCTGCGACGCAGTCGGGATCGACTGGACCACCAACATCGGCGCGGCACGGGCGCGCATCGGCACGCGCGTCGCCGTGCAGGGCAACCTCGATCCGCAGGTACTGCTCGCCGGCCGCGAGGCCATTGAGCGCGAGGCGCGCGCGGTTCTGCTTGCCGCGGGCCCGCAACCGGGTCATATTTTCAACCTCGGGCACGGCGTACTCCCGCAGACGCCCCCGGAGCACATCGCCACCCTGATCGCATTCGTGCACGCCGAGTCGCGCGCGCTACGCCACCCGGGCGGACCCTCGCGCTAGCCCCAATCGGCTGCGGACCGCGCTGCGCTTGGTTCTCCGAGGTGCTTGACAAAGGCCAAAATCTGCGTTCCCAGGGGCTACTTATGCACATTGCGGCGCGAATTGACGCGCACGCATGGGCTTCCGCCAGGCGCCGCACAGGAAGGCTTGCAACTCAATGAACGATATGCGCAAATTGGCTCCGTTCCCAGGCTGCGAAGGTACCGAGGGCGGCGTCATGCACCGAAGCCGTGCAAATGCGCTTCGCTTATGCACACACTTATCCACATTCCAGCGGGGCTTTTGCTGGAATGCAGAAAAAAGAATGACTTGGCCTGCGAACTTGTTGTCTGCTGTGAGCATTCAGAACACTACAACCGCAACGTGCTTTCGCGTTTGGCGCTGCGCGTAGCTTGAGTCGACCGCAGTCGTGGCCATCGTTCGCGTTGCGCTGCCGGTAGCGACCGACCAGCTGTTCGATTACTGGCTTCCTGCCGGCCTCGCGGTCGAGGCGGGAAGCGTGCTGCGCGTCAAGCTCGCGCGGCGACGCATGCTTGGCGTGGCCGTCGACCTGGTCGACGCCACCGCGATTGCGCCCGAACGCCTGGCGCCGGTCGACGAAATGGTCACGACCCTGCCGCCCTTACCCGAGGACTTGCGCGCCCTGGGGCGCTTTGTAAGCGAGTACTACCAGCAACCAATCGGCCAATGCCTGGCGCAGATGTTGCCGCCACTCGGCGCCACGCGCGGGCGCGAGCCGCTTGCGGCGCGCTATCGACTAACGCCCGAAGGACGCCTTGCGCTCTCTTCACGCGGTGCGAAACCGGGCTCGCGTCTGCGCGAGCTGCACGACGTACTCGGCGCGCCCGGCGGCGCGGCGCTCGCCGAGTTGCGGGCCTGCGGCGCACAAGCTTGGCGGACCTTCAGCGCATGGCGTGGCGCGCGCTTTGTCGAAGCGATCTCGCCACTGCCGACCCCCGGCGTGACCCCGAGCCCGGCACTCAACGCCGACCAACAGGCGGCGCTGTGCGCCGCGCTGCCCGAACCTTGGGCGTTTGCGCCCTCGCTGCTGCAGGGGGTTACCGGCAGCGGCAAGACCGAAGTCTATTTTGCCGCCGCGGCACGCGCCATTGCCGGCGGGCGCCAGGCCCTGATGCTGGTTCCCGAAATCAATCTCACGCCACAACTCGAAGCGCGCATCGCCGAGGCGCTGCCGGGTATCACCACGGCGGTGCTGCACAGCGCGCTTCCTTCAGGCGCACGCCTCGCGCGCTGGCTCGCCGCGGCGCGCGGCGAAGCACAGCTGGTCGTCGGCACACGGCTGGCGGTGTTCGCGCCCCTGCCGCGGCTCGGACTCGTGGTCGTCGACGAGGAACAAGATGCCTCCTTCAAGCAGCAGGAAGGGGTGCACTATCATGCGCGCGACGTCGCCATCTATCGGGCGCGGTTGCGCGACGTGCCGATCATTCTCGGCAGCGCCACGCCGTCGCTGGAAAGCTACACCAGCGCGCGTCGCGGGCGCTACCGCTGGCTGCGACTGCCCCGCCGTGCGATTGGCGGTTCGACCCTGCCCGCGGTGCGAATCGTGCCCAACCGTGACGCCAGCCGCGAGGGCCTCGGCGCAACGCTGCGTGAGGGCATCGCCCTCCGCTTGGCGCGGACGGAGCAGACGCTGCTGTTCATCAATCGTCGGGGATTCGCGCCTTCGCTGCTGTGCGTGGCCTGCGGGTGGAAGGCCATGTGTCCGCGCTGCGCCGCCAGGCTCGTGGTGCACCGCGAGGCAGGTCTGCTGCGCTGCCACCATTGCGCTCATGCGGAGGCCATTCCGGTCGCCTGTCCGACGTGCGGCAACCAGGACCTCCTGCCGCTTGGCTTTGGGACGCAGCGACTCGAGCGCGCGCTCGCGGAACTCTATCCTTCGGCGCGGGTGCTGCGCGTCGACCGCGACAGCACGCGGCGCAAAGGTTCGTTCGTGGCGATGCAGCGTGCGATCGCCGCGGGCGAGGTCGATATCCTGGTCGGAACGCAGATGCTGGCGAAGGGACACGATTTCCCACGGCTCACGCTGGTCGGTGTGCTCGGCGCGGACAATGCGCTCTATAGCGCCGATTTTCGTGCTACCGAGCGCCTGTTTGCGCTGCTCGAGCAGGTGGCCGGCCGCGCCGGACGAGGCACGCTGGCGGGGGAAGTCCTCGTGCAAACCGACTTTCCCGAGCATCCACTGTACGCGGCGCTGACGGCCCACGACTACGACCGCTTCGCCACCATGCTTCTTGCCGAGCGCGAATTGCTCGCTCTGCCGCCGTTTACGCACCTGGCGCTGCTCAGCGCCGAGGCGCCGCAGCGTGAGGCGGTCAGCTCGTTTCTCGAGCAGGCGGCCGAAAAAGGGCGCGCGCTGCTGCGGGCCCATTCCCTGCGCTGCGAGGTGTACCCGCCGGTCGCTGCCGCTATGGCGCGGCGCGCCGGTTTGGAACGCGGGCAAGTGCTGGTGCAGAGCGCGGAACGCGCCGCGCTGCACGAGTTTCTGCCGCGCTGGCGGGCGCAGCTCGAGAGTTTGCGCCAGCGGCGCGTGCGCTGGGAGGTCGACGTCGACCCGCTGGCGTTCGCCTGAGGGCGCCGCGTGGGCGAGGCGGGGCGCCACGCTATAATACGATGCTTTGCCGCCCGCCACGCTTCGTGGCGCTGCCTTGATCGACCCCCGAACCCTGCTTGCTGACAGCCTGTGCGCCGCGATTGCCCGCGTCGCGCCCGGCGTCACGCCGCCCGCGCTGGCTCTCGAGCGCCCCAAACTCGCCCGGCACGGCGACTACGCGAGCAACGCTGCGCTGCAGCTCGGCAAGGCGCTCAAGCGCAATCCGCGCGAGCTCGCCGCCGCCATCGCGGCGGCGCTCGCGCCCTCGCCCTGGCTCGATCGGGTCGAGGTCGCCGGCGCCGGCTTCATCAACGTCTTTCTTTCGCCGGCGGCGAGGCAGGCGATCGTCGCCCGCATCCTCGAACAAGGCCAGCGCTACGGCCGCTGCGCAAGCGTCCTACCCGGTCGGGCGATGATTGAATTCGTGTCGGCGAATCCTACCGGCCCACTGCACGTCGGCCACGGTCGCGGCGCGGCGGTCGGCGATGCCATTGCGACGTTGCTCGCCTACCAGGGCGTGGACGTCTACCGCGAGTTCTACTACAACGATGCCGGTGCCCAGATCGCCAATCTGGTGGCATCGGTGCAGGCTCGGGTGCGCCAGCGACAGGACGCCGCGGTGCCCTTTCCCGACGAAGGCTATCGTGGCGACTACATTCGTGAGCTTGCCGCTGCCTATTGCGCGGCGCATCCGGACGATCGCGCAGCCGATGACGAGGAGGCGGTCCGGCGCTTCGCCGTGGCTGCCTTGCGCAAAGACCAGGATGCGGACTTGGCGGCATTCGGCGTGCGCTTCGACCGGTATTTCCTGGAGTCCTCGCTGTACGCCGACGGCCGCGTGCAGGCGGTCGTCGACCGGCTGGTCGCCAACGGCAAGACCTACGAGAAGGACGGTGCGCTGTGGCTCAACACGACCGCCTACGGCGACGACAAGGATCGCGTCATGCGTCGCTCCGACGGCAACTACACCTATTTCGTTCCGGATATCGCGTATCACGTAACGAAATGGGAACGCGGTTTCGGTCGCGTCGTCAACGAGCAGGGCGCCGATCATCACAGCACGATCGTGCGCGTGCGGGCTGGATTGCAGGCGCTGGAAATGGGCATTCCCGAGGGCTACCCCGATTACGTGCTGCACCAGATGGTCACGGTGATGAAGGGCGGCGAGGAGATGAAGATCAGCAAGCGCGCGGGCGACTATGTCACGGTGCGCGATCTGCTCGACGAGGTCGGCCGCGACGCGGTCCGCTTCTTCTTTCTGATGCGCAAGGCCGATTCCCAGCTCACCTTCGACATCGACCTCGCACGCTCGCGCAGCGAGGAGAATCCGGTCTATTACGTGCAATACGCGCACGCGCGCGTGTGCAGCGTGCTGGACAAGGCGGGCATGGCAGTGGCAACGGCAGCGACGGAGCTCGCCGCCGCCGACCTGTCGGCGCTGACCAACCCGTACGAAGAGGCGTTGTTGCGCCGACTCGCAGATTATCCGGATGAACTGGCAGCCGCTGCGCGCGACCTGGCACCGCATCTGGTGCCGTTCTATTTGAAGGAATTGGCGGCCCAATTTCACAGCTACTATAATGCGGAGCAATTTCTGGTTCCCGATCCTCGGCTGCGCCAGGCACGCTTGGCCTTGGTCGTCGCCGTGGGGCAGGTCGTACGCAACGGTTTGGGCGCGCTCGGAGTGAGCGCGCCGGAAAAGATGTGACTTCAACACGCATGGCCCATCGACCTGCGACGCGGCGCCACCGCGCCACACCCGGTTCCCGGAACGCCGGTCGCGGCGGCACGTTGCTGGGCATTTTCATCGGCCTGGTCATGGGCCTGTCCATCGCCGCGGCGGTGGCATTCTTCCTCGGTCGCAGCGGACTGACGACACCGCTGCCGGCGCCCGGCGCGAGCAAGGACGCGGCGAAGAGCGCCAAGGGCGACCTGGGTGCGCAGGCCAGCGCACCGGACAAGCCACGCTTCGACTTCTACAAGATCCTCCCCGGTGCCGACGAATCCAAACCGGGCCCCGATCGGCACGCCCTCGATAAGCTTCCCGAGCGCCCGCCGGACAAGGCGGCGATGGCGAGTAAGTCCGCCGAGCCGGTGGCGGCGAGCGGCGATCGCTTCTGGCTGCAAGCCGGCGCTTTCGCCAGCCCTTCGGACGCGGAGAACATGAAAGCGCGCCTGGCACTCTCCGGCTGGGAAGCGGTGGTTCAGCCCGTGTCGCTGCCCGACAAGTCGCAGCGCTACCGCGTCCGCCTGGGCCCCTATGACAATACCGACGAACTCAATCGCGTTAAGACGGAGCTCGGCAACCGCGGCTTCGACGTGTCGGTCATCAAGAACCAGTAATCAGGGCGAACTTTGGCGCTGACCCAAGGCCCAAGGTCATTTTCGACATCATTGTGTTGCGGGAGTATCGATGAAGCGTCTGACAGTGCAGTTTCTGGGGTTGCTCGCCTGGTTCGCCGTGACCGCGGCCTGGCCGGCCGACCTTGTCGAGGGCAAGGACTACCAGCGGCTGAAGAATCCGCAGCCGGTGGAAAGCGGCAAGAAGATCGAGGTGATCGAGTTCTTTTCCTATGGCTGTCCACATTGCAACGACCTCGAGCCGATCCTGGACGCCTGGTTGCGAACGCTTCCCCCCGATGTGCAATTCCGCCGCGTGCCGGTAGTGTTTCAGCAGCGCTGGGAGCCGCTGGCCCGAATTTACTATACCCTCGACGCGCTCGGCGAGGAGGCGCGCCTGTCGCCGGCGGTGTTCAAGGCGATACACGTCGAAAACCTGTCCTTGTACGACGACAAGGTATTCTTCGACTGGGCCGCCAGGCAGGGGCTCGATCGGGCCAAAGTCGCGGAGACGTATAACTCGTTCGGGGTGACCAGCAAGTTCAACCGCGCCAAGGCGCTGGCGCAGGCCTATAACATTGAATCGGTGCCGACGGTGATCGTCGACGGCAAGTTCGCGACCTCATCCGAGAAAGTCGGCACGCATGCGAATTTGCCCCCGGCGATCGATGCACTGATCGTGAAAGCACGCGCCGAACGCGCGAAGAGCTGAACGCCGCTGCGTCGAACGGGATAGCGGTGGCGCACGACGCGCCGCGGCGCGTGGCCGTCTTCGTGACCGGCGCCTCGTCGGGTATCGGCGCTGCGCTGGCGCGACGCTATGCAGGCGAAGGGGCGCAACTCGGGTTGTTCGCACGCCGTGCGGATGCGCTGGCGGTGATTGCTGCGACGCTCGCCCCCGCGCTGCCCGCAGTGTACGTCGGTGACGTGCGCGATGCCGGCGCGTTACGCGCCGCCGCCGCGGATTTCACGGCCCGCCACGGGGCGGCCGACATCGTGATCGCCAACGCCGGCATCTCGCACGGAACGCTGACTGAATACGTTGAGGACAACGCCGTGTTTCGCGCCATTCTCGAAACCAACGTACTCGGCATGCTGCACACGTTTCAGGCCTTTCTGCCGGCGATGCGCGGCGCGCGCAAGGGCAAGCTCGTCGGGATCGCGAGCGTGGCCGGTTTTCGCGGGCTGCCGGGAGCGGGGGCTTATTCAGCGGCGAAGTCTGCCGCGATCAACTACCTTGAGAGCCTGCGGGTCGAGCTCGTCGGCAGCGGCATCAAGGTGATCACGATCTGCCCGGGCTACGTCGCGACCCCGATGACCGCGGGCAACCCGTATCGCATGCCGTTCCTGATCTCGGCCGAGCGTGCCGCGACGCTGATCGTGCGCGCCATCGCCGCCGGCCGGCGCTTCTACATTCTGCCCTGGCAGATGCGATGGATGGGGCGCCTGTTCTCGGTCCTGCCGCGGCCGATCTTCGATCGCATGCTGGCCGAGGCGTTGCGCAAGCCGCGCGCCGACGGGTAGCGCAAGGCGTACCCGGACCGGGTCGCGGCAGCCGGCCGCAGGCGCCTAGAGCGGCGCGCGAATGCCGACCGTGATCGCCTGGTAGTTGCCGGTACTCCTGCCTGCGGTGGCATTGACGGCGACGAAGCCGGTGACCTTGCTGTTGCCCAGCTCGCTTGCTATGCCGACGTCGAACAGGGCGTAGCTGTTACTCATGCTGTACACGGGCAGCGCGAAGTTGCCGGGCATCGACACCAGGCCCGCGCGCACGGTCCGGTTGTCGTTGTTGTAATCCTTCTCCCAGGTTACACGCGCCCAGGGGCGGCCCCAACCGAGGTTGCCGTCCGCCTGCCAGCCTAAGCTCGAGGCGAGCGAATTGCGCTCCTGCTGGCCGAACGTCATCGCGGTGCTGCTGGTGCCGGTTTCGGCATAGGCGTCGACGGTGGCCTGCTGGTAGGTCACGCGCAGGAACGGGCCGTGAATCCAGCTCTCGTAATTGAACCAGTAGCCGCCCAGCAGGCGGGCCATGAAGTGCGTGCCGTTCGTGCCCCCGCTTTCGGTCCGGGTGGCGGGTCCGAGAGCGATGTTGCGGTCGATGTTGTTGTAATCGAGTTCGCCCGCACCCAGGGTCCCGCCAACGTACCAGGGGCCCTCGCCGTAGCCGGCATAGGCGGTCAGCGTCGCCTCGTTCAACTTGAAGCTGCCGGCGCTGCCGCCGAGCGAGGATTTGTCATCGGTGTAGCCGAAGGCGATGCCCACCAGCAGCCGCTCGGAGACATTCATGTCGCCACCGATGAGGACCGAATTGGTGTAGCTGCGGCCGCCGCCGAAGTCGTTGCTGCGATCGTAATTGCCGTAGTCGTAGACCGCGTAGGCGTCGAACTTGTTGATCGCGCGCGGGCCGCCAATGCCGGCCATCATGCGCGAATCGAGGGCGCGGAAATTGGCCTGCTCGACCTGCAGCGGGGCTTCGGCCAGCAGACCGATCTGCTGCGGCGCCACGATTTCCGCGATAACGTAGTCGGCGATGATCTGATGTCCGGCGGGCGTCGGATGCACGTCGTCGGCGAACAAGTAGTTCTGGGCCGCGTTCGGCGCGACCAGCGTCGCGGTAGTGCAGTTGATCGAACTCGCGGTGGTGCAAGCCGGCGTGGTGACGTTGATGAAGCCGTATGCTGCGGGGTTGGCGATCACCTCGTTGAGCAGGCCGTAGACGTTCACCGGGATGATATTGACGTTGAGCGACGAGAGCCCCGCCTCCAGCGTCGAATTGAACAGGGTCGTGAGCGAGGAAAACGGCGCGGTGGGCTCGGAGAGCCCTGCCGGCGTCTTGCCGATGTCGGGCAGGTTGAACACCATGATCGTGCGCGCGCCGGCGTCGCGCAGGCGCGCGATCTGCTGCAGTGTCTGCGCCGCCGCGGTGGCGACATTCGCCTGCACCTGTGCCGGGGTGATCTGGCCGGCGGCGGCCTCGCCCAGGTTGACAAAGATGTCGTTGGCGCCGATCCAGACCGCGTAGAGGGCATGCGGATTGAGTGTCGGCGTCATCTGCAGCAGTTCGTCGATCTGCGTCGACACCGGCCGCTGCGGCGCGCCCGGTGGCGTGAGCGGCGACGGAAGGGTTACCCGCTCGCCACCTTGCGCGTAGTCGTCGCCCCCCATGTTGATCGGGGTGACGGTGACACCGAAGCGCGCGCCGAGATCCTGCGCCCAGACCTGGCCCGGATTGACCGTGAAGCGGGAGCCGTAGAAGCCGGCGTCGGTCAGGCTGTCGCCGAAGAAGAAAAAACTGTTGAACTGGGCCGCTGCCTCACCTTGCACCAACCCGAGACCGGCGGCCAACGTTGCCGCGAGCAGGTCCTTTTTTTTCATCCCGCGCATGATCTCCTCCTCGCTTTGGCAACCTGTTTGAGCGGATTGTATGTCAAAACGCGCGGCGCCCCGCGGCGGCGGCACGCCGCGTCGTGCGTGGTTGCAACCGGGAAACGGCGCCTGGCCCCGGGGCGCCTACCGGGCCGGACCTTCGCTCGCGTTAGGCGGCGCCCAAGCTACAGCCTAAGGCGGGAACGCGCCACACGCGCCTTAGTTGGCGATCAGTGCGAGACGCTTGCCGTCGACGACCTTGACCCGATCGCCCTGCTTGAACGCGGGCTGCGCGCCCGACGTGATCGATTTGTGCGAGCCGTTATCGAGCTTCACCGACACCACCCAGTAGCTTGTTTTCTTGGCATTCTTCTCGACCTGGTTGCCGGCGTAGGCACCGGCTCCGGCGCCGATTATCGTCGCCGCCGTGTTGCCTCTTCCCGACCCGATCTGGTTGCCGAGGACGCCGCCGACCACGCCGCCAGCAATCAACCCCACGCCGGAGCCCTGGCCCTGTTTCTCCACGTAGCGCACCGATTCGACCACGCCGCAGGTGTCGCAAGGCGGTGCGCCGGGCAGCGGTGCCTGGGGCGCCGGAGGTGTCTGGGCCAGCGCGTTACCTGCAGCCGCGAGCGCCAGCGCGGCGGCCATCAGCATGTGCTTCATGACGAGCTCCAAGGCGACGCGCAGGAAAAAGAGCGCACCGCAGTAATATAACAAACCGACGCCGACCTCGTGCGCAAGGTCGGCTAGCGCGACTCCACGCGCTGCCGCGCGTAACTGCCCGGCGCGGGCTCGAGCGCCCGCAGCCGACCCCGGCCGCCTTTTCCCACCTCGCGCGCGCTCACCGGCACACCGAGGTACGGCCTAAGCCAGGCCAGCCAGTCGTTCCACCACGATCCCTGGTGCTGCTGCGCGCCCTTGAACCACTCGTCGGCGCTCGCGGGCAGCTTGTCATTGGTCCAGTAGCCATACTTGTTGGCGGCTGGCGGATTGATCATGCCGGCGATGTGGCCCGATCCGGAGAGCACGAACCGCGCCTTGACGCCAAGCAGCCGCGGACCGTCGTAGGTCGTCTTCCACGGCGCGATGTGATCCTCGATCGCGGATACGAAGTACACCGGGACGGTGACCTTCGACAGGTCGATCGGCGTCCCGGCCAAAGAGATGCCACCGGGCTCGCGCAGTTTGTTTTTCACGTACATGTTACGCAGGTAGAAGCTGTGCATCTTGGCCGGCATTCGCGTCGAATCCTGGTTCCAGTGCAGCAGATCGAAGGGAAATGGATCACGGCCGAGGAGATAGTTGTTGATGACGAACGACCAGATGAGGTCATTGCTGCGCAGCATGTTGAAGGTGTTCGCCATGTGCGCACCCTCGAGATAGCCCCGCTCGTTCATCTTGCGCTCGAGCGAGGCCACCTGTTCCTCGTCGATGAATACCTCCAGTTCGCCCGCCCCGGTGAAGTTGATGAGCGAGGCCATGAAGCTAGCACTCGCGATACGCTTCTCCTTCTTCGCCGCGAGATAGGCGAGCGTCGACGCGAGCAGGGTTCCACCGAGGCAATAGCCGAGGACATTGGCGTCCTTTTCCCCGGTCGCCTTCTCGATAGCGTCGAGCGCCGCCAGCGGCCCTTCGAGCATGTAGTCCTCAAAATCCTTCGCCGCGTGGCGCTCGTCGGGGTTGACCCAGGAAATCACGAACACCGTGAGCCCCTGCGCGGCGCACCATCTGACCAGAGAGTTCTTCTCGCGCAGGTCGAGGATGTAGTACTTGTTGATCCACGGCGGAATGATCAGCAGGGGCCGCTTCGAAACCTTCGTCGTCGTCGGTTCGTACTGGATCAGCTGCATCAGGTCATTCTGGAACACGACCTGTCCCGGCGTCGTCGCGATGTTGACACCGAGCTCGAAGGCCTTGCTGTCGGTCATCGATATCTTGAGCTTTCCATTGCCGCGCTCAATGTCGTCGAGCAGGTTGTTCAGGCCACGGACCAGGTTCTGCCCGCCGGACGCGATCGTTTCCCGGAATACCTCGGGGTTGGTCAGCGCGAAGTTCGACGGCGCCAGCGCGTCGATGTACTGCCGGGTGAAGAAATCGACTTTCTTGCGCGTGTGCTCGTCGAGCCCTTCGACGTTGGCGACGGCAGTGTGCAGCCAGCGGGCGGTGATCAGATAGGACTGCTTGATGTAGTCGAACAGAAAGTGTTCTTCCCAGTCCTCGTGGCGGAAGCGCTTGTCGCTTTTCGCCGGCTCGACGACCGGGCCGGTCGAATGCCCAAGGAGCTTTAACATCGAAGACTGCCACAGCGCCGAATACTCCCACCACAGATTCATCTGCGTCTCGGCCAGACGGTAGGGATTGGACAGCATTTTCGCCGCCAGCTCGAAAAACGCCTTGGTCAGGCCAAACTCGTCGCTGACCACCGAGTGTCCGCTGGCGGCCTGGCGGGTGACGAAATCGCCGAGCACCTTGGCGCTCTTGTCGGCGGCGCTGGCAAACGATTCGGCCAGCGCCACCGGGTCGTATTGCGACTGCTGCGGCTGCTGGGCGGCGGTGGTCGTGCTCCCGGGATGGGCTTCCGCGGCGGTCATCTTGGGCATCTCCTCGGGCCGTATTGTAGTCGGCTCTTGCTAGCGGCGGCCAAAGCGCAGGACGCCGCCGTGGGACGAACGGACGAGTCGCTCGGCGTGCCATAGGTGGTTCAAGTGGGCGATCGCCTCGCCCATCGCGAAGAAGCGCTGCTGCAGATCCAGGGGACGGCGGAAGAGGACCGGCAGCACTTCGGCCGCGGTGACCGGCTGGCTCGCCGCCGCCTCGAGCTCGGCCAAGCGGGCGACGTGGTGGGCGCGCAGCTGCGCGACCCGGGTGTGAATACCGACAAAGGGCAGGCCGTGCGAAGGCAGGACCAAGGTTTCTGGCGGCAGTTCGGCGAAGCGGTCGAGTGAGTCGAGGAAACGGCCGAGCGGGTCGCCGTCCGGCTCAACCGGCCAGACGCTGACGTTGGTGCTGATCTTGGGCAACAGCATGTCGCCGGAGATGAGCACGTTCAAGGCCGCACAGTAGAGCGACCCATGCTCCGGCGAATGACCGTAACCCGGGATCATCCGCCAGTGCCCGGGCCCGATGGCAATCTCGTCGCCGGCCTGCAGGCGCTGGTAGGCATGGGGCAGTTCGGGCACGCCGCGACGATAAAAGTTGCCGCGCGCTTCGAGCGCGGCAATGTACTCCTCGGCCAGGCCATGGCGACGAAACAGCTCCGAGAGCGGACCAACACCGTAACCGCCGCGCTCGTCGGCGACGGCGTGCGCGGTCAGGTATTCCGCCTGTGGCATGGCGATCGCGCAGGCCCAGCGGGTGGCAAGCCATGCGGCATTGCCCAGGTGATCGGGGTGATAGTGGGTGGCGATCACCTCGCCGATCGGCTCGCCCGCAAGAGTGTCTTGAAAGTGTCGCTCCCAAAGGGCGCGCGTGGGCGCATCGCCGTAGCCGCAATCGATCGCGGTCCAACCCCGATTCGCGCGGAGCAACCACAGATTGATGTGGTCGAGGGCGAACGGCAACGGCATGC
The DNA here is from genome assembly GCA_035939595.1 of Casimicrobiaceae bacterium. GTDB lineage: Bacteria > Pseudomonadota > Gammaproteobacteria > Burkholderiales > Casimicrobiaceae > PALSA-1003. The sequence continues at coordinate 68,155 of DASZFQ010000053.1, forward strand.
GCAGCCATTTCAATCCCGCAGCCACCTCGATGGTCATCCCGGGCGGCGGGGGCTCGAGCCAGGGCATACGCAGCGCGCTTTCGCTGCGCGCGGCGACGGGGGCTATCGCGACGGGGGGGTTCATGGCGCGGAGCGGACAGCGCCCCGAAACGGGGAGGATGGTGCAACGCAACATCCTCATCGATCCCTCCCACCCTGTCAAGTCGGGGGCGCGCCGACCTTTATGGTATCTTGGCCCATTCGCCGCACCGGGCGCCTGTGCCGCAATGTCCTCCCGCGCCGATTCCGTAACGTTCACCATTTCCGACCTCGCCCGGGAATTCGCGCTGACCACCCGCGCGATACGCTTCTACGAGGACGAGGGTCTGCTCGCCCCGCGCCGCAGCGGCCGCAGCCGCGTCTACGGCGAACGCGAGCGGGTGCGCATCAAGCTGATCCTGCGCGGCAAGCGGCTCGGGCTCACGCTGTCGGAAATTCGCGAATTGCTCGATCTCTATGCGGCAACCCGAAGCGAGCGCCCGCAGCTGGTCAAGTTCCTGCAGGTACTTGCCGAGCGCCGCGCCATGCTCAAGCAGCAGCAGGAGGACATCGCGATCGTGCTCGAAGAAATCGACGCGCTCGAGCGCCAGTGCCGCAAGCGCCTGCGGCACGGCGCGAACGGCGGCAACGGGTAGTCGCGCCGCGGCTCGCCCCCGAGGCGGAATTGACGTTTACGTAAACGTCATTCACAATCCCCCTTGCGCGCTGTCCATCGCCTCGCGTGTTCGCGCTGTCCCAACCCGCATCCGTCCTGCCCGGCACGCCGGAGCGTTAATCATGGCCCACTTTCCCGCCCTGGATTTTCATCTCGGTGAGACGATCGACATGCTGCGCGCCACGGTGCAGCAGTTCGCGGCAGCTGAAATCGCGCCGCGCGCTGCCGAGATCGACCGCAGCAACCAATTCCCATCGGACCTGTGGCGGAAGATGGGCAATCTCGGTCTGCTCGGAATCACCGTTGAAGAAGAGTATGGCGGCACGAACATGGGTTATCTCGCGCATGTCGTGGCGATGGAGGAAATCAGCCGCGCCTCGGGGTCGGTCGGCCTTTCGTACGGCGCCCATTCGAACCTGTGCGTCAATCAGATCCGCCGCAATGGCACCGCCGCACAGAAGCGAAAGTATCTGCCTCAACTCATCTCCGGCGAGCACATCGGCGCGCTGGCAATGAGCGAGTCGGGAGCCGGCTCCGACGTTGTGTCGATGCGCCTGCGCGCCGATCGGAAAGCTGACCGCTATGTCCTCAATGGCAGCAAGATGTGGATCACCAACGGTCCGGATGCCGACACCCTGGTCGTCTACGCCAAGACCGATGCGCAGGCCGGCCCGCACGGCATCACGGCATTCTTAGTCGAGAAGGGCATGAAGGGATTTTCGACGGCGCAGAAGCTCGACAAGCTGGGCATGCGCGGTTCGAACACCTGTGAGCTGGTATTCGAAGATTGCGAGTTGCCCGCGGAGAACGTACTCTCCGCGGAAGGGCGGGGCGTCCACGTGCTGATGAGCGGTCTCGACTACGAGCGCGCCATCCTCGCCGGCGGACCGTTGGGCATCATGGTGGCGTGCCTGGACATCGTGCTGCCCTACGTGCACGAGCGGCAGCAATTCGGCATGCCGATTGGCGAATTCCAGCTCATGCAGGGCAAGATCGCCGACATGTACACGACGCTCAACGCCTGCAAGGCTTACGTCTACGCCGTGGGCCAGGCTTGCGACCGGGGCGAGACGACGCGCAAGGATGCGGCGGGCGCCATACTCTATGCGGCGGAAAGAGCAACGTGGATGGCCGGTGAGGCAATCCAGGCTTTGGGTGGCAACGGTTACATTAACGATTATGCGACCGGTCGACTCTGGCGCGACGCCAAATTGTACGAAATCGGCGCCGGCACATCGGAAATCAGGCGCATGCTGATCGGGCGAGAATTGTTCAACGATACGAAGTAACGGGGACGACCATGGCTCTGGAAATGCGCGAACGCTGCGAGCGCTGCGCGTGGCCGCTGGCGGTCGACGACGACACGGCCTACATCTGCAGCTACGAATGCACGTTCTGCGCGACTTGCGCCAACGCGCTAAACGGCGTGTGCCGGAATTGCGGCGGCGAACTGGTGCGCCGTCCGCGCCGGGCGCGCAAGTCGGGTGGGCCGGCGCCGCAGGCGGGCGCGTAGCGGCTCCCGCCAGCGGGCGGCGAACGCGGCCGCTATGGGTGCGAGGGGCGAGTCGAAACACACGGGAGCAGGATGCACAACGACCCTATTGCGATCGTCGGCGCCGCGCGGACGCCGATAGGCGGCTTGCAAGGCGACTTCGCCACCTTGTCCGCCAGTGATCTCGGCGGCGTCGCCATCAGGGCCGCGCTCGAGCGCGGCGGCGTCGCGGCAACCGCCGTCGACACAGTCATCATGGGCTGCGTGCTGCCCGCAGGGCAGGGGCAGGCCCCGGCACGGCAGGCCGCGTTCAAGGCAGGCCTGCCCGCCGCCACCGGCTGCACGACGGTCAACAAGATGTGCGGCTCGGCGATGGAGGCGGCCATGCTCGCGCACGACGCGCTCGTCGCCGCCAGCGCCGAAGTCATCGTCGCCGGCGGCATGGAGAGCATGAGCAACGCCCCGTACCTGCTGCCGAAGGCGCGGGGCGGCATGCGCATGGGCCACGGCACGGTCTACGACCACATGTTCCTCGACGGCCTCGAGGATGCCTACGACAAAGGCCGACTGATGGGAGCGTTTGCCGAAACATGCGCCGACGAGTTTCGCTTCACGCGCCAACAGCAGGATGAGTTCGCGTTGCGCTCACTCGCGCGCGCCCGCGCGGCCACGGCGGAAGGCTCGTTCCGCTGGGAGATCGCGCCGGTGACGGTGGGCGGACGCAAGGGGGAGGTCGTAATCGACCGCGACGAGCAGCCAGCCAAGGCGAGCCCGGAAAAGATCCCGACCCTCAAACCGGCATTTCGCCAGGACGGCACGGTCACGGCGGCGAATTCGAGCTCGATCTCCGATGGCGCCGCGGCGCTGGTTCTGACGCGCCGTTCCACCGCCGAGCGCATGGGATGGCGACCGCTGGCCCTGATTCTCAACCACGCCACACATGCCCAGGAACCCGGGTTGTTCACCACCGCGCCGATCGGCGCGATGCAGAAGCTCTTGGCTAAGGTCGGCTGGAAACCGGGCGACGTCGATCTGTATGAAATAAACGAGGCGTTCGCGGTCGTACCGATGGCCGCAATGCAGGTACTCGACCTGGCCCCCGAAAAAGTCAACGTGCACGGCGGTGCCTGCGCGCTTGGCCATCCCATCGGCGCGTCGGGCGCACGCATCGTCGTCACCTTGATCGGGGCGCTGCGCCAGGCGGGCAAGAAGCGCGGCCTGGCGAGCCTTTGCATCGGCGGGGGCGAGGCGACGGCCATGGCGATCGAGCTCGCCTGAAAGTGGCGTGATGGCGAGCAAGATCGTCTTCGAGTCGCCCCGCGTCGTGATGTCGAGCGGCCCGGCGCCGCGCCCGGCCGCGCGAAGCCCGTTGCCGGTGATCGTCGGCTGCCCGCGCTCGGGCACCTCGCTCCTGGCCGTGATGCTCGATAGCCATCCGCAACTGGCCATTCCTCCGGAGACCTCCTTCCTGGCTACGATCGCCTCGCCGCCGCGCGCGTCGCCGGACCCCCGACGCGACTTCTTCAACTGGGTGACCGCGGACCGGATTCCGATTTCCAACTGGTCGGACTTTGGCCTCGAGCGCGAGGTGCTGTGGCAGCGCCTGGTCGCGATCGAGCCGTTTACGGTCACGGCCGGATTGCGCGCCTTCTATGCGCTCTACGCCGAAGGCCAGGGCAAGCCGCGATACGGCGACAAGACCCCAGGCTACGTCTTTCTGCTGCCGCAGATCGCGGCACTGTTGCCCGAAGCGCACTTCATCCACGTCATTCGCGATCCGGGCGACACGGCCCTGTCCTGGCGCAAGACCTGGTTTGCGCCCAGCACGGACCTGCGCGTGCTCGGGGTAGAGTGGCGCAAACACGTCGAGGCCGGCCAGCGGGCGCGGAACCTGGTGCCCCGTTACGTCGAGGTCCGCTTCGAGGATCTGGTGCGCGACGCGGAAGGCGTGCTCAAGCGCCTGTGCTCGTATCTGTCCCTGGCCTGGGATCCGCAGATGCTCGACTATCACGCCCAGGGCGCGGCTCGGCTGTCGCGCCTGCAGGGCCGCATGCACGCGCGCGGCCTGATGATCGCGCGCGAGCAGCGAACGCGCATCCATGCCAATCTGACCCGGGCGCCGGACCGCGACCGGCTCGAGGTGTGGCGGCGCGAAATGACCCCCGCGGAGCGCAAGCTGCTGGAGGACGCGGCAGGCCCGCTGGTGCGTATGCTTGGCTACGCGGCCTGACGCCCCCGGCTCGCATCCGCCCCACCCTGCTGCCGACCAAGATGCGCAACGTCCTGATTACCGGAGCGAGCCGCGGCCTGGGTCTCGAATTCGTGCGCCGGTATGGCGCGGACGGCTGGTCGGTGATCGCCTGCTGCCGCCACCCGAAGGCGGCGCGCTCGCTCGCGGGCAGCGGCGCCGAGGTCGTCAAGCTCGACGTGACCGACGCCCGCGACGTGACGGCGCTGTCGAAACGCCTGGCGGCAACGCCGATCGACCTGTTCATCTGCAACGCCGGCATCGCCGGCGCACGTAACCCGGTGCTGGCCGGGGCGACTCAGGCCGATTTCGACACCGTCATGCACACCAACGTCCTGGGGCCGCTGTGGCTTTCTGCCGCGCTTGCCGACCGCATCGCCGCGGGCGGCGGGGGGCACGGTGGCAAGATCGCCTATCTGTCGAGCCGCATGGGAAGTATCGCGACGATGGCCAACGCCGGCAGCGCGCTCTATCGCGCCAGCAAGGCCGCGCTCAACGCGATCGCCAAGGGCGTCGCGCTGGAGCTCGCGCCGCGCGGCGTGGTGGTGATTGCACTGCACCCGGGGTGGGTCCGCACCGACATGGGCGGTACCGGCGCAGATATCGAGGCCGAGGCGAGCGTCGCGGGCATGCGGGCGGTGATCGAGCGGGCGGGCGCGCGCGAAAGCGGGCGCTTCTTCGACTACACCGGCAAGGAGGTGCCGTGGTGAGGACGAGGATCGACCGCGGCGTCGGGAAAAGTGCCGTCCCATGCTGCTGAGCGAGTCACAGCGAATGATTCGCGACACCCTGCGCAGTTTCGCGCGCGAGCGCCTTGCGCCATTCGCCGCCGAGTGGGACCGGAACCATGTCTTTCCGCGCGCGGCCCTGGCCGAGCTGGCAGAGCTCGGTGCGTACGGCATCGCGATTCCCGAGCGTTACGGCGGCGCGGGGCTCGACACTGTCTCGCTCGCCGTCGCGCTGGAGGAGATTGCCGCTGGAGACGGGGCGACGTCGACCATTCTAAGCGTGCAGAACTCGGTCGTCTGCGGCCCTCTGCTCGCCTTCGGCAGCGAGGCGCAGAAGGAACGCTACCTCAAGCCGCTCGCGAGCGGCGCGAAGCTCGGGTGTTTCTGTCTTACCGAGCCGCAGTCCGGATCGGACGCGGCGGCAATCATGACGCGGGCGGAACGCCAGGGCGACGCCTACGTGCTCAACGGCGTGAAGCAGTTCATCACCTCGGGCAGGCACGCCGACCTCGCGCTGGTCTTCGCGGTCACCGACAAGGCCGCCGGCAAGAAGGGCATCTCCGCATTCATCGTCGCGACCGACACGCCCGGGTACACCGTCGCGCGCATCGAGGAAAAGCTCGGGCAACGTGCGTCGGACACGGCGCAGATCGTATTCGAGAACTGCCGCGTGCCCGAGGCAAATCGGCTTGGCCGCGAAGGTGAGGGTTATCGTATCGCGCTCGCGAATCTGGAAGCCGGCCGCATTGGCATCGCGGCGCAGAGCGTGGGCATGGCGCGCTCGGCCTTCGAAGCCGCGCTGGCCTACGCCGGGGAACGCAAGTCCTTCGGCAAGCCGATCTTCGAGCACCAGGCGATCAGCTTTCGCCTCGCCGACATGGCCACCGAGATCGAGGTCGCCCGGCAGATGGTGTGGCATGCCGCAGTGCTGCGCGATGCGGCAGAGCCTTGCCTCAAGGAAGCATCGATGGCGAAGCTGTTCGCGTCCGAGATGGCCGAGCGGGTGTGCTCGGCAGCGATTCAGATTCACGGCGGCTACGGCTACGTTGCCGATTTTCCGGTCGAGCGCATCTATCGCGACGTGCGCGTCTGCCAAATCTACGAGGGCACCAGCGACATCCAGCGGCTCGTGATCGGCCGCGCGCTGGCGGCATGACCATGGTGCGGAAGACAGGCATGAAGCCGCCGCTCGACTTACCTTTCGATTTTTCCTCGCCCTATGGCTATATCGCTTCCGAGATCGAGGCGCTGGCGTCGAAACATGGCCGCTCGCCGTTTTTCTCCATCGACGGCGAGCCGGTCTGGGGCGTCGAACGCCTTGACCAGGTCGAGCGCCCTCTGGCGACGGGGGGTTGGTAGTGGCCGTCTCGGGGAGGTTCCTGCTGTACTGCTTCGCGCAATCGGGCAACTGCTACAAGCCTGCGCTCGCGCTGCAGCTCGCGGGGGCCGACTGGACACCACGCTACGTCGACTACTTCGGGGGTGAGACGCGCACGGCGGCGTATCGGCAGGTCAATCCGATGGGCGAGGCGCCGGTGCTCGAGCACGATGGCAGGCGCTGGACCCAGTCCGGCGCGATCCTCGACTATCTGGCCGATACGCTCGGGCGCTTCGGGCCGCGCGATGCAGACGAGCGGCGCGATATGCTGCGCTGGCTGCTGTGGGATAACCACAAGTTGACGAGCTACACCGCAACCTATCGCTTCCTGCGCACATTCACCGCGACGCCGGACGAAGGCGTCATGAAATTTCTGCGCGGCCGGGCGGAAACCGCGTGGGGCGTGCTCGACACGCATCTGGCCTCGCGCCAGTATGTTGTCGCCGATCGGCTGACCATCGCCGACCTGTCGCTGTGCGGCTATCTGTTCTGGCCCGACGAGATCGGGGTCGACTGGTCGCTCTATCCCTCGATTCGCGCTTGGCTCGAGCGCATCCGCGCCGAACCGCGCTGGGTTCATCCCTACGAACTGATGCCCGGGCACCCCTTGCCCCGCCCGGCCTGAAGACTGCATGCCGATCATCGAGACACAGCTTGATACCCGCGACGCGAACTTCGCCAGGAATCGCGACGCGCTCGCGGGGCTCGTCGCCGACCTCCGCGCACGCGTCGCCGTGATCGAGCAGGGCGGCGACGAAGAGGCGCGCGCACGCCACACCGGGCGCGGCAAGCTGTTGCCGCGCGAGCGGGTGCGCTCGCTGCTCGATCCGGGAGCGCCGTTTCTCGAACTCTCGCAGCTCGCCGCTTATGGAATGTACGACGACAACATCGCCGCCGCCGGCATTATCACCGGCGTTGGGCGCGTCGCCGGTCGCGAGTGCGTGGTCGTCTGCAACGATGCGACCGTGAAGGGCGGCACGTATTATCCGATGACGGTCAAGAAACACCTGCGGGCGCAGGACATCGCGCGTGAAAACCACCTGCCGTGCATTTATCTGGTCGACTCGGGCGGGGCGAACCTGCCCAATCAGACCGACGTCTTTCCCGACCGCGATCATTTCGGGCGCATTTTCTACAACCAGGCGACGCTGTCGGCCGAGGGTATCGCGCAGATCGCGGTGGTCATGGGGTCATGCACCGCGGGCGGCGCTTACGTGCCGGCAATGGCGGACGAATCGATCATCGTCAAGGATCAGGGAACGATTTTTCTCGCCGGGCCGCCGCTGGTGAAGGCCGCGACCGGAGAAGTCGTCAGCGCGGAAGAACTTGGCGGCGCCGACGTCCACACCCGCATTTCGGGTGTGGCCGACCACTACGCGCTCAACGACCATCATGCGCTTTCGATCGCGCGCCAGATCGTCGGTAATCTCAACCGGCCGAAGCAGGTCGCACTCGAACTGGCCACGTCGCGCGAGCCGCTCTACGCCGCGGACGAGATTTACGGGATCATTCCCGCCGACTTGAGAAAGCCCTACGATGTGCGCGAGGTGATCGCGCGCATCGTCGATGGCAGCGAGCTGGCCGAATTCAAGGCCCGCTACGGGGCCACCCTGGTGACCGGGTTCGCGCGAGTCTGGGGCTATCCGGTCGGCATCATTGCCAACAACGGCGTGCTGTACTCCGAATCGGCGCAGAAGGCCGCGCACTTCATCGAGCTTTGCGCCCAGCGCGGGCTGCCGCTGGTGTTCCTGCAGAACATCACCGGCTTCATGGTGGGACAGAAGTACGAGGCGGGAGGCATCGCCAAGGACGGGGCCAAGATGGTGACCGCGGTGTCCTGCGCCAGGGTGCCGAAGTTCACCGTCATCATCGGCGGCTCGCACGGCGCCGGCAACTACGGCATGTGCGGGCGCGCCTTCGACCCGCGGTTTCTGTGGATGTGGCCGACTGCGCGCATCTCGGTCATGGGCGGCGAACAGGCCGCCACGGTGCTCGCGACAATCCGTCGCGATGCGATCGAGGCCAAGGGCGGGGCGTGGAGCGCCGAGGAGGAGGCCGCGTTCAAGGCGCCGCTGCGGACACAGTACGAACGCGAGGGCCATCCCTATTACGCGAGCGCCCGACTGTGGGACGACGGCGTGATCGATCCGGCCGACACCCGCCGCGTGCTGGGGCTCTCGATCTCCGCGGCGCTGAACAAGCCGATCGAGGCGACGCGTTTCGGCGTCTTCCGCATGTAGCTTAAGGCGATGGTCAAACGCACCGGCAAGAGCGAGCGCAGGCGCCGCGCCCACGGCGGGAACGTGGCAGCGCCAGCCTGCACTACGCTCGAGGTCACCCACCGCGACGCCGTGGCCTGGGTGTTGCTCAACCGCCCGGAGGTGCGCAACGCGTTCAACGCGACGCTGATCGCCGAGCTCACCGCGCTGCTGCGGGCGCTCGACGCGGACCCCAGCGTGCGCGCGGTCGTGCTCGCGGGTGCCGGCTCGAGCTTCTGCGCCGGCGCGGACTTAAACTGGATGCAACAGATGGCCGCCTTCAGTCCGCGGCAAAACCTGGCCGACGCCGGCGCGCTGACTGCCATGCTCACCACGCTCGACAAGTTGTCGAAGCCGACGATCGCCCGCGTCCACGGGGCGGCTTTCGGCGGCGGGGCCGGCCTGGTGGCGTGTTGCGACATCGCGATTGGCACCGCCGACGCTTCGTTCGCGTTCTCCGAGGCGCGCCTGGGTCTGATTCCCGCTGCGATCAGTCCCTATGTCGTCGCCGCGATCGGCGCGCGCGCGGCGCGCCGCTACTTCCTTAGCGCCGAGCGATTTTCCGCCGCCGAGGCGTACCGCCTCGGCCTGCTGCACGAGCTCGCGCCGGCGGCGGAACTCGACGCCCGGATCGAAACGCTGCTCGGCGCGCTGCTGATCGGCGGCCCGCACGCCCAGGCCGAGTGCAAGTTGTTGCTGCGAGCGATCGTGAACCGGCCGCTCGATGCAAGGGTCGTCGCCGACACCGCCCGCCGTATCGCGCGCGTCCGGGCCTCGCCCGAAGGCAGGGAGGGCGTGGCCGCCTTTCTCGCCAAACGCAAGGCGGCGTGGGTGCCGCGCGGCGATTAGCGCGGCGGCGCGGGCATGGAAAAACTCGATACCCTGCAACTGGTCGCGCTCGCCGCGGCACTCGGCTGGGCGAGCGGCATTCGCCTGTACGCGGTGTTGTTCATCGTCGGCGCGCTGGGGTATCTCGGCTGGTTCGAGCTGCCTTCGCACTTGGCGATCCTGTCGCACCCGCTGGTCCTCGCCGCGTCGGGGTTCATGGTATGCGTCGAATTCTTCGCCGACAAAATTCCCGGCGTCGATACGCTGTGGGATGTCGTCCATACGCTGGTGCGCATTCCCGCCGGCGCCGCGCTCGCGGCGAGCGTGTTCGGTAACTCGCCTCCGGCGTGGACGCTCGCCGCAGGAATCCTCGGCGGCACACTGGCGGCCGGCAGCCATTTCACCAAGTCGGGCGCGCGCATGGCGATCAATACCTCGCCGGAGCCGTTCTCCAACTGGGCGGCTTCCTTCGGCGAGGACCTGCTCGTCGGCGTGCTCCTCTACCTCGCGCTGGCACACCCGATTGCCTTGCTGCTCGTGCTCTCGGCGCTGCTCGCGCTGAGCGTTTGGCTGCTGCCGAAGCTGTGGCGGTTCCTGCGCGATTTCGGCGCGCGGATCGCGCGCGTGTTCGGCCACGCCGCGGCGAGCGCCACGGAGGCGACGACGGTATCGCGCCGGGGGAGCGATGTTTGACAAGATCCTCATCGCCAATCGGGGTGAGATCGCCTGCCGCGTCGCGCGGAGCGCCCGGCGCATGGGTATCCGCACGGTGGCGGTGTACTCCGATGCCGATGCCGCCGCGCTGCATGTGACGGCTTGCGACGAGGCCTATCGGCTCGGCCCGGCGCCGGCGCGCACAAGTTATCTCGACGCGCCCAAGATCGTGGCCATCGCCACCGCGGCGGGGGCGCAGGCCATCCACCCCGGCTATGGCTTTCTGTCCGAGAACGAATCGTTTGCCGCGGCGGTTGCGGCGGCGGGCCTCGTCTTCGTCGGTCCGCCGCCCGCCGCGATCCGCGCCATGGGATCGAAGGCGGAAGCCAAGGCGATCATGGGCCGGGCCGGCGTAGCGGTCGTGCCCGGTTACCACGGCGCGGCCCAGGACGACGCGGTGCTGCAGGCGCAAGCCGACGCGATCGGCTATCCGCTGCTGATCAAGGCGTCCGCGGGCGGCGGCGGCAAGGGCATGCGCGTCGTCCTGCGGCGCGACGAATTCGCCGCCGCGCTCGCCTCCGCGCGGCGCGAAGCGCAGGCCGGATTCGGCGACGAGCGGATGCTGCTCGAAAAGTACCTGCCCCAGGCGCGGCACATCGAAATCCAGGTTTTTGCCGACGCGCATGGACAATGCGTGCATCTGCTCGAGCGCGACTGCTCGGTGCAGCGACGCCACCAGAAGGTGCTCGAGGAGGCGCCGGCGCCCGGTATGACGCTGCCGCGCCGGGAGCGGATGGGCGCGGCAGCGGTAGCCGCGGCCAAGGCGATCGGCTACACCGGCGCCGGCACGGTGGAATTTATCGTCGCCGAGCCGCCCGGGACCGACGCGCCTTTCTATTTCATGGAGATGAACACGCGGCTGCAGGTTGAGCATCCGGTCACGGAGATGATCACCGGAGTCGACCTCGTCGAATGGCAACTGCGCGTTGCCGCCGGTGAGCGCCTGCCGCTGACCCAGGAACAGATCGCCTTGCATGGCCACGCGATCGAGGCACGCATCTACGCCGAGGACCCCGACCGGGATTTCCTGCCCTCGATCGGGCGCATCATGTATTTGCGCACGCCGGAAACCTCGGCGCAGGTGCGCATCGATACCGGGGTGCGCGAGGGCGACGCCATCAGTCGTTACTACGATCCGCTGATCGCCAAGCTCATCGCCTGGGGCGAAGACCGGTCCGCCGCACTGCGTCGGCTGAAGGCCGCGCTCGCCGCCTATCGCGTCGCCGGCGTGACCACCAATGTTACGTTCCTGCAGCGCCTGCTCGCCCATGACGCCTTTGCCAGCGGCAGGGTCGATACGGGGTTGATCGCGCGTCATCACGCGGCGTTGTTTCCGCCTCCGTCGCCTCCGTCCGAGCGTGTGCTCGCGGTTGCCGCGCTGGGTGAACTTGCGCGCCTGCGTCGGGTCGCCCTGGCGCGGGCGCACGCTTCCGGCGATCCCGGGTCGCCCTGGCATGAAATCGCGACATGGTGGCCGAACAGTGACCAGCACGCGATCGCATTGAACTTCGAAGCGGCCGGCGGCGCGTATCCGGTGCGCGTGCGCAACGACGGCGATGCGGTCACCCTGCAGCTCGGCGGGCGCGACGTCGCGGCGAGCGTGTCCTCTGAGGGCTGCGATCTTCGCGTCCAGTTCGACGGCGGCGAGTGGGGCGCGGCTTACGTAGCCCAGGGCGAAGAGCGCTACGTGTTCTGCGGCAGCGAGTTGCAGCGGCTGCGCTGTATCGACCCGCTGGCGCACTCCGCTGTCGAAGAGGCCCACGCCGGACGCCTCACCGCGCCGATGTCCGGCACCGTCGTTGCGGTGCTGGTGCAGGCGGGCGAAGCGGTGGCGAAAGGCGCGCCGCTGCTGGTGCTCGAGGCGATGAAGATGGAACACACGATCAAAGCCCCGGCGTCGGGCAAGGTCAGCGCGGTTCACTACCGCCAAGGCGAGCAGGTGGCCGAGGGCGCCGCGCTCATTGACCTCGACGGCGATGCGGCTGCGCCGGCGGCGTGAGGCTGCTGTTCTACAGCAGCGGCAACGACACGAGCGCATGGGTCGCCGCGCTCCGCCACGAACTGCCCGAGGCCCGGGTCGAAGTGTGGCCTGCGGACGCGGCGAACGGGGCCGACTACGCGCTGGTTTGGAAGCCGCCAGCGCAGCTGTGGCGCGACCTCGAAGGCGTCAAGGCGATCTTCAATCTCGGCGCCGGCGTCGATGCGCTCGCCCGCGACGCGGCCCTGCCAACAGGTGTGCGCCTGGTGCGCCTCGAGGATGCCGGCATGGCGCAACAAATGGCCGAGTACGTCTGCCACGCGGTGCTGCGCCGCTATCGCGAGTTCGACCTCTACGCCGAGCAGCAGCGCGCCGGCCTGTGGCGCGCCCGGCCGCGACCGAGCAAACAAGGGTTTGCGGTCGGGATACTCGGCCTCGGGTTGCTTGGCATGGCGGTTGCGGCGGCCTTGCTGCCGTTCGGATTCCCGCTGCGCGGGTGGAGCCGTACCTGCAGGCAGAGGGCCGGGATCGCGACCTTCTCCGGGACGAGCGAACTCGACGCTTTTCTCGCCGCGACGCAGGTCCTGGTCTGCCTGCTGCCCCTGACGCCTGAAACGCAGGGCCTGCTCGACCGGGCAACCCTGTCGCGACTGCCGCGTGGCGCATGCCTGGTCAACGTCTCGCGCGGCGCGCTCGTGGTCGACGATGACTTGCTCGCCCTGCTCGACAGCGGCCACCTCGCCGCCGCGATGCTCGACGTCTTTCACGACGAACCGCTGCCGCCGATGCATCGTTTCTGGCATCATCCGCGGATCGCACTGACACCGCATGTGGCGGCGATTACGCTGGTGGAAGAGGCGGTCGCGCAGATCGCCGAGAAGATCCGCCGCCTCGAGGCGGGGCTTCCCGTCACCGGCGTCGTCGTCCGCGACCGCGGATATTAAAAGACGCGCTGATGATCGCCATCGCCTCTGCGGGTACCCGCTCATGAAACTGCCGCCACGGGTGCGCATGGTCGAGGTGGGCCCTCGCGACGGCCTGCAGAACGAGCAGGCGATGGTGCCCACGGAGGTCAAGGTCGGGCTGATCGATCGGCTCAGCGACGCCGGCCTGCCGGCGATCGAAGCGACGAGCTTCGTTTCGCCCAAGTGGGTGCCGCAGATGGCCGACGGCGCGCAGGTGATGGCGGCAATCCGGCGCAAGCCCGGGGTGCGCTATCCGGTGCTGACGCCGAATCGACACGGATTCGACGCCGCGCTCGCCGCGGGTTGCGACGAGGTCGCGGTGTTTGTCGCCGCGTCGGAGACCTTTTCGCACCGGAACACCAACTGCTCCATCGCGGAGAGCCTCGAGCGGGCGCAAACGGTCGCGGATGCAGCCGCCGCACACGGCGTGCGCGTGCGCGGCTACATCTCATGCGTCCTCGGCTGTCCTTACGAAGGCGAGATCGCGGCGGAACGGGTGCGCGACGTCGCCGCCGCCCTTTGGGCCATGGGATGCTACGAGATCTCGCTCGGCGATACGATCGGGACGGGCACCGCGGGCAAGACACAAAAGCTGCTGGCGAGCGTGGCCGAGGCGGTTCCGATCGCCGCCCAGGCGGGGCACTTTCACGATACCTACGGGCAGGCCCTGGCCAACATCTACGCGGCGCTGGAACTCGGCGTAGCGACTTTCGACAGTTCCGTCTCGGGACTGGGCGGGTGCCCGTATGCCAAGGGTGCGACCGGCAACGTCGCGAGCGAGGACGTGCTCTATCTGCTCTTGGGCCTCGGCATCGAAACCGGGGTCGACATGACGCGCTTGCGCGTGGCAGGCGGCTACATTTCCGCCTTTCTTGGCCGGGCGCCGGTTTCGCGCGTCGCCCGGGCGCTGGACGCCAAGGATCCTCTGCCGGGACGGTACCCCGCTTGAACGTGCCCCTGCAAGAGCAAGCCGAGGTGGCGTCTCCCTGCGTCCACCTCTGCCGCATCGATGCGCCGACCGGGTTGTGCGCCGGATGCTATCGGACTCTGCACGAAATCGCCGCCTGGATCGACCTGTCAGGCGACGCGCGCCGCGCGATCGTCGACCACGCTGCCGCCCGTCGCGCGCTGCACGCCACAGCCATTGCCTCGCGGCTCGTCATCGATGGCGAGCGCTGACTGGTACTTCGATTTCGTCTCGCCGTTCTCGTACCTTCAGTGCGAGCAATTACCGCCGCTGGAGCAGGCGATTCGCGTGCGCTACCGGCCCATCCTGTTTGCCGCCGTGCTCAAGGCCCATGCCCACCGCGGACCGGCCGAGATCCCTGCCAAGCGCCGCTTTACCTACCGTTTCGTCGTCTGGCAGGCGCGGCAGCTGGGTATCCAGCTCAAGTTTCCCGCCGCGCACCCGTTCAATCCGCTGCCGTTGCTGCGCCTTGCGCTGGCAGTGGATTGCGAGCCCAAAGCGATTCGCTGCATCTTCCGCTTCGTGTGGCGCGACGGGCGCCTGGGCGACCTGCCGATCGAATGGGCGGAACTCACGGCCGAGCTCGGGCTTTCCGATGCGACCGCGCGTATCGCCAGCGCGGAGGTCAAGGCGGCGCTGCGCCGAAACACCGACGAGGCGATTGCGCGGGGTGTCTTCGGCGTGCCGACCTTGGCGATCGGTGACGAGCTGTTTTGGGGCGCCGACGCGACGGCGATGGCAGCGGACTATATCGCGCACGGCTGCCGCTACACTGACCCCGAGATGGCGCGGGTGGCAAATCTCCCGGTGGCGGCGGAGCGCGACGAAGCGAAGCGCAATTAGCGCCCGACCGGTTCTACTTCCTCCGCGGCGGAAGCGTTACGGCCCGGGTGGCTGCAGTCTGCTTGGCGCGGAACGCGACGAGTTTCCTGGCCAGCGCGGGATCGGTGCGGGCGAGCAGGGCGACGGCGAAAAGCCCCGCGTTGGCGGCCCCGGCCTCTCCGATCGCAAACGTCGCTACCGGCACGCCCTTGGGCATCTGCACGGTCGACAGCAAGGAATCCTCGCCGCGGAGGTATTTCGACGGCATCGGCACGCCCAGCACGGGCAGCGTCGTCTTCGCCGCAAGAACGCCGGCCAAGTGCGCCGCGCCGCCGGCTCCGGCGATAATGCATGCCAGTCCATTGGCCTGTGCATTTTCCGCGTAGGCAATGGCGTCATCGGGCGTTCGATGCGCGGACAGTACCCGCGCTTCATGGGCGACCCCGAACGCAACCAGTTGCGCCACAGCCTCCTGCATGATGTCCCAGTCGCTGGCGCTGCCCATCACCACGCCCACCTTGGGAGGGCTGCTGCTGCGTCGAGCCATGATGTCCCCTGTCGATTGGCGGCGCGGAATCTGCGCCGCGGCGCAACGTGTTTGCGGCGATTTTACCATCCGCCTTGAGCGTGCCATGCGCACGTCCTGGGCGAAGACTTGTCGGACGAAGAGCGCTCGCTGACAATGCGACCAATGCCCTGCTCATTTGTTCGCTCTTTGCGTCGTGTCGCGGCCGCCGCGGCCGCCACATGCATCACCGTTGCGGCGTACGGAGAGCCCACCGATGCCGATTTCGCCGCGGCGCGCGATGCCTACCGGGCCGGCGACGCGGCCCGGCTCGAACGCCTCGCGCCGCATCTTGCAGGCTATCTGCTCGAGCCCTATGTGACCTATTGGCGCCTGCGGCTCAAGCTCGACGACGCCGACCCGGCCGCGGTGCGGGCCTTTCTCGATCGCTATGCGGAGCTGCCGCTCGCCGGGCGCCTGCGCAGCGAGTGGCTGAAGGCGCTGGGCAAGCGCGGCGACTGGAGCGCATTCGCCGCCGAGTATCCCAAGCGAACCGCGGAGGACGTCGAACTCGACTGTTATGCGGCCCAGTTTCGAGCCCAGCGCAAGGACCTTGCGGACGGCGAGGGTGCGACGGACGGCAGGCAGTTCTGGTTCAGCGGACAGGAACAGCCCGAATCGTGTCAGCCGGTGTTTGCCTTGTTGCTCGCGCAAGGCGCGTTGACGGAGCAAGACGTCTGGACCCGTTTCCGGCTGGCGCACGAGGCCGGCAACTTCCGCCTCGCGGCCAAGATCGCGGCCGTGCTGCCGGCGCCCGAGCGACCCTCGGCGCGCGACATCGAGCATGTCGACCGGGGCGCGCGCGCAGCGCTCGCTAAGGGAGATTTTCGCCTCGCCTCACAAGCCGGTCGCGAACTGGCCCTCTACGCGCTCGACCGCGTGGCGCAAGTCGACGCACTCGCCGCCCACGACGCATGGGTCGGCTGGAGGGGACGACTTCCCCCCGCCGACCGTCTCTACGGCAACCTCCTCGTCGCCTACAACGCCGCACGCGAGTTGCTGCCGGCGGCGAACGCTTGGTATCACGAAGCCGAAGGCGCGCCCTTCACCGAGGCCGAGCATGCCTGGCAGGTGCGCGCCGCCCTGCGTGCTGGTGCTTGGGCCGATGTCGGCGCGGCAATCGATGCGATGCCGGCTATCCAGGCGCTGGACCCGACGTGGCGCTACTGGAAGGCGCGCGCGCTGCGCGCAGGCGGAGAAGGCGAGGACGCGACCCGGCTCTTCGGCGGCCTCGCGACCGAGCATCATTTCTACGCCATCCTAGCTGCCGAAGCACTCGGAGCAAACATCACGCCCGTAAGCGAGCCGCTTGCGCCCGATCCGGTCGCGCTTGCGGCGTTCGGGGCACGCGAGGCCGTGCAGCGCGTGGTCAAGCTCTCCGCACTCGACCTGCGCGCGGACGCGCAACGGGAGTGGGTCGCCATCGTGAACGGCCTCGACGACGAAGGCCTGCTGCTCGCCGCGTCGTTCGCGCAGTCCCATCGCCTGTACGATCGCGCGATCAATACCGCCGACCGCACGCGCCAGCGACATGACTTCGGCCTGCGTTATCCCACACCGTATCGGACCGAGGTCGAGGACGCGGCGCGGGAGAACGGTCTCGACGCGGCCTTCGTCTACGGTCTGATGCGCCAGGAAAGCCGCTTCGTTGCCGATATTGTTTCAGGGGCTGGCGCAGTCGGCCTCATGCAGCTGATGCCACCGACGGCGCGCTGGGTTGCGCACAAGACCGGGCGCACGTCCGTGCGCGCGCCCCAGCTCGAGGACCCGGAACTCAATATCCAGCTGGGCGCCTATTACCTGCGTTACGTGCTCGACAAGCTCGACGGGCCGCAGGCGCTCGGAGCCGCCGCGTATAATGCCGGTCCGGGACGGGCACAGGCGTGGCGGGGGTCGGTGCCGCTGGAAGGCGCAATCTACGTCGAGACGATTCCGTTCAACGAGACGCGGGATTACGCGAAAAAAGTGCTCGCGAACGCGATGTTCTACCAGGCTCGGCTCGGCTTGCACTACGTCGCTCTCAAGGATCGTCTCGGCGTCATCGCCGCCCGCGGCAGCGGCGGGGCGGATAACGGCGGCGGCGACGTCGCCGCGCCGGAGGAACGCAACGAAGGCCTGCGATGAGCGCCGGATCGATCCTGGTGTTGGGTGGCAGCGGTTTTGTCGGCCGTCATTTGGTCAACCGCCTCGTCGCCGCGGACTGGCGGGTCGTCGTGCCGACGCGGCGACGGGAGCGCGCCAAGCACCTGATCCTGCTGCCGACGGTCGACGTGCGCGAGGCCGACGTCCACGATCCGGTCGTGCTCGCGCGGCTTGCCGCCGGCGCGGATGCGGCGGTCAACCTCGTTGGCATTCTCAACGAGTCACACCTCGGTGATTTCGAGCGCATACACATCGAGCTCGCGCGCAAGCTCTGCGCCGCCTGTCACCAGGCCGGCGTGGCGCGCCTGCTGCACATGAGCGCACTGCATGCCGACGTTGCGGGGCCGAGCCGTTACCTGCGCAGCAAGGGCGAAGCCGAAGCGCTTGTGGCCCGGTCGGAGTTGGCCTGGACGATCTTCCGCCCTTCGGTGATCTTCGGCCGCGAGGACTCCTTTCTCAATCTGTTTGCGCGCCTCGAGCGGGTGCTCCCGGTAATCGCCCTCGCCTGCGCCCAGGCGCGCTTCCAGCCGGTCTACGTCGGCGACGTCGCGCAGGGGTTCATGCGCGCGCTCGGCGATGACCGCACGCAGCGGGAGCGCTACGCACTGTGTGGGCCGGAGGTGTATACGTTGCGCGACCTGGTCGCCTACGTGGGCGAGGTCACCGCTCACCGGCGCCCCATCGTGCCGCTTTCGCCGGCGCTGGGGAGGCTTCAGGCGCGCCTGTTGGAACTGTTGCCGGGCAAACTGATGAGTCGCGATAACCTGGCGTCGATGCAGCTCGACAGCGTCTGTGACGGCGGCTTTCCGCACCTGCTGGGGTCGCATCCGACCGCGCTCGAGGCCATTGCGCCGCAGTACCTCGCGCCGGCGGCGCTGCGCCCTCGTCACTCGGGCCTGCGCGCGCAGGGCGGGCGCTGAAGATCTATCGCGTCGGCGGTTCGGTGCGTGACGAGCTGCTCGGACGGCCGCTCGCAGATCGCGATTACGTCGTCGTCGGCGCCACGCCGCAGGAGCTGCTGCGGCGCGGATTTCGACCCGTCGGGCGCGATTTTCCGGTGTTCCTCCATCCCCAAACGCACGAGGAATATGCGCTGGCGCGCACCGAGCGCAAGACCGGGCGCGGACACCAGGGATTCAGCTTTCACGCCGCCCCCGGCGTCACGCTGGAGGAGGACCTTGCGCGGCGCGACCTCACGATCAACGCCATGGCGCGTGCCGAAGACGGGACCCTGATCGATCCTTTCGGTGGCGAGAAGGATCTGCGCGCGGGGATCTTGCGCCACGTCGGTACCGCTTTCGCCGAGGATCCGTTGCGGGTGTTGCGGGTCGCGCGCTTCGCGGCGCGCTTCGGGTTCGCGGTCGCGCCGCAAACCGAGGCGCTGATGCGCTCGATCGCCGAGAGCGGCGAGCTTTCGACGCTGACGCCGGAACGCATCTGGCAGGAGCTCTCCCGCGCCCTCATGACGGCCAGGCCCTCGCGCTTCTTCACCGTGCTCCGGCGCTGCGGCGCGCTGTCGCAACTGTTTCCGGAAGTCGATGCCTTGTTCGGCCGACCGCGTCGCTCGGGTCCGGATGCCGCGCTCGATGCCGGCGTCGATTGCCTGAAGGCGCTGGACGGCGCAGCGGGTGCCGCCGAGCCACTCCCGGTCCGCTATGCCGTCCTCGCTGCGAGTCTCGGCTCGGCGACGAAGGCGATAGCCCTGAGCAACCGCCTCAGGGTGCCGGCCGCCTGTCGCGATCTGGCCCGGCTTGCCGCGCGCTATGCGGTGAAGGTGCGTCGCGCCGCCGCGTTCACGCCGGCGGCGCTGCTCGACCTGCTTCTCGCCACTGACGCACTGCGCCGCCCCGAGCGGCTGCGGGGACTCGCGCGCGCGAGCCTACTCGCCCAAGGGTCGGAAAGCGCGCGCGGCGGGGTAGACGCCGTCGAGGCGCGACTCGAGGCCGCGCTCGCCGTGGTGCGTGGCGTCGATGCGGGCGCCCTGTCAAGGTCGCGGGGCAACGACCTTCCGCGTCGCATCCGCGCGGCGCGCCTGCAGGCCCTGCGCGACTGGATGCGGGCGACGCGCACCAAGCCGGCGCCGCGAAGTGCGAAGCGCGTTGGAGGCCGTATGGGACGGGCTCGGCATGGCGCTTAGAAGAAGTGCGCGATGCCGAAGACGACCCCGGGTAGCTTCGCGCCCTGGACCGCATCGTAGGGATTGATGTTGAAGCCGTAGTTGGCGTTGGGACGATTGTTGATCTGCACGTATCCGGCATAGACGACCGTGCGCAAGGACAGCGAGTAGGTGTAGGAAAGCTCCCACTGCACCGCGGACGAGTCCGGGCCCTTGGTCAGACCGCCGACTTGCGTTCCGTTCTCGGCGCTGCCGGTGCCATTGCCTGCCTTGCCCCAGAAGGCGTAGAACGAACCGCCGCCCACCGGTACGGTAGCCGATACGCCCCAGAAATCGCGCCGCAGGTCGCCGGTGAAGGTGTCGTACTTGAGGCGCTCGTAGATTGCGCCGATGCGTAACCCCACGCCGTTGGCAAGGGTGCCGAAGTCGTATCCGCCGGCAACCGACAGCGCGTAATCGTTGGCATTGGCGAAGCGCACCTGGTTGTTTTGCTCGTACGCCACACCGAAGTCCAGCGGCCCCTTGCTGTAAAACGCCCCCATGCTGACGACGTTGGCGTGGCGCAGTCCTGACGCCTGATCGCCGCTGTTGGCGGCGATGGTAGGGTCGTCGTTGCCGGTAGAAGAGCGCGTCGCGTACTGCAATTCGGCGCTGAACCCGTCCAGGGGCGGTGTCTCATAACGGATGGAGTTACCCAGCCGCGCGTCGAAACCGCCCTCGAGCTTCGACAGCGGTCCCTGGGCCCAGATGGCCGCAGTGGAGAGGATCGACGTGGTGAATGTCGGCACATCGCCGAAGATGGGGAGGATGTCGTCGTAGGGCGTGAGGAAGTTGCCGGCCTTTATTGTGCCCCAATCGCCCTGCAAGCCGACAAAGGTCTCGCGGCTGGCAAGCGCGCCACCGCTCGTATTGGCCTGAACCGAGGATTCGAGTTGGAATATCGCGACCTGGCCGCCGCCGAGATACTCCTGGCCGCGGATGCCAAAGCGCGAGGTATTGCTGCTGACGCGAACGACGGTCGGATTGGTGCCATCGAACTGCTTGCCGCTGACGAACTCGAGGTCGAGGTTGAGGTCGCCGTAGAGCGTGACATTGGCGAACTGCGCCCGCGCCGCCGGCGCCAGAACGGCGGCACAGGCGATGATGAGGGCGACGAGGGATCTCTTCATCCGATTGTCACGGCCACGGCACACCCGACTTCCGGCCGCACCCATTGTCCCACGTTGCACCGGCCGCGGCGCGCGGTGCGCTACACCCGATACGCGGCGAAGGTCATCACACGCGCGGCGCTGCGCATGAGCGCGCGCGCAACCCAGGGCAGTTCGGCCGCGCCGGCGTCACGCGCGGCCACGCCATGGCGCACCTCGTCGTCGCGCATCGCCGCGACGATGGCCCGGCTCTTGCGGTCAGCCGCGGGCAGACGATCCATGTGCGTGCTGAGATGCGCTTCGACCTGGCGCTCGGTTTCGACGACGAACCCCAGACTGTTGCGATCGCCGGTGGTGCCGGCCAACAGGCCAATGGCGAATGAGCCGGCGTACCACAGCGGGTTGACCAGACTGGGGCGAGCGTCGAGTTCGGTGAGCCGCTGTTGCGTCCAGGCGAGATGTTCTTCCTCTTCGCGCGCTGCTTGCGACAGGCGCTCACGCGTGGCGGCATCGCGCGCGGTCAGCGCCTGCGCCTGGTAGAGCGCCTGCGCGCACACCTCGCCGGTGTGGTTGACCCGCATCAGCCCCGCCGCGTGGCGCCGCTCGTCGGGCGTCAGCTCGGATTCCGGCAAGCCGTGGGCCGGATGCGGGCGAGTGCTCACGGCGCCGCCGGAGAGAGTGCGCAGCGCGCGGTCGAAGCCGAGGATCAGATGGTCGATCATGGAGATCCGCCCGTCGCAGAGTACAACCGCGCCTTCGCGCTGGCGACACATTGTCGCGGCGGCGGCAAGTCACCCCGCCGGCCCGCAGGCAAAAAAAACGGGCGCCCTCTGGACGCCCGCGTGATCACTTCAAACCCCAGATGAACCTGGGAACTGCGGTGTGCAACAAATTAGAAGAAGTGCACCATCCCGAACACCACGCCGGTCGGCTGCCCGGAATTGCAGCTCGAACCGTATTCGCAGGTCTGGATCGTGTACGGGTTGATGTTGAACGTGGTCGGGTTGTACGCCTTGTTGGCGATCTTCACGAAACCGGTGTACAACAGCGTCCGCGGCGACAGGCTGTAGCTATAGCTCGCTTCCCATTGCTGGGTGCTGGTGTTGTTACCCGAAACGACATAGCCCACGGTCGTGCCGGCCGGTGCGCTGCCATGGCCGTTGCCCGCCTTGCCCCAGAACAGGTACATCGTGCCGCCGCCGATCGGAACCGTTCCCGAGACGCCCCAGAAGCTACGCTCCAGGGCGCTCTGCGACGCATCGAGGTTCTGCACTTGGTAGTGCGTGTACTCGTACACGAGACCGATACGCAGCCCGAAGGACTTCATGATGGTGCCGAAGTCGTACGCCCCGGTAACCGTGAAGTCGTAGTCGTTGGCGTTGAAGATGCATGGCGACGCCGCGGTGCAGCCCTGGCCGACAGCGACGGTGTTCTCGTATTGCCGGACCTTCTGGTTGAACTCACCCGACGCGGCCAACTGCAACGGACCGTTGGTATAAATCCCGTTGACGCCGATCACGTTGGCGTGGCGCAGACCCTGGGCCTGGCTGCCGTTGCTGCCATTCCATCCTGGAGTCAGACCGTTGGGTGGTTGGTTGGTGACGGTTCCGACGGTGGTGTCGTTGAACCCGCCCGTGGCGCTCTGCGTCGAGTACTGCACCGCCATGGTGAAGCCGTTCCAGTTCGGGCTGTCATAACGCACGTTGTTGCCGGTGCGCGCATCCCAGCCGCCCTGGCCCTTGCTCAAGTTCCCCTGCGCCCACACGTCGGCGGTCGACAGGATCGATGTCAACAGGGTCGGCACGTTACCAAAGACCGCGTGCACGTCGTCCTGCGGCATCAGGAACTTGCCCATCGTGACCTTGCCCCAGCTACCCTGCAGGCCGACGAAGCTTTCACGGCTGGCCAGGCCCGAGCTCGAGGAATTGCCGGTGTCCCAGCTTACGTTCGACTCCAGCTGGAAGATCGCGAGCAGCCCACCGCCCAGGCTTTCCTGGCCGCGAAGGCCGAAGCGCGACGTGTTGCTGGCGACCCGGACCACGGTCGGATTGAAGCCGGCAGCAATTCCGTTGGCGACGCTTTCTGGCTGCGCACCGCGAACGAATTCCAAGTCCAAGTTCGCGCGCCCGTATAGCGTCACGTTCGCGGTTTGCGCTTGCGCAGCCAGCGGTAGCGCAAATGCGCCAGCGACGGCAAGAGCGACGAGCTTTTTATTCATGGAATTTCTCCTCTAACGGAAAAAATAGGCAAGTGACCTGCGTTTGCGCCTGCCATCGGAACCTTCTCAATTAGATAAGCGAGAAGTTAAAGCCATTGTGCCAAACCGTCGAATCCATTGGCAAGCTAAAACCCGCGACCCCAAAACACCCTGAGAAGCATGTTGTTTAATTGCAACAAGAGCCCGCTTCCGGTCGCATGCGCCCCGAGCGGCCCGCGACGTATAATTCCCCTGCCGATCGCCTCTGCGGCGCACGGACGCCACGAGCGACAAAATGGTCGCAAACAACAGCTTGCGGAGGCTGCGCCGGTTGCCGCGCGTGACCTTGCGGGGCGGGGGAAGGCAATGACGGGCCTGGCGGCAATAATTGCCGCCGCGGTCAGCTGGCTGGCACTGCACGTGTTGCTTGGGCGCGCGGGCCTGCTGCCCTTGGATCAGCCCAACGCGCGC
Organism: Casimicrobiaceae bacterium; assembly: GCA_035939595.1. Classification (GTDB taxonomy): domain Bacteria; phylum Pseudomonadota; class Gammaproteobacteria; order Burkholderiales; family Casimicrobiaceae; genus PALSA-1003. The sequence goes on from DASZFQ010000053.1 coordinate 91,866, forward strand.
TCGCTGCACGCGCACCCGGTTCCGCGCGGGGGAGGCCTCGCGATATGGGCCGGATGGTTCGCCGCCACCCTGTGGCTTCCTGGCGCGAAACCATGGCTCGGGCCGCTCCTGGCGGTCATCGCCATCTCGCTCCTCGACGATCGCCGCGGTATACACCCGTCGCTCCGGCTTCTGGTGCACGCCGCGGCGGCGACGGCTTGGGTGTGGCTCGCCGCACCGCCGGTGAACGCCGTGCTCGCCGTGCTCGGCATCGTCTGGATGGCCAATCTTTACAATTTCATGGATGGCAGCGACGGGCTGGCCGGGACGATGGCGCTGATCGGGTTCGCCGCCTACGCCGCCGCGGCGGCCCTCGCCGGGGCGGTGGAGGTGGCGCTTTTTCTTGCCCTCTGCGCGGCCACGGTCCCGTTCCTCGCCTCCAACCTGCCTCCGGCGCAAGTGATCCTCGGCGACGTGGGCGCCGTCCCGCTTGGCTTCCTGGCCGCGATCTTCGGTCTGAGCGGCTGGCAGGCGCATTGGTGGCCCGCCTGGTTCCCCATCCTGGTGTTTCTGCCCTTCATCGCTGATGCGAGCCTAACCCTGTGCTACCGCCTGCTGCGCGGCGCGCGCTTCTGGGACGCCCATCGCGAACATCACTACCAGCGCCTGGTGCAGATCGGCTGGGGGCACGGCCGAACGCTGCTGCTCTACGCACTGCTGATGCTCGGCGGGGCGGGGTCGGCGGTGGCGGCATTGGCGTGGGCGCCGCGCGCCGGGGTCGCCCTGGTCGCGCTCTGGGGGGGCATTCTCGCCCTCGTGTTCGCCGCGATCGAGTATCATTGGCGGAGGCGAGGTGCGCTGTGAAGAAAGTAAGGGCTAACTGGCGGATCTGGCTCGCGTTCGTGCATGACGTTTGTGCGGCGGCAATCGCCTGGGCCGGGTTGTATTGGCTGCGCTCCAATACCGATCTGCACGAGCCGCAGCTGTCCGACATGGTGCACACGCTGGTCTGGATCCTGCCGCTGCAGGCCGGCATCTTCCTCGCCTTCGGCCTCTATCGGGGCCTGTGGCGGTTCGCAAGCCTGCCCGACCTGCAACGGATCGTGCTCGCCGCCGGACTGGGCGCGGTCGCGATTCCGCTCGTGCTGGTGATGCTGCGGCTGACCTCGGTGGTGCCGCGCAGCGTGCTCATCCTCTATCCGCCGGTGCTGGTCTTCCTCATGGCGGGCAGCCGCTTCACCTATCGCGTGTGGAAGGAACACCGTCTCTACAGCCCCCTGGCGGCGCTCGGCGAGCCAGTGCTGATCCTGGGCGCGGGCGAGGCCGGGGCGCGACTGACCACGGAGCTCGCGCACAGCCGGCAGTGGCGCGTGATCGGCCTGCTCGACGATGACCGCGCCAAGCAGGGGCGCCAGCTGCGCAACATCCGCGTGCTGGGACCGATCGCCGAACTGCCCGATTGGGTACGACGCTTCGGTGTGCGCACGGTGATCATCGCTCTGCCGTCAGCCGCGCACAGCGTGCGCCGCCGCGTCGCCGAGCTCTGCGCCGCAGCCGGTCTCGAGGCGCTGACCGTGCCCCCGTATGAGGACCTGATTAGCGGCCGCTCGCAATTGACGACGATACGCCACGTCGAGCTCGACGATCTGCTCGGGCGCGACCCGGTCGTGCTCGACAGTGCCGGCCTGCGCGAATGGCTGGGTGATCGCGTGATACTGGTCACCGGGGCTGGCGGCTCCATCGGCGCGGAGCTGTGCCGCCAGATCGCGCGCTACCAGCCGACGCGGCTGGTGCTGCTCGAGTTGTCCGAATACGCGCTCTACCAGGTGCAGCAGGCGTTGCAGGACGATTTCCCGGGCCTGCAGGTGGTCACGATCGTCGGCGATGCCAAGCACGCGACGCTGGTCGAACAGGTGCTCGCGCGCGAGCGCCCGTCGGTGATCTTTCACGCCGCGGCGTACAAGCACGTGCCATTGATGGAGGACACCAACGCCTGGCAGGCGGTGCGCAACAACGCGTACGGGACCTGGGTACTGGCGCGCGCGGCGCTCGCCGCGAAGGTGGAGAAGTTCGTGCTCGTGTCGACCGACAAGGCAGTCAACCCGACCAACGTCATGGGCGCCTCCAAACGCCTTGCCGAAATGATCTGCCAGAGTCTGCAGAACGGCGGCACGCAGTTCGTCATCGTCCGCTTCGGCAACGTTTTTGGCAGCGCGGGCAGCGTGATCCCGCGCTTTCGCGAGCAGATCGCGCGCGGCGGCCCGGTCACCGTCACGCACCCGGAAATCAAGCGCTACTTCATGTCGCTCTCCGAGGCTAGCCAGCTGCTGCTGCAGGCCGGATTGATGGGGGGAGGGGGCGAAGTGCTGGTGCACGACATGGGCGAGCCGGTGCGCATCGTCGATCTCGCGCGGGACATGATCCGCCTCTCCGGCGCCGATCCGGACGCGATTCGCATCGTGTTTACCGGGCTGCGCCCGGGCGAGAAACTCTACGAGGAACCGCTTGCCACGGAGGAAACGCCGCTTCCCACCCCGCATCCGAAGCTCTACATTGCACAGGCGCGGGCGAACGGGGCGGACGCAATCGATCAGATGATCGCCTGGCTCGAACGCGATCGCGTCGCGAGCGACGCGGAGGTTCGTTCCTGGCTCAGGGCCTGGATTCCCGAATACGTGCCGCCGGGCGAAGCGCCCCGAGTGGCTCCCGGCGCGGACCGGGTCGTGGTGCGCCGGGCGCGCTGACGCGCGCTGCGGCGGCCCTAGCCTAAGTCGATCCCGAGTGCGGCCACCGCCGCGGCGACCGCCTCGACGCCGATCGCATCCATGCAACGCGGATGCGGGCACTCGGCAGGCGAGCGTTCGCAGCGCCGCACCCAGGCGATCTCGCGCTTGAACAGCGTGCGTTGATCGCGGCAGGGAAACGGGTCGACGGTAACCGCGCGATAGGGTACCTCGCGCCAGAACGCACCGGCCCCGGTCAGCGTCACCGCCCCGGGTCCGAACAGCGCCACGGTTGGCGTCCCGACGACGCGACCGAGGTGGGCGATCCCGGTGTCGGGGCTCACCAGCAGCGCGGCGCCGGCGATCAGTTGCCAGATCTGTGGCAGCGAGAGCGCGCCGGCAAAGGAACGATGCCGCGCCTGCGGATCGCAGGCGTGCACAATTGCCGCTTCGCTTGCTGCCGCAGACCACACCGGTTCGATGCCCTTGGCCGACAAACGCTGCGCCAGCGTTGCCCAGCGCGCGGCCTCCCATTGCTTGAGTGGCGTGCTGGCGCCAACGTGCAGCACCGCGTAGGGCGCTGCGATCGCGGGCGCGATCGCATGGGCGGGCGGCGCCGGCCAGGCCGCGGGGCGATAGGCGGCCGGCGGCGGGCCCGCGATCAAGCCGGCTACCATGTCGCCCCAGGCGGCAGGACGGCTCGGATACTCCCATTGCTCGTCGACCGGCCAACTCTTGCTTGGCGGACGATCGCCGGCAAAAGCGACGATCCAGCGTGCACCCAGCGCCAGGGCGAGCCAGCTCATGCGGTTGTCGGCCGGAATGAACGCGAGATCAAATCCGCGTTCACGCCACAGCGGCGACACGCTGGGGCGCCGCGGGTCCCAGCCGATGGCGCGCAAGCCATAGGGCGCGCGCGCGTAGAGCGGCGCATAGGCCTCCGGCACGGCCATGACGAGGTCGGCCGCGGGATGGCGCTCGCGCAACTTGGCCACCAGCGGGGTGAGCATCAGCGTGTCGCCGAGCAGAAGATGATGGGCGATGAGGATGCGCTGTGGATCGACCGGCGGCGCACGGCGCCCTCCGCTGCCCAGGCGCGAGAACAAGGCGCGCAGGACGACCTGCGCGCGCCCGCCCAGACGGCCGCGGCCGTCAGCGGTAGCGGTTGCCATCGGCCGCGCGCCGCAACACCGCTTCCATCGCATCGAGCATCGCCTCGATGCCGAATTTCGACTGCGCCCGCTCCCGCGCCGCCCACGAAAGCCGCGCCCGCAGTGCCGCTGCGTCGAGCAGGCGCCCGATCCCGGCGGCGAGCGCGACCGCATTCTGCTTGGCCACCACCAGCGCGGTCGTGTCGTCAATCGCAATCTCGCCGATCGCGCCGGCATCGGTGGTTACGCAGGGGATGCCTACCGCCATCGCCTGCAGCAGCGCCTGCGGCACGCCTTCATCGGCATAGGAAGGCAGGGCAAAGATGTCGAGCGCGCGCAGCCACGGCGCCACGTCCTGCTGCGCGCCGGCCAGACGCACCCTGTCGCCAAGCCCAAGGGCGCGGACCTGCGCTGCGATGCTGGCGCGTTCCGGACCGTCGCCGACGATCAGCAGCCGCGTTTCGCGGCGCGTGAGCAGGGTCATTGCCTCGACGAGGTAGCGGTGGCCCTTAGCGCGGTGCAGCGGGGCGACGATGCCGATCAGGGGCACGCCGTCGGGCAGCTGCAGGGCCCGGCGCGCCACCAGCTGATCGCCGGGCGCGAAGCGCTTGAGATCGATTCCGGTGGGGATCGACGCCACCCGCGCCGGCGACACCCCGGTGGCCCGAATGAGCTGCTGGCGGATCACCTCCCCGGTGGTGACAATCTCGGCCATCGCCCTGGCATACAGCCAGCCGGTTGCGGCGCCACGCGGCAGCGGGGACATCCGGTGCCGGGTGTGCACCAGCGCCGGCGGACGCCGCTTGCCCAGCCAGACAGCGCGGCAGGCAAGTGCCGCAAGCCAGCTGTCGGCCGTGCCATGGCTGTGGACGATGTCGACGCGTTCGCTCTCCAGCGTCCGGCGTAGCGCGAGCAAGCCGAGCGCTCCCGGGCGGCGAATGGGTAGGGCGAGCACGGGGATCCCGAAGCGCTCCGCCTCGACAAAGATCGGCGCCTGGCGCGGACTGGCGATGAGCACGTCGTGGCCGCGGCGGCGCAAGCCCGCCGCTTCGGTGAGGATGCGCAGTTCCGGGCCGCCCCAACCGAGGGATGACTCCGTGTGCAGAATGCGCAGGGCGATGAAGGGCCTCTTAGAACGCCGCCGCACGCTCGCCGATCGGCCGGCGCGGCCGCGCGAACGTCCACCCCGAGGTCCGGGCGTGGCGTGCCGGACGCCAGTAGGGACGCGGGCCGGACGACACGATGATGGAGGGGCGCCTGCCGCCAGCGAGGGGGCAGCGGCGGAAAGTTGCGCCGATTATAGCGCAGCCCCTGGTGTCGCCGCCCTTCACCGCCGCGGCGCCGGCATCGCGGCGTGCGCCGCCGCGAGCAGCTCGCGATAAAGCAGGACCAGCTGCAAGGTCATCGCGGCCGGAGTCAACGGCAACACCGCTTCGCGCGCGCGCGCGCCCAGCGTTGCCCGCGCTCCGGGGTCGGTGAGCGTCATCATGTGCCAGGCGAGTGAATCGACATCGCGCGCCGGACACGCGAACCCGGCGTCGTGCTCCACGATGAGCTCCGCCGCGCCGCATTTCGTGCTCGTGACCACTGGCAGGCCGCAGGCCATCGCCTCGAGCGCCGCGTTGGGGCAGGGATCGTACAGCGTCGGCAGCACGAACGCGTCCGCGGCGCCGTAGAAGGGCCGCGGATCTTCCTGCGGTCCGAGCAGCGCGACCCGATGTGCGACACCGCGCTCCCGCGCCAGGTTCTTGTAGCGACGACGCGACTTGTCGTGACCGACGACGAACAGATAGGTGTCGCCCGGCAGCCGCGCCAGCGCCTCGATCGCGCGCGCCACGCCCTTGCGCACATAACCGGAGCCGACGAGCAGGAACACGGTTGCCTCTTCCGACACGCCGAGTTTAGCCCGCACCGCAGCGCGATGCGCTCGCAATTGCGGCGAGAAGACGTCGCTGTCGACGGCGTTGTAAATCACGGACAGCCGCTCCTCCGGCAGGCCGAAGCGCTCGCGGATTTCGTCCCTCACCATCCTCGAATTGCAGATCACCGCGCGCAGCGACGGGCTCGCGAACAGTCGCTGTTCCATGTCCAGGACGTAGCGGTGATAGGGGCTCCAGGCGACCAGGCGCTGCGCCAGCGGCGGCGCGTCGCGCAGCCACTCCTCGAGCCAGACGCGGTGCACGCCGTCGCCGGCGCGATAGACGTCGCAGCACAGCAGCCGCTCGTGCGACTGCACCAGTTCCGGCGGCTTGCCGGCGATGGTGGCGCAAACCGCGCGGGCGAAGCCCCAGTCGCGCCACAGGCGCCCGACATAGGGCGGGTTGCATAGCACCGGTTCGATTAACTGCAAGCGTGTCTGCGGCCAGCGCCGGGTGTAGAGCGTGATGGCGATGCCGCGCTCGAGCAGGGCTTCGAGCGCGCTCTCGACGAAGCGCTCGGCGCCGCCGTAGGGCGTGTAGCGCTGGCGGATGATCGCCAGCCTCACCGCGACATCCCCTCGGTCTCGGCCAACAGGTCGAACAGCGCCGCGCGCACCCGTTCGACGGGGAGCGTGGTGAGGCACTCGGATACCTTGCCGCCGCCACAGCCGTCGTTGCCGCAGGGCCGGCAGGGGTGCGCCACGGAAGTGACCACGCGGTGCGCCACCAGCCACGGCCCCCATTCGATTTCGCCGCTGGGCCCGAACAGCGCCACGACCGGTGTTTGCATCGCCGCGGCGATGTGCATCGGTGCCGAGTCGACGCCGACGAACGCGCGCGCCTCGCGCGTCAGTGCCGCCAGCTCGCGCAGGCTGAGCGTGCCGGCGAGATCGACCACTTTTTTTCTCGCCGCGGGCGCCAGCCGATCCATGATGGCCGCCACCAGGCGCTGCTCGGCGGCGTCCGGTGCGCCGGTGATGACCACCGGCCAGCCGTCCTCGACCAGGCCGGTGACCAGCGCTGCGTAGGCCTCGACCGTCCAGCACTTGAACTGCCAGCGCGAGCCCGGATGCAGGTGGATGAAGCGCCGCGCCTCGAGGCCATGCTGCGCGCGGCGTGCGCCGGCCCGCTCGACCTCGCCCGGATCCGGGACTAAGACCAGGCGCCGGCTCGCGCCAGCCGGTTGCAATCCGAGCCGGCGCAGCGCGTCGAGATTGCATTCGACCGTATGCCGCGGCCGTGCCCGGGGCAAGCGGTAGAAGTGCGTGAAGCTGGTGCGCCACAGCCAGTGCGCGCGCGGCAACTCGCGTCCGACGGCATAGCGCGGGCGCAGCAGCCGGCACAGCCATGCCCCGCGGGGATGTTCGGTCAGATGCACCACGAGGTCGTAGCGGCGCTCGCGCAGGGCGCGGAGCAGGCGCGTTTCGGCGCGCCACTGGCGCACCCATCCGCGTCGCTTCCAGTCGCGGTCGATGGTATGCAAGCGGGCGATCGCCGGGTGACCGGCGAGCAGCGACGCGGTGTCGCGATAGACCAGGGCGTCGACCTCCGCCGCCGGCAACGCGCTTTGCAACACCGTGAACACCGGCGAGGCTAGCAGGACATCGCCGTGATGGCGCAACTTGGTAACCAGCGCGTGGCGCACGAGATTCGGGTCGATGGCATCCGGCGGCGCGTCTTGCATTCGCGCAAGATACCAAAGCGCTTTGTCGGTTACAAACAGGTTGAGGGTGCCGCCAGTCAGGGCTTACTTGTCGAGCAAGCGGCGCGGTTACTTTGTTCGCGTGCGATCGGGTAGAATCGTCGCGACCCCGAGCCTATCTGCCGCGACCCCGCCGCCATGCCCCCTGAGGCTGCCTCCGCGCTCAAGGCCCAGATCCTGGCCGAGGCCCTGCCCTACATCCAGCGTTTTCACAACAAAGCCATCGTCATCAAATATGGCGGCAACGCGATGACCGAGTCCGTGCTCAAGGCGGGATTTGCCCGCGACGTCGTGATGCTCAAGCTTGTCGGCATGAACCCGGTCATCGTGCACGGTGGCGGACCGCAGATCGGCGACCTGTTGCGAACGATGGGCATTCCAAGCGAGTTTCGCCAAGGGATGCGCGTTACCGATGAAAAGGTGATGAACGTGGTCGAGATGGTCCTGGGAGAGCTCAACCAGGAGATCGTCGGCCTGATCAACCAGCACGGCGGCCGTGCGGTCGGCCTGACCGGCCAGGACGGCGCGTTCATCCACGCCCGCAAGATGCTACTCAAGAGTGAGCCCGACGGCGACGAGTCGGTCGACATCGGCCTGGTCGGTGAAATCGAGCGCATCGATCCGGAGCTCATTCACCTGCTCGATTCGCGCGACTTCGTGCCGGTGATCGCACCCATCGGTGTCGGCGCGGATGGCGAGGCCTACAACATCAACGCCGACCTCGTGGCGGGCAAGCTCGCCGAGACGCTGAAGGCCGAAAAACTCGTGTTGATGACCAACACCGTGGGCGTGCTGGACAAGAACGGCGTGCTGTTGACCGGATTGAGCGCAAGCGAAATCGACCGCCTTTTCGCCGACGGCACGATCCACGGCGGCATGCTGCCCAAGATCGGCTCGGCGCTCGACGCGGTCAAGAACGGCGTGCGCAGCTCGCACATCATCGACGGCCGGGTCGAGCATGCGTTGTTGCTCGAGGTGCTGACCAACGAAGGCGTAGGCACCATGATCAAGGCAGACTGAAGGCACGCGAAGGAGCACCTCGATGGCGACCAAACCTGGCGAACGCCGGCTGCAGATCCTGCAGACGCTGGCGGCCATGCTCGAAAGTCCGCGCGGTGAGAAGATCACCACCGCCGCACTCGCCGCGCGCCTGGAAGTCTCCGAGGCCGCGCTCTATCGCCATTTCGCGAGCAAGGCGCAGATGTTCGAAGGGCTGATCGAGTTCATCGAATCGACCCTGTTCTCGCTCGTCAACCGCATCACCAGCGACACCACCGACGGGGTCGCGCAGGCGGCGCAGATCGTGTCGGTACTGCTCGGATTCGCCGAAAAGAACCCCGGCATGACGCGGGTATTGATCGGCGATGCGCTGGTCAACGAAGACGAAAGACTGCAGGTGCGCATGAACCAACTCTACGAGCGGGTCGAGGCTTCGCTGCGGCAGGCGCTGAAGATCGCGCAGGCCGGCGGCGGTTGGAGCGGCGACCCGGTTGCCGAAGCCAACGCCCTGCTCGCGTTCGTGCTGGGGCGCTGGGCCCTGTTCGCCAAATCAGGCTTCAAGCGCCTGCCGCAGGAGTATTGGGAGACGCAGCGCAAGTATCTGTTCGCCTAGTTAGGGCGTCGCCCACATCCGAATCAGATTGTAGTAATACGTGTAAAGCTGCGTGAGCTCCGGGCTCCCGGCCAGTGGGCCCTCGAGGCTCTCCAGCGTCTGGAACATGGAATAGAGCATCGCCCGCTGCTCGGCGTTGCGCACCATGCTCTGCGTCCAGAAAATCATTGCCAGGCGGCTACCGCGGGTGACTTTGGCGACATGGTGTACCGTGTTCGCCTGATAGAGGACCAGATCGCCAGCCGGCAACTTGGTCGCGTAGCCACCGGGCGTAACGTCGGTGACCAGTTCACCGCCGTCGTAGTCCCCCGGGTCGGAAATGAACAGCGTCGCCGACAAGTCGGCACGCATTGCTGTGCCGCCACCCAGGATCGCCGCGTCGCAATGCCCACCGTATTCCATGCCCTCGATGTAACGGTTCATCATCGGCGGGCTCATGATGGCCGGCAACGCTGCGCTGAAGAACTGCGGGTGTCGCCGAATCGCGCGCAAGGTTATCTCGGCTGCCGCCTGCGCCTCGCGACTTTCCCGCGGGGCTTCGGTGTTGTGCTTGTGCGGCGCCGCGATGACGCCGGCCGTCTTGCGGCCATCGTCCCAGCGCACGCGACTGGCGAGATCACGCAGCTGGCGCAGCTCGTCGGGCGTTAGCACGTTCTTCAGATGATAGATCATGCGCGTTACGCCGCGACGCTGCTGGCGAAAACGGCGAATTCCCTGCCGATCAGTCGGACCGGTCTCTCAACAGCTCGGATTCTACCGCGGCCCGTAGTAGCAGCCCTAGAGCGAACGAGGCGAATAAGAAGGAAGCTGATTGGATGGGCGGGCGTCGATGGCAAGAAGGCAAGCCCTTGGGCGATCCGGCCGGGCTACGCCGGGGTTACAAGCGCCCTCTCCATCTCCGCTCTCCAATAGGGCCTATTTCGTCGACTCGCTCTCGGCCGAGACCTACGAGGTGTTCGCGCGCTCTGAAGGGAACCTATCCGCTAGGCGGCCTGCACGGTAGAAGGTGCCAGGCGGCAGCCGTTGATGCGCCAGCCGCCCGGCAGCTTCTCCAGGGTGTAGAGCGCGACGAGTACGGTATTGTCGGGGGCGACCAGGCGCAGCGGCTGGATGACCATGCCGTCGACCTGTGCACCGTCGAGGAATTCGGTGTAGCGGGCAACGAGCAGCGCCGCGTACGCGCTGCGCACCATCAACAGGAAGCTCGCCGCATCGCCGAACTGGGCCTGGATCCCGGGGCTCGCGTAGGCGAAGGCACGCGCGCCATCGCCGGCGCGCAGCGCGGCAAGCTGGTGCATGATGACCTTGCGGATCGCCCGCCATTCGGATCTGGCGAGCTTCGGCTCGGCGGCGACGACAAGCGGCCCCCCGGCGTTCAAAAGCGCCCCGGTTAGGACCCGCGCCATCAAGGCGCGCCGCGCCGGGGATGGCGGCGCGTTCATTGCGGCCGCGGCAGTGCGCATACCGGGCACGCCGGATCGCGCGCGACCCGCACTTCGCGCCATTCCATGCTCAAGGCGTCGAGCAGCAACAGCCGCCCGGCCAGCGTGCGCCCGGCCGGGGCGAGGAGCTTCAGCGCCTCGGCTGCCTGGGTCGCGCCGATAATGCCAACCAGCGGGGCGAATACGCCCATCGTGGCGCAGCGGGTTTCTTCGAACTCGTCTCCCTCGCCGAAAAGGCAGTGGTAGCAGGGGTTGCGAGGGTCGCGGCTGTCGAAGACGGCGATTTGGCCGTCGAAGCGGATTGCGGCACCCGAGACCAAGGGCCTTCCTGCGGCCACGCAGGCGCGGTTGACCGCGTGCCGGGTGGCGAAGTTGTCCGAGCAGTCGACGACGACGTCGGCAGCCGCAACCAGCGGCGCCAATTCGTGCAGGCCGACCCGCTCGGGTCGGGTCAGCACACGCACCTCGGGATTGATCGCGCCAAGGCGCGCGCGCGCCGCCTCGACCTTCGCCTGTCCCACGGCACCCATGTCGAACAGAGTCTGGCGCTGCAGATTGGTCAGATCGACGCGATCGGCGTCGACCAGAGTGAGCGTGCCGACGCCTGCCGCGGCGAGAAATTGCGCCACCGGGTTGCCGAGGCCGCCGATGCCGACAATGAGCGCATGCGCCGCGCCGAATCGCTGCTGCGCGTCGACGCCGAGTTCGGCGAGCAGGATATGCCGGCTGTAGCGCAGCAGTTGCGTGTCATCCATCGGCGTGACCGTATTGGGCTTAAGGCAGCGCCGGTGCCAAGCCCAAGGCAAAAACGCCCGGACGAGCCGGGCGTTTTATTCGCAGCACTCCGCAGCGCGATTACTGCGGCTTCGCCTGGGCGGCGACCGCCTTGTTGGAGGCGAAGACCGGTTGGCCTTTGAGCTGGTTGAGCGCCTGCTTGAGCTGGAAGTCGTCGCTGGAACCGAATTCGAACCGCGGCGGCAGCACCTCGGCATCGACCTTGCTCACCGGCTTGCCATCGTTCTTCAACGCCGCGGGTTGCGCGGCCGCGCTCTTGCCCTTCATGTTCAGAGCTTCAGCCGGCGACGCGGCAGATGGCGTTTCGAGGTGATGGTCTAGATTGGCCTCGCGCAGTCGGTTCGGTGAGTCGCGTCCATCGTCGACCACGATGTCGGGCCCGATGCCCTTGGCCTGGATCGAGCGCCCATTGGGCGTGTAGTAACGCGCCGTCGTCAGCTTAAGGCCGGTGTTGTGTCCGAGCGGGACGATTGTCTGCACCGACCCCTTGCCGAAGGTTTGCGTGCCCATCACGATCGCCCGTTTGTGGTCCTGCAGCGCCCCGGCGACGATTTCGGACGCCGACGCCGTACCGCTGTCGACAAGCACCACCATCGGCACCGACTTGATCCCAGGCGGCAGATCGCGCAGGTAGTCGTCGCCGCGGCTGCGCATGTAGTTGTCCTTGTTCGCACTCAGGCGCATGCGGGCATCGGGCGTCCGGCCGTCGGTGTAAACGACGAGCGCGTCCTGCGGCAGGAAGGCAGCGGAAACGCCGACCGCAGTCGGCAAGAGCCCGCCCGGATCGGTGCGTACGTCGAGCACCAGTCCGGACAGGTTGCCCTGCTTGTACAGTTCCTTGATCGCCCGGGCAAGGTCCTCACCGGTACGTTCCTGGAATTGGGCAACACGGATGTAGCCGTAACCGGGCTCGATCATCTTGTACTTGACGCTCTTGACGACGATCTCTTCGCGGGTGAGGGTAAAGGTGAGCGCGGTGTCGACGTCCTTGCGTGCGATCGTTAGCACGATCTGCGTCCCGGGCCTGCCACGCATCTTTTGCACTGCCTCGTTGAGCGGCATGCCGCGGGTCGCGATGTCGTCGATCTTGACGATCAGATCGCCAGCCTTCACGCCGGCGCGATAGGCGGGCGTATCTTCGATCGGCGAGATCACCTTGATGATGCCGTCTTCGACTCCGACCTCGATGCCCAAGCCGCCGAACTTGCCTTGGGTCGAGACCTGAAGCTCGCGGAACGCCTCTTCGTCGAGAAAATCCGAATGCGGGTCCAGGTCATGGACCATGCCGTTGATGGCGCCGCGGATGAGCTTGTCATCGGGCACGGCCTCGACATAGTCGCTCTTGATCCGCCCGAAAACGGCCGAGAACAGCTGCAAGTCGTCATAAGGGATCGGCAGCCTGGCTTCCTTTTCCGCCATCGCCGAAAAGTTGAGGCTCAGCAGCAGTCCGAGCACCGCTCCCAGACCGACTAAACCCGCTTTCTTCCAGCCGTCACGCATCGCAAGCCTCATGGGTAGAACCGCAACCCGCGAGCGCGGATCGCATGACACTAAATGCTGCACCCGAGTATACGCCCGTTTTCCGCCGCGCAACCCGTGCCCGTCGCAGGTGACGACGGTTTGCGCGCCGGGAAACGCTCGACGCGGGCCTCGCCGCCCGCCCCTGGCGCCACTGCGCCGCGAAGCGGAATGCCACAACCGCGACAACCTATGCTGCCTGGCCGAACCCGCCCTGCGTCGGCAACCGGCCGACCGACGGCGGCCACGCGCCGATCATGCAGACCCGTGCCCGCAAGCACCACTCGGGAGAAACCGTCTTGGTGGCGACCGCCACCCCATGCGAACGAGGTCGCGGCCTAAGGCGATGGACCCCGGCAACGTCGGTTGGTTCCCGCTTGCCGCAGCCAGCCGAAGCCTCGCCGAGACTGCGTTATTATTTCAACTCGCACTTGACTCGATACAAGCCCGGATCCACATGGACCTGCAGTTCCTTCAGGACAACTGGCCGCTGCTGGTGGCCATGATCGGCTCCGGCGCGATGTGGCTATGGCTGACGGTTCGCCACCGCTGGTCGCCGATCCGCGAGATCGGGGCGATGGAGGCAACCCAACTCATCAACCGTCGCGACGCGCTGATGCTCGATCTGCGGGAAACCAAGGAGTACGAAGGGGGGCGGGTCCCAAACGCGGTGCATCTGCCGCAATCGCAACTCGCGAGCCGGGCCCATGAGCTCGAGAAACTCACCGCGCGGCCGGTCATCGCCTATTGCGACCGCGGCCAGCGCAGCCGGAGCGCGGCAGCAGCGCTGACGCGGCTGGGCTTCACCGAGGTGTATACGCTGCGCGGCGGGCTGCGCGCGTGGAGCGAAGCCGGATTGCCGCTCGAGAAGGGGGCCTAGGTGCCGACGACGGAACGAACCGACGAGGCGAGGGCGGCCATTACCATGTACACCACGGCGATATGCCCGTATTGCGTTCGGGCAGAACGGCTGCTGCGCGCCAAGGGCGTGGCGGATATCGCCAAGGTGCGGGTCGACCTCGAGCCTGCGCGGCGCCAGGAAATGATGCATCGAACCGGTCGCCGCACCGTGCCGCAAATCTACATCGGTGCGCTGCACGTCGGCGGCTACGACGACCTGGTGGCGCTCGACCGCGCCGGCAAGCTCGCACCGCTTCTGGCCCAAGCCGCGCCCTAGCGGAGCCTGCCGCCTGTGCGCTGCTGCTCCGGTATAATGGCTGGTTTCGCCCTTCAACCCGCTCCCACAGGAACATCGCATGGCCGACCAGAACCCTCCCGCTGGACCGAAGCTCAAGATCGAAAAGATCTACCTCAAGGATTTGTCGCTTGAAAATCCGGGCGCTCCGCAATCGTTTGCCGCACCGCCGGAAGCACCCCAGGTCGAGGTGGGCCTACGCAGCCGCGGAGAGCAGCTCGAGGAGACCCTGTTCGAATGCGTGCTGACGGTCACCGTGACGGCGCGGATCGGGGACAAGACGCTGTTTCTGGTGGAAGCGGCGCAGGCGGGGCTGTTCCGCATCGAGGGCGTACCGCTGTCGGATATCCAGCCGATCCTCGGCATCCATTGTCCGAACCTGCTCTTCCCCTACGTGCGCGCGGCGATCGCCGACGCCGTGCTGCGCGCCGGGTTCCCTGCCGTGCACCTCGATCCGATCAACTTCGAGAGCCTTTATCAACAGCAGCTCGCGCGCATGCAGGAGCCGCAGGTGGCGGCGCAGGCGTAGGGCGGCATGGCACGGCGCGCTCGGCGCTACCTGCTCTGGCCGCTGGCGCTGGGGTGCGCCGTGGCGGCCGCAGCCGATTACCGAGCGACGGCCGACGTAGCCGTTCTCTACGACGCGCCCTCGCTCAAGGCCAAGCCCTTGTACGCGCTGGGCCGCGACTATCCGCTCGAGGTTGTGGTCATCGTCGAGGGCTGGCTCAAGGTCCGCGATGCCGGCGGGACCGTCGCTTGGATCGAGAGAAAATCGCTTGCCGAGAAGCGCGTGCTCGTCGTCCGCGCCCCCGTTGCCGAGGTTCTCGCCAGCCCCGACGCCTCGGCCCCGATGGTGTTCAGGGCGGAGCAGAACGTGCTGCTCGATCTCGTCGATAGCGACTACGCCACGGCGACGCCCGGCTGGGCGAAGGTCAGGCATCGCGACGGCCAACTCGGGTTCGTGCGCATCCAGCAAGTCTGGGGCCTGTAGCCCAAAGCTGCCGGCGGTCAACCACGATGGATACCATCGCCATCCTGGGGGCGGGCTCGTGGGGCACGGCGCTTGCGATCCATCTCGCCCGGGCGCGCCCGGCACCCGCGTTGCGCCTCTGGGCGCGCGACGCGGCCGAAGCGCAGGCCCTGGCTACGGCGCGCGAGAACGTGCGCTACCTCCCGGGTGCCGCCCTGCCGCCGGCGGTGCGCGTCGGTGCCACGCTGGCGGAAATGCTGGCCAATGCTTCGCTCATCCTGGTGGCTACGCCGATCGGCGCGCTCGTCGAGGTCACCGCGGCAGCGCGGCGGATCGCCTCTGCGCCACTGTTCTGGCTGGGCAAGGGGTTCGTCGCCACCGACCGCCCACCCGGTGTGGCCCTCGCGCACACCGTCCTCGCGCCGATCTGGCCGGCACCGGTCGGTGTCATCTCGGGACCGAGCTTCGCCGCTGAGGTCGCACGCGGGCTGCCGACCGCGGTCACGGTGGCGGCGACCGATGCGCGCCTCGCCGAAACGGTGGCACAGCGCCTGCGCGGCGAGACGTTCCGGGCCTATGTCAGCGACGACCTGACCGGCGTCGAGGTCGGAGGCGCGGTCAAAAACGTGCTGGCGATCGCCGCCGGCACGAGCGACGGCCTGGGCTTCGGAAACAATGCGCGCGCGGCGCTGATCACGCGTGGTTTGGCCGAGACCGGACGGCTCTCCGCAGCCCTCGGCGGCAAGCGCGAGACGCTCATGGGGCTAGCGGGCCTGGGCGACCTGGTTTTGACTTGCACCGGCGACCTGTCGCGCAATCGCCGCGTCGGATTGGGCCTGGCGCGGGGGCGGCCGCTGGCAGCGATCTTAGGCGAACTCGGACACGTGGCCGAAGGCGTCGCGGCGGCGCGCGATGTGCGCGTGCTCAGTCGCGCACTCGGCATCGACATGCCGATCTGCGAAGCGGTGTTCCGCGTGCTGTACGAAAACCTGGAGCCGCGGCGCGCCGTCGAAACCTTGCTCGCGCGCGAGCACGGCCCCGAGTTCGACTGATGCCGGAGGCTCTGCCTTGGCGCATCGACCGCGGCCTGCGGCCTAGGGCGGCACGGTGGCACTGACCGTGGCGGACACGCTTGCCGTCGCGGCGCCGGTGTTCGATCCGCCGCCGACACCGGCCCGCCCGGTTCTCGACACCGTCCACGGCGTGAAGCTCAGCGATGACTACCGCTGGCTCGAGGACGCTCGCAGCCCGGAAGTGCAGGCGTGGACGCAGCGCCAGCACGAGGCGACGCTTTCCTGGCTCGATGCCAACGCGCCACCGGTCGCCGGCCTGCACGACGAGCTGGTGGCCTATTTCGACCGCGACATCACGCAGCCGCCGTTCTTCAAGATGGGGCGCGAATTCTTCTTCCGCACGCGCAAGGGCGAGGAGCAGGCGAAGGTCTACACGCGACTGGCGGGACGAGAGCTGCTGCTGTTCGATCCGCTCGCCCTCGATCCATCGGGGAAAACGAGCGTCGGGGCCGTGGTCCTCAACCGCGCCGCGAGCCGCGCCGCGGTGGCGACCTACAGCCGCGGCTCCGAGATCACCGATTACCGCCTCATCGACACCTTCACCGGCGCGCAGATCGGCGCCTTGCTGCCGGGCATCGCGTCGTTTCAGTGGGCGCGCGACGAGCGCTGCGCCTTCGTTACGCCGCGCACCCAGCAGTCCATCGAGCGGCAGGAGCCGCAGCGCTGCTACCGGCACCGGCTCGGCGCCGACCCGCGCAGCGACGAGCTGTTGCTGTCGATGACCGATGCCAAGGACTGGTGCGCGGTGTACGAGCCGGAGCACGCCGAGCTCACCGTGTTCGAGACCGGCGACTTCTACTCCAACACCATTCGCATCCGGCCGCTCGGCTCGACGGCGGAGCCGAAAACGATCTATACCAGCAACGAGTTCCGCGCCAGCGCCGACTTCCGCGCGGAGCGAATCTATATCGTCACCAACGATCATGCGCCGAACTTCAAGCTGATGGCCGCAAGCTACGAGGCGCCGGAATTCGAGCACTGGCAGGTGCTCTGGCCCGAGCAGGAAAGCGTGCTCGACGGCGTGGACGTGACGAGCGACTGGGTGCTGGTGAGGGACAGGAAGGATGTGCTCACGCGGCTCTGGGTGCACGACCTGTCCGGCAAACGCGTGCGCGAGCTCCCGCTGCCGGAACTCGGCAACGTCAGCGGCAGCGCCTACGACATCGACCAGGACGTCGTTTACGCCACGCTGTCGACTTTTACCGCGCCCGGCAAGCTCTTCCAGATCGACGGCAAGACGCTGGCCTGGTCGCTGCCGTGGGAGGACCGGCCGCCGCTCGACACCAAGGACATCGAAACAGAGCTCGTGTTCTATCGGTCCAAGGACGGCACGCGCATTCCGATGTTCCTGTGCTACCGCAGGGGGATGAGGCAGGACGGCTCGAACCCGGTGTTTCTGCACGGCTACGGCGGATTCAACGTCGGCATCAGCCCGGATTACGTCGGCAGCTGGGCCACGTTCATCAACCGCGGCGGCGTGTACGCCGACGCCGGTATCCGCGGCGGCGACGAATACGGAGAGCACTGGCATGAGGCGGCGAAGTTCGGCCACAAGCAGACGAGCTTCGACGATTTCGCCGCCGCCGCCGAGTGGCTGGTGCGCGAGCAATACACTTGCCGCGAGAAGCTGATGCTCGGCGGCGGCAGTAACGGGGGCCTGCTCATCGGCGCCATGCTCACGCAACGCCCGGATCTTTTCGCCGCGTCAATCTGTCAGGTGCCCTTGCTCGACATGGTGCGCTTTCACAAATTCCTGATCGCCCGCTACTGGATCGCCGAATACGGCGACCCGGACAGGGCGGAGGACTTCGCCTACCTGCTGCGCTATTCGCCCTACCACAACATTCGCGTCGGCGTGAACCTGCCGCCAACGCTGGTCAGTGCGGGCGAATACGACTCGCGGGTCGATCCGATGCATGCGAAGAAGTTCGTCGCCGCGGTGCAGAACCATGGCGGGCAGATCGCCCCGTTCCTGCTGTACATGGATTTCGACAGCGGCCACGGCTACGGCAAGGCGAAGGAGCAGCTAATCCGCGACCGCGAGCTCGAGTTGCGCTTTATCTTCGCAAGCCTCGGCATGCACTAAGCGGAGCCGGCGAAGGCGGCTTGGCGCCACGCCTCGTAGACGGTAATCGCAACGGCGTTGGAAAGATTCAGGCTGCGCATCTCGGGCCGCATCGGCAAGCGCAGTCGCGCCTGGGGCACGAATTCGGCCAGGATTGCCGAGGGCAGTCCGGCCGTCTCGCTGCCGAAAACGAACACATCATCGGGGCGAAGCGCGCAGTCGAACAGCGACCGCGTGGCGCGCGTCGTCAGCGCGTACCACTGGCGTGTTCGCTGCGCGTCGACGGCGGCGCGGCAGCTCGCCCAGTCGCGGTGGGCGAGCACACGCGCGTACTCGTGGTAGTCGAGTCCGGCGCGCCGCAGTTCGCGGTCGCTGAGGCGAAATCCCAGCGGCTCGACCAAGTGCAACTCGGCACCGGTGTTGGCCGAGAGGCGGATGATGTTGCCGGTGTTGGGCGGGATTTCCGGCTGCACCAGGACGATCGCAACCATGGGCGGTTTCGGAAAAAAAGTGGATTCAGGCGGTGTCAGCCGGTGGCGCAAGTTGTCAAGTGCAAGGGCCAGAAAATTTGACAACCACACCTGCGCACCCGACACTGGCCGGCATTCTAACCACATCGGCCGCGCATGCAGCCCACTCTTTCGTCCGCGTCGGCGGCCAGCTTCGAACCGGCGCCCGTTGCGGCCCGCTGGAGTGTCGCCGAGATCGAAGCGATCTTCGCCCTGCCGTTCAACGATCTGCTGGCGCGGGCGCACCAGGTGCACCGTGCCCATCACCCGCCCAACGCGGTGCAGCTCTCCACCCTGGTGTCGATCAAGACCGGGGGCTGCCCCGAGGATTGCGCCTACTGCCCGCAGGCTGCGCGCTATCACACCGGCGTGGCTAGCGCAGCGTTGCTGCCGCTGTCCACGGTCATCGCGACGGCTGCCGCGGCCAAGGCCGCCGGGGCCACACGCTTCTGCATGGGCGCGGCCTGGCGCGGCCCGCGGCAACGCGATCTGGAGCCCGTGCTGGCGATGGTGCGCGGGGTCAAGGCACTCGGCCTCGAGACCTGCGCCACGCTCGGCATGCTCAAGCCAGGGCAGGCCGAGGCGTTGAAGCAGGCGGGGCTCGATTACTACAACCATAACCTCGACACCGCGCCGGAATTCTATGGCGAGATCATTACCACGCGCGCCTATCGCGATCGCCTGGAGACCCTGGGGCGGGTGCGCGCAGCAGGCATACACGTGTGCTGCGGCGGCATCGTGGGCATGGGCGAATCGCGGGCCGAGCGCGCCGGCCTGATCGCCCAGCTCGCCAACCTTGAACCGTACCCGGAGTCGGTGCCGATCAACAACCTGGTGCAGGTCGAAGGCACGCCGCTCTACGGCACCGAGCCGATCGACCCGCTCGAGTTCGTGCGCACCGTCGCCGTCGCGCGCATCACCATGCCACGGGCGATGGTGCGCCTCTCCGCCGGCCGGCGCGAACTCGGCGACGGCATCCAGGCACTGTGTTTTTTCGCCGGCGCCAACTCGGTGTTCTACGGCGACAAGCTGCTCACGACCGGTAATCCGGAGGTGGCGGCGGATCGCGCGTTGTTTCGTCGCCTCGGGCTCTCGGCCCAGGAAGTCGGCGCTTACTCGGGCGCGTGAGTACGCGCGCGCTGGAAGAGCTGACCGACGACCTGGCCGCGCGCGAAGCCGCCGGCCTCGGCCGCCATCGCCGCGTGGTTGCATCACGCCGGGGCCCGCGGCTGACCGTCGACGGCCGCGAACTGCTGCACTTCGGCAGCAACGACTACCTGGGCCTCGCCACCGATCCGCGGGTGATTGCGGCAGCACAGGACGGCGCGGCGCGGCATGGCGTCGGCGCCGGCGCCGCGCACCTCATTTCCGGGCACTTCGCGGCGCACGCGGCGCTCGAGCGGGAGCTGGCCGGATGGGCGGCGCCTTGTGCCGACGCGAGCGCGCTGCTCTTCTCGGCCGGCTACCTCGCCAATCTGGCGATCGTGACCGCGCTCTGCCGCCGCGGCGACGCCGTGTTCGGCGATCGCCTTAACCACGCCTGCCTGAACGACGCCGCACTCCTGTCGCGGGCGGAGTTCATCCGCTACCGCCATGGCGATCTTGACGCGTTGGATCGACGCCTCGCTAGGTGCCCGGCCCGGCGCAAGTTGATCTGCACCGATGCGGTATTCAGCATGGACGGCGATATCGCGCCGCTGCCGACATTGCTCGATCTTGCCGAGCGGCACGACGCATGGCTGGTGGTCGACGATGCGCACGGCTTCGGTGTCCTGGGCAGTGGCCGTGGCACGGTGGCGCACTTCGGGCTCACCTCGGCGCGCATTGTATATATGGGCACGCTGGGCAAGGCTGCCGGCGTCGCCGGCGCCTTTGTCGCGGCGCATCGGGCGGTTATCGACACCCTGCTGCAAACGGCGCGGACCTACGTCTTCACCACCGCTTCGCCGCCGCTGCTCGCCTGCGCCTTGCAGGCGAGCCTCGCGCTCATCCGCGACGAGCCGCAGCGCCGAAAGCGCCTGCAGGGGCTCATTGCGCGCTTCCGCACCGCGGCCGCGGCCCTGCCGTGGCCGGTCCTGCCCTCGCAGACCGCGATTCAACCGCTTGTCGTCGGCGCCAATGCCGAGGCAGTAAGCCTAAGCGAGCGCCTGTGGCAACGCGGTCTGTGGGTTCCCGCGATTCGGCCGCCGACCGTGCCCCAAGGCACGGCGCGGCTGCGCATCACGCTCTCCGCGGCGCACGCCGACGCCGACCTTTCCCGACTGCTCTCGGCGCTCGCCGAGGTCGCGGCAGCGCCGTGAGCGGCGTGTATATCGATTCCGCGGGAGCGGGGCCACCGCTGCTGCTGCTGCACGGCTGGGCAATGCATTCCGGATTGTTCACGCCCTTGCTGCCGCGCCTGACCGCCCGCTATCGCGTGCATCGGGTCGACCTGCCAGGTCACGGTCGCAGCGCCTCCGTCGTGCCCTATGCGCTGGATACGATCATCGCCGCGGTTGCCGCGGCGCTGCGCCGCTCGGCGAGCGACGCCGACGGACCGCTGACCCTGCTCGGCTGGTCGCTGGGCGGTGCGGTCGCACTGCGCTGGGCGCTTAGGGAGCCGCCACGCATCGCCCGGCTGATCCTGACCGGGACCACGCCATGCTTTGTGGCGCGGCCCGATTGGCCGCACGCGATGACGGAGGCGACGCTGCGCCGGTTTGGCGACGAACTCGCAGTCTCCTATCGGCTGACGCTGCAACGCTTCGTCGCCCTGCAAGTGCACGGCAGTGACCAAGCACGCGCGCTGCGGGCGCAATTGCGGGGCGAGCTCTTCGCCCGCGGCAACCCCTCACGCGCCGCATTGCAGGACGCGCTGGAGCTGCTCGCCGACACCGATCTTCGCCCCGAGGTAGGCGCGATCCGCCAGGCGACCACCGTCATCGCCGGGGCTCGCGACGTACTCACCCCTGCGGCGGCCGGCGAATGGCTCGCCCGGGCTCTTCCGCACGGCACATTCCGGCTGATACCCGGCGCCGCGCACGCCGCCTTCCTGTCGCATCCGGACGCGTTCGTCGCCGCAATAGCCGATGGGGTCTAGCACCGATCCGCACTGGCTCGACCCGCAGCGCATGCGGCGCGCCTTCGAGCGCGCCGCCGCGACCTACGACCGCGCGGCGGTGCTGCAACGCGAAGTGGGCCAGCGCTTGGCCGAGCGCCTGGCCCTGGTTCGGCTGCAGCCGGCGGCGATCCTCGACGTCGGCTGCGGCACGGGTGACGCCTTGGGCGAGTTGTCCACCCGCTATCCGGAAGCCCTTGTGCTCGGCCTCGACAGCGCCTACGGCATGCTCGAGATCGCGCGCCGGCGCACTGCCGCGGCGCGCGCGGCCGAGCGCTCATTGTTTGCACGCTGGTTCGCGGCGAAGACGAGGAGCGGCACGGAGCCCTCGCTCGTCGGTGGGGACGCGTGTGCGCTGCCGCTTGCGGCGGCCAGCGTCGACCTGGTGTGGAGCAACCTGGCGCTGCAGTGGGTCAACGATGCCTCGGTCGCCTTTGGCGAGTTCGGTCGCGTGCTCAAGAGCGGTGGGTTGCTGCTGTTCAGTACGCTGGGCCCCGACACGCTGAAGGAGCTGCGCCGCGCGTTCGCCAGCATCGACCAGGCAACGCACGTGAGCCGCTTCCTGGACATGCACGACCTCGGCGACATGCTGGTGCATACCGGTTTCGCCGATCCGGTGATGGACATGGAGACGATCACGCTGACCTACGACGACGCGCTGACCATGATGCGCGAACTCAAGGCCATCGGTGCGCACAACGCGACGCGCGGCCGGCCGCGCGGGCTCATCGGGCGCGCGCGCTGGCAGCGCGTTCTGGCTGCGCTCGAGGCGTTTCGCCGCGACGGCCGGCTGCCGGCGACCTACGAGGTCGTGTACGGCCACGCCTGGAAGCCGGAGCCGCGCCTTGCCGCCGACGGGCGCGCGATCGTGCGCTTCGCGCCGCGCCCCGGGGCCTGAATCCATGCGGCCGCGCGCGACGGGGATCTTCGTCACCGGCACCGACACCGGCGTCGGCAAGACCGTGGTGGCGTGCGCGCTGCTGCGGCGGTGGGTGGCGCGGGGCGAGCAGGCGGTGGGCATGAAGCCGGTGGCGGCTGGCACCCCGCCCGGGGCGGCCGAACACGACGACGTGGCCGCGCTGGTGGCGGCGGGCAACGTCGAGGCGCCCCTTGCCGCGCACAACCCGTTTGCATTCGCGCCGGCGATCGCGCCGCATCTGGCCGCGGCCGAGGCCGGGATGAGCATCGATCTGGAACGCATTCGCGCGGCCTACGATCTTCTCGCCGCGCGCGCGAACCGCGTCGTCGTCGAGGGCGCGGGCGGCGTGTGGGTGCCGCTGGACGCACAACGGGACATGCTCGATATCGCGCGCACCCTGTCGCTGCCGGTGCTGCTGGTCGTCGCGGTGCGCTTGGGCTGTCTTAATCACGCGCTGCTTTCCGCTCACGCCGTCCATGCCCGCGGGCTGGCGTTTGCAGGCTGGGTCGCAAACCTGGTCGAACCGCAGTTGCCGCGGCTCGATGGCAACGTCGAAACACTCGAGGCGCGCCTGCCCGCGCCGCGTATTGCGACCCTGTTCTGGGGCGAAAGGGACGCGCCGCAGTGGGGTCCGGGCGCTGCGGCGCTGGGCCTGGCGTGAGCGGCGCGTCGCATTAGCGAAGCGTGTTGCGGTGCAGTCATCCATGCTAAGATTTCCAAGTTTTGCGACGTTATCGTCGAGTCGCGCGCGAGAAGGTTTGCATGCCGGGCGTCGAATCCCAGCGCTTGCCACCGAACCGGAGTTCTGCATGGTCTCGCGGCGCCACGATTTGCTCGGCTTGCGCTGGCACGGGTCGCTTGCGCGCTCGAGGGGGCCGTGCTGCACTGGGCGTTCGCTGCATCGAGCGCCGTGCCAGCGATTGGGGGCAGGTGAACGTCTGCGGTGACCGCGTCATCGTCGAGAGCGAGCGGGCCGGAGCGCGGATGCGTAGGAATTCAACCGCTACTGGGCGCAGGTCGAAGTCGAAGACGATGGATTCAATCGTCCACCACGGTTCAGGCTGCGCTTCGCCGGGCGTGACATGCCCTTCGGCGAGGAGCTGCCGGCGGCGCAGCGAACCCTCGCCGCGCGCGACCTGCACCGCGTGCTCCCCCTGCGGTAGCGGTCATTCAAGAAGCGCGAAGATCAGCAAACACTTCGGGGCAGGCATGGAACGCAAGGGCGCGATGGCAAGGGGAGCGGCGAGCGCTGCGGCGTTGGCCACGGGGCTGGCGCCGACGCTGGCGCGGGCCGCGAAGGAGTACAACCTGCAGCCGCCTGTGACTTCGGTAGCGACGCAGGTCTTCGACTTGCACGCCTACATCATGGCGATTTGCGCCGTAATCTTTGTCGGCGTGTTCTCGGTGATGTTCTATTCGATCTTCGCGCACCGCAAGTCGAAGGGCCATCAGGCTGCCCAGTTCCATGAGAACACGCTGGTCGAGATCATCTGGACCGTGATTCCGTTCCTCATCTTGCTGGTCATGGCGATTCCCGCGACCAGGACCATTCTGGAGATGAAGGACACTTCCGTGCCCGACCTGACCGTCAAGATCACCGGCTCGCAGTGGAAGTGGAATTACGACTATCTCGCCGAGGGCTTCGACTTCTACAGCAACCTCAGCACACCCGTCGCCCAGCTCGAAGGGCGGGAGCCGTTGGGCGAGCATTATCTGCTCGAAGTCGACCACCCGCTGGTCCTTCCGGTAGGCAAGAAGGTTCGCCTGCTCATTACCTCGAGTGACGTCATCCATGCCTGGTTCCTGCCGGCAGCCGGCGTACAGCAGGATGCCATTCCGGGCTTCATCCGCGACGACTGGCTGAAATTCGACCAGACGGGCATTTTCCGCGGCCAATGCGCGAAGATCTGCGGCAAGGAGCACGGCTTCATGCCCATCGTGGTCGAGGTGAAGAGCGCCGATGATTACGCGAAGTGGCTCGCCGAACACAAGCAAGCCGCGGCAGCTGCGGGCGACGATTCGAGCAAGGTCTGGGATGCGAAGGAGCTGATCGCGCGCGGCGAGAAGGTCTACGCGGCGAATTGCGCTGCCTGCCATCAGGCGACCGGCAAGGGCGTCGCCGGCGCCTTTCCGGCGCTCGACGGGTCGAAGGTCGTTACGGGCCCCAAGGATGACCAGATCAAGACGGTCCTGAACGGGGTCGTCAAGAACGGCCAGCCGACGGCGATGGTCGCCTGGAAAGGCACGCTCTCGGACGTCGACATTGCGGCGGTGATCACCTACACGCGCAACAGCTGGAGCAACCACACCGGCGAGGCGATTCAGCCCGCCGAGGTGAAAGCGGATCGATCGTAGCGAATCCCGATACGGCAATCTGCGAAAGTCAGCCAGGAGCAAGCGTATGAGCAGCATTCCGCACGATCACGCTGCAGGCCTCGACGTCGAACACGAGCATGCGCATCACCCGAGCGGGATCATGCGCTGGATCATGACCACCAACCACAAGGACATTGGCACGCTCTACCTGTGGTTCTCGTTCATCATGTTCCTCACCGGCGGCGTGATGGCGTTGGCGATCCGCGCCGAGTTGTTCCAACCGGGCCTGCAGCTCGTCGAACCTGAATTCTTCAATCAGCTCAATACGGTGCACGGGCTGATCATGATCTTCGGCGCAATCATGCCGGCGGCGGTGGGCTTCGCCAACTGGCAGGTGCCGCTGATGATCGGCGCGCCGGACATGGCCTTCGCGCGCATGAACAACTGGAGCTTCTGGCTGCTGCCGTTCGCCTCAGTCCTGCTGCTCTCGTCGTTCATCGCTCCGGGTGGTGCGGCCAGCGCGGGCTGGACGCTGTATCCGCCGCTGTCGGTGCAGGCAGGCATGGGCATGGACATGACGATCTTCGCCATCCACATCATGGGCGCGTCGTCGATCATGGGCTCGATCAACATCATCACCACGATCCTGAACATGCGCGCGCCCGGCATGACGATGATGAAGATGCCGCTGTTCGTGTGGACGTGGCTGATCACCGCCTACCTGCTGCTCGGGGTGATGCCGGTGCTGGCCGGCTCGGTAACCATGTTGCTCACCGACC
The DNA here is from genome assembly GCA_035939595.1 of Casimicrobiaceae bacterium. GTDB lineage: Bacteria > Pseudomonadota > Gammaproteobacteria > Burkholderiales > Casimicrobiaceae > PALSA-1003. The sequence continues at coordinate 117,630 of DASZFQ010000053.1, forward strand.
GCCATTTCGGCACCAGTTTCTTTAATGCGGCCGGTGGTGGCGACCCCGTGCTGTTCCAGCACGTCTTCTGGTTCTTCGGGCACCCCGAGGTGTACATCATGATCCTGCCATCTTTCGGGATCGTGTCGACGATCATCCCCGCATTTGCGCGCAAGCCGCTGTTCGGCTACGCGTCGATGGTCTATGCGACCGCCTCGATCGCGATCCTGTCGTTCCTCGTCTGGGCGCACCACATGTTCACCGTCGGCATGCCGGTGGCCGGGCAGGTCTTCTTCATGTACGCGACCATGCTGATCGCAGTACCAACGGCGGTGAAGGTTTTCAACTGGGTGGCGACAATGTGGAGGGGATCGATGACCTTCGAGACCCCGATGCTATTCGCCATCGGCTTCATCTTCATGTTCACCGTGGGCGGCTTCACCGGTTTGGTGCTGGCGCTGGTCCCGGTCGATATCGTTCTGCACGACACGTACTATGTCGTTGCGCATTTCCACTACGTTCTGGTCGCCGGCTCGTTGTTCGCGTTCTTCGGCGGGATTTACTACTGGCTGCCGAAGTGGTCCGGCCGGATGTACGACGAGACCCTCGGCCGGTGGCACTTCTGGATGACGTTTGTCTTCTTCAACATCACCTTCTTCCCCATGCACTTTCTCGGGTTGGCCGGCATGCCACGACGCGTGCCTGACTACGCGACGCAGTTCACCGACTGGAACATGGTGGCATCGATCGGCGCGTTCGGCTTCGGATTGTCGCAGCTGATCTTTCTGTATGCGGTACTGAAAACCATCCGCAGCGGGCCGGCCGCGCCCGCGAAGCCCTGGGAGGGCGCGGATACGCTGGAGTGGACGCTGCCCTCGCCGTTGCCCTACCACACATTCGAAACTCCGCCGCATGTCCACTGAGCGCATTGGCCTGAACGAAGCGAGCGGATGATGATGGAACGCGCATCGAGAAGGCTTCGGGCAGCGCCGGCGCAACGCGCAGCCAACGTGCGCACCGGGCTGATTCTGCTCTCGATCGCGATGGTCTTTTTCGGCGGCTTCATCGTCGTCCGGTACGCGGGCCGGTCGGCCGCCGGCATCGGAGTGCTGGGGCTGGCAATCCTCGGGTTTCTGCTGGTCGCGATCGTACGCCACGTGCGCCGATGAACGACACCCAACCCCGCCATCTCCGGCAATCGAACCGGACGCTGCTCATCAGGCTGGGCGTCGTTGTCGTGGTCATGTTCGGTTTCGGGTTTGCGCTGGTGCCGTTCTACGACGAGATCTGTAAGGCGACCGGGCTGCGCGACATCGATGCGCCGGATCGGCTCGACAACGCGCAGGTCGACCACGCACGCACGGTGCGGGTGGAGCTCGACGCCAACGTGCGCAAGATGCCCTGGACGTTCCGGCCGCTGGTATCGGTCGTCAGCGTGCACCCCGGGGAGGTGACGCAGGTCCTGTACGAGGTTGAAAATAGCACCGAACGAGCGATGACCGGGCAGGCGATTCCGAGCTACGCGCCGCAACTCGCCGCCCAGTATTTCAAGAAGCTCGACTGCTTCTGTTTCGCCAAGCAGTCGTTCCGGCCGCGCGAGAAGCGGCAGATGCCGGTCGTGTTTGTCGTCGATCCCAGGCTGCCGCTCGACGTCAACACGATCTCGCTCTCGTACACGTTCTTCGAGGTCGAAGGCAACTGAGCATGGAAAATGCGGCGGCGACCGCGAACGGACATGTTACGCAAGAACAAGGAGCAGCGATGAGCATTACTCCCACTGGCGCAAAGCCCTACTATTTCGTGCCGCAGCCATCGTACTGGCCGATCACGGGTTCGTGTGCGCTGCTGCTGATGGCGCTTGGCGCGGCGGCCTGGTTCAACGCCTATGCATTCGGTCCGTGGCTGGTGCTGGCCGGCGCCGCGGTGCTGCTGACGATGCTGTTCGGCTGGTTCGGCACCGTGATCGGCGAGTCCGAGCGCCGGCTCTACAACAAGAAGGTGGATATCTCCTTCCGATGGGGCATGAGCTGGTTCATCTTTTCCGAGGTGATGTTCTTCGCCGCTTTCTTCGGGGCTCTGTTCTACGTGCGCAACCTGTCGGTTCCGGATCTCGGCAGCCCGGAGCAGCAACTGTTGTGGCCGGATTTCACGGCGATCTGGCCCAGCAGCGGTCCGTACCGGAAGGACTTGTTCACGCCGATGGCGGCCTTCGGCATACCGTTGCTCAACACCATCATTCTGGTTTCCTCGGGCGGCACATTGACCGTTGCACACCACGCCCTGATAACGGGTCACCGCGGCGCGCTCAAATTCTGGCTGTTCGTCACGATCGTGCTGGGCTTCACATTCCTTACGCTGCAGGCGCGCGAGTATGTGCACGCGTACAGCGCGCTGAACCTCAAGCTGTCGACGGGGGTCTACGGTTCGACGTTCTTCATGCTGACCGGCTTCCACGGTCTCCACGTGACGATCGGCGCGACCATGCTGTCGGTGATGCTCGGCCGCGCGTTCCGCGGCCATTTTGACGCCGCGCACCATTTCGCGTTCGAGGCGACAGCGTGGTACTGGCACTTCGTCGACGTCGTGTGGTTGCTTCTGTTCGTACTCGTCTATTGGCTCTGACCAGCAAGCGAGAGGGCCAAGAAAGAGCCGCCATCGCGGCACGGCTCTTTTTTCGCGTCGCTAAACGCTAACGCAGTCCGCTCTCGCCGATCCAGCCGAGCTTGTAGCTGACGACCAGGAAGATGAGCAGGCTTGCCGATAGCGCGACGCGGATCGCCAGCGCCTTGACCATACGCGTGCCGCGACCGCGGTCGTGGTAAAGGTAGTACAGCGCCGAGCCGAGGCTGGCCACGATGAGGGCCAAGGCGGTGATAACGATGATTCTGATCAAGGTGCGCTCGCGACCGGGGCAGAGCGATGACCTGCCGCTGGCCCAGTCTAGAGCAGATACGCAGCGATGCCAAACCCCATAGGCTCATTCTTTGCGCGCTGGCGTTTCCGGCCGACGCCATGGCCCACGCTGGGCCTTGCAGTCGTCGTCAGCGCGACGGTGGGCCTGGGCAATTGGCAGCGGCACCGAGGCGCGGAGAAAGAAGCGCTGCGCGAGCAATACGAACTCGCCGCGCACCAGCCGGCGCTTGAATTGACTGCCGCCTCGGCCGATGTGGCGGCGCTGCGGTTTCGGCCGGTGCGCGCGAGCGGCGAGTTCGACCGACGGCGGCAGGTCCTGATCGACAACAAGGTCCGCGCCGGCCGCCCGGGGTTTGACGTCCTGACCCCGCTCAAACTCTCCAGCGAAGACCGCTATGTCCTCGTCGACCGCGGGTGGATCGCGCAGGGGGCGAATCACTCCGAACTGCCGCAGGTTCCGCCACCCGTGGGAGAGATCCGTGTCGAGGGCCGGATCAACCTGCCGCCGGCGCATTATCTGGAACTCAAGCCGGACACGGCGCCGGGCCCGGTCCGTCAGAACCTCGACATCGCCCGCATCGCGGCGGCGACCGGGCTACCGCTGCTGCCGTTCATCATCGAACAAACCGGCGATGCCGGCGACGGTCTGGTCCGCGACTGGCCGCCGCCGGATTTCGGGATCGATCAACATCGAGGCTACATGGTGCAGTGGTATTCGCTGGCGGGACTGGGCATCGTGTTGTGGCTTGCGCTCAACTGGCGCGCGCGGGAATCGCGCGTTGCAAAGTCGCCGTCGCAGCCAACACGTGTCGTTTCGGCGAGCGCCGGATCATCACCGCGGCCGAAGGGCCGGCGCATGTTGCTGCTGCTCGCGCTGGTCGCGCTCTCGCCGATCGTCGCGGCCTATGTTGCGTATTACGGGTTCGCACCGACCAAGCGCGTGAACTATGGCGCGCTGCTCGAGGCAGGGCCGGCGCCGGCGATCGCCGGCAAGTACGCGGATGGCAGGCCATTTGCGCTTGGCGAGTTACACGGAAAATGGGTGCTGCTGGTGGTCAGCGGGACCGACTGCGGCGAGGCGTGCCGGCGCGCGCTGCACGCCACCCGCGTGGCGCGAACGATCCAGGGGCGTGAGCAGGATCGCGTCGTGCGCGCTTGGTTGCAGCCAGCGGCCGCGCCGCCGCCTGCGGGCGAACTGCTGGCCCGGGAGCCGGGGCTCGTCGCGGCAAGCGCGGCTCCGAACGAACTCACAGGGCTGCCGATCGACCCGGGTGGCGGTGCGAGCATTCTGTTGCTCGACCCCCGCGGCAACATGGTGCTGCGTTATGGCGACGATCCGGACATCGAGCGGCTGGCGAAGGATCTCGAACGCCTGCTGCGTGCCTCGCAGATCGGCTAAGATGCGCCGAGCGCCCGGCGGCCCGACCAGCGTCCTCCGGAATGGTAAAATGGTAACGCTGCGAGGAGCTTGAAATTCTGTCCAATCAACCGGGGCCACCGCTATGGTCTTAGCAATCGTATTGGCTTTATTGGTCGTTGGCTCCGTCCTGTTTCACTACCTGAGCCCGTGGTATTTCACCCCGATCGCCTCGAATTGGGGCACGATCGATCAAACCGTGACCATCACGTTCTGGGTCACTGGAATTGTCTTCGTCGTCGTCAATTTGTTCATGGCATATTGCGTGCTGCGCTACCGTCACCGGAAAGGAAAAGTGGCGCGCTACGAACCCGAAAACAAAAAGTTGGAGGGGGCACTTGTCCTCGCCACCTCGCTGGGAGTCATCGCCATGTTGGCCCCAGGCTTATTCGCATGGGCGAAGTTCATAGAGGTCCCGAAAGACGCAACGGTGATCGAGGTCGTGGGGCGGCAGTGGTACTTTAACTATCGCTTCCCGGGGAAGGACGGCGTTCTAGGCACCGTCGATGCCAAGTACGTCAGCAATGAAAACCCGTTTGGTATGAATCCTGACGATCCCAACGGCCAGGACGACATCCTGGTAGCAAGCCCGGAGCTGCATCTGCCGATGGGCAAGCCGGTCAAACTGGAGCTCCGCTCGATAGACGTCCTGCACGACTTCACGGTGCCGCAGTTTCGATCCAAGATGAATATGGTTCCGGGCCTGGTCACCTATGTCTGGTTCACTCCCACCCGGACCGGGAGCTTCGATGTCTTCTGTGAACAATTATGTGGCATTGCCCATTTTGCCATGCGCGGCAAAGTCATCGTGGACGATGAGAGCGCGTTCAAGGCGTGGTTAGCCGGCTATCCAACATATGCGCAATCGAGAGCTGCGGTCCCCGGCGATGCTGAGGCAGGCAAGGCACTGTTCGCGGTGTGCACTGCCTGTCATGGCGCGCAAGCGGAGGGTAACCCTGCGCTGAATGCGCCGAAGTTAAGTGGCCAGGGAGGCTGGTATCTGAAGCGGCAATTGCAAAATTTCAAGAACGGTGTGCGGGGTACGGACGACAAGGATATTTCTGGCAAGGTAATGGCGCCGATGGCGAAGACCCTGGTCGATGACGCCGCCATCAATAACGTCGTCGCCTATATCCAGACGCTGGCGGACAATCCTGCACCGGCCACGGTGAACGGGGACGCGAAGCATGGCCAGGATCCTTATGTGACCTGTGCCGCTTGTCACGGCGCTGACGGGAAGGGCATCCAGGCAACCAATGCCCCCCGGCTCGAGGGTATGAGTGACTGGTATCTGGTCACTCAATTGAAAAATTTCCAGCAGGGTATTCGCGGCGGCCATCCAAAAGACCTGTACGGTCGGCAGATGGCATCCATGGCCGCAATTCTCACCGATGACCGGGCACGCGATGACGTCGTCTCCTACATCGATACCTTCCGCTGACCGGCCCGCCGGAGCGGAATACTTTTCAAACTGTTTTCATTATAATAAAGCGACGCAAGCTCAAACGATTCGAGCATCATGAAGAGTTAGCGAAGAGGAACCATCGATGACTTCTATTACGCATGACGAATCGGCCTACGTCCCACCGGCCGAAGTGGAGGAGCCAGAGCTCTACCATCCGAAAACGTTCGTCGGGAAGTACATCTGGAGCCAAGACGCAAAAGTCATCGCCGTCCAGTACGCGATCACCGCGATCTCGGTCGGGCTGGTGGCCTTGGTGTTGTCGGGGATCATGCGCCTGCAACTGGGATTCCCGCACGTTTTTTCCTTTATCACACCCAGCAACTACCTTCAGTTTGTCACCATGCACGGCATGATCATGGTGATCTACCTGCTCACTGCGCTTTTCTTGGGGGGGTTCGGCAACTACCTCATCCCGCTGATGGTCGGCGCCCGTGATATGGTTTTCCCCTATGTAAACATGGTGAGTTACTGGGTCTATCTGTTTGCCGTGCTGTTACTCATGGCAAGCTTCTTCGTACCCGGCGGGCCCACCGGCGCCGGCTGGACGCTGTACCCGCCCCAAGCCATCCTCTCGGGCACTCCCGGGGTGAACTGGGGAATTATTTTGATGCTCATTTCCCTGGCCTTTTTCATCATCGGGTTCACCATGGGCGGTTTGAACTATGTGGTGACCGTGCTGCAGGCGCGTACGCGAGGGATGACGATGATGCGTTTGCCCTTGACCGTATGGGGCATTTTCATGGCCACGATCCTGGCGCTGCTGGCCTTTCCCGCTTTGTTCGTCAGCGCCATCATGATGACGCTGGACCAAGCGCTGGGCACTAGTTTCTTCATGCCCGCCCTCGTCTCGCGGGGACAACACCTCGGCTACAACGGGGGAAGCCCGATATTGTTTCAGCACCTGTTCTGGTTTTTCAGCCATCCCGAGGTCTACATTGTCGCCCTGCCCGCCTTCGGCATCGTCTCCGACCTGATCAGCATCAATGCGAGAAGGAACATCTTCGGCTATCGGATGATGGTCTGGGCGATTCTGGCCATCGGCGGCCTCAGCTTCATGGTATGGGCGCACCACATGTACGTCAGCGGAATGGACCCGTACTTCGGCTTCTTTTTCGCCACCACCACGCTGATCATTGCCGTGCCCACCGCCCTCAAGGTCTACAACTGGGTGCTGACCTTGTGGCGGGGTGATATCCACCTCACCGTCCCGATGCTGTTTGCCATCGGCTTCGTCTTCACGTTCATCAACGGCGGGTTAACAGGTCTGTTCCTGGGTAACGTGCCGGTGGACATCCCGCTTTCCGGCACCATGTTCGTGGTCGCCCACTTCCACATGGTGATGGCCGTGTCGCCGGTCCTGGTTGTGTTCGGCGCGATCTACCACTGGTACCCCAAGGTCACCGGGCGCATGCTGAACGATACCATGGGCAAGTTTCACTTCTGGGTCACCTTCATCGGGACCTATGCTATCTACTATCCGATGCACTACCTGGGCTTCTTGGGCGTGCCGCGCCGTTACTATGCGATGGGAAACACATTCATATTCCCCGAATCGGCGCAGACCTTGAACGAGGCGATCACCATCGCGGCGTTGATCGTGGGCGCGGTCCAGCTGGTGTTCCTGTACAACCTGATCTGGAGTTATTTCAACGGCAAGCCGGCCGGTGGCAACCCCTGGCGTGCGACCACGCTGGAATGGCAAACCCCCCACACACCGCCGAAGCACGGCAACTTTGGCGCAGAATTACCGGTGGTCTATCGCTGGGCTTACGATTACAGCGTACCGGGTGCCGCCGAGGACTTCATACCGCAAAACCAGCCACCGGCTACGACAACTAGCGGCGTCAAGAGAGCGTAGACGTGACGTACGCACTGCTGTTTCTAGGCGGCATCATGGCCATTGTCGTCGGGTGGCTGGTTCGACAAACGCTTCATAAGCCCTGGATGGAGCGGCGCCCGATTGAAGTCGTTCAAGGCGACGGCGCCCTTTCTCTGCCCCCGGTGAAAGTCGGTCTTGGCGTCTTTCTTGCGGTCGCCACGTCCCTGTTTGCGCTGCTCATCAGTGCCTACCACATGCGGATGATGGGGGAGGACTGGACGAGGCTCGCCGTTCCGAAGGTGCTGTGGCTGAACACGGTTGTGCTGTTTCTGGCCAGTGTCGCGATGCAACGCACGCGCGTGGCGGCACGACGAGGACAGCTGGAGCGCGTGAAAAGCGGCCTGATCGCCGCGGGCGTGCTCAGTTTTTCTTTTCTGGCCGGACAGCTTTGGGCATGGCAACAACTGAACGCCGCAGGCTATTTCGTCGCGGCGAATCCAGCCAACGCTTTCTTTTACCTGCTCACCGCGCTGCACGGATTGCACCTGTTGGGTGGCCTCTGGGTCTGGGGCAGGACCACCGCCAGGGTGTTGCGCGGCGTTGAGGTCGGCAAGGTACGATTGAGCGTGGAGCTGTGCACGGTGTACTGGCACTATCTCTTCCTGGTTTGGCTGGTTTTGTTCGCCGTGCTCTTGCACACACATACCTGAGGGGGGTGAAAGTAAATGGCGCAACCCGCGCTGACGGGCACGGGAGAGGCTCTCCCGCGGCCTGAAGGCCTGCAAGGCATCGTCGCCGACTGGTCCTCGGATCAGCGGGCGTTCAAGAACGTCCCCTGGGGCAAGGCGATGATGTGGATCTTCCTCCTCAGCGATACGTTCATCTTCAGCTCCTTCCTGATCTCGTATATGACCGTGCGAATATCCACCACGGCCCCTTGGCCCAACCCGAGCGAGGTCTTTGGCCTGACGCTGTTTGGCAAAGAAGTACCGCTGCTCTTGATCGCGATCATGACTTTCATCTTGATCAGCAGCAGCGGGACCATGGTGCTGGCCGTCAACTTCGGCTACCGAAAGGAACGGGTCAAGACATTTGTGTTCTTGCTGCTCACCGCGGCATTGGGCGCCTCATTTGTCGGGATGCAGGCCTTCGAGTGGACCAAGCTGATCGTGCATGAGGGGATACGTCCCTGGGGCAACCCCATGGGCGCTGCCCAGTTTGGCGCCAGCTTTTTCATGATCACCGGTTTTCATGGTACGCACGTGTCGATCGGCGTGATCTTCCTCATCATCATAGCGATCAAGGTGTTGCGGGGAGACCTCGACAAACAGAGGCCGGGCTTCCTGACCGGCAGGAAAGGTAACTACGAGATCGTCGAAACCATGGGTTTGTATTGGCACTTCGTCGATCTGGTGTGGGTTTTCATCTTCGCCGTTTTCTATCTTTGGTAATTACCACCATGGCACACGCAGAGGGACAACATCATCCGGCCGCGGCGCAGCCTCACGCCGCGGCCGCGGCCCAGCACGAGGTAGGGCAACAGCATCCGCTCGGCATCTATTTCAAGATCTGGGGATTGCTTTTCGTTCTTTCCACCGCGTCGTATCTGGTCGACTACTTCCACTTCCAGGGCTACCTCAGATGGACGCTGATCCTTACCTTCATGTTGCTGAAGGCGGGGTTGATCGTTGCCGTCTTCATGCACATGCTTTGGGAGCGGCTGGCTATTGTGTATGCCATTCTGGTCCCGCCGCTATTGTTGCTGACGCTTCTGGGCATCGGGACGCTTGAAGGAGACTACACCTTCCTTACGCGCGGCACATTCTTCGGGGTGGGATCCGCCGCGCCGGCGCAAGGGGCGGGATCTGCGGCGCCGGTGCAAGGGGTGGGATCCGCGGAGCCGGTGCAAGGGGCCGCATCTGCGGCGCCGACGCAGCATCAGTAGGCGGCGTTCGCAGGGCAACGGCAGGATTTTCGATCGGAGCGCGAGCCACGGCGCGCACGCTCAAAGCCATACACGCCCGGGAAGACCGACGCTCGGCACAGGACAAGATCGGCGCGGTCATCGCCAAGCTCAAAGCGATGCGTTTGCCGAAGGCGGCGGAGTCAGTCGAAGCGACGGCGCGCGGGACGCTGACCTACTTGCTTTTCCCGAGCAATCACCGGCGACAAATCAAAACGAATAACCCGCTACAGCGGATCGTCCGCGAGATCCGGCGACGAACGCGGGTGGTCGGCGTCTTTCCGGACGGCTGCTCGGCGTTGATGTCGGCCGCGGCGCGATTGCGACACATCGCGAGTACGAAGTGGGCAGGCTACCGCCAACCAAAGTGCGAAAGACTCTTGACAAGTCCTTGCTGCAATCGGATAAGCCACGGTTGGGTGGACGATCCAGTCCCTGCCAGCTCCACCTTCGGGTGAGATTTCAGCACATTCTCCAATACCGCTTCCTGCTGCGGCGCAAGATCCACAAAAAAGACATGCTTGCCGTCGCTCAAGGCTTTTTCGAAGCGGGCAAAGTTTTGGTTGGGCCTTTGGATGCCGAACAATCCCCCCTCCCACGTGCAAAACCCTAGCGCCACGACGGCGAAGAAAATAAACGGCATCCAGCCGATCGCGGTGCGCGTCCAGCCGGCAAAATAAGCGACAGCGAGAATCAGCACGAACGCGCAAAGGCCGACCGCGGCGCCGCGAGTTGTCGAGCGCACGATATCTTTCTTCATAAATGACTCGACCTCGTGCAGGTGATGATGCTTATGCACCTCTGCGTCGTTCCGGCTGAGTACGTGGATCTGCGGCGTGGAAACGCCAGCGGCCTCCAGTTGCTCTTCAAAGCGCTCCAGGTCGTCGAGGTCGTCGCTGATAAAATAGTGTCTTAACATCTGCATGAAGTACTCCCCCTGGTTAACTGCTCCGGCCGCGATACTTGACTTGAATTCACGTCCCTTGGTTACAGGAGGGGTGGATAGAAAAAACCTGTCCACCTCGCCTGCACCTTGCGAATCAGAGTTTGCCTAATGATTCCTGACGGGCGCCGAAGCCCCGATCGAGCGCTGCATGCGGTGTCTAGTGTTTGCGTGGCACATGGGCGCGCAGGTCACCGAGTGGCAATCCTGCACCCGATGACCGTGATCAGGCAAGAGCAGGCGCGCGCGAGGACCGGCTGCCCGCCAGAGGCTGCCCCAAGAGCTAGATAATGCGGCGAGCATCGTCAATCGACCGCTTGCGGGTGGTAAAATTCCCTCTATCGTACGGGCGACCCCTTCCGTCTCACGCTGACCTGTCCTCCCCCCTCGAGGGGGCGATCAACTCTCGCCGATGACCACTCTCGCCCTCACCCAAGGCCGACTTCGCCGCGCGCGCCAGTTTCTGGCGCTGACCAAGCCGCGCGTGGTGTCGCTGATCGTATTCACCGCGGTGATCGGGATGTTCCTCGCCGCGCCGGGGTTGCCACCGCTCAACGCGGTCGTGTTCGGTACGCTCGGCATTGCGCTGGTCGCGGGCGCCGCAGCCGCCATCAATTGCCTCATTGAGCAGAACATCGACTCGCTCATGATGCGCACGCGCCGCCGGCCGCTGCCGCGCGGCGAGATCTCATCGCTGCAGACGCTCCTGTTCGCCACTGTCGTCGGCGTCGCCGGCCTCGGCATCCTCTACGCGACGGTGAACGCGCTGACGATGTGGCTCACCCTCGCTACCTTCGTCGGCTACGCCATCGTCTATACCGTGCTGCTCAAGCCCGCGACCCCGCAGAACATCGTGATCGGCGGCGCGTCAGGGGCGATGCCCCCGGTGCTCGGCTGGGCCGCGGTCACCAACAACGTGGGCCCGGAAGCGCTGCTCCTGTTCCTGATCATCTTCGTCTGGACGCCGCCGCATTTCTGGTCGCTGGCGCTCTACCGCGTCAAGGACTATGCCAGCGCGGGCGTGCCGATGCTGCCGGTGACGCACGGCTCCGAATACACGCGACTGATGATCGTGCTCTACACCGCGGCGCTGTTCGCCGTGACCCTGCTCCCCTACGCCGTGCGCATGAGCGGCGGCTTGTATCTGGCAGCCGCGGTGGTACTCGGCGCGATGTTCCTCTCCCACGCGCTCCGGCTCTACCGCCATTACAGCGACGCGCTGGCGCGGCGCACCTTCCGCTTCTCCATCGTCTATCTCGCCGCGCTGTTTTCCGCCTTGCTCCTCGACCATTTCTGGCCTTGATGCGTCGCCTGTTCGCGCCGGTCGCGGTGCTGCTCGCGCTCGGTATCGCTGCCTGCGGGCCCGCAGCCCCGAAGTTCCGCGGCTCCGACATCACCGGCGTCGGCTACGGGCATGACTTCCACCTCAACGACCCCGCCGGCAAGGCGCGGACCCTGGCAGACTTTCGCGGCAAGGTCGTGGTGCTCTTCTTCGGCTACACGCAGTGTCCGGACGTCTGCCCGACCACCTTGTCCGAGCTCGCCGCGGCCGTCAAGGAGCTGGGCCCTGACGCCGCGCGCGTGCAGGTGCTGTTCGTGACCGTCGATCCCGAACGCGACACGCCCGAGCTTTTGTCGCGCTACGTACCGGCCTTCAACCCGACCTTTCTCGGCCTCTACGGCGATGCGGCGGCGACAGCGGCGACGGCCAAGGAATTCAAGATCATCTACCAAAAGCAACCCGGCCCGACGCCCGGCACGTACAGCGTGGACCATTCCGCCGGAACGTACCTGTTCGATCCGCAGGGGAGGCTTCGCCTCTACGAGAGCTTTAGCCAGGGTCCGGACGCCTTCGCGCACGACATCGGCGAGCTGCTCAAATCCTCGGGCTAGGCCCTCGGCCACGGATGGCGCGCCCGCAGGGCGCGATTTGCGACCATGGAACTCACCGTTCAGGAAGCCTTCGCGCTCGCGGCGCAGCATGAAGCAGCCGGCCGCGACGACCTCGCGCGCAGCATCTACGAGCAGATCGTCGCTGCGCTGCCGGAGCACCCCGGGGCACTGCTCAAGATCGCCTTGCAGGACCTGGCCGCCGGCCGCCACGACGCGGCGGGCGAGCGACTGGCGCGCGCGGCGGCCGCGGCGCGGACACAAGGGCTGCCGCAGCAGGAAATCTGGCTAGCGCTCGCCCGCGTCGGACTTGCCCGCGGCGAGCGCGAGCAGGCCGACGCCGCCCTCGGGCGGGCGCACGGCATCGCCGCGCAGCTCAAAGCTGCCGGCGCGGCGACTGCCGCCCGCGAATTGCTCGAGCAATGCGTCGCGCTGGCCCCCGACAGCGCCGCGCTGCGCGTGAGCCTGGCGGCAACCCTGCTCGACGAAGGCCGGGCCATGGCGGCGCGCACCCACCTGCAGCGCGCACAGGCACTCGGCGCCAACGAGGCGGAGGTTTGGGACAACCTCGGACTCGCCGAGCGGCGGTTGGGCGAGGATGAGCAGGCGTTGCTCGCCTTCGAGCGCGCGGCGGCCGCCGCGCCTTCGCTGACGCCGGCGCTGGCCAACCGCGTCTATGCGCGCTACACCCTGTGCGCCTGGGACGGGCTCGAAGCATGCGAACGGCAGCTGGCCGCGACCCTCGACGACGCGCACGGCGACCCGCGCTGGTCGCCCTGGATCGCGCTGGCGATGCCGACGACGCCGGCGCAGCAACTCGTCGTCGCGCGGCGCTGGGCGAACGCGACGCTGCCGGCCGTGGCGCCGCGCCGCTCCGCGCCGCCGCGCGGGGCGCGGTTGCGGATCGGCTATCTCTCCGGCAACTTCCGCGACCACCCGACTGGACGCCTGATGGCGGGCCTGTTCGAGCAGCACGACCGCGAGCGCTTCGAAGTCCACGGCTACAGCTACGGAAGCGAGGATGGCGGGGCGGTGGCCGAGCGCATCCGCGCGACATTCGGGCATTGGCGCGACCTCAGTGGCGTCAGCGACGCGCAGGCGGCGCGCCTGATTCGCGGCGACGGCATCGACGTCCTGATCGACCGTCACGGCTATACGCAGGGCGGGAGGCTCGCCATCCTTGCCTCGCGACCGGCCCCGGTGCAGCTGCACTACATGAGCTTTCCAGGCACCCTGGGCTATGACGCGATCGATGGCCTCATCGCCGACGCGGAAGTGATCACCCCGGCCGACGAGACCTATTTTCACGAGCGCGTCTGGCGCCTGCCGCGCTGCTATTACGTCAACGACAGTCGCCGCGGCCTCCCCGCGCCGTCACCGCGCGCCGCACACGGGCTGCCCGAGAACGGGCTGGTGCTCGCCTGTCTTAATCAGAGCTACAAGCTGCGCCGGCCGCTGTTCGCGACCTGGCTGGCCGCGCTCGCTGCACGGCCTGACGCGGTGCTGTGGCTGCTCGCCGCTCATCCGCGCATGCAGATGAACCTGCGCCTCGAGGCCGAGCGCGCCGGCGTTGACCCCGCACGGCTGATCTTCGCGCCGACGCTCGCCCAGGACGCGCACATCGCGCGCCTGCCCTGCGCCGACCTGGCGCTCGACACGCTGCCCTATGGCGCACATACGACCGGATGCGACGCGCTGTGGATGGGCGTGCCCATGCTGACCTGTCGCGGTCCGACGTTTGCCGGGCGGGTCGGCGCGAGCCTGCTCGTGGCAAGCGGGCTGGCGGATCTGATCGCCGATTCAGCGCCCGACTACGCGTCGCGGCTGCTCGCCCTTGTGGCCAATCCGCACCGCCTGCGTACGTACCGTGCCGCACTCGAAGCCACGCGCGGCAGCAATCCGCTTTTCGATACGGCAGGCTTTACGCGCGACTGGGAAGCGCTGCTGATCGGGATCTACGACGAGCTGCAGCGCGCAGGCATGCAGCGGCAGGCCTGACTGCGCTTACGACGGTTTCGCCTTGCGCTCGATGAGCTCGATCTTGTAACCGTCGGGATCCTCGACAAAGGCGATGACCGTCGTCCCGCCTTTGACCGGCCCCGCGTCGCGCGTCACATTGCCGCCTTGGCGGCGTACCGCCGCACAGGCCTCCGCCGCGTCGGGCACCTCGATCGCGACATGGCCGTACGCGCTGCCCAGCTCATAGCGGCTCACGCCGTAATTGTAGGTCAGCTCCAGCACCGCCTGCTCCGCTTCGTCACCGTAGCCGACGAACGCGAGCTTGTATTTCTGCTCCGGCCGGTCGGTGGTGCGCAAAAGCCGCATGCCGAGCACTTGGGTGTAAAAGCGCAGCGAGCGCTCGAGATCGCCGACGCGCAACATGGTATGCAGGATGCGCATCAGAATTCCACCAGCTCGTAATCTTCCTTGCGCGCGCCGCAGTCCGGACAAGTCCAGTTCGGTGGTACATCCTCCCACTTGGTTCCCGGCGCGACGCCGGTTTCGGGGTCGCCGAGCGCCTCGTCGTAGATGTGGCCGCAGATCAGGCACATGTATTTCTTCATTGGTGCGAAGACGTTTGGAGTAAAATCAGATTCTACCAAGTTCACCCGCGCTGGGGCTGCTCCCGAAGGGCCCGTCCCGGTCGCGCACGAGCTCTGTTTCCTCGCGCTCCGCGCCTTTCGCCGCACGTATGCAACCAGCCGCCGAGCAAGCTGCCGTCTTTCCGCCGATTGTGCTGACCTTCGCCGCCTCCGATCCTAGCGGCGGCGCCGGACTTCAGGCCGATATCCTGACGCTGGCAAGCATGGGCTGTCATCCGCTGTCGGTGCTTACCGCGATCACGGTGCAGGACACCCTCGGCGTCGAGGGCGTGCAGCCGCTCGACGCGGAATGGGTTGCCGATCAGGCGCGCTGCCTGCTCGAGGACATGCCGGTCGACGTATTCAAGATCGGAGTGCTCGGCAGCGTCGAGAACATCGCCGCCATCGCCGAGATTCTCGCCGACTATCCCGACGTCCCGCTGGTACTCGACCCGGTGCTCGCCTCGGGCCGCGGTGACGAGCTGTCGAGCGACAACATGCTGCACGCGCTGCGGGAGCTGCTGCTGCCCCGGACGACGATTCTCACGCCCAACAGCACCGAGGCCCGGCGTCTGGCCGATGCCGACGACGACGAAGAGCCGACGCTCGCCATTTGCGCGCAGCGCATGATCGAATCCGGGTGCGAGCACGTGCTCATCACCGGCACGCACGAGCCGACGCTGCAGGTGATCAACACGCTCTACGGCAAGGGCGGGGTCGTGCGCAGCGACAGCTGGGAACGGTTGCCGGGCAGCTATCACGGTTCGGGCTGCACCCTTGCCTCGGCGATCGCGGCGATGCTCGCCAACGGTCTGGAACTCCCGGAAGCGGTGCGCGAGGCGCAGGATTACACCTGGCACACGCTGGCCAAGGCCTACCGGCCAGGCATGGGCCAGCACCTGCCCGACCGGTTGTTCTGGGCGCGCGAAGACGACGCCGAGCCTCCGCTCGATGACGATCAGGCGCCGCGCACACCGAACCTACATCGCCATTGATGAGTCCATTCGCCCCGACGGCGAAGCGACCGCCGATCGCCGGACTGTATGTCCTCACGCCAGAGCTTGCGGACACCGCCTTGCTGGTGGCGCGGGTGAGCTGCGCCATCGCGGGCGGCGCGGCGGTGGTCCAGTATCGCAACAAGCTCGGCCCTGCCGCCTTGCGCCGCGAGCAGGCGCTCGCGCTGCGCGCGCTCTGCCGCGCGCGCAGTGTAACCTTCATCGTCAACGACGACGTCGGTCTTGCCCGCGAAGTCGCCGCCGATGGTGTACATCTCGGCCGCGACGATAGCGAGTTGGCTGCCGCCCGACAGCAACTCCGAGCCGACGCGATCATCGGCGCCTCCTGCTACGACTCGCTCGAGACCGGGCAGCGCGCGCTGCGGGCCGGGGCGAGCTACTTGGCCTTCGGCAGCTTCTTTGCTTCCCGCGTCAAGCCGCAAGCCGTGCGCGCGCCGCTGTCCCTGCTCGGCTCGGCGAAGACGCGGTGGAACGTGCCCGTTGTCGCCATCGGCGGCATTACCGCGGCGAGCGCTCCGGCGCTGATCGCGGCCGGCGCCGACGCCGTGGCGGTCATCAGCGCGGTGTTCGATGCGCCCGACATCGCGGCCGCGGCGGCGGCGTTCCGCGCCGCGTTTGCGCTCCGCTCTTCCCTCGCGCCTGGCGCTCGCCGGATCGCGAACGAACAGAGCGGGCTGCGGCATGACCCGTAACGAGGAACTCTTCGCGCGCGCCCAGCGCAGCATTCCCGGCGGCGTGAATTCGCCGGTACGGGCCTTTCGCTCCGTCGGCGGCACCCCGCGCTTCTTCACCCGCGGCGAGGGCGCCTACCTGTGGGACGCCGACGGCCAGCGCTACCTCGATTATGTGGGCTCCTGGGGACCGGCGATCCTGGGACATGCGCACGCCGGCACCGTGCGCGCAGTGCAGGAGGCGGCGCGCTTCGGCCTGTCGTTCGGGGCGCCGACCGAAGCCGAGGTCGAACTCGCCGAAACGCTGTGCGGCCTGCTGCCCTCGCTCGACCAGGTGCGGCTCGTGAGCTCAGGTACCGAGGCGACGATGAGCGCGCTGCGCCTCGCGCGCGGTTACACGGGTCGGTCCAAGATCGTCAAGTTCGAGGGTTGCTATCACGGCCACGGCGACAGCCTGCTGGTCAAGGCAGGCTCGGGCGCGCTCACTTTCGGCCAGCCCTCGTCGGCCGGCGTCCCGGCGGCGATCGCCGGCGAGACGATCGTGCTCTCTTACAACGACCTCGAGGGCGTGGCCACGGCATTCGCCGCGCACCCCGACGCCATTGCCTGCATCATCGTCGAGCCGGTCGCGGGCAACATGAACCTGATCCTGCCGGCGCCAGGGTTTCTAGCGGGCCTGCGGGAGCTGTGCGATCGCTACGGTGCGGTGCTGATTTTCGACGAGGTGATGACCGGCTTTCGGGTGCATCAGTCCGGGGCACAGGGTCTCTACGGCGTGCGACCCGATCTCACCACGCTGGGCAAGGTGATCGGTGGCGGCATGCCGGTGGGCGCGTTCGGCGGCAGGCGCGAGATCATGGAGCAAATCGCGCCGCTGGGACCGGTGTACCAGGCGGGGACGCTGTCCGGGAATCCGGTCGCCGTCGCGGCCGGATTGGCGACGCTCAAGGCAATCCGGGCGCCCGAGTTCTACGCTGAGCTCTCGGCGCGCACGCGCAGCCTGGCGGAGGGACTCGCGGCCGCGGCGAGCGAGGCCGCGGTGCCGTTCTCGGCCCAGGCCGTGGGCGGGATGTTCGGCATCTATTTCGCGCCCACCGTTCCGGATTCCTTCGCCACCGTCATGGCCTGCGACCGCGAGCGCTTCAACCGCTTCTTCCACCGCATGCTCGATGCCGGCGTGTACTTTGCGCCGAGCGCGTTCGAAGCCGGGTTCGTGTCCGCCGCACATACCGCGGCAGACATCCAGGCCACGGTGCAGCTTGCCGCCTCGGCCTTTCGCAAGCTTGGCTGAGGCGCCCGGTTCACCCGAACCAAGGTCGCGACGGCACGGCATCGGAGAGCTGCGTGGTCCATCAAGGCACGAACCCCGAATCGCGGCGCCAGCCGATTCAGGAAGCAATTGCCAGCCACCGAGCAGGCAGGCTATCCGAGGCGGAACGCATTTATCGCGCGCTGCTCGACCTCAAGCCGGACCATTTCGATGCGCTTCATTTGCTCGGTGTCGTGCAACTTCAACGAGGCCGGCTGGCCGACGCCCGGCACATGATCGAGGCGGCCCTAGCGCTTAACGACCGGTCCGCCGACGCGCATTCCCATTACGGCAACGTGCTCGGCGCGCTCGGTTGCCATGCAGAGGCAGTGGCAAGCTACGAGCGGGCGCTGGCGCTTAAGCCGGATCACGCCCAGGCCCTCGCCAATCTTGGGCTCGCACTCGTCCGCATCAACCGATACAGGGAAGCCGTGGCGAGCTGTGACGCGGCGCTCGCGATCGCACCGAATCTCGCCGAGGCCTTCAGCAACCGGAGCATCGCTCTCAATCGACTCGGAGAACAGGAGCAAGCGCTGACAAGCTGCGAACGCGCGCTCGCCATCAGGCCGGACTTTGCGGAAGCCCTCAGCAATCGCGGCGTTATTCTGAACGAGCTGGGCCGTTTCGAGGAAGCGTTGGCGAGTTGCGACAAGTCAATTTCCATCAATCCCGAGTATGCCGAGGCACATTTCAACCGGGCGACATCGTTGCAGAACCTGCAACGGCACGACGAGGCATTGGTATCTTTCGACCGCGCAGTGGCAATCAATCCCCGACTTCCTGAGGCGCACGACTCGGAATTCGTAGCCGGGAGAATTCTCTACGCCAGGCTGCGCTGTTGCGACTGGCGCAACCACAGGCGGGACTCGGAGCGCCTGCTCCTCGACGTGCGCGCAGGCAAGTCCAGTGCGCTTCCCTTCAGCCTTCTAGCCCTCTCGGATTCCCCGCAGGACCAACTGCAATGCGCGCAGATATGGGTGCGCGAGAAGCTTCCCTCGGGGAGCACCGCAGGTTATGCGGGCCGGCTTACGTTCGCGCCGGCAGAACGATTGCGCATCGGCTTCGTCTCATCGGATTTCCGCCCTCATCCGATGGCAACGCTGATGCTCGAGTTCTGGGAACGGCTTGAGCGCGGCCGCCTGGAAGTTTTCGCCTATGGCATTCTCCCGCGCAACGAAGGAGCGGTTGGCCAACGCGCCGAGGGCGCCTTCGAGCACTTTCTCGACGTGAGCGGTGCATCGACGGCACAGATCGCGCAGCGCATCCGTGATGATCGCATCGGCATCCTCTTCGATCTCAACGGCTATACACAGCATGCGCGCGAGGGCATCTTCGCCCTGCGCCCGGCCCCGGTGCAGATCAACTGCATCGGTTATCCGGGAACGCTGGGCGCGCCCTGGTACGACTACATCTTCACCGACCGCTTCAGCCTGCCTGAGCATCTGACGCCGTTCTACAGCGAGCGCCCGCTGTACATGCCGCACATGGCCTTCCCCAGCGACACCACGCGCCTGCCGCCGGGACCGCCGCCCTCGCGTGCCGCCTGCGGCCTGCCGCAGACC
>DASZFQ010000054.1:0-4243 GCA_035939595.1 Casimicrobiaceae bacterium
CATAGCTCTCTCCTGTTGGATAAAGTGGGATGGTGGCAACAGCCGCGTTCATATTCCGCGACGATGACACGCATTGTCTGATTGGGTGACGGATCGAAAACGTTCGCGCGACAACATCGCGGCCAGACCATGGCCTCGCTGGTTCGCTGTGTTGATTGGCGTGATTTGGCACGCAGTGCGCGCGAGCAACAACGATGCGAACGATTTATTCCGACGGCGCCCGGCTATTTTTTCTCTTGCACTTCGACGAGAGTCGCCGCGGCGCGTCTCCTCTCGAGCCGATTGCGACCGTGTCAGCATCGCGCTTCAACAATAAGTCACATTCCCTTCATCGCACTGTGACGCAGCTCTGGAAAGTTCCGCGCGGCGCTTTCCATGTCCCATCGCTGCGCCAATGCCCATCGTATTTTTCCCATATCCAACAAGGAGGCAATCTACATGCGTTTGCCCAAAACCCTCGGTTTGGTATCCGCCCTCGCCCTCATGCTTGCCGGTGCCGGCGCTGTCGCCGAAGATCACGACGGCGACCGCGACGATTTCCGCCGCGTCCAGACCGCGACGCCGATCAAGCATCTCGTGGTCATTTTCCAGGAGAATGTTTCGTTCGATCATTACTTCGGGACCTACCCGAAGGCGCAGAACCTCTCGGGCGAAACCAAGTTCGTGGCCAAAGAGGACACGCCGAAGGTCAACAACCTCGTCAACCCGCTCGACGTCAACAACCATTTCGGGCCGCTCGCGGGCGTCGATCTGCTCAACAACAATCCCAACGCCAATCCGGCAGCGCCAAATAACGGCAAGCTGAACGGAGGCGGCGCGTCGAACCCGTTCCGCCTATCGCCGTCGCGGGCACTGACCAACGACCAGGGCCACAATGAGAGCCCCGAAGAAAGCGCGTACGACAACGGCAAGATGGACGGCTTTCCGGCCTGGGTCGGCACCTCGGGCCCGCCGCCGGTGGGTGTGGGCGCAAATCTGGTGATGGGATATTTTGACGGCAACACCACCACCGCCATCTGGAACTACGCCCAGCATTTCGCTCTGAACGACAACAATTACACCACCCAGTTCGGTCCCTCGACGCCGGGCGCGATCAACCTGATCTCGGGTCAAACGAACGGCATCGATGGATCCAAGAACATCTACAAGACCGATGGCGTGACGCTCGCGCATCCGACCCACGAAGCATTTGGCGACGCCGCCCATCTCACCAGTAACCTGACCGAGATCGGCGATGGTGATCCGCTCGGTGACGTCTGCTCGAACCCGACCCTCGACCAGGTCCAGATGCACGGCAAAAACATCGGCGACCTCTTGAACGCCAAGGGCATCACCTGGGGATCGTTCATGGGCGGTTTCGACCTGAGCATCGTCAACGCCAACGGCACCACGAACTGCCTGCGCGAAACCAACCCGACCGCACCCGGCACGCCGGCGTTCACTTCCGTCGACTACATCCCGCACCACGCTTGGTTCCAGTATTATGCATCGACCAGCAACCCGTCGCACGCGCGTCCGAGTTCGGTCCAGGCCATTGGTCGCAGCTTCATCCCTGGAACCAACACGCCGGAGCCGGCCAACCACAACTACGACACCCACGACTTCTTCGACGCGCTGAAGGCACATAACCTGCCGGCGGTGAGCTTCCTGAAAGCGCCGGCGTTCCAGGACGGACATGCCGGCTATTCGGATCCGCTGGACGAGCAGCGTTTCCTGGTGCAGGTCATCAATGCCCTGCAGAAGAGCCCGGAATGGGCGGATACCGCGGTCGTCCTCCTCTATGACGACTCCGATGGCTGGTACGACCATCAGATGCCGCCGGTCGTAAATCCGTCATTCAGCTCCGCGGTCGATACACTTAATGGGCCGGGGGTCTGCAATACCAGCAATGGCTTCCAGCAGGGCAAAGTTACACCGGCGACGCCGCTCAACGGCGCCTTCGGTGCACCGGTGCAGGGTCGCTGCGGCTACGGCACCCGCATGCCGCTCCTGGTGATCTCGCCATTCGCCAAGCGCAACCACGTCGACCACACGCTCACCGACCAGAGCTCGGTGCTGCGTTTCGTCGAGGACAACTGGCTGCACGGTGAGCGGATTCAGCCGGGCGGCTCATTCGACACCATTGCCGGCACGCTCGAGCATATGTTCGACTTTGACGATCGCAACGAGGACCACCCGCGCAAGCTGATCCTGGACGAGGCCACTGGCGCCGTGGTCTGGGCCTCCGGCGGTGACGACGATCACGAGCATGATCGTGACCGGCACTGACTGACGCAGCGCCGAAACGAAATGGTAAGCCCCCGGGGTGCAGCCCCGGGGGCTTTTTGGCGTGCTAGAACCAGCCTGCTCCTTCCTAGAATTACGCCGTCATGATCGCCGCCAGCTGTCTTGCTTTGCTCTATCTCGCGACCGCCTTGCTAGCGTGGATTGACCTGCGTCGCGGCATCATCCCGGACTGGCTCAATCTTGCGATTGCTATCGTTGGCCTTGCCAGGGCCGCCGTGCTTGATGGCTGGGCCGCCGCGCTTAGCGCCGGTTGCGAGGGCATTATCATCGGCGTGATCGTTTGGTTATTGCGTCAGCTCTATTTCATGTTCCGGAAATTCCAGGGTCTTGGCCTCGGCGATGTCAAGCTGCTGGCGGCGTCCGGCGTCTGGATCGGTATCGCCGGCGTTCCCCTGCAGCTCCTGGTCGCTTCCTTGACCGCGCTCGCCGCAGCCGGTGTCGTGCAACTCACCGGGCGGTCGATGACGCGGCAGACCACCATGCCGTTCGGCCCATTTCTCGCGCTCGGGCTATTGGTCACGCTTGCGCTTCAGCAAGGCGGCTGGATCAGCTAGCGCCGGTTGCCACGTTGCGGCGGCGGGTCGGATGACCCTTGCGACCCTTGCGACCCTTGCGACACTGCGTTCTCGGCTTGTACCCGCATCGGCCCGGCCGCGCCTGTACCGGCCTGCGGCATGCTCAATATCGTGGTCTGCTGGTCGCGCTCCAGCGTCACCTCACGGCCCTGAACCGAACGCAATCTCCAACCCTGATACTCGTCGCCAATTTTCAAACGCAGCGCGGCCTTGGTGGTCTGATCGACAAAAATTCCAAAGCTTTGATCGCCGCTGGCGATAGTGCCGACCAACGAAAGCTCCGGACGCTCGGCGCGCGGTGGTTTCGGCGGCGGCGGCGTTTTCGCCACCGGCACCGAGGCGACGACAAGCGGCGGAGGTCGCCGCGACGATGAAAAAATCGGTCGCTCGCGCGTATTTGACAATGTCGCAAGCGGGATCGCCCAGAGCGGATTGGCGCTGGGGGTGCGCTCCGGTGCGGCGGGCGGCGACTCCGGAGGCTTGACCACGACTGTTGCGGGAGCCGCAGGCGGGTCCCAGGGCGACGATGCGGATGGGACATCGGCGCGGCGTGGGATATCCGCATCGGCGTCGGCAGTGGTGGTCGTCAGCGCCGAGGTTGCGGCGGGAACACCGAGCGCAGCCACGAGCAGAAGCGTCAGCCCCATGCCCAGCGTCCGCATCGCTTCGGCCTGTGTCATTTCGAGCCCCGCCATTGTCCGGAGACCGCGAGCAGAATGCGCAGCTTGCCGTCGCCCGACGCGGCGAGGCTCGCCGGGGCCTGCACGACGAGCTGATCGACGAACAAAAACGGCATCCCGGCCTCGACATCGTAGAGCAGCTGCTGCAAGCCCGGCTGGTCGATGTCGCAGCTTGCGATGATGGTGAGGAATCCGGTCTTGGATTGCGTCCCCTGCAGGTCGACCTGGGACGACAGCACGTTGCCGCCGAGCTTCGTCACGGCCGCAGTCACGCGCTGCAGCAGTGCTGCACCGGCAACCGTCACCGTTGCGCCCTCAAGAAACGGCGAGCCGGACGGCCCGGTGCCGGGAGCTTGTCCACGGACAGAAGCGGGCCTGCGGCCTTCGAACTGCTCCAGCATGGCGGCCGAGGCTGCGACATCGGCGCGCTTGCTCAAGGTGCCGGTCAACGAACTGACGATTACGAACATCAGCAGGACCATGGCGGCCAGGTATAATGCCGCTGCCGGCAGCGGCGCGGTCAGGAGTTTTCGCAAGGTTGCGACCTGGTTCATGATCCCGACCCGAAATATGGCGTGATGTGCGCCTCGATGTAGAACCGCTCGCCTGGATCGTTCTGGGCCCGCGTGGTCGGCGCGAAGAAGGTCGCGCGGGTGAACTGCGGCGATTGTTCCAGGAGCCTGATCAGCGACGGCGCGTCCT
>DASZFQ010000055.1:0-2694 GCA_035939595.1 Casimicrobiaceae bacterium
TCCAGGCAGCAGCAGCTCGCCTTTACGAGCTGCTCCACGAGAGAATGCGCTGCTCATGCCGGTCGCATTATTGGCGATTACCCGAAGGTTGCGCTCGAACTCGTCCCAGGTGATGTAGGCCGCGTGGTGATCCTTGATCAAGACGTCCCATTCGGCCATGGGCTTTTGCACACCACGCCGGATATGTTTGCGTCCACCTTCAAGACTCACACGGCTCTTCGTGCGCCCGAACGCGTAGGCACCTGCATAGATCGGATTGGTCAGGATGTTGTGCACGATGTTGTAGGCCGGCAGTCGCCACACGACGCCATGCGCCTCGCCTTGGCGCGACTTGACTGGCAGCTCGATGCCCTCCTCTCTTAGCCAGATGTGCGCCTGTCGTGCACTTTGCAGTTCGGCGAACTTGGTGAAGACTAGCTGCAGGGCGTCCTGCACACGTTTGTCCGGATTCCTCTCTATGCGATCGCGACCGATCTTCACATAGCCGGCGGCAACACCGAGGACCAGAGCGCCGCGGCGTGCCTTCTGCTTCAGCGCTTCCTGCGAGCGCTGGCGGAACATCGAGAGTTCAAGCTCGCTCATCGTGCCCTTCATGCCAAGCAGCAGCCGATCGTTGGGATGGCGAGGATCGTAGATTCCGTCCTCGTCGACGATGAGCGTGCCGACCAATCCACAGAACTCGATCAGCGTATGCCAGTCGCGGCCATTACGGGCAAGACGCGACGCCTCGATCGCAAGCACAGCGCCGACACGGCCGTCGCAGATCGTTGCGAGCAGCCGCTCGAAGCCGGGACGCGCGATGCCGCCACCGGAGCGGCCGAGGTCGTCGTCGATGACATCGACGTTGCCCCAGCCAAGCTGCTTGGCGCGATCGACGAGGCCGTATTGGCGCCGTCGGCTCTCATGATTATGCGCGAGCTGGTCTGCTGTCGATTGCCGGATGTAGACGCAGGCGCTTCGGGTGAGATGCTCAGTCGTGATCTTGGTCATCGCCGCTTCCCCCGCTTGCCGCTTTTGCCAGCGCCGCCGCGATCTCGCGCAGCAGCACCTCGATGACCGTCGCGAGCTCGCTCTTTTGAGCCGCACGCAGTTCGACGCACGGTCGTTCGGCCTGGAACAGGCTTGGCTGGAGATTCTCGGATCGCTGCGTCATTCTCTGGTCGCTCCGTTTTTGATTCGGACGCCAGAAAGCCTAGAAGCGCATCGACCTCGTTGCGGAGGGAGCGAAGAACATCGAGGGGAAAACGCGGCTCAACGCCGATCTCGAATCGGGACGCAGCCTCCTCAGTCATCCACGCCGGAAGGCAGGCAAAGGTGCCGTCAAGTTGGTGCACAACGAGAAACGCGGCGCCGCCTCGCTCAAGCCGCCGCCGAACGCGCACGATCTCGCCAAAGCGGGGATGAAATTTGTAGGTGATGCGTGCTTCAGTCTGCTGTTCGCGGGCAGTATGTCGCCCTTCCGAGCAGAAGCTGGGCGGCCCTGAGATTACCAATCCGCCGGTAAATCAAGGTGTTATCGGCCGCATTTTTTTCCAAGGCCTTTATGAGCAAGCAGCACTTCAGGAAACAGCACGCGCTCGCGGCGGCAGGCAAGCGCCCGCGCATGACGCCAAGTAAGCTCTCAAGGTTTCGGCTGCATGCCCTGCAAAAAGCGAAGCGGGTTGAGCGGGCCAATGGGGATCAGTTCGAAGCTCATCATATGTGCTTTACCCAAAGGCAGCTTTTCGAGCATTTCGTGAGCGACGGCCGGATCGGTGACGTTGATGATGAACGCCACGCCCGGCTTTCCCTAATTCGTGGCGCATGATTCGAGGCTCCAGTTTGGGCACTTGAATCACGCGCCAGGCGACGCCATCAACCCACAAAGGTCCATCGTGGCAGATGCCAATACCCTGATTTCACTTCCGCTTTCAGGAGGATTGTGTTGCAAAAGTTTGTTTGACATTTCGACCCGCAACAAAGATTCAATATAGAGCGACAGCGCGCAAACTTGATTCAAAGACAGCCGCTCGCCGATTCGAATGTTTCACAAGGCCGTGGTGCAATGGCGCGGGAATTCCGCAGTGCTTCGCGTTGCATGCGCTTCGGACGCATCCGGCCAATTCTTCAGCAGGACTATGCTACCCCTCCTCACAACTCACATGTTGGTCGGAGAACTGCGCGCCTCACTCCGGCAGCCCCGCCTTCCGCAACCCATCCGCGAAGGTCGCGAGGTCCTCCGGCCGGCGGATCGGGAGCCAATCCGCGAGATTGGAGACGCGCAGCGTGGGGTCGAGCTCGCGCAGATGCTTCATCGCGCACTGCGCCTCGTCCGGGCGGCCCGCGAGCGCATGGCTCGCCGCGATGACACTGACGACCATCAGGAAGCTCGGTAACTCCCGGAAGGCTTTCTCTGCCCACGACGACGCGGCGTCGAAGCGTCCCGCGAACAGATGCGCCGCCGCCAGTCCGGCCTGCATGCGGTAGAGCTCGGGGTCGAGTGGGCTCAGCCTCATGGCGTGCGCGAAGTGCTCGATGGCGGCGTCCGGCTCGCCGTTCCAGGTCCGCAGGAATCCGGCGAGGAACCAGGCCGACGCGAGATTGGGATTGAGCACGAGCGCTCGGTCGAGCACGGCGATGCCGCCGGCGACGTCCTCGGTGAGGTGGGCGAGCGCATGCCCGCCGCGGGTGAGCGCGACCGCATCGTCCCGGCCC